>DATAQN010000240.1:0-2559 GCA_036264635.1 Xanthobacteraceae bacterium | reverse complement strand
GGAAATGAACGTCGTCGTCATCGGCGCGAGCGAGCGTGCTGACAAGCGCCGAGGAGGCGAGCAATGTAAGCGCAAGACTGGACGTGAACAGCGGACGCCCGTCCAGCGGGCGTGATCCTTTGGCAATCATGGTCGTTTCCTGATGTGAAATTGCAATAATGCGCGGCGTGCCGCGCCGAAGCGGGCCCGCATCGTTTGACACACGGGCAATCTGAGCGCCCCAGGTTACAAGAATGCGAACGATATGCGACGGCTGTGGACAGCTCACGCGATCTCGTGCTGCTGCCGTTCTGGTTCCATCATATCGGGCCGCCGGAAGGTAGGTTTGAATTCAGAATGCGCCGGCGAGCGTGATCCGGATGGTCAAGGGCTCGATCGGATGCAGCACGTAATCCATCACCCCGTTCCGGCAGACGGCGGCGGGCGCGGTCTGCACCGGAAAGCAGAGATTGAAAAGGCTGTCAGTCCTGATCAGCGACCCGTAAGCATAAGTGATCTGGTTGGCTTTGGTGTTGAGCAAATTCAGCACGTCGAGCTGGATGCGCCAGCCATTGTCTGCGCGATAGCCGACGCGGCCGTTGAAGATGCTGGTCGCGGGCGAACGAAACGCGTTGTCCTCGGTCAGCGGGCTCGCGCCGAGATAGCGCCAGCGCAGCGTGCCGAACGGACCGGTCTTCTCGCCGAGCGTGATGCCGGCGGAGGCCACCATCGCCGGTGCATTCGGAATGTAGTTGCCCGGCGCATTGCCGATCTGCGCCTGCGGGAATCCGGCAAGTGACTGATAGATCGCTGCCTGATCGCTGTCGAAACCCGTGAAGCGCGCGTGCGAATAGGCGAAGTCGGCGTCGACATCGATCCAGGACGCCGGGCGATAGCGGTTGGTCCATTCCAGGCCGTAACGTTGGCTCGGCCGGCTCGCGGATGTGTCGCCGGCATCGCCGTTGAAGACGATCTCCGAATCCTGGTCGAGCATGAAGACGCTGAGCGAGGAGTCGAGCCCGGGGATGATTTTGGTGCGTACGCCGGTCTCGGCGCCTTTGGTGCGCACGAGCAGCGGCGAGGCGGAGAGTTTGGTGGTGGGATCGGTCGGGTCCTCGGTAATCGTAGCGCCGCGCGCATCGTTGGAGTGCATGCCGTAACCGGCGCCGACAAAGAACTCGGTCTTGTTGAAGGGGCCGATCGTGGCCGTGAATTTCGGACTGCCGATGCTGGCACTGACGGCACCCGAGTTGGCGGCATCAAAGATCGAGTTGACGTGCGCCTCGTAATAATCGGCGCGCCAGCCCAGCGTGGTCCGCAGCCAATCGGTCCAGCCCAGGGTGTTCTGGGCGTAGATGCCGACGCTACCTTCGCCGACCTTGTCGTTGCGGACGGTGGAGAGAAAGCTGCGCTGAACGGTGTCGCTCAGTGCAAGGGCAATATCGTCGTAGCGCGTCTGCACGCCAAACGTCGTCTGCATCGGCAGGCCCCCGAACGAGCCATTCAGCGTGCGCGAGGCGTTGCCGCCGGCCATGACGCGGTCGTCGTGCTGGTGGAACTGGTCGCCGAGCACGGGATCACTCAGGAAATAGGTGAAGTTGTTGAAGAGATCGAGCTGGCTTTTGACCGCGAAGGCATTGACCTTCCACGATCCGGCGTCGTCGGTGCCGGACACGCGTCCCGATAGCGCAAAGCGGTTGGTGTTGCCGCCGTCGCTTGGATCCTCCGAACCATAGAGTCCGATCTGCGGAATCGCGCGCGCCGGAATCTGGTCGGTCGAATTCCATTTGTTGGAATAGGCCATGCCAGTGATGGAGAGGCCGTCGAGCGCAGTGCCCTGGCTGTAGCGCACCATGCCGTTGAGCTTGCGCATGTCGTCCGGGTTGACCCAGGGCCCGTCATAGGTGCCGGCTTCGCCTGCGACCAGCACCGTGCCGTCGCCGGCCTTGGCCGAATCCATGCCGAAGATGCGGCGATAGCCGAAGCTGCCGGCCGTGAGCTCCGCGACCGCCTTCGGCACGCTGTCGATCAGGCCGATGTGCAGATTGCCGGCGGAGGAGAAGTCGCCTTCGTCGGCGAAGTAGGGGCCTTTGCGGATGTCGAGCGAATTGACCGTCTCCGGCATCAGCCAGTTCAAATCCGCATAGCCCTGGCCGTGGGCGTGGGTGCGCATGTTGATCGGCACGTCGTCGACCCAGATCGCCATGTCGGTGCCGTGGTCGAGATTATAGCCGCGCAAAAAATACTGGTTGGCTTTGCCTTCGCCGGAATGCTGGGTGACGATCAGGCCCGGCGTTGCCTCCAGTAGTTCGCCGGGGCGCGTCACCGGTCGCGCGTTCAGCTCTTCGCCGGTGACGCTGGTCTGGCTGGCCATGGCGGGCGCGGTGGACGGGCCGGAGCCTGCGGTCGGCGCGCCGCTTCCTCCGGCTGTAACCGGCACCGGCGCGGGCTTGGCCGCGGCCGTGCGCTTATCGGACGGCGTGCGCCTGCGCGCGATTCGCTTCGGCGATTGGCGCGGCTTTGCCGATAACGCGGGAGCCTGCACCGTGACCGGCGGCAGCGCCTCGACGCTGGCCTGTG
>DATAQN010000222.1:0-8060 GCA_036264635.1 Xanthobacteraceae bacterium | reverse complement strand
CGTCGAGCGCTTCTTCAATAAACTCAAGCATTTTCGCGCCATCGCAACCCGATACGACAAGCGCGACGACAACTACCTCGCTTCCATCAAACTCGCATCAGCTAGAATTTGGATGCGATTTAATGAGTCGACGACCTAGAGTGGCGGAGCGCAAGTGCGCTCCGCCGTAGTGTCGCAGGATCGCGTGCCTGCTATGCAGCGCGCGCGTCGCGCGTACCCGCATTCGCCAAGAGACCGGCGGAGCGCAGTGCGTTGACGATCTCGACCTCTGCGCCGGGCTCGAGCGGCAGCAATGGCGAGCGAACCGTCGCGTGTTCGAGAATGCCGCGCGCGACCAAACCATGCTTGAGGGCGACCGTGCCCTCCATATGCGAGCCGCGGTGATAGACAGTGCGCGTCACCGCGAGCAAACGATCATGGATGGCGCGCGCCCTGGCATAATCCTTGGCCTTGCCGGCTGCGATCATCTCGATGAGCGGCTCGGGCGTGAGTCCGCCATAGCCGACCAGCGCGCCGTCGACATCGAACATCGTGTGCAGCAGATATTCGTCATGGCAGGTGAGGATTTGCAGATCGGGACGCTCGCGGCGCACGACCGGAATTTCGGTGTCCCAGCGGCGCATATTGCGCACGCCGTTCTTCATCGCGAACACGCCCGGCTGCGCCGAAATTTCGAGCTGGGTGTCGAGATTGTAGGTCGCTTTGGTATTGTCGGGATATTGAAACAGGATCAGCGGCAGGCCGCTCTCCTCATAGATCGTGCGGTACCGGTCCTGCGGCGCGCCTTTCTGATAGCCGAAGCGCAGCCAGCCATGCGACGGATAAACAAGCCCGGCTTTGGCGCCGGCCTTCACCGCGCGCTTGGCCTCCTCAGCCGCAACTTTGGTGCCTTCAAGCGTGATGCCGGCAATGACCGGAACCCGGCCCTCGGTGGATTTGACGAAGCTTTCGATCACGCCGCGCTGCTCGTCGGGCGAAAGGAAAGTCCCTTCTCCGGCATGGCCGAGCACGACCAGGCCTTTGACACCGGCGAAGCCGCCGAGCCAGGAGCCGAGCCGCTGGATGGCGGCGTGGTCGACTTCGCCGTCACGCATAAATGGCGTCACCGGCGCCGGGACAAGACCTCTCAAATCAAGGGCTTCCATGGGTTTCCTCCGTTGGATTGCATATTGGCTGGATCGTCCACAACGCCTTGGAATGCGCCGTACCCGATCGCCTGCGGAGGAAGCTAGCGAGCGGCCGCTCATGCCTGAAGACTCAGATCACATATTTCAGATATAACAATCTGGATATATCTGGAGCCGGCCATGGACTACGCCGCGTGGAAGCTGTTCGTCGACGCTGCCGAACTCGGCAGCCTCAGCAAAGTCGCGCTCGCCTATGGCACCAGCCAGCCGCATATCAGCCGCCAGATCAGCGAACTCGAGCAGGACTGCGGCGGGCGATTGTTCCAGCGCACCGGCCGCGGTGTTGTGCTGACCGAGCTTGGGCAGCGCATCGCGCCCAAGGTGCGGGCGTGGCTTGCAAGCAGCGATCAGCTTGCCAACGAGGTGCGTACTTCGGCCGGCACGCCGATCGGCAAGGTACGCATCGGCGCCCTGCCATCGACGGCGCATCCGCTGATGAGCACGCTGCACAAACGGCTGAAGCAGCAATATCCGCTCATTCAGCTCGCGGTCCGCGAAGGCCAAGGCGCGCAGATCGAGACATGGCTCGAGGACGGCAGCGTCGATCTCGCCATTCTCTATCGAACAAGCCCGGCACCGAAGAACGGCGACACTTATCTGGTCGAGACCGCGACCTATCTTGTGAGCGCCGCCGGCGATCCGCTGACATCGCGCCCGACCGTCCGCTTCTCGGCACTGCACAATCTGCCGCTCGTGCATTTCTGCCGCCCGAGCAGCTGGCGCAATCACCTCGAGCAGATCGCCGCCGAGCACAGCATTTCGCTGAATGTGATCTTGGAGGCGGATTCGCTGAGCTTGCAGAAGCAAGTCGTCGCCGAAGGCGGCATCTATGCGTTGCTGGGTCCTTACGCGATCGCCGCGGCTGCGAAAGGTCGCGGCCTGCAATCGTCCAAGCTGGTCAAGCCGGTCGTCACGCGCCACATCGCGCTCGCCATGTCACGCCATGTCAACCTGACACTCGCCTGCCGGACAGTGATGCAGCTCGCGCGCGACATCGCGAAATCCGGCGCCGCGGGGCTGCGCCGCATCTGATCAACGAACGCCGCCTTTGTTGACGACCGGGCCAGTGAAGCCTTCCATCTTCTGCCGCAACGCAGCGAGCCGTTCCGTGTCGCTGACGAATTGCAGATAACCCGCCGCGATATTGTAAGCCGAGAGCGGCTTGAGCCCGGCCGGCGGGTCGACATCGGTGCGCGCCGAATAAGTGCCGAGCCGGCTCTGCTGCTCCTTCGCCATGTACCAATCGAGGAAAAGCTTTGCAGCGTTCAGGTGCGGCGCATCTTTGAAAATGCCTGCGGTGATGAAAAAGGTCGGCATTTGATCGCGCTCGGGGAATGCGAATTCGATCGGCCGCTCCATCTTCTTGAGCGCACCGGTTGTCGAGCTCGTCGAGTCGAAGGTCGCGACATTGTTGCCGTCGGCGACGCTGCGCAGCACGGCGAGATGGCCCTGAATGAAGTTGGGTTTCTGCGCCATGTACTTTTCCATATAGTCGGAACCGTATTGCTTGATGATCGTATCGAAAACATAGAGCGTGGCGTCATCATCGGCGGGATAGGCCGTCACCAGCTTTCCGGCGAATTGGGGTTTCAGGAAATCCAGCGCCGATTTCGGCACGTCGGCCGGCGCCACCAGCTTGGTGTTGTAGGCATAGGTCAGGAGCACGACGCTCGTCGGCGTGAAGGCGCCGTCCGCGTCGCGAAAGCGCGGGTCGATCTTGTCATAGCCATCGGGCTTGAACGGCGCGAGCACGCCTTGCTTCTTCCACGCGACGAAATCCTGCACGGTCTGGAAAAAGGCCATATCGACTTCGAGCTTGTGCGCCGCAAGCTGTTCATCGATCTTGCGGTCAAGCACATTGGAGAACCCGCCGGTGACAAACACCGCGATGCCGGGATAACGCGCGCCGAATTCCTTCGCCATGCGCTCGTAAGGTTCGGCCGGCCCGCCGCTATAGAGCACCAGGGTCCTTTCCTCCTTCGCCTTTTCGTAAAGCTGATCGGCATTTTGCGCACGCGCCGCGGCGCCGCACAGCGCGGCAGCCATGCCGGCAAGAATGGCAGCAAATCGGGTAAGTGATCCCATGCCTTCCTCCCCTGAATTTGGCTTTATTGCCGGAGAGGGTGGCATGCCGCGGCACGATCTGCCAAGCCATCGCGCCGTTAGTAGCGCCGGCCGGCTCTGTGCTTCGATTTTACTTTCAGCCGTCTCGGCTCGAAGCTTCCGCCGGTGACGGCACGCAAGCGCTCCGCGCTTGTCCGCACCCGCGCCTCGCCGGCCGCGATATCGGATTGCGCCCCGCCAATGCGCGCACGGCCGATGAAGCAATCGGTGCGCGCCGGTCCTGACATCTTCGCGCAGTTTTGGGCGCGCGCTTCGCCTGCCACGGCGAGGCCGATGACGGCAACCGAGGCAAGACAGATTGACCGCATCATGAGCTTTGCCGGCGAGCCGCTCATGCAATGTCTCGCTTCATCCCCGGCCGGATGATAGCAGAGAGCGGCTGCCCTCAAAAAGCTGCCCGATCCTCATTCAAGCTCGAGCAGGCGGTCGAGCGTGATCGGAAATTCGCGCACCCGAATTCCTGTCGCGTGCCAAACCGCATTCACGATCGCGCCTGCCGTGCCGGTGATGCTGATCTCACCGACCCCCTTGATGCCGAGTCCGTTGACGTGCGGATCGTGCTCCTCGACCAGAATCGCATCCATCGCCGGCACGTCGGCATTCACGGGAATGCGATACTCGGCGAAGTTGGCATTCATCGGCCGGCCGGACTGCGGATCCATGATCGCCTGTTCGTGCAGCGCGAACGACAGGCCCCAGATCATGCCGCCATAGTACTGGCTCTGCACCATGCGCGGATTGATGATGCGGCCGGCGGCGAAGGCGCCGACCAGGCGGGTGACGCGCATTTGCCCGAGTTCCGGATCGACCTTGACCTCGGCGAACACCGCGCCGTGCGCATGCATGGCATATTCCGATTGGCCGTGCGGATCGAAGGGGTTCGGATTCCCCCCGGTGCCACGGCCTTCGATCTGCGCGACCCCGGCGCGGCCGAGAATATCGGCATAGCTTTCGCTGCGGCTTTGATCGTCACGGCGCGTGAGGCGGCCGCCGCTGGCGATCACGCCGGCATTGCCGGCGCCGTAAAGCGGCGAGCTTCGGTCTTTGGTTGCGAGATCGGCGAGCCGTGCGATCACGTCGGCGCCGGCATTATGGATGGCCATGCCCGCGGTCGCTGTGTGCGACGAGCCGCCGGCGATGCCGCCATCGGGCAAATCGGATGTGCCGGAACGGAATTCGAGCTGCTCGATGTCAAGCCCGAGCCCGTCGGCGGCGATTTGCGCGAGCGCTGTCAAGGCACCCTGCCCCATATCGTGCGCGCCGATTTCCATGATGCCGGAGCCGTCGCGGCGCAGCACCGCTTTGGCCTGAGCCGCGAACATGTGGGCGGGAAATGTTGCTGTGCCCATGCCCCAGCCGACAAGCAGTCCGTCCGCATCGCGCAGCTGGCGCGGCGCCAGCGGACGCCGATCCCAGCCGAAGCGCTCGGCGCCCTGCCGGTAGCATTCGCGCAGCGCCTTTGACGAAAACGGCTTGCCGGAGATCGGCTCGACCTCGGCATAGTTTTTCAGCCGAAACGCCAGCGGATCCATGTTGCAGGCTAGCGCCATTTCGTCGATGGCCGCTTCGAGTGCGATCGAGCCTGGCGCCATGCCGGGTGCGCGCATGAATAATGGCGTGCCGATGTCGTTGCGGACGCCTTCATGCGAGGTGGCGACGGCAGCGCTGGCATACAGCGTGTGGGAAACATTGGACGCCGGCTCCAGGAAGTCGTCGAACGTGCTCGACATCGTCTTGGTGTGATGATGGAGCGCAACGAGCTTGCCGTCATTGTCAGTGCCGAGACGCAAGGTCTGCCGCGTCGGCCCGCGATGGCCTACGGGACCGAACATCTGCTCGCGCCGCAGCACGAGCTTGACCGGCCGGCCCACAGCACGGGCGGCGATCACGCCGAGAACCTGCGGCCCGGAGAGCAGGCCCTTGCTGCCGAAGCCGCCCCCGAGGAATGGACTGCGGATGTGAATCTTGTCCGGCGCTATACCGAGCAATTCGGCAAGACGCCCTTGCGCCATCACCATGCCCTGGCTCGGCGTGTCGATCGAGAGCGTATCGCCGTCCCACGCGACGACGATCGCATGTGGCTCCATCGGACTGTGATATTGCGCCGCGGTCTCGTAGGTCTCGGTGATCTTTTTGACTGCCACCGAAAGTCCCGCTTCGACGTCACCGCGTTGCGCTTGCGCCGGAAAGCCGGGCCCGACGAACGGCGCCGGGAAACTCTCCGTCGCATCGAGGCCGATCCGCGCCGGCTCGACCTCGTAGCGCGGCGCAAGCAGGGTTGCGCCTTCGGTCGCGGCTTCGAGCGTTTCTGCGATGACGACCGCGATCGGCTGGCCGGCATAGCGAACCCGGTCGTTCTGCAACAGATCGAGCCGGAATACGAACGGATTGGTCTTTTCATCCGGGTCGCGTGCCAGCGCCGGCCGGTTCGCCGGCGTGATCACTTCGACCACGCCGGGATGCGCCTTTGCGACTGCGACATCGAGAGCGGCGACGCGGCCGCGCGCGATGCTCGACACCGCGAGCACGGCATAAAGCATGCCCGGCGGATGGTTGTCGGCGGCATATCTGGCGGCGCCCGTCACTTTGAGCACGCCGTCGCGGCGGGTGAGCGGCTGGCCGATATTGGAGCCGTGGCGGACGTGAGCGGGCGTTTGTGTGAGCGTGATCTCAGCCATGAGTGAGAGCTCCAGTGAGAATTCAGGAGACAGCGGCAAAAGGCGAAGCAGGCAGCGCCGGCATTCGTTCCGGCGTGCCGGCGGCAGCGAGCGCAAGCGCACGCGTGACGACGCGCTGAGCAAGCTCGATCTTGTAGGCGTTGTCGCCCGAGGGCCTGGCCTGCGCGAGCGCTGCCTCGGCAGCGCGCCGAAACAGCGCGGCGTCGGCGCGCACGCCGAGCAAGACATTCTCGGCCGCGCGCGCCCGCCACGGCTTCAATGCGACACCGCCGAGCGCGACGCGTGCTTCTATGATCAGCCCCGCCTCGATGCGCAAAGCGGCCGCCGAGGAGACGACCGCAAAGGCATAAGAGGTGCGATCGCGGACTTTCAGATAACGAGCATGGCTTGCGAATTGTCCAGCTTCGGCGGGAAGCCGCAAGGCGACGATCATCTCGCCCGGCTTAAGCTCGCTCTCGCGATCCGGTGTTTCGCCGGGCAGCCGATGAAAGGCGTCAAGCGGGATTTCTCGCCGCCCCGCCGTGCCCTCGATCTCGACGATGGCGTCGAGCGCGACAAGAGGAACGCAGAAATCGGACGGATGCGTCGCGATGCAGCTCTCGCTCCATCCCACTATGGCGTGATGTCTGTTCTCGCCGCTGCGCGCGGCGCAGCCGGCACCCGGGCTGCGTTTGTTGCAGGCACTGGCCGTATCGTAGAAATAAGCGCAGCGCGTGCGCTGCAAGAGATTGCCGCCGACCGTCGCCGCATTGCGCAGCTGCCCGGACGCGCCGGACAGCAGCGCCTCGGCGACCGCCGGAAAGCGCCGGGCGAAATTGGCATCATTGGCGAGGTCGGCATTGCGCACGAGCGCGCCGATCCGCACGCTGCCATCGGCAAGATCCTCGATACGATCGAGGCCTGAAAGATGCGTGATATCAACCAGCCGCTTGGGCTGGCTGATATTTCCCTTCATCAGGTCGAGAAGATTGGTGCCAGCCGCGAGATAAGCGGCACCGGGCTCCGCAGCAGCGGCGACAGCTTCGCGCAATGTCGCCGGCCGCACATAATCGAAGCTTCTCATGCGACCTCCTTGCGGCTCGCCGCATCGAGCGCCTTTTGTGCCTTCAGCACCGCTTCGGTAATGCCCTGATAGGCGCCGCAGCGGCAGAGATTGCCGCTCATGGCCTCACGCACGCGCTCCGGATCGTCTCCGGCCAAGCCCTCCTCGATCAGGCCGATGGCGCTCATGATCTGGCCCGGCGTGCAAAATCCGCATTGCAAACCGTCACATGCGATGAAGGCCTCCTGCACCGGATGAAGGCGGTCGCCCTGCGCTACGCCTTCGATGGTCAGGACATCGGCGCCGTCGAGACTGACCGCGAGCGCCAGGCAGGAATTGATGCGCCGTCCATCGACAATGACGGTGCAGGCGCCGCACTGGCCGCGGTCGCAGCCCTTCTTGGTTCCTGTCAGATCCAGCCGTTCACGCAGCAGGTCGAGCAGCGTGACGCGCGGATCGTCGAGCGCGATGGTTTTGGTGACACCGTTGATGGTGAGAGTGGTGGAAAAGCCCATGCAATGCTCCACAAGAGCGATGGTGAGGCGCCGCCGCCGACGGAATTCAGCGGCAGACAACAAGCTTTGCGCCGAGAGGCACCCCTCCCCGGCGTGTGGCCATGGCACCAAAATGCTATGTGTCGGCATTGCCGCCTCGGCAGATACGGAGGCTGCCTCCGCTTTTCAAGGGGTAGGCAAGAGGTGGCAAAAGGTGGATTTTGCCGACAGCCAAGCGATTGAACAAAAAAACATTGGGCTAAAACCATTGGACAAAAAAATTTCCGACAAGAAAAAGTCACGAAAGCCACGCGTCGACGCCGTCCGCAACCGCGAGCGGGTGCTCGAGGCTGCGCGGAAGGTATTCAGTGCCGGCGGCGCGGACGCGAGCCTTGAAACTGTCGCGCAAAGCGCCGGCGTCGGCATCGGCACCCTTTACCGCCATTTCCCCACGCGTCAGGCGCTGTTCGAGGCGGTCTATCGCCACGAAGTCAAGCAATTGGCCGATCTCGCGCAACGATTGGAGAAAGAGACG
>DATAQN010000209.1:0-7432 GCA_036264635.1 Xanthobacteraceae bacterium | reverse complement strand
AACACGTTGCGCTCGCCCTCCTCGCCTTCGAACTGCACCGGATAGAACAGGATGCTGTTGAGCTCCTTGAATACCGGCAGCACCGATTTGCGCGACACCGAGGTCCAACAGCCGAACACCGCGGAGACTTTATCCTTGCTGACCAGCTCGCGGGCCTTTTCGGCAAATAGCGGCCAGTTCGAGGCCGGATCGACCACGACCGGCTCGAGCTTCTTGCCGAGCAGCCCGCCCTTCTTGTTCTGCTGATCGATCAGCATCAGCATCACGTCTTTCAGCGTGGTCTCGCTGATAGCCATGGTGCCGGAAAGCGAATGCAGAATGCCGACTTTGATCGTGTCGTCGGCGTGCGCCGGCACCGTCACGGGAAGACCAAGAGGCGCGCCAAGCGCAAATGCGCTGGCACCAGCGAGAAGGCGGCGCCGCGAAATCATTCCCATCGGAATAGTTTTGCCCGTCGGAATAGTTTTGTTTGCAACTTCCCTGGACTTGGACATGAGAGATCCTCACTGTGTGTTGGGCAGGCGTCCGCGCGCGACGCGCCGGCAACAACATCGCAAGGCATGTGCCAAGTTTGCAGCACAGTCGCTGCGCTAGTTTTCTATGACTCGCGGGCTTTCTTGGGCTTGGAGATTATTTTTTGAGCAGCGCCCCCGCCTACTTTCTGGGCAACCGGGCTGTCTCCCCAGCGTTCGTCACCCACAGTAAAAAACGCCCCTGTAGTGGGCCTCCAGGGCCGCTGACAGTTTCGGCATGGCCGCGCGAATGTCGGCGGTGGTCGGTGCAGCTCGCCGTAATGCGGCCAGGAGTTCAGCTTCAAGCGCAGGCAGATCGACGGTGATTAAGGCGCCGTCGCGAACCACCTCCCGGCCGCTGACGAAAAGGCCTTTCACGTGTTCGCGCGTAGCTTTCGCCAACAACAGATGCGAAGGCGGCACATCCGGCTCGATGAGTTCGGCCGACAGGGCATCCCAATCGAGCAGGAGAAGATCAGCCGGCGCGCCCGGTGCAATTCGACCGCCATCAGCGCTACCGACAACCGCGAAGCGGCCGTGTTCGAATGCAAAGCGCAACAATTCGGCCCGCGGCACACGGATGTCGAAGCCTTGTGCCTTATGCACGGCATAAGCGAGCCGCATCTCGCGCAGCGCGTCTTCGTCCTCATCGAATGCCAGTCCGTCCAGCCCCATCGCGATACGGCAGCCGCGCGCCAGCATTTCGCCGACGGGGGCCAGTCCGGAACTGACGATGAAATTCGAGCTGGTATTGATCACGATCGTCGCGCCGCGCGCGGCGATCAGCTCCATTTCATCGGGACGTAAATGAGCGCAATGCGCAAACGAGACGCGCTCGTTGACGAGCCCGATGTCGTCGAGATAGCGCACGACGCCTTGCGGGAATGTCTTGTCGGCCCAGATGCGCTGATACCGGGTTTCCAGAAGGTGCATGTGTACGCGGCGGCCGCTCTCGGCAGACGCTTCGCCAATGCGACGAAGCATTTCGTCCGTACACCACTGCACGCCCGCCGGGCCATATTGAACCGTGACGCCCTCACCTTCGACATCGCGCGCCACCGCTTCGACCATGGCGACTTGCTCGGCCGCGGGCAGCGGTGGTTTTAGAAAACGGCGCGTCACGCAGGCGCAGGCGTCGGCCGGCAATTGCGCCAGCAAATCATCATGCCCGGCATAAACCAGCGGGTTCATGTCGCGGCAGTGCACGGCGAGCGCCACATTGATACCGACATCGCGCGCAGCCTTGGCAACGGCCCGTGCTTCGGTCGGAAAATCCGTAAGACCTTGCACGCGCGTGTAATGCGCCATCACTGCGCCGACGCCGCCACGTGCGGTCCGGCCAAAGGCGACGGCGGAGGCCAGCCAAGGATCGACAGCGGGTATGAGCGAGAGATAAGGAAGCCACGCCTCGAGCGGCACGTCGTGGCTGCCGATCTGGCTTAAGCGAACCACGCGGGCATGATCATGCGCATTGGCTAGCGCCGGGAGAATGAGCGATCCGGATGCCGCGCCTTGGTTTGGCCCGGCATCCGGCCCGACCGCGGCGATGCGGCCGTTGCCGATTTCGATCTGCTGGTTGGCGCGGGCCGGCTCGTTTGCTCCCGGCAGGAGCCATGACGCGGTGAGACGCCGTGTCGATTCGGTTTGCTCTAACATCGACGCCGATGCTCACATTGCGAGCTTGAGCTGGCGTTCTGATTTTGGCGGCAGGAACGAGCTATCAAACACATCGGCGACGGTCGGCGTGTTCGGCAGCTTGTAGGTCTCGACCAGGGTGCTGATCGCCTTGCTCATGCGCTCCGGCTTGATCGCGCCAATACCGATTTCGTCGGTCTCCGGCGACACGAAATGCGTCTTGACGGCGTAGAGCAGACGCTTCTTTTCAAGGTCGGCATTCATGAGCGGCTCGACCTGCATCATCATCGCGATAGCCGCATCGGGCTGCTGGGCGGTTTCAATGAGCGCCCGATTGAGCGCCTTGACCAGGCCGGTCACCGCTTTGGGATTTTCCTGCAGGAGCTTTTGCGAGACCATGATGCCGTTCGAATAGAGGTCGAGACCGAGATCGGAGTAGAACAGCCAGCGGATATCCTTATCCGGGTCCACCTTCATGCCCATCAGATTGATATAGCTTGTCACCGTGAACACGGCCGAGAAATCGACCTGATCGGTCAGGAGCATCTGCTCCTGCAGATTCGGCGCCATGTTGACGACCGGCACGGCGGCCGGATCGATGCCGTTGGCCTTCGCGAGCGCGGGGAAAAGCTGACCGGCAGCGCCGCCCGCGGGCGTACCAAGCTTGTGTCCGGAAACGTCCTTGACGGTTTTAATCGGGCTCGAAGCCTTGGTGATCAGCGCGAACGGCGCCTTGTTATAGATCATGTAGACCATTTTCGGCTGCTCGCCCGGCTTGGCGCCGGCAAGCTGGATGATGGCGTTCACATCGCCGAAGCCGGCGTCGTAGGTGCCCGATGCGATCCGAGTCACCGTGGCAGCGGAGCCGGTGCCCTGGTCGATGGTGACATCGAGACCTTCGGCGTCGAAGTAGCCCTTTTCCTTGGCCCAGAAGACAAATGCGTGAATGCCCTGGTACTTCCAGTCCAGCGTGAAACGGATCTTGGTTTTTTCCTGCGCATTGGCGCTGCCAGCGACAAGAACCGCCGCAGCGAAAGCGGCAGCGAGTATGGATTTCAACGACATGGCGACTCCTTGGCAACTCCTGTTTGATCAGCCGACAGCAAATTCATCCGTGCGCCGGGTCCACCCGGTGACCCGCGACTCGATGAAAGAGAAGATGAGGTAGAGCGCGACGCCGAGCGCCGCGAGAATGAGCAGGCCGGCAAAGACCAGCGGCACGTCGAAGTTGGAACTGGCAATCATCATCAAATTGCCGATGCCGCGGTTGGACGCCACGGTCTCGGCAATAACGGTGCCGACGAACGCCTGTGTGATGGCGACTTTCAGCGAGGCAAAGAAATACGGCATCGCACGCGGAAGGCCGACATTCACCAGGATGTCGAGCTTGCTCGCCTTCAGCGCGCGCATGACGTCTTCGAGCTCCGGCTCGGTGGTGGCAAGCCCGGTCGCGACATTGACCACGATCGGGAAGATGCAAAGGATCATCGCCGTGAGCACCGCAGGCACCGTGCCGGCGCCGAACCACAGCACGAAGATCGGCACCACGGCGACCTTCGGAATGCTGGAGAAGCCGACCAACAGCGGATACGCGGTGTCGTAGGCGAGCCCAGAAGAGCCGATGACGACGCCGATCAGCACGCCGAAAAAGATTCCGAGCGCGAAGCCGACCATGGTCGTGTAGAGCGTCTGGACCGCATGCGGCCAGATCGCCGGAAGGCGATCAATCAGAGTAATGACGATTTGGGAAGGCCGCGGCAGCACGATGTCCTTGATGCCGAAGGCGACGCAGGCGAATTCCCAGAACAGGAAGAAGCCGACAATGAGTGCGATCGAATAGGCGCGGCGCCGCAGCTGGTTTTTCATGACGTCGCCTCCTGGGCCGGACTCGCCGCCACGATCAATTCGCGCAACCGCTGGGTCAGCGCGACGAAATTGGGCTCGTAGGTCATTGCAACGCTGCGCGGGCGCGCAAACGGCACTTCGTTGTCGTCGATGATGCGGCCCGGCCGTGCCTGCATGACGCAGATGCGGTTGGCGAGATAGGCGGCTTCCTTCAGATCGTGCGTCACTAGAACGACAGTCGGCTTGCGCGACAGCCACAGGTTCTGCATCACGCCCCACAGTTCTTCGCGCGTGAACTGGTCGAGCGCGCCGAACGGCTCATCGAGCATCAGCAATTGCGGTTCGTGGATCAGCGCGCGGCAAAGCGACGCCCGCTGCAACATGCCGCCGGAAAGCTGCCACGGATATTTGTCGCTGAAACCGGCAAGACCGACCTGTGCCAGCAAAGCCTCGACGCGGTCGCGGTATTCGCCCTTGCGCTTGCGCCGGTACTGCTGCCGGAACGGCGGCACGATTTTGAGTGGCAACATGACGTTGTCGCGCAAGCTGAGCCACGGCAGCATCGTCGGATTTTGGAACGCCATGCCGACACGAACCGGCTCGGCGCCAATCTCGCGGCCGGCCACGAGCACGTAGCCGCTGGACGCGCTGATCAGACCGGTGATCAGCTTGAGGATGGTCGACTTGCCGCAGCCCGAAGGCCCGACGAGGGCCACGAAGTCGCCCTCGTAAATCCTGAGATTCGTTTCTTGCAACGCCGTCACGGTCCGGCTCAGCCGCCCATAGGTGTGGGTCACCTCTTGCAGCTGCACGAACGGCTCTCGCGCCGTCCGGTGCGCCAAGGTGGCTTCGGCGAGACGGGCGTGCATCATGCGGCCTGTCCTTGTGTGGGAGCGACCTGCGTGACCGCCTCCAAGGTCTGATCGGCGTGACTCAGGACCGGCGGCGGCATCTGTTGAATGCTGTGCACCGAGCGACCCCAGCCCCGCGCATCGGGCATCAGCGCACGCTCGCGCATGACGAATTTGCCGCGCACCAGCGTGTGCACCGGCAGCCCCTTCACCGCACGACCATGCCAGGGTGAGATCTTCGACAGCGACCGGAGCTTCGCATCGTCGACGATCCAGTCACGGGCGAGATCGATCAATGCGACGTCGGCGTCAGCACCGGGCTGGATCGTGCCCTTGTGCGGGTAAAGCCCCCATATCTTGGCCGGGTTCGCCGCACTTAGCCGCACATAGTCGCAAATGCTCAACCGGCCCTCGTTGACGGCCGTGAGCATCAGCGGCATCTGCAGTTCCACTCCCGGGAAGCCGCAATCGACTGTCCAAATGTCGTTGCGGGTCTTCTCTTCCGGGGTATGCGGCGCGTGATCTGTGGCGATCAAATCGATCGTCCCGTCGGCGAGCGCTTGCCACAACGGAGCTTGATTGCGCTTCTCCCGCACCGGCGGGTTGACGCGGATCACGCCGGCAACTTTGGCGTAATCTTCGGTCGAGAGCATCAGATAGTGCGGACAGGTCTCGCCGGTGATGTCGACGCCGCGCGCTTTCGCTTCGCGCAAAGGCTGCAATTCGTCGGCTGACGAGATGTGCAGAATGTGAATGCGGGCGCCGGTCCATTCGGCAAGGATGGCGGCCCGGCTGACCGCCTCGATGGCGACAACGGCAGGGCGCGACGCAAGATGCGCGAGCGGCTCGGTGCGGCCGGCTGCACGCAGCCGCGTCTCACGGCGCTCCATGATCGAATTTGTTTCGGCATGCAGCGAGATGCGTTTGCCTGTTTTGGCGACAACCTCGAAGGCTTCCAGCATCGCGCCGGTCGAAGGCGACGGAATTTTGCCGAAAGTATTGCCCATGTAGCACTTGAAGCCGATGACGCCGCCGCTGCAGAGCGCCGGCACGGCCTCGATCGTGTCCTCGCCGAGCAGGCCGTAGAGCCCGAAATCCACATGCGCTTTGCTGGCCGCGATCGTATGCTTGGCGGCGAGAATCTCAGCTGTGCCGGTTGGCGGTATCGTGTTCGGCATGTCGAACACTGTGGTGACGCCACCAAAAGCGGCGGCCGCCGTGCCGCTCGCCCAGTCTTCCTTGTGGGGATAACCCGGATCGCGGAAATGCACATGCACGTCGATCGCCCCGGGTAGAACATGCAGTCCCGTGGCATCGAGGGTCTCCGCCGCGGGCGGCATTGTATCGGCGCTGCCCACGCTGATGATCTTGCCTTCGCGGATAGCGACGCTTGCAGGGAAGACTGAGTCCGGCGTGACGACCTGCCCGCCATTGATCACGAGATCGGCGCTGTTGGTCATGATGCGCTCCCTCACAACATCGCCCAGCCGCCGTCGACCGGCAGGTCCACGCCGGTGATCTGGCGCGAGACGTCGCTCGCCAGGAACAGGCAGGCATTAGCGACATCCTCGTCGAGGGTGACGCGTTTGAGCGCGTATTCGGCCGCGTGCCGCTTTGCCGCTTCTTCGATCGTGATGCCGAGGCGCTGGGCCATGTCGGCGCAGACCTTGTCGCGGAAGCGTGGGCCATCGACCATGCCCGGCGCCACACAGTTGACGTTGATATTGTAGGGGCCGACCTCCAGCGCGAAGCTCTTAGTGATGCCGCGCAGCCCCCATTTGGAGGCCGAATAGGCCATGCGGCCGGCGCGCCCGCGCATGCCGAAAGTGCCGCCGACATTGACGATCTTGCCGTAACGCTGCTCGATCATGCTCGGCAGCACCGAGCGCATGCTGTGGAAACAGCCGTTCATGTTGAGCGTGACGATGTCGTCGAACTCGTCCGGCGTCGTTTCCAGGCCGGTCTTGCCGACCGGCCCCGAGCCGCCGGCCACGTTCACGAGAAAGTCGATGCGGCCGAAGGCGGCTTTGGTTTCGGCCGCTGCGGCGTCGCATTGCTTCGGGTCGGTAAGATCGCAGCCGATGACGATTGCGTCGGCGCCGATCTCGCGCACATCGGCGGCGACCGGCTCGATCGCCGCGGTATCACGTCCGATCAAAGCAAGGCGGGCGCCCTCCGTGGCGAAGGCGCGGCTGATGGCGGCCCCCATCCCTTTTGCGGGGCCGGTAATAAATCCGACCTTATCTTTCAAGCGCAGATGCATGGCGACAGTTCCCGGACTTGGCGTGAGTTGGCGCGCCGCTTCTTCGCGCGCACGATGATGCGGTTTTCTCAGAACAGCCGGTGGGGCGGCGCCGCAGGACCGTCTCTCTTGCAAGGCCCGTGCTAGCTGCGCGCTTTGCTTGGCCGGACGTCCCGGAAACAGACGCTAGCCTTTGCGAGTGCTTCGGTCTGCCGCTGTTTTTTTGCTAGAGTGCTGCCGAAAAGGCATCACTCGAAAAATCGGCGGGCAAGATGAGGCACTTACGGATATTTGGTTATGTCGACGAAGTCGCCCGTTGTGGATCGATCCGCAAAGCCGCGGAGCAG
>DATAQN010000208.1:0-3567 GCA_036264635.1 Xanthobacteraceae bacterium | reverse complement strand
GAACGAGCGCGCCCAGGCTTATTTCGATCAGGGCGTGCGCCTGGCCTACGCGTTCAATCATGGCGAGGCGCAACGCGCGTTCCGCAAGGCCGAGAGGCTCGATCCCGACTGCGCCATGTGCTTCTGGGGCGAGGCGCTGGTACTCGGTGCGAACATCAATCTTCCGATGCAGGAAGATGCTGCGGCACCTGCCTACGCCGCCGCCCAAAAGGCCAAGGCGCTTGCCGGCAAGGCGAGCCCACGCGAGCAGGCGTTGATTGGCGCCGTGGCAGCGCGCTATGGCAGCGATCCGAAGGCCGACCGCGCGCCGTTCGACGCGGCCTACGCTGCTGAAATGGCAAAGGTCGCGACGCAGTTTCCCGACGATGACGACATCGCTGCGCTTTATGCCAAGTCGGTGATGGATTTGAGCCCGTGGAATTACTGGCAGCCCGGCGGCCACGAACCCAACCCGCAAAGCGTGCCGATCGTGCCGACATTGGAGCGCGTGCTGGCCCGCAACCCAAACCATGCCGGCGCCATTCACCTCTACATCCATGCCGTGGAGGCGTCGGACCGGCCTGGCCGGGCCGAGCCCTATGCCGACCGGCTGCGCGGCGCGATCCCCGGCGCCGGCCATCTCGTGCACATGCCGAGCCACATCTACTATCGGGTTGGCCGCTATCTGGACGCGCTGAAAGACAACAAGACCGCGGTCGCAGTCGATGAGAAATATCTGGCCGACACCAACGCACCGATGGGCGTTTACCGGATGGGCTATTATCCGCACAACGTGCACTTCGTGATGGCGTCGGCGCAAATGGCCGGCGACGGTGAGACCGTGATTGCCGCCGCGGAGAAGCTGGGCAAGCTCATTCCCGACGAGGCCGCGCGCGCCATTGCGATAGCGCAGCCCGTCAAGGCGGCGCCATATTTCGCGCATGCGCAGTTCAGCTCGCCCGAGGCCATTCTGGCCCTGCCCGATCCCGGAGATGCCATCCCCTATGTCAAGGCGATGTGGCTCTACGCGCGCGGCGTGGCGCTGGCGGCGCAACATGACTTCGCCGGTGCAACGGCGGCGGCCGATGCCATAGGTACGCTGGAGCGCACGGCGGACTTCACGTTGCTGAAGCAATCGAATGTCCCGGCACCGGAGGTGATGCAAATCGCGCGCACGCTAATCATGGCGCGGGTGGCCCAGGCGAACGGCGACAGCAAGAACGCCATCGTGAGCTTCAAGCAGGCGGCCGAATTGCAGGATGCGCTGCCCTACACGGAGCCGCCTTACTGGTACTATCCGATACGGCAGTCCCTGGCCGCAGCGCTGGTGCAGGCCGGCCGCTATGACGAAGCGAAGCAGCAATTTGATCTTGCGCTACACCGGGCGCCCTCCAACGGCTGGTCGTACTTTGGATTGGCGCAACTGTATAAGGCACGCGGCGACACCGCGGCGGAGCAAAAGGCTGAAGCTGAGCTTGCGAGAACCTGGGTCGGCGACCGCAGTCGTTTGCAGCTTTCGAAGCTCTAGCGCGAGTTGCCGGACGGATTCGATCTGAGCGCTCACACCTTGATCGGCGGCATCACGCCGCCGATCGCAACCGTGAGCTCCCGTGCAACTTCGCATACGGCCTTGCCGAGCTCGGGCAAGCGCTCTCCCGTCACGCGACTGGTCATGCCGGACACCGAAATCGCGGCCAGCGGCTCGCTGCAATCGTTGAAGACGACGGCGGCGACGCAGCGCAGCCCCATGCGCGCCTCCTCATCATCGACGGCGTAGCCTTGTCGGCGCACCGCCGCGAGCTCGCGGAACAGATCGCTCGCCCGTATGATCGATTTCTCGGTCAGCCGCGGCATGCCGTGGCGGCGGATGATCGCGCTGACGTCCTCATCCGGATAAGTCGCCAACACCGCCTTGCCGACGCCGGATGCTACCATGGCGACGCGGCCGCCGACCTTGGTCAGCGAACGCATGATCTCGCGGCTTTCGATGCGGGTGAGCACGATGATCGATTCGTCGTCGACTACGGCAAGATTGGCGGTTTCCCGGGTCTGATCGCGCAGCTTGCGCAAATAAGGCATCGCCTGCGCCACGAAATTGCGGCGGCGGGTGAAGGTCGCGCCGACCGCAAAACTCTGCGCGCCGACATGCCATTTCGATTCGGTGCGGTCGAACTGAACGAAGCGGCGCTTTTCCAGCGTGGTCAGCAGGCGATGGGCGGTCGAAGTGGAAAGTCCGGTGCGCACGGCGAGATCGCTGAGGCGATAGCCTTCGTCATCCTCGGCGAGCGTCTCAATGATATGGAGCGCGCGATCGACGGACTGCACGCCGCCGTCCCTCGCCTCGCCGTCGTGCTCGGTGGCCTTGCGCCGGATCACCGCCCGCTCCATTGCGACCTCCGTCCATTCGAACTTCGAGCGCTATTCTCCCTCTCCCCGTTCTTCACGGGGAGAGGGTTGGGGTGAGGGGCTCTCTCGGCAAATTCGAAAGGCGAGAGTACGCGGAGAGCCCCCTCACCCGGATTGCTTCGCGATCCGACCTCTCCCCGCAAGCGGGCGAGGTGACTCTAAAGCAATCCTGCGCCGCGCGCCCACTTGTACTTCGCACCCAGCACCTCGACCGGCAGCTCAGTCGAATAGGCGTAGGCCGGGATGCCGTTCTGGTAGAGATATTCGGCGGCTTCCTCGACCTCGACATCACCGGCAAGCGAGGCGACCATTGGCTTCACAAAACCCTTGGCCTCCATCTCCTTTTTCACCTCGACCATGTTGCGCGCGAACACCATCGGCGGCGTCACGATCGTGTGCCAGTAGCCCAGGATCAGCGCGTGGATGCGCTCATCCGACAGGCCGAGCTTTACCGTGTTGACATAGGTGATCGGCGGCTCGCCGCCGGTGATGTCGACGGGGTTGCCGGCCGCGCCGAACGGCGGAATGAACTTGCGGAAGGCCGCATCGAGATCCGGCGGCATCGCCATCAGCGACAGGCCATTGTCGACCACCGAGTCCGACAGCAGCACGCCGGAGCCGCCGGCGCCGGTGATGATCAGCACGTTCTCGCCCTTCGGCGTCGGCAGCACCGGCACGCCGCGGGCGAACTCCAGCAACTGGCGCAGCGAACGGGCGCGGATCACGCCGGACTGTTTCAACACATCCTCGTAGATCTTGTCGTTGCCGGCGAGCGCGCCGGTATGCGACGAGGCGGCCTTGGCGCCTGCGGAGGTGCGGCCGGCCTTGAGCACGACGACCGGCTTCTTCTTAGAGACGCGTTTGGCGGCTTCGGCAAAGGCACGGCCGTCCTTCAGGTCCTCGCAGTGCTGCGCGATCAGATTGGTGTTGGGGTCCTGCTCGAAGAAGGCGAGCAGATCGTCCTCGTCAATATCGGACTTGTTGCCGAGGCCGACGATGGCGGAGACGCCCATCTTCGCCGAGCGCGAGAAGCCGATGATGGCCATGCCGATGCCGCCCGACTGCGACGACAGCGCCGCATGGCCCTTGACGTCGTAGGCGGTGCAGAAGGTCGCGCAGAGATTGGCGGGCGTATAGTAGAAGCCGTAGATGTTCGGCCCCATCAGGCGGATGTCGTATTTC
>DATAQN010000175.1:0-7644 GCA_036264635.1 Xanthobacteraceae bacterium | reverse complement strand
CGGCCGAACTGCACATCACGTCGAATTGGACGGCGGTCGCGAAATTCGATGGCGAGTTCGGTTCGGGCTCGCAGACCTACACCGGCACCGGCACGCTGCGCTACACGTGGTGAACGCACGCAATGCGCTTGTTGGCATTCTCCGACTAGCCTTACCCACAGTTTGTCATGGCCGGGCTTGTCCCGGCCACCCCGATCCAAATGGCAAAGCCATGCCACATGAATCGGGATGCCCGCGACATAGGCGACCGAAGCGACGCCGTTCTTCGAACGGCTATGCGCGGGCATGACGGCTTTCGGTCAAGCTCAACGCGAGCCACTTCCTTCATCGCGCACGCGAAACACGACGAAATGCGACAGCGCGAAATTGACGACAAAGCTTGCAAGAACCGCGAGCGCCTTGGCGAACCACACCGGCAATAGCAGGACTTGGGCCGCCGCGATCAAGGTCGCCGTGTTGGCGACCAGCCCGGCGACGCCGGAGACGACGAAGGCAAAATAATCGCGCCAGCGCAATTTACGCCCGGATTCGGCGGCAAAGGTGATCGTCGAATTGAGCACATAAGAGCCGCTGACCGCGACGATCCACGACATCATATTTGCGGCGATCAAAAGAATCGTATCGGGCGTACCGCAGCGGCAAATCCCGGCCAGCGATGAAAAGGCTGCCAGCGCAAAGGGCATGTGCAAATAGGCCAGGCGTGCCGCAAGAAAGACGGCATAGTCGACCGCCGTATTGAGGACCCCGATCATCGCAAAGGTGAATGCCTTCTGCGACAACGCCCGGCGGCGTGGCGCCGCGGGTCCATCAGACAAGTTGGGGGGTGATACCTCTGCCATCGCGGTTGACCGCATAGCATGTCCGGCGGCGCGCGCCAGCCTGCGAACTTCGGCGGAAACGCCCTGCCGATGCCGGCGTGGCGGCTCAGGTCCGCCCGATGCGGCAATTGGCCGGTCTGCGCCGCAATTGGCGGGTTGCAGCCGCCCCCATCGGGGTTTACTTCGTTGGCAAAAGGCCCTGGCTGCGGCGCGCCGCGCACGACAGAAGCGGCCGATTCCGTTGTAGACTGACGCCAAAGGGACGCGTAGCTGGGCGATTTCTATGAGTGCTGCCGATACCAGGACGACACCGCTTGGCCGCGACCGGAAACCGCCGGGTTCCGCGGCGGCCCATATTGCGGTCCCTGGCCTTTCAATCGTGGTGCCGCTTTACAACGAAGCGGCCTCGCTTGAACGCCTGCATGCGCGGCTCATCGACGTGGCGCGGCGTCTCAAGGCCCAGCGGGCGCTGACCTGCGAGCTCATCTATGTCGATGACGGCAGCCGCGACGGCACCCTCGCCATCGCCCGCGATTTGCCAGCGACCGGGCTCGATCTTCAGGTCGTGTCGCTGTCGCGCAATTTCGGCAAGGAGGCCGCGCTCCTGGCCGGTCTCGAACACGCCGGCCGCGGCGCCATGCTGTTCATCGACGGCGACGGCCAGCATCCGCCGGATATGATCGAGACGCTGGTCGGGCATTGGCTCGATGAGGATTGCGACGTCGTCTATACGGCAAAGGCAAGCCGCAGCAATGAATCGGTGCTGCGCCGCGTCCTGGTGAAGGGCTTTTACACGCTGATCAATTGGGGCGCGCGGCCGAAAATTCCGGAAGACGCCGGCGACTTCCGCCTGCTGTCGCCGCGCGCTGCGAACGCGCTGCGGCGAATGCCGGAGCGCAACCGGTTCTTCAAAGGCCTTTCCAGCTGGATCGGCTTTCGCCAGATGCGCATCGACTACGAACCGGCGCCGCGCGTCGACGGCAAGAGCAGCTGGAACGTACGCCGGCTGATCGGACTGTCGATCGACGGCGTCACGGCGTTTTCGGTAGCGCCGCTTAGGCTCGCCACCGTGCTGGGCATGGCGCTTGCCGCCGTCGCCTTCATGTACGGCCTGCAGATCATCTACGAAACGCTGGTTTATGGCACCCAGGTGCCCGGCTATCCGTCCCTGTTCGTCGGCGTGATGGTGCTCGGCGGCGTGCAGCTCATCATGATCGGCGTGGTCGGCGAATATATCGGCAAGATCCTCGAAGAAATCAAAGGCCGGCCGGTCTATTTCGTCGCCGAGCACGACGTCAAACAGGCCCAAGACTCGTCACAGCAAAACTTGTTACAACAAGACTTGTCACAGCAAGACTTGCCACAAGACGCCGAGCCAACCGCCGCCAACACGCGCACCGCTGCCGAATGACCGCACAGACACCGCGGCGCGTCTGGCTTGTTGCCGACGATTACGGTATCTCGCCCGCGGTCAGCGCGGCGATCCGTGACCTGATCGCGCGCGGACGCCTCAGCGCCACGTCGGTGATGACGTCGACGCAGAGCTTTTCGCAAAGAGAGGCCGCGGCGCTCCTTGATGTCGCCTCCTCGCGCGCGGCCATCGGGCTGCACGTGACGCTCACCGGGCCGTTTCGACCACTGACGCGAGACTTCAAGCCGCTGCGCGATGGCGCCTTTCCACCACTTGCGGCGATGGCGGGCCGTGCGCTGGCGCATCTGCAAAGCCCCGAACTGCTCGAGGCCGAAATTCTGAGCCAGTTCGCCGCCTTCCAAAAAGCTTTCGGGCGCGCGCCGGATTATGTCGACGGCCACCAGCACATCCACGTGTTTCCGCAGATCGGCGAAACGCTTCTGCGCGCCACCAAGATCGCGGCGCCCAAGGCCTGGGTTCGTCAATGCGGCCGTGCGCCGGCCGCGCCCAAAAGCCTCTTCGATCCCAAGGGCTTCATTCTCGATGCGCTGAGCGCCCGTTTCGGCCGGCTTGCGCAAGCCCAAGGCGTGCGTACCAATCCTGCATTCGCCGGAACCTATTCGTTCAAGCCGGGCGCGGTGTTCGAGAAATTGTTTCCGCAATTTCTCGATGGCCTGCCGGATGGCGGCCTCATCATGTGCCATCCCGGCAAGGTCGACGACGAACTGATCAGACTCGATCCGGTGACGACGCTGCGCGAATGCGAATACGCCTATTTCCTGAGCCAGGATTTTTTGCGCGTGCTCGCCGAGCGCGGGTTTGTGCTGGCGTAGTTCGTAGCCCGGATGAAGCGAAGCGCAATCCGGGAGCGACCGAGATGATCGCACCGCCCACCCGGATTGCGCTTCGCTCCATCCGGGCTACATTTTTTGAATTTTTAAATCACCACGACCTTCGTCCCGACCTTCACGCGACTGTAAAGATCCTCCACATCCTGGTTGCGCATGCGGATGCAGCCCGATGAGACGTTGGTGCCGATGGTCCAGGGCTCGTTGGAGCCGTGAATGCGATAGAGCGTCGAGCCGAGATACATGGCGCGCGCGCCGAGCGGATTGTCGATGCCGCCGGGCATGTAACGCGGCAGATCGGGCCGCCGCTGCAGCATGTCGGCGGGCGGCCGCCAATCCGGCCATTCGCGCTTGGCGGTGATCGTCTTCACGCCGGCCCAGGTGAAGCCGGGGCGGCCGACGCCGATGCCGTAACGCAGCGCGTGGCCGTCACCTTCGACCAGATAGAGATACTTGTTCGGCGTATCGATCACGATCGTGCCGGCAGGCTGGTCGGTGCGATAGTCGACCGATTGCCGATCGTATTTCGGATCGGCCTGATTATTCGCCATATCGCCCTGACCGGACGGCGCATAGTTTGGCGGGGCGCCCGGCTGTGACTGATAGTCCGGCGTCGCCGGCTGATAGGCGGCGGGCTGGCCCCAGGAATGGCCGAAGAAGGCCGCGAAGAATCCGCCGCCGTTCGACGGCGGTGGCGGCGGAGCGTAGCTGGTCCGAGCGGGCTGCTGCGAGGTGAACAGGCCGCGCTGCGGGACATAGACGTTCATGGCCTGCCCCGGCGCGGGCACAGTCTGCGGCGCCGGCTGTTGATCCGGATAAGCCTGCTGGCTCGGCGCGTAGGGTGAAAAAATACTCTGAATGGAATCGGCATAGGCCGAGCCGGACAGTGCGCTCAGCGCGAGCGCGGACATGCAGATACGCCGCATAGCTGGACCCGTTACTCAGTTACACATTGAGCGGATGGCGCGAAGGCGATTCACACCGCCAAAGCGCTGACCTCTCACGCGACCAGTACAGGCGCAAAACTCGACCTTTAGGTTAATAAATTGCGGTGGCGATTTATTTGCTCTTTGTTCATCAAGTTACAGTTGATTTTCGGTGAACGCCGGCACGGTTTGGTTAATCAATCGTTCTTGGCGATCGCCGCGGCAGCGCCGTGAACGCGGTATTAAGCCGGCAAATCCTAAGCTTCGCGGAGTGATTGTGTCGGGTGGTAAAGTCATGGCGGCGCCGCGCAAAGTCTTCCGCATCGAAGAGACTCACGCCGCACGGCTTGCCGCCGAGAGCGCCGACGCCTCGGAACGCCACGCCGAAATCATGCAAGCGCTCGACACGCTGCGCGCGGCTTTTGCCGCGCCGGCCGCGGCGACGATTCCGAACCTTCCGGCCCCGACGGCGGGGCGCCTCGCCAGCGAGCTCAATCTCATCGCCAACCGCCTCGCCGGTGACGGCAACGGCAGCGCCTCCGAGGCCGTGCCGCTCACGCGCATCGCCAACGAGCTTCTCGCTGTGACGTCGGGCACCGAGCAGGCGACGCAGAAGATCCTAGCCGCCGCCGAACAGATCGATCAGCTCGCCAACAACCTTTCGGCGGCCCTGAAAGGCAAGATCGAGCAGGATCTGGCGCAAGACATCCGCGATCTCGTCATCCGCATTTTCGAAGCGTGCAATTTCCAGGACCTGATCGGCCAGCGCGTCAGCAAAGTAATGACGACGCTGAATTTCATCGAAGAGCACATCACCAGTGTGCTTGAAGAGATCAAGAACATGTCGGCGCGGCCGTCGAGCGATGGCGCGCAATATCTGCACGGCCCGCGGCTCGACCACGACGGCGGCCACGTCTCGCAGACCGATATCGACGCTATTTTTGATACCTGATTTCCCCTCCCCCTTGTGGGGAGGCGTTAGGGGTGGGGGTCGAGAAGCGAGAACATCAGCAAGACACTTGCTGAGAACCTTTCACGCACAGCGACTCCCTTCGCGACCCCCACCCCGCCCTCCCCACAAGGGGGAGGGAGGAGCATAACTATTGCGGCCGCGGCGGGGGCGGCACGGCAGGGGCGCGCGGCTTGCCGCCGGCGCGTGCGACGCCTTCAGGCGCGCAGCGCACATAGACGCCGGTGCCGTAGCGGCCGGCGACTTCCGGATCCATCCACTTCAGCACCATGGAGCGGCCGTCGAACGAGACGATTTCGCGATCCTGCGGGCCGCCGGCATCGCCGGGCGGACCGATATAGTTCTTGCCGCCGGCCGAACCCTTGAGCTGCAATTCCTGCAATTGCGCGCTGTCGGCGAGATACATCATCACGCCGCCGTTCGGGCCGCGCGTGATCTCGACCGGCTGGCCGCATTGGCCGCGTGCGGCTGCGGTGGTCCGCGCCAGATCCTCGTCCTTGTGGAACGCGCCATAGCCCCAGCGGCCGACAACCTCTTCCGGCCGGTATTGCGAGGGAATCGCCGGCTGTCCCATCCCCGGCACCGCCGCTTGCGGGGGCTGCGATTGATTTGTTGTGCAAGCGGAGAGCGCCAGCGCGCAAACGCCAACAGCGAGGGCCAAACGCACGGACAACGCGCTCATGAAGGGTCTCCCCAAAACCTGACCTAGAGCATGATCCGGAAAAGTGGGAACCGGTTTTCCGAAAAGATCATGCTCGAACAAAAAGTTACGCAACACCGAGAAACAGCGAGCCAAGAGACGTACGAAGACGAGACGTACCAAGACGAGACCTGCCAAGACCGCACCCCGGTCCCGCGCGAAACCTAGCTCTCCGATCTTTAGACTTTGTTTCAAACCGTACTACCCCGCGCAAACACTCTTTGATCATTACGGCTCGGTTTTAGCCGTCGCGCCGTTGCGGCGAGTGGAACCGTTCCGCCCCGCACCAACAGCAGCTTTCGCGGCGGCAGCGGCCTTCGGTCGCGGATCGACGAGCGGCGCTGATTTGTGAATGCTGAGCACCCGCATCGCCTCGCGATCGTCGAAGAAATCGCTGTCGGCGCAGAGCCCCGCGGCATGAATGCCGGCAATGGCGCAGATATCGTCCATTTCATTGGCGTCGCCGGTGACGCCGATCGCGGCGATCACCTCGCCGTCCTTGGCGCGGATCAGCTGTCCGCCGCCCTCCAGAAACAACGGATAGTCGGCAAGATTCTCGATCGACTGCATGAACAGCGGCTTCTCATTGGCCTTGTGCAGGACGAGCTTGGAGGGCCGTCCCAGCGCCAGCGAAGCATAGGCTTTGCCGTAGCAGACTTCGAAGCGGAGCATCGAGGCGTGATCCTGCTTCTGGAACACCTTCACCCGGCCGCCGGCATCGAGAATGATGGCGCTCATCGGACGGCACTTGTGTTTCTTGGCTGCCGCGAAGGTTGCGGCAATAATGGTATTGGCCTCTTTGAGGCTGAGCGCACGCATTTCCAATTTCCCCGTTTCAGATTTCGGCCGCCCCCCGGCCGCGCCGGGAGAATAGCAGCATTAGAGCAGGAGAGGCGAATGGAGACTAATCAGGCGCCGTCGCCACCCAACGGCCCGTCACTGGGCAGACCCTCGCCGTTTATGCGCCCGTCTATCTTGACTCCGCATGTCTGACGCCTTATTTCCGCAACGCCGGCTGGCACTCAATATAAGTGAGTGCTAAGGCACTGGCAAATAAGCAATTTCTTCCAACGCCAAAGCCGCCTTGTACGATGTCGGGAGCGGCAAAGAGGGTAATCATGGCGAAACTGAAATTCCGGCCGCTGCATGATCGCGTGGTCGTCAAGCGGATCGACGCCGAGGAGAAGTCCAAGGGCGGCATCATCATTCCCGATACCGCCAAGGAGAAGCCGCAAGAGGGCGAAGTCGTCGCCGTTGGTCCCGGCGGGCGCGACGAGAGCGGCAAGCTGACCCCGATCGACGTGAAGGCCGGCGACCGCGTGCTGTTCGGCAAGTGGTCCGGCACCGAAGTGAAGCTCGATGGTGAAGAGCTCCTCATCATGAAGGAGTCCGACATCATGGGCGTGATCGCCTAATTCGTTTCGAGAAATGCGAGGGGCGCGCTGATTTTTCGATCGTCATGCCCGGGCTTGACCCGGGCATCCATGGTGCCGAGCGGCTGCATGGATTGCCGGGTCAAGCCCGGCAATGACGAACAAAGAAGAGGCACCTCTTAGACCAATCCCCAGGAGAGTGAGAATATGGCTGCGAAAGATGTGAAATTGTCCGGCGATGCTCGCGACCGCATGCTGCGCGGTGTCGAGACGCTGGCCAATGCGGTGAAAGTGACCTTGGGCCCGAAGGGCCGCAACGTCGTCATCGACAAGAGCTTCGGCGCCCCGCGCATCACCAAGGACGGCGTCACCGTCGCCAAGGAGATCGAGCTCGAAGACAAGTTCGAGAATATGGGCGCGCAGATGGTCCGCGAGGTCGCCTCGAAGACCAACGACATCGCCGGTGACGGCACCACGACCGCGACCGTGCTCGCCGCGGCGATCGTCAAGGAAGGCGCCAAGGCGGTAGCCGCCGGCATGAACCCGATGGACCTCAAGCGCGGCATCGACCTCGCCGTCGCCGCCGTGATCGAGGACA
>DATAQN010000151.1:0-1615 GCA_036264635.1 Xanthobacteraceae bacterium | reverse complement strand
CGAGCAGAAAAAGGCGCTGTTCCGCCGGATCGTCGACAACCTCAAGGCCAGTCCCGGCGTGCGGCCGGAGGATGTCTTCATCAACCTGGTCGAGGTCGATCCCGCCAACTGGTCGTTCGGACACGGCATCGCGCAATACGTCGCCGACAAGACCTGACCGCCAACCAACATCACTCAATCAAAGGAGTAACATCATGATCATCGCTCACTACGCCCATCGGCTGCCGGCCGATTACGACATCGGCATCATCCGCGACCGCGCAAGCAGGCGCGGCCAGCTGTGGGACGCCATCCCGGAGCTTTACTTCAAGGCGTTCCTGCTGCGCGAGCGCGGCCGCTTTGGCGCGTTCCAGAACGAATATTCCTCGCTCTATCTCTGGCGCAAGGACGAAGGCTTTCGCGACTTCCTCCTCGACGGCCGTACCAAGTCCGTCACCGACAGCTTTGGCCGGCCGGCGATCGAAACGCGGTTCGTGCTCGATGCGCACAAGGGCGAGGGCAGAGAGGCGCGCTTCCTCACTAAGCAGGAGCAGAACATTCCGATCGACACCGACCTGACATCGGCCTTTGCAGAAGAAATCGCGCTCAATCGCGCAGCCGCCAGGGAAGCCGGCGTCCTCGCCTCCGCCGTCGGTGTCGATGCGCAGAACTGGAGGTTCACCCGCGTGCTTTTGTCGGAGAAGGAGCCGACTGGTCGCGAGCAGGGGAGGGCGTATCAGGTGCTGTATCTCGCCCAGCCGCTGCTGGCGGAGTTGCCGAAGGTGGACAGCCGCCAGAGTGAGCTTGCGGCGGTTTGAGGCTAGGCTGCAAAGGTGAAGCGCCACAAGGCGCCCGCCTTGCCTCGCCCGACGTGAAAACAATGCTGCGTCCATCCGGCGACCAGACCGGATGGACGTTGTCGGTATCCTCGGGCTGCACGACTGTTATGATATCGCTACCGTCGGCATTCATGACAACGATACGGAGCGCCGACCCGTCGATCTTGCCCGATACCGCGATGCGCCTCCCGTCAGGACTCCAGAACGGTTGTTGCCAATTCCCTTCTCCGATGATGGCGCGTGCATTGGCGCCGTCCTCCGCAGAGAGCCATATCCGAAAGACGCCGGTCCCGTTGTCGGCGGAAAGCGCGAAGCGATTTGCCGTCCGGCATGTAGGTCGCGCGGTTATCGCCGTTGCCGGGCTTTGTGAGTTGCGCGAGCTCTCCTGCCAGGGATGCGATCTCCTCGCGCGCCCGCGCCGGCGCGACACTGGCCGCCAGCGCGCCAAAGGTGAACAGGAAATCTCTGCGATGCATGAGCGCCCCGGCGGCTGCAGCAACGGCCCCCAACGCGTTGTGGGTCGTATCGTTCCCAGCGCCGAGCTTGGCGCAGGCGATAGAACCTCGTGCGAACGTTCACGCTTTCGGGAGAAAAGCTAGCCGAGTTCCGTCCGCACCTTCGCCGCCGCATCGGCCATCGCCTTCAGCTTCCCGAAGGCCACATGGCGCGGCATGTATTTCATGCCGCAGTCGGGCGCCGGCACGAGCTTGTCGGCCGGAACATATTTCAGTCCATTGCGGATCCGCTCAGCCACCGTGTCGACGCTCTCGACCTTGGGATCGCCGAGGTCGAGCACG
>DATAQN010000148.1:0-2745 GCA_036264635.1 Xanthobacteraceae bacterium | reverse complement strand
CACAGGCCAGCGTCGAGGCGCTGCCGCCGGTCACGGTGCAGGCTCCCGCGTTATCGGCAAAGCCGCGCCAATCGCCGAAGCGAATCGCGCGCAGGCGCACGCCGTCCGATAAGCGCACGGCCGCGGCCAAGCCCGCGCCGGCGCCGGTTACAGCCGGAGGCAGCGGCGCGCCGACCGCAGGCTCCGGCCCGTCCACCACGCCCGCCATGGCCAGCCAGACCAGCGTCACCGGCGAAGAGCTGAACGCGCGGCCCGTGACGCGTCCCGGCGAACTACTGGAGGCAACGCCCGGCCTGATCGTCACCCAGCACTCCGGCGAAGGCAAAGCCAACCAGTACTTTTTGCGCGGCTATAATCTCGACCACGGCACCGATATGGCGATCTGGGTCGACGATGTTCCGATCAACATGCGCACCCACGCCCATGGCCAGGGTTATGCGGATTTGAACTGGCTGATGCCGGAGACGATCAACTCGCTCGACATCCGCAAAGGCCCCTACTTCGCCGACGAAGGCGACTTCTCCTCCGCCGGCAATCTGCATATTGGCTTGATCGACAGCGTGCCGAAGGCGGTCGCCGAGCTCACGGCCGGCAGCTTCGGCTATCGCCGCATCTTCGGCATGGACTCCGCGAAGGCCGGCGACGGCACGGTGCTGGTCGCGGGCGAAGCCGGTACGTATGATGGGCCCTGGGTCAATCCGGACGATATGCGCAAGCTCAACGGCATGGTGCGCTACAGCCAGGGCACCGCGACCGACGGCCTCTCCGTTACCGGCATGGCCTACTCCAACAGATGGAATTCGACCGACCAGATTCCTGAACGCGCGATTCCGCAGATCGGGCTCTATGGCTCGGAGGACCAAAGCGACGGCGGCAACACCAACCGCTTTGCGCTATCGGGGCGCGTGTCCGGCACCGACGACGCCGGATCGTGGAAGGCCAATGCCTTCGCGGTCAAAAGCCAGCTCGATCTCTTCAACAACTTCACCTATTTCCTGAGTGATCCGGTGCTCGGCGACCAGTTCCACCAGCACGACGACCGCATCATGGCCGGCGGAGACGTTTCGCGCACGCTGAACGGCTCCTTTGCCGGCCTGCCGATGCAGACCGCGTTCGGCGTGCAGACGCGCTACGACGACATCGCCCTCGCACTGAGCGACACCTATCAGCGCAGTTTTCTTTCCACCGTCCGCAACGACAAGGTCGGCGAAGGCAGCGTCGGCATCTACGCACAGAACACTGTCGGCTGGACGAGCTGGCTGAGGACGACGCTGGGCTGGCGCGGAGACTATTACGAGGCGCGTGTCAACTCGATCTTCGATGCCGCCAACTCTGGTGCCGTCAGTGCCGGCATCGGCAGTCCGAAATTCACGGCCACGATCGGCCCCTTCAACAAGACCGAGTTCTTTGTCGGCGCAGGTTACGGCATGCACTCCAACGATGCGCGCGGCGCTACGATTACCGAGGACCCGACCGATCCCGCCGCCAAACTCTCCGCCTCGCCGCTGCTCGTGCGCACCAAGGGCGCCGAGACCGGCGTGCGCACGAAAATCATCCCCGGCCTCGACTCCTCGCTCAGCGTCTTCATGCTCGACCAGGATTCCGAAATCATCTTCAACGGCGATGCCGGCGACACATCCGCGAGCCGGCCGAGCCAGCGCTACGGCCTGGAATGGACCAACCGCTATCGTCCCGTCTCCTGGATCGATGTCGACGCCGACTTTGCCTATTCGCACGCCCGCTTCACGGGTTTCGACAGCGATCAGGAAGCGATCTATCAATCGCTTGCCGGCTTCCCTCAGGCGCAGATCGGCAATGCGCCGGGCAACTACATTCCGAACGCGCCGGCAATTGTGGCCTCCGCCGGCATCACCCTCGGCGAACAGACCGGGCCGTTCGGCACGCTGCGCTGGCGCTATCTCGGTGCGAGCCCGCTGACCGAGGACAACACGTTCCACTCGCCCGCGACCAGCATCTTCAACGGCCGTATCGGCTATCGCAACGAGGATGGCTGGCGCATCCAGCTCGACGTGCTGAATTTGCTCAACACGAAAGCCAACCAGATCACTTATGCTTACGGGTCGCTGATCAGGACCGACAGCCTCTATAGCCTCTGCTTTCCGGTGCAGACCGCGCCCGCCGCCGTCTGCCGGAACGGGGTGATGGATTACGTGCTGCATCCGATCGAGCCCTTGACCATCCGGATCACGCTCGCCGGCGCATTCTGAATTCAAGCTCGCTCTTCCGGCGGCCCGATGTGATGGAACCAGAACGGCAGCAGCGCGAGATCGCGTGAACTGTCCACAGCCGTCGCATATCGTTCGCATTCTTGTAACCTGGGGCGCCCAGATTGCCGGTGTGTCAAACGATGCGGGCCCGCTTCGGCGCGGCACGCCGCGCATTCTTGCAATTTCACATCAGGAAACGACCATGATCGCCAAAGGATCGCGCCCGCTGGCCGGGCGTCCGCTGTTCACGTCCAGTCTTGCGCTCACATTGCTCGCCTCCTCGGCGCTTGTCAGCACGCTTGCTCGCGCTGATGACGATGACGTTCATTTCCGGCCGGGCCATCTGCTGGTGAGCCGCTCCGTCTATGACAATAACGCCGCCAATGTGGTGGCCGGCGTAACGCAGCTGCCGCCCAATTGCGTGGCGCCCAATTGCGTTGCCGCAAATGCGAATGGCACCTATCCGACGGTGTTCAACAACGACCAGGTCGATGGTTCCTTCGGCATCACCGCCAAG
>DATAQN010000121.1:0-7966 GCA_036264635.1 Xanthobacteraceae bacterium | reverse complement strand
AGAATGTCGTAACGGATGTGGTCGGTTGCCATGACAGGAATCGGCGCTTAATCGGCGATATTTAGATTATAGATAGGCCCAGAATCGCGGCTAGACAAACGCGTTCTGCCGGCTGATCACCGAATTGGCCGCGGCTTTTTTTCCGGCTGGTTGTGGAAAGTGGAGGCTTCTGTTGCCAGGTGCCTCCGAACCCCGCCTAACGCTGCTAAGACGTTAGGACTTTAGGTCGGTATTTCAAACCGCGTTACGCGGCCTGAGCAACCGGAGCATAGTTGTCATTGGCAACTATGAGTTAGGCCCGATAACGGTGGAACCATGCCGAGCAAAAGCACGCCCTTTACGCCCTCGTCGATCCTAGTTCGACCCCGTAAGCAGGAGCCGGCGATCAGTCATCGGTAACCGGAAGCGATTTTACTTTCCGGCACCGGCGCCTATCGACCGACTCCTGGAATTGGTGGAGTCGCCGGGTACTGCCCCCGGGTCCGAATGGTTTATTACGACGGCCATTTATCGCCATAGCCGGCTTGCGCCGGCACGAAGGAATATAAGCGTAAAAGCTTGCCGAAAAAAGAGCGGGCAAATTCCCGCCATTTGCTGCATTGCATTGGGACTTTACGCAAAACTAACTGGCTGCGGCGGCAAGCGGGCGCTATGAAGCGCTCATGACGTCCCCTGCGCAGATTCCCTCTTCGATCGATCCGCCAGCCTCCCTCTCCAGACCAGCCGCCGATCCGCTCGCGCAATCCGCTGCGCCGCAACCAAGCATCGGCGAGATATTCGTCGCCTTCGCCAAGATTTCGCTGTCCGGCTTCGGCGGAGTGCTCGCCTGGGCGCGGCGCATGATGGTGGAAGAGCGCAAGTGGATGACGCCCGAGCAGTTCAATGAGGTTTACGCGCTAAGCTCGTTTCTGCCCGGCGGCAATATCATCAATTTCTCGATCATTTTCGGCGCCCGGCTGCGCGGCCCGCTCGGCAGCGTGGCGGCGGTCGCCGGACTGCTCGGCCCGCCCCTGGTCCTGATCCTCATCATCGGCGCCATTTATGCGCATTACGGCGATCTGCCGGCACTGCGCCGCGCGCTGACCGGCGTCGCTTCGGCCGCGGCCGGGCTGATGATGGCGACGGTGGCGAAAATGGCACGGCCGCTGTTTCGCACCCGCGCCGTGGTCGGTCCGCTGATCGCGCTCGCGACATTCGCCGCCATCACCATCATGCACTGGCCGCTGCCTTACGTTCTTCTTGTGATCGTGCCGGTGAGCATCGCCTACGCCTGGATGCAGCCGCCGCAAGGCACATGACACGCAACATCCCGGACAACATGACGCACAAAGCGCGGAGCCAGGCATGAGGAGCAGCGGCGGGATTCTTCTGACGCTGGCGGCCTTCTTCGCCACGACATCGCTGTTCACGATCGGCGGCGCCAATTCCGCGGTGCCGGAAATGCATCGCTACGCGGTCGACGTGCAGCATTGGCTCAGCGACCAACAGTTCAGCGAAACCTTCGCGCTGGCGCAGCTAACGCCCGGACCGAACATCATCATCGTGACTTTGATCGGCTATCACGTCGCCGGCGTTATCGGCGGGCTGGTCACGACACTGGCGATGTGCGGGCCGACCTGCCTGTTCGCCTATTGGGTCGGCCGCGCCTCCGATCGCTTCAGGGGCGCAGCCTGGCACGGTGCGCTGAGCCGCGGCCTGGTTCCGGTGACGCTCGGCCTGCTCGCGTCGAGCGCGGCGGTCATCGCGACGACCAGCGATTTCGGCTGGCTCGCGCTGGCGATTACGGCCGGCACTGCGCTAACGGCGTTTTTTGTCCGCGTGCATCCGCTCTGGGCCTTCGCGGCGGCGGCCGCGCTCGGATTCGCCGGGCTGATGTGATCCTCCACAGGGCCGAGCGCAAAGATCCGATTTTGCGCTTTTTGCTCTTGCCCGGCCTTCGTCCGCCGCTCATTTAAAGCTAAGCTTACAGCTTGAGCCGATTCTGCCGGAACGCCGATGCGCCAATATCTCGATCTGATGGAACGCGTGCTCAGCGAGGGCGTGGAAAAGCGCGACCGCACCGGCGTCGGCACCAAATCGATCTTCGGCCATCAGATGCGCTTCGACCTGCAGCGCGGCTTTCCGCTGGTCACGACCAAAAAGCTGCACGTCAAATCCATCATCTACGAGTTGCTGTGGTTCCTGCGCGGCGACACCAACGTTAAATATCTCAACGATCACGGCGTCACGATCTGGAACGATTGGGCCGACGAGAACGGCGATCTCGGTCCGGTCTACGGGCGGCAATGGCGCTCCTGGCCGGCGCCCGACGGCGGCAAGATCGACCAGTTTGCAAATCTGCTCAACGAGATCCGCCGCAATCCGAATTCACGCCGGCTGATCGTGAGCGCGTGGAATCCGGCGGAGATCGAGGGCATGGCGCTACCGCCATGCCATTGCCTGTTTCAGTTCAATGTCGCCGACGGCGCTCTGTCGTGCCAGCTCTATCAGCGCTCGGCCGACGTGTTTCTCGGCGTGCCGTTCAACATCGCCTCTTATGCGTTGTTGACCATCGCGGTGGCGCAGGTGACGGGACTGAAGCCCGGCACTTTCATCCATAGTTTCGGCGATACGCATCTTTATCTCAATCACATCGAGCAGGCGCAGTTGCAGCTCGCGCGCCAGCCGCGTCCGCTGCCGAAGCTCTCGATGAATCCCGACGCCAAGGATTTGTTCGCGCTGCGCTTCGAGGATTTCACGCTCGAAGGCTACGACCCGCATCCGCACATCAAGGCGGCGGTTGCGGTGTAATGGCTTCAGGTCGGGAATTACTACAGCAGCTTGCGAGGCTTCGGCTCGACGAGGCAAAGCTGCTGGCTCGGGAAAAGCAATTTTCGGGAGCGTATTACATCGCGGGATACGCAATTGAATGCGCTCTCAAAGCACGAATTGCGGCTCGGTTTCGAGAAAATGAAATTCCGGACAGAGGTCTTGTAAACCAGGTTTACACACATGATTTGGCAGCACTGCTTAGCCTTGCCGGTTTACAAAAATTACTCGACGCTAAGCGGCAGACTGACTTCGAGCTCGATCGCCGATGGTCGGTCATCAAGAACTGGACGGAACAAGCACGCTATAGAATTTGGACGGAACAGGAGGCTGCTGCTATTATCGACGCAGTCGACGGCGACGGCCGCGCCGGAGGATTGTTTCAATGGTTGAGCGCTCGCTGGTAGAACGAAAGCTTGAGGTTTCGCGACAATTGATCGACCAGCTAACCGCTGCGGGAGCACCGTTGCTTGCCGCTTACTGGGAATGGGCGCTAGAGAAAGAGCGCTGGGTTCTCTACCTGGTGCCGAAGTCTATTGCCGATCAGCGTGAATTGATTGATGTAACCTCCACAATCACCCTAACGCAGCCATATCGCACCGTGTTTTCGTTGGCGGACGTTTTTGTGGACGCCAGCCAGATTGAACGGGCACGCGCAATTGGCTCCTATCTTCGCGCTGACGAAGATTTGGGAAGGCAATTCGATACGACATTCACTGGCGGCCAGTATTTTGAGAGCGTTATAGTTCTTTACATTGCCCCTGAACTGCAAAAAACGCACCACGCAGCGTAGCGGCTATTTAATTTTGAGCGCGATAGATATCGTCCTCCTCGCTGCCGTCTCTGCGAACGGCGTTATCGGCCGCGATAATGCTTTGCCGTGGCGGCTCAAATCGGACATGCAGTATTTCCGTGCCGTGACTATGGGCAAGCCGGTGGTGATGGGGCGCAAGACTTATCAGTCCATCGGCAAGCCACTGCCGGGGCGCACGACTATCGTTGTCAGCCGCGATGTTGGTTTTGCCGCGCCGGGAATTTTAGTTGCGCCGAATTTAGATGCGGCACTCGCGGCCGCGCGAGGCGACGCGCGGCGGCGGAACGCAAACGCCGTCATCGTCGCCGGCGGCGGCGACATATATAAACAGGCGATGTCACTCGCCACGCGGCTTTTGATCACTGAAGTGCACAAACGCGTCGATGGCGATGCGCGATTTCCGGCAATCGATCCGCAATCGTGGCGACAAACGGAGCGCAGCGAACATGACCCGGCGGCAGAGGACGAGTTTGCATTCGCCTTCGTCACCTATGAGCGCGTTAACGCCGCCGTGATGCAGCCACCCAACGCGTCATAACTGCGCGTTGTAAGGGGCTTTGCCCTACCCTATAACCCCGGGCAAAGCTTAGGCGAGCCGGGCGAGTCGGCAGTCAAGGAGTATATGTATGCCGTGGAGCAACCAAACCGGCGGCGGCGGTCCGTGGGGCTCGGGGTCGCGTGGGCCCTGGGGCTCGGGCCCGCAGCAGCCCGGCGGCCCGAAGCCGCCCGATCTCGAAGAATTCCTGCGGCGGAGCCAGGACCGGCTGCGTGACTGGGTGCCGGGCAATCTCGGCGGCCGCGGCATCGCCGTGCTCGTGCTTGCCGCCGTCGTATTGTGGGGCTTGTCCGGCTTCTTCCGCGTCGAACCCGACGAAATCGGCGCGGTGCTGCGTTTCGGCAAGTTCGTGCGCGAGGTGCAGCCCGGCCTGAACTATCACCTGCCCTATCCGATCGAGACCGCGCTCACCCCACAGGCGCTGCGTGTCAACAAGGTCGATATCGGCTTCGATCAGCGCCGCAGCGGAAGTCTGCGGGATGTCGAGGAAGAGAGCCTGATGCTCACCGGCGACCAAAACATCGTGGACGTCGAATTCTCGGTGTTCTGGCGCGTTAAGCCAAATTCGGTGGGCGACTATCTGTTCAACGTCGCCAATCCGGCATCGACCGTGAAGGCAGTCGCCGAAAGCGCTATGCGCCAGGTGATCGGGCACTCCGATGCGCAGCCGCTGCTCGCCGGATTTCAACAAACCGGCGCAGCCAGCACGACGGGTCCCGGCGGCACCACGACGGGCGGCCAAGCCGTGGTGTCCAGCGTCGACACGGCGACGCAGGTCCAAGATCTGATGCAGAAAACGCTCGATTCCTACAATGCCGGTATTCTCGTTCAGAGCGTCCAGCTGCAAACCATCCAGGTGCCGGCGAAAGTCATCGATTCGTTCCGCGACGTTCAGGCGGCAAGCCAGGACCTCGTACGCGCGCAAAACGAAGCGCAAACCTACGCCAACCGCGTGGTGCCGGAAGCGCGCGGCCGCGCCGCCAAGATCACCCAGGACGCCGAGGCCTATCGTTCGCAGACCGTCGCCGACGCCACGGGCCAAGCCTCGCGCTTCACGCAGATTTATCAGCAATACAAAAATGCGCCGGACTTGACGCGGCAGCGCATCTATCTCGAAACCATGGAGCAGATTCTCGGCTCGACCGACAAGACCATCATCGATACCGGTGCGCCGGGCAGTTCCAGCGTTCTGCCATTCTTGCCGCTCGGCAGTCCAGCGCCGCAGCGGCCGGCACAGCAGCAATCGGGAGGCAATCCATGAGGCCGGGATATGTCGGCATTGTCATTGCCATTCTGCTGCTGATCGCCGCCGTCGTCGGCTACAGCACGTTCTTCACCGTGTATCAGACGCGGCAAGCGCTGGTGGTACGCCTCGGTGAGCCGGTGCGCGTCATCACCCAGCCGGGCCTGAACGTCAAAATCCCGTTCATCGACAGCGTTATCTATATCGACAAACGCATTCTCGCGGTCGAATCGCAGGCGCATGACCTGAACCTCCAGAGCCAGGACAATACGAGCGCGGTCCAGGTCGTCGACCGGCAGATCGATGTGGACGCCTTTGCGCGTTATCGCATTACCGACCCCCTGAAGTTCTACCAGACTGTCGGCCCGGAAGGCGCCGACTCGCAGCTCTCGATTTTCCTCACGTCGGCGGCGCGGCGCGTGCTCGGCAGAGCGACGCTGTCCGATGTCGTGCGCAACAAGCGCGAGGAGCTGATGGGGCAGATACGCGACCAGCTCGCAATCGATGCGAAACCGTTCGGCATTGAAATCGTCGACGTGCGCATCCGTCGCGCCGATCTGCCGGAACAGAACAGAGATGCGGTGTACGCACGCATGCAGACCGAGCGGCAGCGCGAAGCAGCCGAGTTCCGCGCGCTGGGCAGCCAGAAAAGCCAGGAGATCCGCGCCAGGGCCGATCGCGACGTGACGGTGCTGACTGCGGAGGCGAATTCGCAAGCCGAACAGATCCGTGGCCAAGGCGACGCCGAGCGCAACCGCATCTTTGCCGAGGCTTATGGCCAGGATCCGGGCTTCTTCGCCTTCTACCGTTCGATGCAGGCTTACCTGAAAAGCATGACGCACGGCGACACGCGTCTGGTGCTGCGGCCGGATTCGGATTTCTTCCGCTATTTCGGCGATCCTTCCGGCAAGCCGACCGCGGATGGCGCGGCGGTGCTTTCAACACCGTCGCGATCAAGCAGCACGACCAGCACGAACAAATAGATAGAAACTTCAGCGCAACAGACCGAGCCGGTTGATGAATGATTTCCTTGCCGCGCTCGGCCTGCTGTTTGTCATTGAAGGCATTATGCTCGCCGCCTTCCCGGCCGGCTCCAAAAAAACCATGGCCAGTGTCGCGGAAATGACCGACGTGTCGCTGCGCCGCGCCGGCATCATTGCAGCGGCGGTCGGCGTGGCGATCGTTTGGTTGATCCGCGGTTAGGGACACCTTAGTTCCGGCGCGATGCGCAAGGGGGCTCGAGAGCCGCTTTTCCGCCCCAATCCAGCCGCTAATTGCAAACTTAACCCGGTTATGGCCTTGCGTCGCATGCGGGACGGGGGCACTTTTCCGAAATGTCCTTCCCGATGACTCGAACGCGAGGAGCGCCGGCGTCCATGACGTCCACCTCTCATAACGATCCACATCGCCCCACGATCCGCCATTTTTCGGCGCGCGGCTTTGTCGAAGGCGTGCAGCAAGCCATGCCACAAGCCATGCGATATGGGGTCGCGATAGTTGCGGTTGCGGCGGCTGCCGCTTTCCTGGCGGCGACCGCGGCATCGGCCGCCGGGCGCGGCCCCGACAACATCGCCGACGTCGCCGAGCAAGTGATCGACGCGGTGGTTAATGTCTCGACCTCGCAAAAAGTTGACCCACATGTCGAGAACCTGCCTGACGTGCCGCCCGGCTCGCCGATGGAAGAGTTTTTCGATCAATTTTTCAAAAATCACCGCGGCCTTGGCGGCGACAACCAGGATCAAATGCCTCACCGGGTAACCTCGCTCGGCTCGGGCTTCATCATCGACCCGTCGGGGGTCGTGGTGACCAATAATCACGTCATCGCCGACGCCGACGAAATCAATGTCATCCTCAACGACGGCACCAAGCTTCCGGCGCAACTGATCGGCAAGGACTCCAAGGCCGATCTGGCGGTGCTGCGCGTCAAGACCGATCATCCGCTCAAGGCTGTGAAATTCGGCGATTCCGACAAGCTGCGGCTCGGCGAATGGGTCATCGCCATCGGCAATCCGTTCAGCCTCGGCGGCACGGTGACGGCGGGCATCGTCTCGGCGCGCAACCGCGACATCAATTCCGGCCCCTACGACAATTACATTCAGACCGACGCCGCCATCAATCGCGGCAATTCCGGCGGACCTTTGTTCAATCTCGACGGCGAGGTCATCGGCATCAATACCGCGATCATCTCGCCGTCCGGCGGCTCGATCGGTATCGGCTTTGCGGTGCCGTCCGACACGGCCGTTCCGGTGCTCGACCAGCTCCGCCAATATGGCGAGACGCGGCGCGGCTGGCTCGGTGTGCGCATCCAGCAGGTCACCGACGACATCGCCGACAGCCTTAGCATCAAGCCGCCGCGCGGCGCGCTGGTGGCCGGCATCGACGACAAAGGTCCAGCCAAGCCCGCCGGCATCGAAGCGGGCGACGTCGTCGTCAGCTTCGACGGCCACGACGTCAAGGGAATGCACGATCTTCCCCGTATTGTCGCCGATACGCCGGTCGGCAAACAGGTCGACGTCGTCATCATCCGCAAGGGCAAGGAAGAAAC
>DATAQN010000086.1:0-2572 GCA_036264635.1 Xanthobacteraceae bacterium | reverse complement strand
CCGCAATGGCAGGCGTCGCATCTGTTCGACGACAAGGAGCGCGCCACGCTCGGCTATGTCGAACAGATGGCGCATGGCGGCGATGTCGACGATCCGACTTTCGCCACGCTGCAGAAATTCTACACGCCGCAGGAAATCGTCGAGATCACCTATATGGTCGGCAGCTATTACGCCAACGGCTTGCTCACCAAGGCGCTACGCATCGAAGTCGAGAGCGATGGCCGCGAGACGGTGACCGGCACGTGCTGAAGGGAGTGCGGTCTCATGCCCAAAGCCTTCTTCATGGTGCGTGCGGTCGTCGCCGAGCCGCTGCGGCAGAAATTCGATCGCTGGTATTCCGAGCGTCATCTGCCGATGGCGCTCGCCGAGTTCAAGTGCGAGAAGTGCTGGCGGTTCTGGAGCGCGGCCGATGCCGGCGTGCATTATGCCGTTTATCAGTTTTCCGACATGGAACGGCTGGACGCGATGCTCGTGTCGGCCGGGTTCAAGAGCCTCGTCGCCGATTTCGATGCGACCTGGCCGGAAGGCGTCACGCGCACGCGCGATAAATTGAATCTGGTCGAGGAGCTTGCTGCCTGACATCGATTCGCGCTTGAGCGACATCCGGCGCTGCTTTGTTCGATTCCAGCTTTCTCCGCAATGAGCGGAAAATACTGCAGAGCTGCTGCGCATAAGATAAAGGGTGACGGCGCGTGCCTGAGCGGCTACTGCTGCCGGCCCTTTTTGTTTGCTTCTGCCGGACTGCCACGCAAATGCCAAAAAAGCTCGAAGATTTCGCCGTATTCGCGGCGCCCGGCGTTTTCGTCGTGCTGTGGGCGTCCGGCTTCGTCGGCGCCAAGCTGGGCCTTGCTTATGCCGAGCCGTTGACGTTCCTGGCCCTGCGTGTGGCGGCCGCCGTGGTTTTGCTCGGCACAGTGACGCTGCTGACGCGGCCGAAATGGCCGAACCTGCAGGGCGTTGTGCACAGCGTCATCACCGGCGCCTTGATGCACGGGCTCTATCTCGGCGGTGTCTTCGTCTCTATCGAAAACGGCCTGTCGGCGGGCATGATCGCGCTCGTCGTCAGCCTGCAGCCGGTGCTGACCTCGACCCTTGCCAATCGCTGGCTCGGGGAGCGCGTGCGCGCGCTGCAATGGCTTGGCCTCGCGCTTGGCGTTGCCGGCGTCTATCTAATCGTGCGCGATAAGGCGACGACGGGAAATGCCACACCCTTTGCCTGGGCGTCCGGTGTGGTCGCACTGCTCGGCATCACCACCGGCACGCTGTATCAGAAGCGCTTCGGTGGCGGTATGGACTGGCGGCCGGCTCTGTGCATTCAATATGCTGCGGCCTTAGTGATGTTCAGTGCTGGCGCCTTCGCCTTCGAAACGCGCGTCGTGCATTGGACGCCGCAATTCATCTTCGCCATCGGCTGGCTTGTTCTAGTTCTCTCATTCGGTGCGGTGTGGCTTCTGTACTATCTCATTCGCCGTTCGGCGGCGACGCGCGTGGTGAGCCTGTTCTATCTCACGCCGCCGGTGACGGCGCTGATGGCGTGGCTCCTGTTCAACGAGCGGCTTGCGCCGCTTGCGCTCGTAGGCATGGCCGTCTGCGTCGCCGGCGTGTTTTTGGTGAATTGGAAGCCGAAAGCCATTGCCTGATCACCGCCAGCCACCGCCGCCGTTCACGTAGACGGTGTCGGCGGTCATGAACGGGCAGGCGTCCGAGCACATGAACAGCACGAGCTCGCCGATCTCCTCGGGCGTGCCGAAGCGTTTCACCGGCACGTCGTCGAGGAAGCGCTGCACGAGCTCAGGCGAGGATTGCGCGGCATCCTGGAACGGCGTCGCGATCGGGCCGGGCGAGATCGACAACGCACGAATGCCTTGGGTGGCGAATTCGCGGGCGACGCCCATGGTCATGGTCACCACGGCGCCTTTCGCCGCGGCATAATGGACCGACGTGCCGGGCCCGCCGCGGCGGTGCGCCATACTGGCCATATTGACGATGACGCCGAGTTTGTTTTGCAGCATATGCGGCAGCACCGCCTGCATCGCATAGAACGTGCCGTTGACATTGAGATCGAACGTCTTCGTCATCAGCGCGTCGTCGATGTCGAGAAATTTGGAGCGGCGGAACGCGGCGCCTGCCGAATTGAACAAAAATTGCACGCTGCCGAAAGCGTCGATCGCGCGCTGTACCATGTCGTTCACCTCTGTGCGCGAGGTGACGTCGGCTTTGAGCGCCAGAGCCTGGCTGCCCGCGGCGTTCACCGCGGCCGCGGTCTCGCGCACGGCGCTTTCATTGATGTCGGCGCAGACCACATTGGCGTGTTCGCGGGCAAAGATCTGCGCGGTGGCGCGACCGATGCCGCTCGCGGCGCCGGTGATGATGATGGTCTTTCCGGCGAAGTAATCCGGTGTCTTCGTCATGTGTTTTCCCCCGACTGTTGTTTTGGAAATAGTAACGCTATCGCCGCAGAAAGTGAACGCCGCAACAAATCTGTCACATGATTTTCACGTAGCGCAACCGCTTACCACTTAACGCGTTTTTATTGGTTTGCGGGCTAGGAAATTACTGCCGAGTGAGGCGT
>DATAQN010000081.1:0-35933 GCA_036264635.1 Xanthobacteraceae bacterium | reverse complement strand
CAGCAAGGATAAAGTCTCCGCGGTGTTCGGCTGTTGGACCTCGGTGTCGCGCAAATCGGTGCTGCCGGTATTCAAGGAGCTCAACAGCATCCTGTTCTATCCGGTGCAGTTCGAAGGCGAGGAGGGCGAGCGCAACGTGTTCTATACCGGCGCCGCGCCGAACCAGCAGGCGATCCCCGCGGTCGACTATCTCATGAGCGCCGATGGCGGCGCGGTGAAGCGCTGGGTGCTTGAAGGCACCGACTACGTCTATCCGCGCACCACCAACAAGATCCTCGAGGCCTACCTCAAGCAGAAAGGGGTGAAGGACGAGGACATCATGATCAATTACACGCCGTTCGGCTTCTCCGACTGGCAGACCGAGGTGTCCAAGATCAAGGCCTTCGGCTCGGCCGGCAAGAAGACGGCAGTGGTGTCGACCGTCAATGGCGACGCCAACGTGCCGTTCTACAAGGAGCTCGGCAATCAGGGCATCAAGGCGATCGATATCCCGGTAGTGGCCTTCTCGGTCGGCGAGGAGGAATTGGCCGGCCTCGATACCAAGCCTCTGGTCGGCCATCTCGCAGCCTGGAATTACTTTGAATCGATCAAGACGACGCCGGCCAATGCCGCGTTCATCAAGGAGTGGCACGACTTCATCGGCAATCCCAAGCGCACCACCAACGATCCTATGGAAGCGCATTACATCGGCTTCAACATGTGGGTGAAGGCGGTGGAGAAGGCCGGCACCACCGATCCGGACAAAGTGATCGCGGCGCTGCCGGGGATCAAACAGGCGAACCTGACCGGCGGCGTCTCGGAAATGCTGCCGAATCACTACATCACCAAGCCGGTCTTCATCGGCGAGATCCGGCCCGACGGCCAGTTCAACGTGGTGTGGAAGACCAAAGATCTGGTGCGCGGCGACGCCTGGTCGCCCTATCTCCCCGGCTCCAAGGATCTCGTCGCTGACTGGGTCAAGCTCAATTGCGGCAACTACAACACCGTCACCAAGAGCTGCGGCGGCACGTAACGTCTGCCGCCGGGCGATGACATAGCGGGAAGGCGGCGCTGCCGCCTGCCCGGAAAAGTGCCGGGGATATAGCGCGATGCGTTACGGCCGAGCCTGTCTCGTCATTGTTTTATCGGTCCTCGGCTTGGTCCTCGCCTTGGACCACGCAGCGGCGCGCGCTGACGCGCTGGGCGACGCGATCGTCCATTTCACCGCCGACGATTTCGATGAGACCACGACCGGCATCAACGAAGTTGCCGCGAGCGGCAGCCCGCGCGCGGCGACCATCCTGCAGGCCCTGCAGAACGGCGCGCTGATGTACAGCGCCGAGAAGAAAGCGGTCTATATTCAAGACAGCGACAGCAAGCTGTTCGACGCTGCCACCGGCCAGCCGGTGGCGGGCGATCCGCCAGCCGATCTCGACGCCGTCAATATCAACAACCGGCTGCGCGGCGCGATCGACGCGGCACTTGGCGGCCTGACCTTGCTCTCATCCGATGGAAATAAGCGCCTGGACGCCGCCGGGGCGGTGTTCAAATCGCGCGACGGGAGCGCGCTGCCGACGCTTGAGACCGCAATCGCCAAGGAGCAGGACAGCCGCGTCAAGCGGGCGCTGCTACAGGCGCGCGCCGCGATCATTCTCAATTCCGCCGACGCCAGCGACGCCGACAAACTTGCCGCTGTCGAGATCATTCGTGAGCGCGCCGACCAGGACGCGCTCGCGCTGTTGTCTAGCCTGCCGGCGGGGACCGCGGCGCCGGTGATGACGGCGGCCAATGCCGCCGTCGACGCGATCCAAAAGCGCCTCGCGCTGTGGGGCATGGTGCAAAACGCCTGGTTCGGCCTGTCGCTCGGCTCGGTACTGCTCCTCGCCGCGATCGGTCTTGCCATCACCTTCGGCGTGATGGGCGTGATCAACATGGCGCATGGCGAAATGGTGATGGTCGGCGCCTATGTCACGTTCGTGGTGCAGGAGACTATCCGCACTCACGCGCCTGGCCTGTTCGACTATTCGCTCGCCATCGCCATGCCGCTTGCGTTTGTGGTCGCTGGCTTCCTCGGCATTCTGATCGAACGCAGCATCATCCGCTTTCTCTACGGCCGGCCTCTGGAAACGCTGCTGGCCACCTGGGGCCTGTCGCTGATCCTGCAGCAGGCCGTGCGCACGATTTTCGGGCCGAACAATCGCGAGGTCGGCAATCCGTCCTTCATGAGCGGCGCCTTCGACCTCGGCGGCATCACCATTACCTATAACCGGCTCTGGATCATCTGCTTCGCGCTCGCCGTCTTCGTTGCGCTGCTTGGTCTGCTGCGCTTTACCCGCTTTGGGCTCGAGATGCGCGCGGTGACGCAGAATCGCAGCATGGCGGCATCGATGGGCATTCGCACCAGCCGGGTCGATGCGCTTACATTTGGTCTCGGTTCGGGCATTGCCGGCATTGCCGGCGTTGCTCTCTCGCAGATCGACAATGTCAGCCCCAATCTCGGCCAGGGCTACATCATCGATAGCTTCATGGTCGTGGTGTTCGGCGGGGTCGGCAATTTGTGGGGCACCTTCGCCGGCGCCTTCCTGCTCGGCGTCGCCAACAAGTTCCTCGAGCCTTTTGCCGGGGCGGTGCTCGGCAAGATCGCCATCCTGGTGTTCATTATTCTGTTCATCCAGAAGCGCCCGCGCGGCATGTTTGCGCTCAAAGGCAGGGCGGTCGAGGCATGAGCTCGAATATGCGCGGGCACTTCCTCATTCGCCTCATGGATCGCTCCGCGGTCGCCTTCCTGATCGTGCTTGCGGCTATCGCCATCGCGGTGCCGGCGCTCAATCTCCTTGTGCCGCCGTCGTCCGCACTGCACGTGCCGACTTATCTTGTGGCGCTGTTCGGGAAATATCTCTGTTATGCGATCCTGGCGTTGTCGATCGATCTGATCTGGGGCTACGGCGGCATTCTTTCGCTGGGCCATGGCGCGTTCTTCGCGCTCGGCGGCTACGCCATGGGCATGTATCTGATGCGGCAGATCGGCACGCGCGGCGTTTACGCCAACCCGATGCTGCCCGACTTCATGGTGTTCCTGAACTGGAAGGAATTGCCGATCGCTTGGTTCGGCTTCCAGCATTTTGCCTATGGCGCGCTGATGGTCGTCGTAGTGCCGGGCGTGCTGGCTTTCGTGTTCGGCTGGTTCGCATTCCGCAGCCGCGTCACTGGCGTTTATCTGTCGATCATCACGCAGGCGATGACCTATGCGCTGATGCTCGGCTTCTTTCGCAACAATTTCGGCTTTGGCGGCAATAACGGACTGACCGATTTCAAGGACATCCTCGGCTTCAACGTGCAGGCGGAGACGACGCGCAATGTGATGTTCGTGCTGTCCTGCGTCGCCTTGATGCTCGGCTTTCTGGTTTGCCGCGCCGTCGTGACGTCGAAATTCGGCAAGGTCCTGATTGCCATCCGTGACGCCGAGGCGCGCACGCGGTTTCTCGGGTATCGTGTTGAATCTTATAAGCTTTTTGTCTTCACGCTCTCGGCCTGCATGGCCGGCATTGCCGGCGCGCTTTACGTGCCGCAGGTCGGCATCATCAATCCGAGCGAGTTCGCACCGGGAAATTCCATCGAAGCGGTCATCTGGGTCGCTGTCGGCGGGCGCGGCACGCTCACCGGCGCGGCGCTCGGCGCGGTGCTGGTCAATTACGCCAAGACTTATTTTACCTCGGGCGTGCTCGCGCCCTACTGGCTGTTCATGCTCGGCTCGCTCTTCATCGGCGTGACGCTGTTCCTGCCGCGCGGCATCGTTGGCACGATGCATCATTGGACAGCGCTGCGGCGCGCTAAGCTTTCGGCAGCTGCCGAGGACGGCGTGACCACGCCGCCCGAACCGGCCCCCGCGGAGTGACGCTGTCATGGAGCCGCTCACCAGCGCACTTCTCTATCTCGACGGCGTCACCGTCTCGTTCGACGGCTTCCGTGCGCTCAACAATCTGTCGTTCATGATTGAGCCTGGTGAGATGCGCGCCATTATCGGCCCTAACGGCGCCGGCAAGACGACGATGATGGACGTGGTCACCGGCAAGACGCGGCCAAATTCCGGCGAGGTTGTTTTCGACGGTGTGCATAATCTGACCAGGCTCGACGAGACCGAGATCGCCGAGCTCGGCATCGGCCGCAAATTCCAGAAGCCGACCGTGTTCGACAGTCACACCGTGTTCGACAATCTCGAGCTGGCGCTTAAATCCGACCGCCGCGTGCAAACCACGCTGTGGTGGCGTGACACGCCGAGCGAGCTGAAACGCATCGACGAGATCTTGAACATTATCCGGCTCACGCCGTTGCGGGATCGCGCCGCCGGTAGCCTGTCGCACGGGCAGAAACAGTGGCTCGAGATCGGCATGCTGCTGGCGCAGGACCCGAAGCTTCTGCTGGTCGATGAGCCCGTCGCTGGCATGACCGATGTCGAAACGCGGCAGACCGCCGAACTGCTCAAGGAGATCAATCGTGAGCACACTGTCGTCGTCGTCGAGCACGACATGACCTTCGTGCGCGACCTCGGTGTGAAGGTCACCTGCTTGCACGAAGGCTCGGTATTGGCCGAAGGCACAATCGATCAAGTCTCGCAAAACGAGCGCGTGGTCGAAGTTTATCTGGGGCGCTGAGGACATGCTCAATGCCAACGCACTCGATCTCTATTACGGCGCAGCGCAGGCGCTGCGCAGCGTGTCGCTGCAGGCGGAGCCCGGCAAAGTCACTTGCGTGCTCGGCCGCAATGGCGTTGGCAAGACGAGCCTTCTCGATGCGCTCGCCGGCCAGCACCCGGTGACGCGCGGCACGATTACCTGGGAAGGCAATGACATTACCTCGCTGCGGCCCGCCGATCGCGCCCGCCGCGGCATCGCCTATGTGCCGCAGGGGCGCGAGATCTTTCCCCTGCTGACGGTCGAGGAGAATCTCAAGACCGGCTTCGCGCCGCTTAAGCGCGAGCAATGCACGATTCCGGACGATGTCTTCTCGCTGTTTCCAGTGCTCGAGAGCATGCTGCGCCGCCGCGGCGGCGATCTGTCCGGCGGCCAGCAGCAGCAGCTTGCCATCGGCCGCGCGCTGGTGATGCGGCCGCGGCTGCTTCTGCTCGACGAACCAACCGAGGGCATTCAGCCCTCCATTATCAAAGATATCGGCCGCGCCATCATCTATTTGCGCTCGCTCGGCAAGATCGCCATCGTGCTGGTCGAGCAATATCTCGACTTCGCTCGCGAGCTCGGCGACCATTTCACCGTTATGGACCGCGGTGCCGTCGTCTATTCCTGCACGCGCGACGATATCGACGAGGAGGCGTTGAAGCGGGCTATGGCTATCTAATCCGGCAATTTGATCTGACGATCTGCACAGGCAACTGGCAGCGAATGGCTGTCAAAGCCAAACCATCACGTTCTAGAATGACGTTGACCTGCAAAGACGAAGCGATGAGCGCCACTGTGCCATTACCTAGCGCGACCTTCGCCGGCAACCGTGCCGTCGGACATATCGCGTTCGCCGTTGATTCCTCGCTTGGCGCCAGCCGGCGCCGGCGTGTCCATGAAGTGGGATCGCTGCGCGTGCGCTTTCCCAATGTCGAGCGCCCTGACATGCTCGAAGCCGTCATCGTCAACACCGCCGGCGGCATGGCGGGAGGCGACAAGTTCGGCATCGACGTGATGGTGGGCTGTGGGGCGGGTCTGACCATAACAACGGCGGCCGCCGAGAAAATCTACCGCTCGCTCGCGCCGGATACGGAAGTCACGGTCAAGCTTGAAGTGGGTCGCGACGGCAGGCTTGTCTGGTTGCCGCAAGAGACCATCCTCTTCGATCAGGCCTGTTTGCAGCGCACGATCGATGTCGAGTTGGCACACGGCGCGCATTTGTTGCTTGCCGAAGCCATTGTGTTTGGCCGTACTGCAATGGGCGAAACCGTCCTTGCCGGCAAGCTCGCCGACCGCTGGCGTGTCAAAGTCGACGGCGCCTCGGTCTTCGCCGAAACCGTTCGCCTGGACGGCATGATCGCGAAGGCGCTCGCGCGGCCGGCGATTGCCGCCGGCGCCGTGGCCATCGCCAGCATCTTCAAAATTCCGGGCAACGATGACGATGTAGCCGCAGTCCGGCTGTTGGCGAATACCTTCAGGGGCGAAGTGGCCGCGTCGGCGTGGAACGGCCATGCGGTCGTGCGCCTTGTTGCGCCAGACAGCGCTGCGCTGCGTCAGGACCTTATGGCTGTTCTGACGGCGCTGACGTCGCAGCCGTTGCCGCGGCTCTGGTCGAATTGAGGCAACATGAATCTCACGCCGCGTGAAAAGGACAAATTGCTGATCGCCATGGCCGCGATGGTGGCGCGGCGCCGCCTCGAACGCGGCGTCAAGCTCAATCATCCCGAAGCGGTGGCGCTGATTTCCGATTTCATCGTCGAGGGCGCGCGCGATGGCAGGAGCGTGGCCGAGCTGATGGAGAAGGGCGCCCATGTGATCACGCGCGCCCAGGTGATGAACGGCATCGCCGAGATGATCCCCGAGATCCAGGTCGAGGCGACCTTTCCCGACGGCACCAAGCTCGTCACCGTGCATGAACCGATACGATGAAGAATAGTAAGATAATCAAAACTTACGCGGGTCATGCCCGTGCAAAGCCGTTCGAAGAACGGCGTCGCTTCGCTCGCCTATGTCGCGGGCATCCACGACTTTTTGCGCGAAGGGAGACGTGGCTGGCCGGGACAAGCCCGGCCGTGACGGATGGGAGGACGAAATGATCCCGGGCGAAATGTTCATCCAAGCGGGCGATATCGAGCTCAACAAGGGCCGCAAGACCGTGACGCTTTCGGTGGCGAATACCGGAGACCGGCCGATCCAGGTGGGCTCGCATTATCATTTCTTCGAGACCAATCCGGCACTGAGATTCGATCGCAAGAAAGCGCGCGGCATGCGGCTTGATATCGCTGCAGGCACCGCGATCCGCTTCGAGCCGGGCCAGACGCGCGAGGTCAATCTGGTCGCGCTTGCCGGCAAGCGCACGATCTACGGTTTCCGTCAAGACGTCATGGGAAAGCTCTGAGGCACTGTCATGCCGGCCAAGATCAGCCGCAAAGTCTATGCCGACATGTTCGGCCCGACCACGGGCGACCGCGTTCGCTTGGCCGATACTGATCTCATCATCGAGGTGGAAAAAGATTTCACCGTCTATGGCGAGGAGGTGAAATTCGGCGGCGGCAAGGTGATCCGCGACGGCATGGGCCAGTCGCAGATCAGCAGTCGCCAGGGCGCTGTCGACACCGTCATCACCAATGCGCTCATTCTCGACCATTGGGGCATCGTCAAAGCCGACGTCGGTATCAAAGACGGCAAGATCTTCTCCGTCGGCAAGGCCGGCAATCCCGACATTCAGCCCGGCGTGACCATCGTCATCGGTCCGGGCACCGAGGCCATCGCCGGTGAGGGCAAAATTCTCACCGCCGGCGGCTTCGACACACATATTCATTTCATCTGCCCGCAGCAGGTCGAGGAGGCGCTGATGTCGGGCGTCACGTCGATGCTCGGCGGTGGCACTGGCCCGGCACATGGCACCTTCGCCACGACCTGCACGCCCGGACCGTTTCACATCGCGCGGATGATCCAGGCGGCCGACGAGTTTCCGGTCAATCTCGGTTTCGCGGGAAAAGGCAATGCGTCGCGGCCTGCGGCTTTGGAAGAAATGATCAAGGCGGGCGCCTGTGCGCTGAAGCTTCACGAAGACTGGGGCACGACGCCGGCCGCGATCGATTGCTGCCTGTCGGTCGCCGACGATCACGACGTGCAGGTGATGATCCACACCGACACGCTCAATGAATCCGGCTTTGTCGAGGACACGATCAAGGCGTTCAAAGGCCGCACCATCCACGCCTTCCACACCGAAGGCGCCGGCGGAGGTCACGCGCCGGACATTATCAAGGTCGCGGGTCTGAAAAACGTGTTGCCGTCATCTACCAATCCGACGCGGCCTTACACCAAAAACACCATCGACGAGCATCTCGACATGCTGATGGTGTGCCACCATCTCGATCCGTCGATCGCCGAAGATCTCGCCTTTGCCGAGAGCCGCATCCGCAAGGAGACGATCGCGGCCGAAGACATTCTGCACGATATCGGCGCACTCTCGATGATGTCGTCGGACTCTCAGGCCATGGGCCGGGTCGGCGAAGTCATTATCCGCACTTGGCAGACCGCCGATAAGATGAAGAAGCAGCGCGGCCGGCTCGCCCAAGAAAAAAAAGGCGACAGCGACAATGTGCGAGTGAAGCGCTACGTCGCCAAATACACCATCAACCCGGCTATTGCGCATGGCGTGTCGAAGCTGATCGGCTCGGTGGAAAAGGGCAAACTCGCCGATCTCGTGTTGTGGGCGCCGGCCTTTTTCGGTGTGAAGCCGGAATGCATCATCAAGGGCGGCTCGATTGTTGCCGCTCCGATGGGCGACCCCAATGCCTCGATCCCCACGCCGCAGCCGGTACATTATCGGCCGATGTTCGGCGCCTACGGCCGCGCGCGCACGGCGTCGTCTGTCGTGTTCGCATCGAAGGCGGCAGTGCGCGCAGGCCTCGGCAAAAAACTCGGCATCCAGAAGGAATTGGTGGCGGTGCAAAACACCCGCGGCAAGATCTCGAAGAAGAGCATGATCCACAACGACGCGACACCGCAGATCGAGGTCGATCCGGAGACCTATGAGGTGCACGCCGACGGCGAATTGCTCACCTGCGCGCCCGCCGAGGTGCTCCCAATGGCGCAACGCTATTTTCTGTTTTAGCCGTGATACGCGCGATCGCAGTCAAATCGGCGATGACGTGGTCGGGAGAGACCGACGACCGCGTCGTGCTTGATTACGACGATCGCCATCGTAGGCGCATGGCGATGACCGGCGCCAAGGGCACGTCCTTTTTGCTCGATTTGCCAACAGCAACTGAATTGCGCGGCGGCGACGTGCTGGTTCTGGAAGATGGCCGCCTCATCGAGGTTGTCGCCGCGCCCGAGCCGCTCCTGGAAATCCGCTGCACTGATGCGCTTCATCTCGCCCGCGTCGCGTGGCATCTAGGTAACCGTCATCTGCCGACGCAGCTTCTCGCGGATGCGCTCCGAATCCGCCGCGATCATGTCATGGCGGATATGGTTTGCCAGCTCGGCGCTGAGGTGAATGAGATCGCTGCGCCGTTCGACCCGGAGGGCGGCGCTTATGCCGGCTCGGCCGGTCATCATCACGACCCGCACAATGGCCACGACAGTCACCACGAGGACGATCATGACTGAGGCCTTGCTGCGCTCCTCTCCACGCAAGCGGGGCGCCAAACCTCTGGCTTCCCGTTTGCGCGAGAATGAACGGTCGGCGGGCCACGACGCATCGCTCGCAAACGATGCGCTTTACCGGCTCATGATCTGGCTATCGCCAGCCTATCCGGTCGGCGCCTTCGCTTATTCGAGCGGCCTAGAATGGGCGGTCGAGTCCGGCGACGTTAACGATGTCGCGACGCTGCGCAATTGGCTCGACGTCATGCTGACGATGGGCTCAGGCCTCAACGACGGCATCTTCTTTGCGCAGATGCATCGCGCGATGGCCGCGGGTGACGATGCCCGCGCCGTCGAGATCGCTGAACTCGCGGCCGCCTTTGTGCCGTCGCGCGAGCGCTATGAGGAGACGACCAGGCTCGGCCGTGCCTTTGTCGATGTGACGGAAGCGGCGTGGCCGTGCCGCGCATTGACGCGGCTCAGAGAAATCCGGCAAGGCGCTATTGCCTATCCCGTTGCCGCCGGCACCGCTTGCGCTGGACATAACGTGCCGCTTGCGCCCGCGCTGCACGCTTTTCTCACCGCGATCGTGGCGAATTGGATATCCGCGGGCATTCGCCTCATTCCGCTGGGTCACACCGACAGCCAGCGGTTGTTGCAAATGCTGGAGCCGGCCGTTCGGACAACCGCGCAACGCGCATTAGTATTGGGCCTCGACGACCTCGGCAGCGCCACGTTCCGTGCCGATCTCGCCGGCATCAAACACGAAACGCAATATACGCGTTTGTTCCGGAGCTAAAGAGTTCAATGACTCAAAGTCCCCATGGCCCGCTCCGCGTCGGCATCGGCGGCCCGGTCGGCTCCGGCAAGACCGCGCTGATGGACGCTCTGTGCAAGGCGATGCGCGAGACCTATGACATCGCCGCCATCACCAATGACATTTACACCAAGTGGGATGCCGAATTTCTGGTTCGTTCCGGCTCGCTTGCTCCCGAACGCATTGCCGGCGTGGAAACGGGCGGCTGTCCGCATACCGCTATCCGTGAAGATGCCTCGATGAATCTCGCCGCCGTCGCCGATATGCGGGCCAAATTCCCGAAGCTCGATCTGGTGCTGATCGAATCCGGCGGTGACAATCTCGCCGCGACCTTCTCGCCGGAGCTCGCCGATTTGACGATCTATGTGATCGACGTGGCGGCGGGCGACAAGATTCCGTCCAAAGGTGGACCGGGCATCACGCGGTCCGATCTTCTGGTCATCAACAAGGTCGATCTCGCGCCTCACGTCGGCGCGTCCTTGGAAAAGATGGAGATAGATGCCAAGCGCATGCGCGGCGCGCGGCCATTCGTCATGACCAATCTGCGCAAGGGCGAGGGCTTGCAGACCATTGTGCGTTTCATCGAGGCGTCAGGCGGCCTCAGCCATGCCTAGCTCGCGATAACGGGCCATTCGTCGTGTCGACACCACCCGAACAATACGGTGCGCGCATCCTCGATATGGCCGATCAGCTTGCGCAGTGGTCGGAGATGCAAGGCGGGCTGACCTGCACTTATTTTTCATCGGCGCACAAGGCGGTCGCGCAACAATTGCGTGATTGGATGCGCACCGCGGGACTACAGGCGGAAATCGACGCCGTCGGCAACGTCGTCGGCCGCCATGTCAGCAACCGTGCCAGCAGCGCGCCATCAGCACGTACGCTGATTGTCGGCTCGCACTACGACACGGTGGTCAATGCCGGGCGCTATGACGGCCGCCTTGGCATTTTGACGGCGCTTGTGGTCGCCGAAACACTCGTACGCGCAGAAAAGCAATTGCCGTTTCATCTCGAAGTGATCGGCTTTTCCGAAGAGGAGGGCGTTCGCTTCTCGGCGCCCTATATCGGCTCAAGCGCCGTCGCCGGGCACTTCAATGCCGCGCTGCTGCAGCGAAGCGATAGCAGAGGCATACGCCTCGGCGCAGCTCTGGACGAGCGCGGCGTCGATTTCGCCATGATCGAGAAACTGGCGCGGCCTCCCGGTTCGCTGCGCGGTTATCTTGAAGTGCATATCGAACAGGGACCGCAATTGCTCGAGCGCAATCTGCCGCTCGGCGTCGTCACTTCGATCGCGGGCGTGGTACGCGTTCGCATCACGATCGTCGGCGTCGCTGGTCATGCCGGTACAGTGCCGATGGCGATGCGCCATGACGCGGCAGCGGCGGCAGCAGAAATCATACTTGCCGTCGAGCGGCGCTGCGCTGCGACCGAGGGGCTCGTCGGTACCGTGGGCCAGCTTGAAGTGCCGCACGGCCTGATCAATGTCATTCCCGGCCGCTGCGAGTTCTCGCTCGACCTGCGTTCATCGGACGACGGGATCCGTGATCGGGCCATCGCAGACATTCGCGCCGCGATCGATACGATCACCAAGCGCCGCGGCGTCACAGCGACCGTCGCAGAGATCGCACGTCATGCGGCCGTGCCTTGCGCGCCAGCCATGCAAGCGGCCTTTGCCGAGGCGATCGCCCGCGCCGGCATTGCGCCGTTTCATTTGGCGAGCGGGGCCGGCCATGATGCCGAGCAGTTCTCCGGCATTACCGACATCGGCATGCTGTTCGTGCGCTGCGGCAATGGCGGCATCAGCCACAATCCGCGCGAGACCGTGACCGCGGACGACGCCGATGTGGGGGCCCGTGTTTTGCTCGATGTGATCACGAATCTGGATTAGCGAAGCTTTCTAGGAGACGATCATGGAACGCATCCGCATCAAGGCCGGGCATTTCAATTTCGTTGCGCAGTTCGAATCCGAGCGTGCGCCGAAAACCTGTGCCAAGTTCCGCAGCATGCTGCCCTACAAGGAGCGCATCATTCATGTGCGCTGGAGCGGCGAGGGCTGCTGGATTCCGCTTGGCGATCTCGATCTCGGGCTGACTTACGAGAACCACACCAGCTATCCGGCGCCGGGCGAGATCATCGTCTATCCCGGCGGCATCAGCGAGACCGAGATCCTGCTCGCCTATGGCAATGTCTGCTTCGCCAGCAAGGTCGGGCAGCTTGCCGGCAATCATTTTCTCACCATCGTTGAAGGCCGCGACCAGGTCCGGCCGCTCGGCGAATATGTGCTGTGGCACGGCGCGCAGGACATTTTGTTCGAGGCGCTCTAGGCCCTGATCCGATCAAGCTGAATCGGATCAGGGTCTAGTCTCTTGGTCGGAGCATGATCTTTTCGGAAAACCGGTTTCCACTTTTCCGGATCATGCTCTGGCCGGATTCGCAGCCGCTCCGTCGGCAAAAACGGGTTCCGTGGCATGGGTCTTGCTTATTCTTTGGGCAAGTCGACGACAGGGGGAGTGCGGAATGACGACAACCACAATTGCCGCGCCGGTGGTCTCCACCCGCTCGCCGTTTTACAGCTCGCTGTTTCTTCAGGTCTTGGCCGCGCTCATTCTCGGCGTCGTTCTTGGCGTAGCCGCCCCTGACTTCGCTATTTCGCTGAAGATTCTCAGCGACGGCTTCCTCAAGCTGATCTCGATGATCGTTGCGCCGATCGTGTTCTGCGTGGTGGTGCATGGCATTGCCGGCGCCGGCGATCTGAAAAAGGTCGGCCGCGTCGGCCTGAAGGCTCTGATCTATTTCGAGGTCATGACCACGATAGCGCTCACGCTCGGCCTTGTGCTCGCTTTCCTGTTCGCGCCCGGGCACGGCATGAACATCGATCCGGCGACGCTCGACGCCAAGGCGCTGAGCAACTATGCCGACAATGCGCACAAGCTTCAGGGCGCCGGCGTCGGCAGCTTCATTCTTAATATCATCCCGACGACCTCGATCGATGCACTGGCGCGCAATGACGTGCTTCAGGTTCTGTTTTTTGCGGTCCTGTTTGGCGTCGCGCTCGCCTTGGTCGGCGAGCCGGCCGCACAGGTCACGTCCTTCGTCGAGGCTGTTTCCAAGGTCTTGTTCAAGGTCATGGGCCTTCTCGTGCGCACCGCGCCGCTCGGCGTGCTTGGCGCGGTCGCCTATACGGTCGGCAAATACGGCATCGGCTCGCTCAAGCAACTCCTGTCGCTGGTTCTGATCTTCTACGTCTCGGTCGCGATCTTTGTTGTCGTCGTGCTTGGCGGCATTCTGCGCGCGCTCGGCATCAATATTTTCAAGTTCCTCAATTATTTCCGTGAGGAACTGACCATCGTTCTGGCGACCGCATCATCCGACGCGGTGCTGCCGCAGATCATGCGCAAGCTCGAGCGCATGGGTGTGAAGGACTCCGTGGTCGGCCTCGTCATTCCGACCGGCTATTCGTTCAACCTCGATGCGTTCTCTATCTATTTGACGCTCGCGGTCGTCTTCATCGCGCAGGCGACCAACACGCCGCTATCACTCGGCGATCTGCTGTTGGTGCTTGTCGTGTCGCTGATAACGTCAAAAGGCGCCCACGGCGTGCCCGGCTCGGCGATCGTCATTCTGCTGGCGACGCTCAATGCCGTGCCGACGATCCCGGTGATCGGACTTGTGCTCGTGCTCTCGGTCGACTGGTTCATCGGCATCGCCCGCGCGCTCGGCAATCTGATCGGCAATTGCGTTGCGACCGTCGTTGTCGGAGCCTGGGAGCACGAGGTCGACATGCCGACCGCCAAGCGTGTGCTCGATGGCGACGTGACGGTTGACGTCACCGCGGGTTAGAGCATGATCCGGAAAAGTGGAAACCGGTTTTCCGAAAAGATCATGCTCCAACGAAAAACTAGACCATGATCGGATTCAACTGATCGGATCATGGTCTAGTCCGATTCGCAGCGGCGGAAGGCGCGTCATTATCCGCATGTGCCGCCGCGGCCCCGGTCAAATCGTATCCCGCATGGGCGGCAATTTCGCCATCAGCGTGCCGTAGCCCTGCATCGGCTCATCGATGCGCAGGCGCTTCTGGATTTCCCACACACGCGCAGTCTGCGGATGCACGACCGGCACACCGAGGCTTTGCTCCAGCCGATCGATGATGTCGAGCGTGTGCCAGCCGGAGCCCAGCAAGTAAATGCATTCCGCGCCCGGGCTTTTTTCGAAGCCCGCTTTGATGAAATCGTAGATTTGCGATGACGGTACGTCCTGAACCTGGGTGAACTCGACGCCCTGCAGGCCTTGCATCCCAAAGACCTTGAACCCGGCATCCTCGAAATATTTGGCATATAGCTCGTTGATCTTGCCCTTGAAGTAAGTAGCTCCGAATATCGACTTCACCTTGAGGGCATGCAGAGCGTGGACGTGATTTTGGCCGGAGGTAAAGACCGGCGTGCGGTACTTCTTCTGCCAGGTCTCGACCAGCGCAGTCTCCTGCGCCAAGCCTTGCACCATGAACGGCGGCGCGCCTTCGGGATGGATGATATCGCAGCCATGATTGGCCAGGATCGCAATCTGTTTCTCATATTCGCCGAAGCCCTGCTTGAACTCGTCTTCAGTGCCTTCGTGAAATGCGAGGTAGACCGGTAACAGGCCAACGCCCTTGGGCAGCAGCTGGATCAGTTCGATGACCGTGCCAGGCCGCGTTGTCGGCATGACTAAGCCGACGATTTTGTGGCTATGCAGGCTTTGCCCCAACGCTCCGGCCGGCAATCCCGCCAGGGCTGCGGCCCAAGCAGCAAGGCGCAGCACGTCACGGCGGTGTGTGGTCGGCCAGCTCATATTTCTGCCTCCGGCTGCTGTGGTTTCGGGTTGATCGTATGTTTCCGGGTTCATCGTCGACATAGGTTCTGACAGAACGGTCGAATGGTGATGTTGCTATTCGGCTTTGATCCCCCTTTCGACGATGATGCGCGCCCAGCGCGCGTTTTCATTCGCCAGATAGGTTGCGAAGTCCTGTGGTGAATCGACGTGCGGCTCCACACCATTGTCGGCCAGCCGCGCACGCACATCCGGTGCGCTCATCACCGCGGCGATGCCGGCATTGAGCTTCGCCACGATCGCGGCCGGCGTGCCGGCCGGCGCGAGCACGCCCGCCCACTGGTCCGCGACCGTATTCGTGAAGCCCTGTTCGAGGAAGGTCGGCACGTCGCGAAAGATTTCCGAGCGCTGGTGCGAAGTCGCGGCGATCGGTTTGATCTTGCCGGCACGGATCTGCGCGATCACGGTCGGCCCATCGCCGAACAAGGCGTCGAGCTGGCCGCCCAGGAGATCTGTCATGGCCGGCGCCGCGCCGCGATAGGGCACCTCGACCAGCTTGATGCCGGCGTCGGACTGAAAGAGCTCGGCGCCGAGATGCGACACCGAGCCAAGCCCGGTGATCGCAACGCTGATCTTGCCCGGCTTTTGCCGAGCCAGAGCCGCGAGGTCGCGTGCCGAGGCGACCGGCATGGCGGCGTTCGTCACCAGCATGGTGGCGTTGAACGCAGCCAGGCTCACCGGCGCGAAGTCGCGCAACGGATCGTAGGGCGCGTGCGTGAGATGTGGATAGACTGTGGCGACACCGGCGGTGGTGAAATAGAGCGTGTAGCCGTCCGGTTCGGATTTCGCGACGTATTCAGCTCCGAGTGCGCCATTGGCGCCCGTCCGGTTCTCGACCACGACCGGTTGGCCAAGCGCTGTGCCCAGCTTGTCGGCCAACAGTCGTGCCATGAAATCGGTGGTGCCGCCCGCCGCGAAGCCGACCACGAGGTGGATCGGGCGGGAGGGATAATCTTGCGCATGCGTCACGCTGCCGAGCGATGCCGCACAGAGTGCGATCGCGACCGCATAAAAGACTGGATGCAGGGACAAGCGCCAGTGTAAGCGCACGCGATCCCTCCCGTTGGATTTTGATCGATTATGGCCAAAGAGTGCGTGCTGCGCCACAGCCCCCGTTCGAAAACTTAGTTCGTCATTTGTCGTCCACTTTCAGCGGTGCCAATTCTCATGGTAATACTCCGCACGCTGACCACGACGACAAGATCGGGAAAGTATCAGGGGAAACGCAATGGCGGGACAGGAATCCAATTCCGACGGCATGGGCAATTCGATCGGCGGCGCCGTGTCCGGTGTATCGATCGCAGATCTGCGTCCGGCGCTCGCCTATCGCGATCTGCGCGAATGGCTCGAAGAGGCGCGGAAGCTCGGCGAGGTTCGCGAGGCGAATGGGCTGTCGTGGGAGAAGGATATCGGCATGGCGTCCGAGGTCATCCTGCACGACGAGAATGCGCCCTGCGTTCTCTTCGGCGACGTGCCCGGCACGCTCAAGGGCAGTAAGGTGCTGGTGAACTTCTTCGGCGGGCAGCGCCAGCGCATGACGCTCGGCTTTCCGGGCCACCTCACCAAGCTCGAGCTGAGCGAGGCTTTCCGCACGCACTACATGGCTGATCTCAAGCGCATTCCGCCGCGCTATGTGAACGATGGCCCGGTGTTCGAGAACGCGATCACGGGCGATGCTATCGATGTCACTGTCTTTCCGACACCGAAATGGCATGACGGCGACGGCGGTCGCTATATCGGCACCGGCAGCTTCAATGTCACGCGCGATCCTGATGAAGGCTGGATCAATTGCGGCACCTATCGGGTGATGATCCACGACAAGCAGACTGTCGGGTTCTACATCTCACCGGGCAAGCATGGCCGCATCCACCGCGACAAATACGAGGCGCTCAAGCAACCCATGCCGGTGGCGATCGTCGTCGGCTGCGATCCGATGTCGTTCCTCATGGCCTCGAGCGAGGTGCCATACGGCGTGTGCGAGTACGACGTCGTCGGCGGCATCCGCGGGGAGCCGGTCGACGTCGTCAAGGCACCCATCACCGGCCTGCCGGTGCCGGCGAACGCCGAGATCGTCATTGAGGGATATGTCCAGCCCGGCAATGTCAAGCCGGAAGGGCCGTTCGGCGAATGGATGGGCTATTACGGGAGCGATGTCCGCCAGGAACCGGTGATGGACATCAAGGCGATCTATCACCGCAACGATCCGATCCTGCTCGGGTGTGCGCCGCAGCGCCCGCCCGACGAGATTGCACGCTATCGCGCGCTCACCCGGTCCGCCATCGTGCGCGAGAACATCGTCAAGTCGGGCGTGCCGGACGTCGTTGCAGCCTGGGCGCATGAAATCGGCACCGCGCGGTTGCTGCTCGGCGTCTCGATCAAGCAGCGTTATCCGGGGCACGCTAGCCAGGCTGGACACATCGCCGCCATGTGCCACTCGGGTGCCTATGCGGGGCGCTACGTGATCGTCACCGACGACGATATCGACGTGTCGAACCTCGAGGAGCTGATCTGGGCGATGCTCACCCGATCCGATCCCGCGACCTCGATCGACATCATCCATAATGCCTGGTCGACGCCACTCGACCCGCGCATCGAGCCCGAGCGCAAGGCGAAGGGTGACTTCACCAATAGCCGCGCCATTATCAATGCATGCCGGCCTTGGCATTGGCGCGACAAGTTTCCCAAGGTCAATGCACCGACACCCGAAGCCGCGCGCCTGGCGCGGCAGCGCTTCGGCTATCTGCTGAAGTAAGTGGTGACGAGAAATGTAGGCTGACAGAAGAGTTTGCTTTTCTCTCCCCGAGGCCATTCAGGTTATGGGCGGCACGGCAGAGAACCGTCGCCAAGCCATCTCATCCATACTGCACCGTCCCGTCGGACAGCGTCCGGGCTCCGTGCCCAGGCTACGGCATATGGGGGTGTGCGATGCGCACCGACTCATCGCCGAATTGAATGTCGACACAAGATGTGCCAAAGGGCCGGGTGGATGGCCGCTTCAGCCACTCGTGCACGCGCAGCTGTGACATCGACCAGGCGATCCACAGCCAAAATACTCACGGTCCAATCGGTGGAGCAAGAATGCCCAGCCAGCCCAAAGGCGAAAGCAGCGCCTCCCTATCAGGGCGCGCAATCATTACGATCATCGGCTCGGATCGGGTCGGCATTATTGCTGGCATAGCGAGCGTGATTGCTGAGGCCAACGTCAATATTCTCGATATCAGCCAGTCGGTCATCCGCGAATTCTTTACAATGATCATGATGGTCGATCTCAGCGGGGCGACACTGACATTCGACGAATTGAACGCCCTACTCGCAGGCAAGGCCGGAGAGCTCGCAGTACGCGTTGAAATGCAGAGGGAAGAGATTTTCAAAACAATGCATCGGATCTAGGAGATCATCGCCATGCGGCAGCTGAATTTTTCCGGCGAGGAAATCCTCGAAACGATCAGCATGGTCCGTACGGAGCAGCTCGATATCCGCACGATTACGGTTGGAATCAGTCTGTTCGATTGTGTGAGCGACGAGACCCAGGCGCTGTGCGAAAACGTGTTTCGCAAAATCACGCGAGTTGCGCGGGACCTGCACAGGGTCAGCAGCGAACTCACGCGTGAGTTCGGCATACCGATCGTCAACAACCGAATAGCGGTAACGCCGATCTCGCTTATTGCCGGCAAGGTCGGCCAAGATCGCCTGTTGGCCCTGGCTAAGACGCTTGATCGGGCGGCTCTTGAGCTCAAGGTCGACTTCATTGGCGGATTTTCTGCCCATGTGGAAAAGGGAATGACACCGATCGAGGCCGAACTGCTTGCGACCCTACCGGAAGCGCTTGCGGCCACCGGGCGCGTTTGCGCCTCGGTGAATGTCGGCACCACCCGGGCCGGGCTCAATATGGATGCGATCGCCGAAATGGGACGCATCGTAAAGAGGACGGCGGCAGCAACCGCAGCCAACAACTCGATCGGCTGCGCGAAATTGGTCGTGTTTTGCAATGCGGTCGAGGACAATCCGTTTATGGCCGGCGCCTTTCACGGCACGAGCGAAGCTGACAGCACGATCAATGTCGGTGTCAGCGGACCGGGGGTGGTGCTGCGAGCCATTCAGGCGGCGGGCAATGTCGATTTCGGCGCCTTGACCGCGGTCATCCGGCGCACGGCATTCAAGATCACCCGTGCCGGCGAACTCATCGGCCGTGCCGCAGCCGCACGGCTCGGTATTCCGTTCGGCATCGTCGACTTGTCCCTTGCACCAACGCCGGCGGAAGGCGACAGCATTGCCCGCATCCTCGAAGAGATCGGGGTTGATCGCGTCGGCACTCACGGTTCGACTGCGGCGCTGGCAATGCTCAATGATGCCGTGAAAAAGGGTGGCGCCATGGCATCGAGCTATGTTGGCGGATTGTCCGGCGCGTTTATTCCCGTGTCAGAGGACGCCGGCATGATTGAAGCGGCAGCGCGAGGAACCATAACCATCGACAAGCTCGAGGCCATGAGCTCAGTATGTTCTGTCGGACTCGATATGATCGCGATCCCCGGCGACACCCCCGCCGAGACGATTTCGGCAATCATAGCTGACGAGGCAGCGATCGGCATGATCAACAAGAAGACAACGGCCGTGCGGCTGATTCCGGCAGTCGGCAAGAAAGTTGGCGACAACGTCGATTTCGGTGGCTTGCTCGGGCATGCGCCGGTGCTTGCGGTCCATTCCGACTCCAGCGCTCGATTCATTGCGCGTGGTGGACGTATTCCCGCACCCTTGCAGGCGTTGATAAATTGACGGGGTTTGATCGCGACAATCCGCGATCCGGCCAAGAATGTGCGCATCGCGATGCGGAAATCGGCAGCCTTACTCGGCTATACGACACGCTGAAAAGGCGAGCCTTTCTCAAGGTCTAGACTAGACGTCCACGCTCGCTGCTAGTGCGTGCTCTTCGATGAAGACGCGGCGCGGCTCGACTTTGTCGCCCATCAATTCGTCGAAGATCGTATTGGCGTCGTCGATCTCTTTGACGTTGACCTGAAGCAGCGAGCGCGCGTTGGTGTCGAGCGTGGTTTCCCAGAGCTGATTCGGGTTCATCTCGCCGAGTCCCTTATAGCGCTGCAGCGATATGCCCTTATGTCCGGCAGCGGTGACGGCCTCGAACAGGCCGACCGGGCCGTGGATCGGCGTTTCCTCGTCCTTGCGCTTGAGGACCGCGGGCGGCGTCGGCCGCGGGAACACTTTCTGCAGCGCCGGCGCGAACTCATCGAGCTTGCGGGCGTCCGCCGAGCCCAACAGCGCCTGATCGAGCACGGCGACTTCCTTGACGCCGCGCACAGTACGCTCGAACTGGAAGCCGACACCTTCGGTGAACTGGCCCTGCCAGCCGCGCTCGGTCTCCTCCGACAAAGCGTCGAGCCGCTTAACGATATAAGGCACCGCGGCCATGGCCTTTTGCGGATCGCCGAAGATGTCGCGGTTGAGCACGCTCAGGATCGCCGCCTGCTCGACGACCTGCCGATTGTAACGGCTATGCAGGCCGCGCAGCAGATTACGGATGGCGCGGGAATCTTCGACGAGTTTGCGTAGATCGTTGCCGGCGAGCGTCTCGCCCGACGACAGACGCAGCACGGCATCTTCGATACCGGTATCGATCAGGTAATCTTCGAGCGAGCGCTCGTCCTTGAGATATTGCTCGGATTTGCCGCGCGCGACTTTGTAGAGTGGCGGCTGGGCGATGTAGAGGTACCCGCCATCGATGATCTCGCGCATCTGCCGGTAGAAGAAGGTCAACAGCAGCGTGCGGATGTGGGCGCCGTCGACATCGGCATCCGTCATGATGATGATCTTGTGGTAGCGCAGCTTGTCGATTGTGAACTCGTCGGCGCCGATGCCGGTGCCGAGCGCGGTGATCAAGGTGCCGATCTGCTCGGACGACAGCATCTTGTCCATGCGCGCGCGTTCGACATTGAGGATTTTTCCGCGCAACGGCAGGACAGCCTGGAACTCGCGATTGCGGCCCTGCTTGGCGCTGCCGCCGGCGCTGTCGCCCTCGACGATGAACAATTCGGATTTGGCCGGATCGCGTTCCTGGCAGTCGGCGAGCTTGCCGGGGAGCGACGTGATGCCAAGCGCGCTTTTGCGCGTCATTTCGCGGGCTTTGCGCGCCGCTTCGCGGGCGGCGGCGGCCTGAATCACCTTGCCGACCACCATCTTGGCCTCGCCCGGATGCTCTTCGAGCCAGGCCTTGAGCATGTCATTGACGATGCCTTCGACCGCGGGCCGCACCTCGGAGGAGACAAGCTTGTCCTTGGTCTGGGACGAGAATTTCGGATCGGCGACCTTGATCGAGAGCACGGCCGTCAGGCCTTCGCGGCAATCGTCACCGGTGAGCGCGACTTTCTCCTTGCGGGCGATGCCGCCTGATTCGGCATATCCGGTGATCTGGCGCGTCAGCGCGCCGCGGAAGCCGGCGAGATGCGTCCCGCCGTCGCGCTGCGGAATGTTGTTGGTGAAGCACAGAACGCTCTCGTGATAGCCGTCGTTCCACCACAGCGCACATTCGACCATCACATTGTCGCGCTCGGCTTTCATCACGATCGGTTGCGGAACAAGCGGGGTCTTGTTGCGATCGAGATATTTGACGAAAGCCTCGACGCCGCCTTCGTAGAGCATCTCCTCGCGATGCTCGACCGCGTGCCGCATATCGGAGAGCGCGATCTTGACCCCGGAATTGAGGAAGGCGAGCTCACGCAGCCGGTGTTCGAGGGTGGCGAAATCGAACTCCGTCATGGTGAAGGTTTGCTTTGACGGCAGAAACGACACTTCTGTGCCGCGTTTGTCGCGCACCGCGCCGACCACGGCGAGCGGCGCCACGGCATCGCCGTCGCGGAACTCCATGGAGTGCTCCTGGCCGTCGCGCCAGATCGTGAGCTTGAGCCAGGTCGAGAGCGCGTTCACCACTGAGACGCCGACGCCATGCAGGCCGCCCGAGACCTTGTAGGAGTTCTGGTCGAATTTCCCGCCGGCATGGAGCTGGGTCATGATGACCTCGGCCGCCGACACGCCTTCGCCCTTGTGGATGTCGGTCGGGATGCCGCGGCCGTCGTCACGCACGGTGCAGGAGCCATCGGGATTGAGCGTGACCGTCACCTGCTTGGCATAGCCGGCCAGCGCTTCGTCGATGGCATTGTCGACGACTTCATAGACCATGTGATGCAGGCCGGAACCGTCATCGGTGTCGCCGATATACATGCCCGGCCGCTTGCGCACGGCATCGAGCCCCTTGAGCACCTTGATCGATTCCGCATCGTAATCGGAGGACGCTTCGGGGGTCGGTTTGCGGACAGGTTCAGCCATACAGATTCAGCCTTGCGGAGAGCTCGCGAATCGCTTGCAAAATACGCGTGTGGAACGTTGATCCTTGTACACGAAAACAACGCCGCGTACAGGTCAAAGTGGTCCAGTCTAAGATATTGTCGGATCGCGGTTTTTCAAGGATTTAGTGAGAACTGAATCGAGCCCTGATTCGGCCTGCAAACAGCCTCAACTGATAACAAAATTCAATGCACGACAAAGGCCCCGCAATGGAGCCAATTAAGAACGGGCGCGGCGTGCGGGGCGTTCTGTGGTCGGTCGCAAAAGGTGCCGTTCGTTCGGCTGGTATTCGGGAGCGGGATGCTGGAAGCAGCCTAAGGCGGCGGCCCAAAGTTCCATGCGATCCAGGTCGCTTCGCAGCCGCTCAAGCGACTCGATCAGGTTGCGAATGATCATATCCTCTGCAGCTTCTGGCATGGTCGTCTCTGTCCACCACTCAGGCGCCGCCACGATGGCATTGCCTATGTCGTTTTACTTAGTCGCTCGCTCCTCCTCCGGTTAAAGACCCTTCACGCGATCTTGTTCCCTGGCTTGGGGTGACGCGGTGTGTAGAGGCGGATTGTTTGAAGCCGTGTTGTTCTGGGGGCTCAGCGGGCTCTCGAGACCACTTCGAGGCGGCCGGAATTGACTTCAACAAAAGCCGCGTCCGCCTCGATCTCGGCAAATAGCGCCGGATCCGCGCCCGTCATCCAGACCTGGGTTCCGAGCTGGCGAAGCTCGCCCTGAAAAGCACCGCGCCGCGCCGGATCGAGATGCGCGACCACTTCATCGAGCAACAAAATGGGCGCGTGGCCGGTCATGTCCGAGATCAGCCTGGCATGCGCCAGGACAAGGCCGATCAGCAGTGCCTTTTGCTCGCCGGTCGAGGCGTCGGCGGCGGCCACGCCTTTGGGAGCGTAGGTGACCTTCAGATCGGTCAAATGCGGGCCGTCCAGGGTGCGGCCGGCGGCGGCATCGCGGGCGCGATTGTCGCGCAGCACGGCGCGGTAGCGCTCCTCGATTTCGCTCGCGGGATGCGCCGGAAACAGCTGTTCCATCCAGCCGTCGAGCGCGATTTCGGCGGACGGAAAAGCGGTCTCCTTGCGGCTTGCCAGCACCGCTTCCAGGCGCTGCACCGTTTCGGCACGCAAGCTCGCCACCGCAACGGCGAGTTCCGCGGTTTCGTGCTCGACTGCATCGAGCCAATGGGTATCCGGTCGCGGCTCCTCGAGAAGCCGATTGCGTGAGCGCAGCGAACGGTCGAGCGCATTGACGCGGCTGCCATGCTCGGCATCGACCGCGAGCACCAATCGGTCAAGGAAACGCCGGCGCTCGGAGGGGGCGCCGGTAAACAGGCCGTCCATCGCCGGCACCAGCCAGAGCAGGCGCAGATGATCGGCAAAAGCAGAGGCCGAACCGACCGGCTCGCGGTCGATGCGGAACTTGCGTTGAACGGCGCCTTGGTCCGCCGGACGATCGACCCCGGTGCCGAGCGTAGCCAGCCCGAGCGCACCTTCGATCTCGGCGGCGACGGCCCAGGAGCCGTCGCCCTCGGAGAAGGCGACTTCGTCGAGGGTGGCACGGTGCAGGCCGCGGCCAGGCGCCAGGAAGGAAATTGCCTCGATCAGATTGGTCTTACCGGCGCCGTTGGGGCCGATGAGCACGTTCATCGTTGCGTCGGTTTCAAGTGACGCGGTGCGATAGTTGCGGAAATTCGTGAGCCGGATTCGGCGCAGGCGGGCGGGGGTCATGGCAGGTTACTGTCTAGCAGACATGCCAGCAGAGATGACCATGGCCGTTCGGGGAACGGCCAATGTGGCGCACAACAAGATTTGTGGCGCACGACAAGATTATTGACGGCTTGCGGTCAACAATGACGCAGGGCCGCTTGTCCCAAACCCGCTCCGCCCTAAACCCGCATCGGCATCAGCACATAGAGCGCGCCGTGCGGATCCTTGTCCTGGATCAAAGTCGGCGAGCCCGGATCGGCGAGCTTGAGCACTGCCGCCTCGCTTTCGATCTGAGCGGCGATGTCCAAGAGATAGCGTGAATTAAAGCCGATATCGATCGGATCGGCCTCATAGGCGACTTCGAGCTCTTCATTGGCGCTGCCGGAGTCCGGGTTGGTGACCGACAGCAAGAGCCGCCCCCCGGTGATCGATAATTTCACGGCGCGTCCGCGTTCGCTCGATACCGTCGAGACGCGATCGACAGCTTCCTCGAATTCCTTCTTGTCGACGACCAATTCCTTGTCGTTATTCGCCGGAATGACGCGGCTATAATCCGGGAAAGTCCCATCGATCAGTTTCGAGGTCAGGATGGCCTGGCCAATGGTGAAACGGATCTTGCCGGAAGACAGTTCGATCAGGACCTCCGCCTCGCCGTCTCCCATCAGCCGCTGTACCTCGCTGACGGTTTTGCGCGGTACGATGACCCCCGGCATGTTCTCTGCGCCTTTCGGCAGCGGCAATTCCATCTGCGCCAGCCGATGACCGTCGGTTGCGACCGCGCGCAGCGTCTGCGCTTTGCCGGAGCCCGCAGCGTGAAGATAGATGCCATTGAGATAGTAGCGTGTCTCTTCGGTCGAGATGGCGAACTGCGTCTTGTCGATCAGCCGTTTCAGTTCGCCGGCTTTGAGGGAAAATTTGTGCGTCATCTCGCCCGGCGCGAGATCGGGAAAATCGCTTTCCGGCAGCGTCTGCAAAGTGAAGCGCGAGCGGCCGGCGCGGATTGCAAGCGCTGCGCGGTCGCCCGAGGATTCAAGAGTGATCTGCGCGCCCTCCGGCAGCTTGCGCACGATGTCGAAGAACATATGCGCCGGCACCGTCGTCGATCCGCCGGGGCCGACTTCGGCGGCGATCGCGTCGGTCACTTCGACATCGAGATCGGTCGCTTTGAGCGAGAGTTTTGATTTGTCGGCCTGCAGCAGCACATTGGCCAGGATCGGAATGGTGTTGCGGCGTTCCACTACGCGGTGGACATGGCCCAGCGACTTCAACAATTCGGAACGCTCTACTGTGACCTTCATCGCTCAATCCGTGGAGAAAAGCGCACCAGAACCAGGCGCCGGAAACTTGGCGGACGACAAAGGTGGCGTGGTACGACGATTTCGGCAAGGCCAGGCCCCCGGGGCTGCGGCCTTTTCGTGGCTTTTTCCCTGTCTTTTCACAGGCTTTTGCGGAAGTGCCATCGACCCTAGAGCAAGGCGGCAGCTGCCCGAACCGGGCGTCCGCCGCCTTTCTCACCCCCGAAGGCGCCGCAGCTCAATCCTGGAGCTGCCGCTTGAGCCCCTCGATTTCCTCGGCAAAGGCGCTGTCATTGCCGGCCAGGTTTTCGATCTTACGGACCGCATGCAAGACCGTAGTGTGGTCTCGGCCGCCGAAGCGGCGTCCGATTTCCGGCAATGAGCGCAGCGTCAAGACCTTCGCCAGATACATCGCCACCTGCCGTGGGCGCACGACATTCGCGGTGCGCCGCGACGACAACAGATCGGCGCGGCTTACGTTGTATTGCCGGGCGACCACACGCTGGATGTCTTCGATGCGAACCCGTTTCGGTTCGGCCGGCCGGATCAGGTCGCGCATTTCGCGCTCGGCCATTTCCAGCGTCACCGGCTGTCCGGTGAGCTTGCTATGGGCGAGGAGGCGATTGACGGCGCCTTCCAGGTCGCGGCCGTTATGGGTCACGGATTTGGCGATATAGGCCAGAACCTGCGGCGGCACTTCGAAGCCCGGATGATGGGTGCGCGCAGCGCAGATCCGGCTTTTGAGGATCTCGAGCCGCAACTCTTCGCCGAGCGCGCCGATCTCAACGACCAGGCCGCCGGCAAGCCTCGAGCGGACCCGGTCATCCAGGCTTTCGAGATCGGCGGGCGGCCGATCGCTGGCGATCACCACCTGGCGGCCGGCATCGATCAACGCATTGAGCGTGTGGCAGAACTCGGCCTGGGTCGAACGGCCTTGCAGGAACTGCAAGTCGTCGATGACCAGGACATCGATGGCGCGAACCGCCTCCTTGAAGGCCAGAGTGGTCTGTGTGCGCAACGCCGAGACGAAGCCGTACATGAAACGCTCGGCCGTCAGGTAGAGCATCTTGCGGTCGCCGGCGCTGTTGCCGGCCCAAGTGATCGCCTGCAACAGGTGCGTCTTGCCGAGACCGACCGCGGCATGAACATAGAGAGGGTTGAACATCAGGGGCTCACCGTGCCGGCTCGTCGCCACCTGCTTGGCGGCGGCGTGCGCGAGCGTATTCGAACGCCCCACGATGAAGCTGTCGAAGGTGAGCCGGGGATCGAGCGGCGAGCCGCCCAGCGCCTCATGCACGGTCATGAAGGGGACGCTAGCGCGAATTTCGCTGCCGTTGGTGTAGCTGTCACGTCCGTTCTGCAATGGCGGCGCTGCTTCCGGCATCTTCAGTTTTACTGGAATCGGGCGGATCGTGGCCGAGCGCACGCTGAGTTCAAGGCGCGTGACGTCGGCCTCCTCGGCCTGCCAGCGGGTCAGCACCTTTTCACTGTAGTGGGACTGAATCCAATTGCGCAGAAAGCGCGTCGGCACCGACAGGCGGACCACACCCCTGTCCACGCCATCGAGCTCCATGCGCCCGAACCAACTCGTGAACACGTCGTCACCCAGCTCGGAACGCAACTGGTCTTTTACGCGTCGCCAGCGGTCCTGTTCCATACTTGTCATTTTTTCTGTCTTTCCCGAGGTCAATCGTTGCCGAGCCCGCTCGCGCGCGCGCAAAGGCACCCCTGCCCGGCGCCGCCGAGTCGCAACTCGTCTGCAAAAGAGAGGTTCAGGTCAGCCGACAAATTCGCTGCAAGCGAACGCGGCCTACCGCGCTAAAAGAGGATGGCGTCAGCCGCTCGCGGCGGCTCTCGGCCAAAACGGCCAGCTCAGAAAGCTCTCGCGCGGGAAGGCCTCGCGCAGAGCGCGGCTTTCAGCCGGTAATGGATCGCAGATTGCCGTCATCATGCCCCACCTCCATCGCTCCCAGACTCGATGGTCGTCCGATCGTTGCGCCATACGCGGCTGCGAGATTTACATCTGTGCACTCAAGTAAGCTGACGACCCAGGATCGACTGCCTGCAAACCCTCAAATTGCAAGGAGGCGACGGCGACATCAGCAGGGCAGTCCGAAGACACAGTTCTCCCGCACCCATTCTCGATGAGTTTCCACCTGGACGCTTGTTGAAAGCCCTTCTGTGTGAAGGGAAGGAAACCCTACCACGCGACGCGCGCCCTGCAACCGTAAAAAAACATCTAAAAATGGCGCGCGAATACCCGACTTTCACATCCGCGATGGCGGTGCCTTTGCTCAGGCGCGCTCAAAGCATTGAGTCAATTCGGCGATTCACAAAATTGTTACGCTACTGTAATCCGGGAAATGATGCGTGGGAAAAACGTCGAGCAAACAGACCGTGCGCGAGCCGATTCCAAGTGACTCAAAGTCCAGTTTGAATCGTGTGGAATAACCCATTCATCGCAAATGAGTTCTTTTGATCATTTTTATCGGGTAGCCACCCGCGAGCAAAAAAAGAGCAAATAAATCTCGGTGGCGATAACGCGCACGAAAATACGCGCGGGATTCTGCGCGGCGATGAGCATCGCCGTCATTGCAGATTGCAATGACAGTACCACAACAGTTTGATGGCAATTCACTGCTCTGACGCGAGCGGCAGTGCTCGACGCTCAGCGAAAAAGATCGACGCGAGATTATTTCGCGATTTACGTCGCCAGCTTGGCGATGCGATGCGCAAGCCGTGAGACTTTCCGGCGCGCAGCGTTGCGGTGCATGATGTTCTTTTGCGCCGCACGAATGATCGCAGGTTCGGCTTCAGCCATAGCAGCACTTGCGCGCGAGCGATCGCCGGAGGCGATGGCTTCCTCAACCTTGCGCACGGCGGTGCGCACGCGCGACCGGCGCGCTTTGTTGACGGCGGTGCGGCGCACGGCCTGCCGGGCAGCCTTCTTTGCGGACTTCGTATTAGCCATAGTTCAACACAGTCAGTCGTGAATGAGAGCGGGGCTTATAAGGGTGTCAGGCCCTATCGTCAACGCCCTGCGTATTTTAACGCCAGGACCGGCCTGGCGGGAAGTCCGGTAGGTGCGAATACATATGCGAACGGCTAGGCGACGCGCTTGGCGCGGACCGCCTCGTATCCAGACACCACCGCGGCCCTCTCAGCTGCCGGAAATGCCGAGAGCGGCGGCTCCATGACAGCCCATTGCGGGTCATTATGGATATGCGCAAGCAGCATCTTGATGCCGGGGACCAGCGGCTTGCCGTTGAACAGATTGCGGATTGTGACAGCTTCCGAAAGCGCGGTCGCGTCACCGGCGCGATAGGCGCGGGCGCAGAGATCGGCATTGAGATTGGCCGTCGCCGAGATGCAGCCGGCGAACACGCCGGAGCGAGCTTCGGCCAAAACCGCTTCGGTTGACGGAAACACCTTGAAGCGCGGCATGATGCTCGCGGCCTCGCGCGCATAGGCCATGTCGCCGGATGAGTCCTTCAAGCCGACGATGCGTTCGCCGAACGTGTCGAGCAGGCGCCGGATCAGCGCAACGTGCCAAGGCAGACCTGACTGCGCCGGGAAGTGATAAAGGTAAACGGGTATCGGCTTGGCGGCGGTCGCGGTCAGGATCGCGTCGATATAGGCGACCAAGCCGTCATCGTGCACACCCTTATAGTAGAACGGCGGCAGCACCAGCGCGCCGGCAAAGCCGAGCTCCGCGGCATGTTTGCTCAGCGCGATCGCGTCGGCGGGCGCTGCGGCTCCGGTCCCGACCATCATGCGGTCGAGCGGCAAGCCGCTCTGCGCATAGGCGCTCATGACACGCTTGCGCTGATCCAGCGAGAACGACGTGGCTTCGCCGGTCGTGCCCAGCACATTCAATCCGTCGCAGCCGGTGTCGAGGAGAAAGCGGGCCAGTTTGGTCGAGCGTGCGCAGTCGGGCTCACCTTTGGCATCGACCGCGGTTGCGATAGCGGCAACTACGCCCTGAAGGGTTTTGGTCTCGCTCGTTTCAGGCTTGGCATTCATGGGAATACTTACCTCTGCCGGCCACGGATCAGGGATGGCTTGCGCCAGTCCGTGATCCAGTAAAGCATGCAGGGCTGATGTTCAATCAAGCGCGCTCGGCCGCACCATAACCGCGCTTTAGGGGGAAATCCGGGACGGAACATGCCGCAGAGCTACGATGTCATTATTGTCGGCGCCGGTGCCGCTGGCTGCGTGCTGGCCAACCGGCTGTCAGCGCGCTCCGGCACACGGGTCCTTTTGCTCGAAGCCGGCCGCGATATGGTGCCGGGTGCCGAGCCTGCCGATGTGCTCGATTCCTATCCGCGCTCTTATTACAACGACGCCTATTTCTGGCTTGGCCTCAAAGTGCATTGGCGGCGCAAGGACAATTCGCCGCTGACCGGCTTCTCCCAAGGCCGCCTGGTCGGTGGCGGCTCGAACGTCATGGGCATGGTCGCTTATCGCGGCACGCCCGACGATTACGCCGAATGGCAAACTCAGGGCGCCACCGGCTGGGGCTGGGACGACGTGCTGCCTTACTACAAGAAACTCGAGAGCGATTGGGATTTCGACGGCGCCTTGCACGGCAAGAACGGCCCGGTGCCGATCCGCCGCACCAAAGTCGATGACTGGCCGCAATTGTCAAAGGCCGTTGGTGCTTTCGCAGCCGAGAGGCAAATTCCATTCGTTGCCGACATGAATGCGGATTTCCACGACGGCTACGGTCCGGTGCCGATGAGCAACTGGCCCGACAAGCGCGCCTCGGCACAGACCTGTTATCTCGACACCAATGTGCGTCGGCGCAGCAATCTCTCCGTGTTCGCTGAAGCAACGGTTACTGGCCTCATCTTCGAGGGCCGTCGCGCCAAAGGCGTGACAGTCTCGGTTGGCGGCGAAGAAAAAGAATTTTTTGCTGGGGAGATCATCGTCGCACTCGGCGGCATCAATTCGCCGGCCTTCCTAATGCGCGCCGGCATTGGTCCGGCCCAAGCTTTACGCGCTCTTGGCATCGAGGTGCGGGCGGATCGGCCGGGGGTCGGGCAGAATCTCTCCAACCACGCCATCATCTTTCTTGGGCTGCTGCAGAAGCCCGGGACACGGCAGTCGGAGAGAATCCGGCCGCATCCGATGTCGGCCTTTCGTTATTCGTCAGGTCTGCCCGGTACCCCGCCCCAGGACATCTATATTAATGTGCAGTGCAAAACCTCCTGGAGCCCGCTCGGGCACCGGGTCGCCAACATTGCCCCGTCACTACTCAAGCCGTTGGCGCGGGGCCAGGTGTCGCTGGTCTCAGCCGATCCGGCGGATTATCCGCTCGTCGAGTTTAATTTCACCGGGCATGAGCTCGATCTGCGGCGCTTCATGCTTGGCTTCCGGCGCTGCGTCGAAATTCTCGCACATCCCGAGGTGCGCGCCATGACGCGGCTGACGTTCCCGGTGAAATTCAATGACCGGCTGCGCCAGCTCAATCGCATCACGATGGCGAACAAGATCAAGAGTGCCGCCATCGCAGGCCTGATCGAAGCCGTGCCGCCGTTCGCCGAGCCGATCTTCGCCACGCTTGCCGATCGCCGCGTCGATCTTGCGGCTCTGGTCCAGGATGACGATGCGCTCGCCGCGCATATTCAGGAGAATGTCGCCGGCACTTTCCATCCGGTCGGCACCTGCCGCATGGGCGCCGCGGACGATCGCGACGCCGTCACCGATCCCTCGGGCCGCATCCACGGCTTTGAGGCGCTGCGCGTGATCGACGCCTCGATCATGCCGACGATTCCACGCGGCAATACCAATATTCCGACCATCATGGTGGCCGAGAAGCTTGCCGACGCGATGCTATGCGAAGCTCAATAGCGTGGATTGAGCGAAGGGAAATCGGGCCTACTTGGCCTGACCGCTATCGACCGAGGCATTCAGCAACAACTCGGGAGACCGTTGTGGACTTGCCGTCAAAGCTAAACGTTCGCCAGGCGACGGTGCCGGACATGGGCGCCGTGCTCGCCCTTGCAAGGGAGCTGGCTGATGCCGTCGCCGATCCGGACCCAGGCTCCGATGCAACTCCAATAATCGATGCTTTGTTCTCGGGAACGCCTTGGGGTGAGTGCCTTGTTGCCGAATATGACGGAGAGATAGTCGGCTTTGTTCTGTTTTGCCGTCACTTCGAAGCCCATACCGGGCAACGCTCCCTTTGGATCGCCGATCTTGCCGTAGCGGCGGAGAGACAAAAAGCCGGCATCGGACGTGCGCTTCTCCGCGCGGTCGAGAGCCGCGCCGCCATCCTTGGAGCAAATGCGGTCAGCTTTGAAGTTTGGAAGCAGAACAAGCAGGCTCTCGCTTTTTACAATCGCCTGGGCGCAACGTTCCTGGACGACCGTTACCTGATGCTCATGGCCGAACAGAGCCCGGCTAGAACATGATCCGGAAAAGCATGCCCTTGGATTTGATCCGAGGGTGGATACCCGGTTTTCCGAAAGGATCATGCTCAATCAAAATGCTGGAGCGACCAATATTCAATCCAAAGCAATTTCGCTCTAGCCAGTCACGCTGACGTAAACCTTGCCGTCGCGCACGGCGACCGGCACTGGCGTGAGCCGCACCGAGGCATCGCCCGGGTGGCAGCCGGTCGCGAGATCGAATTCATAGCCGTGCCACGGGCAGACGATGTGGCGCTGCTTGCCGAAGCGCAGTCCTGCGCTTTTCTTGTCCGGCGTGATGATTTCCTCGACCTGATGGAAGATCTTGCCCTGGCAGACCGGGCCACCGGCATGCGGGCAGACATTCTCGTAGGCCAGCACTTTGCTGCCGGTGCGGAAAATACCGACTTCGAGATTCTCCAGGGCGAAAACCCGGTAATCGCCATCGGCGATATCCGTCAGCTTGCCGACCGAGACCTCATCCATCGCCATTGCTCTCCTCTCAATGCCTCTTATTCGATCCCGGGCGGGCGGTGAAACCAGATCGCCACGTCGAACATGTTCAGATCGGCGGCGCGGATCAGGCCGCAGGCTGTCACCACAGTTTCGGTCGCCGTCACGGTGCCGCGCGGAAACGGCTCGACGTCGTGGCCGCGCCGCTCGACCTTGGCGGCATAGACTCTTACGGCCGCGGTCAGCACCGCTTGCAAAGCCTCGTCGGAAATCGCGTCCGGCTCGCCGCGTTTGAGCGCGTCATCGGCCGCCGCGCAAAAATCGAGCGGCTTACTGGCCGCTTTTGCAGCGGGTTTTCTCGCCCCGCTGCCCGCCGCTTTGCGTTTCGGCTTGGATGCGGATCGGGCCGCTTTGCGGGTCTTCGCCATGAGTCAAACCACAAGCTAAGCCGTGACCGGCATGCGCTGCGCCTTCTTTATCGCGGCGCCAGGTTTGGCCAGCTTGTGCTTGGGCACTTCGAGATTGAACAGCCGCGCCGCGTTCAGGCCGAGGATATTGCGCTTGGCCTGTTCGTCCAGGAACGGCAGTGAGGTGATCGAGGCGGGCAGGTCGAAGTCCCAATGCGGCCAGTCCGAGGCAAACAGGAGCTGCGTCTCGGCCTTGATCGCGTCGAATGTCGCCTCGGTGAGCTTCAGGTTCGAGCGTTCGAGCGGCTGACTGGTGAAATACATGTCGGCGATATATTCGCTCGGCCGCCGCTTCAAGAGCGGGGCTTCCGAGGACCGCATCATGTATTCGGAATCCAGCCGCTGCATCAGGAACGGCACCCAGGCGAGCCCGCTTTCGATCCACAGCACTTTGAGCTTCGGAAAGCGTTCCGGTAGGCCGTTGATGATCCAGTTCGTCATATGAATGAGGTTGTAATAAACGAACGAGATGGCGTGCATCGAGATGAAGCGATTGCACTGCTGCATCGACTGGTCGCCCCAGTGGAAGCCGGAATGAAAGGCGAGCGGCTTGCCGGTCGCCTGGATGGCGGAATAGAGCGGCATATAGCTGTCGTGATTGACGGCGCGGAAGCGCGTCGAGGTGACTGAATAGCCGATGACGCCTGGCGTATTGGCATACATCTCCACGGCCTTCACGCAGGCCTCGGGATGATTGAACGGAAGATAGAGCATCGCCTTGATGCGCGGATCCTGCGGCAGGATCTCTTCGGTCAGCCATTTGTTGAAGGCATTGCCGATAACTACTTCCATCTCGATCTGCGGATGCATGCCGAGCACCAGCATCGGGGTGGGAAACACCACCATATAGTCGATGCCCATGGAATCCATGGCGCGCTGCACCAGCGTCACCTGCGCATGGGTGCGGCCGCCCGGTACGGCCTCGCCGAGCCGCTGCTGATGCGGGATGCGGCCGAAGACGTCTTGATAGAGCATGCCCGGCGTGGCGTTGAGCAGGCCCGGTGCGCCGCCACGCTCTTTGAAGGCACGTGCCATCTGCCGGTAGACGTCGCTCTCCATGCGATCGACGACTTCGGACCAGAACGCCGTCTCGGTGACATGGGCATCGACGTCAACGATGAAGTAATCGTGCTCGCCGGCGTCCTTGGCGGCGTGGGCAAGGATGTCGCGGGTGTCGGTGAGATTGTTGATCTTCGGGAGCTCGGTGACGGACGGCGGGTTTTGGGACGGCTTTTTGCCATTCTTCTTCGCGTGGTTTGACGCGGGCGTTTTGCCGTTTCCATTGCGCGGCGTCTTTTTCAGCATCGGTGTCCTCCGCTCATCAAGCGCGGCGCGTTCGCGCCTTGTCGTTGGCCGCAAGCCTATCAGGAAATGGAGCTGAAAACATGCGCGTGTTTCGCAGGTTTGACCCTTCGCAAAAGCCAATGTTAGCGTTTCCAGGGATCACAGACTCAAGGCCGCCATGAAACTTCCTCCTCTGGAATACGCGTGCCCGAGCAGTCTCTCCGAGGCGGTTGCTCTTCTTGCCGCACATGGCGGTGAGGCCAAGCCGCTGGCTGGCGGCCAGAGCCTGGTGCCGATGCTGGCGTTCCGGGTGGCTGCACCCTCGCTTCTCGTCGATCTGCGTAAGCTTTCGGAACTGCGGCAGATCAAAATCGCGGACGGCGCAGTCACGTTGGGCGCCATGGTGCGCTTCAGCGACATCCTCAAGGACGAGCGGCTAGCCAAGGCGCATCCGCTTCTGGTCGCGGCCATGCAACATGTCGCGCACTACCAGATCCGCAACCGCGGCACTGCCGGCGGCAGCCTGGCGCACGCCGATCCGGCAGCCGAGCTGCCGGGCATTGTCGTCACCTGCGAGGCGGAAATCGCCGTTACCGGCAGAGCCGGTGCGCGGGTCATCGCCGCCAAGGATCTCTTCCGCGGGCCGCTGATGACCGCACTTGAAGCTGACGAGATCATCACCGAAATCCGATTCCCGCCGTGGCCGTCCGGCCGCCGTTTCGGCTTCTGCGAGTTCGCTCGCCGCCGTGGCGACTTTGCCTTGGCCGCAGCGGCGCTGTTTTATGACCAGGATGCCGAAGGGCGGGCGCACGACGCCCATATTGGCGCGATCGGCATTGCCGACGTGCCGCTGCGCCTCACGGCAGTCGAGAATGTGCTCAATGGCCACAAGATCGATGATGCCGTCATTGGGCAGGTCGAAGCGTCCGCGTCCGCGGCAGTCGATCCGGCCGATGACATCCACGCCACCGGCGCTTACCGCAAAACCCTGATCGGCGTCATGGTCGAGCGGGCGCTGCGGAGCGCAGCAGCTTCGCGTCAGTAAGGGCCGCGCGAGGCGATATCGGTGATGACGGCGTTGAGCTGTCCGATGCGATCGCTATAGGCTTTGCTGAGGCAGGCGATGTCGCCGGTGCAGGCCTCGCGGGTTTTCAGCCATTGCCGCTGGGCGTCGCCGATGTCGCCGCGCTGCCCCATGGCGACGAGCGACATGTCGATGGCGTAGAGCGTCGCCATCCGCGCCTCGGCCTGGCCGAGGCTGTAGGTCTTGCAGATCGCGACCTCGGCGGCCGACTGCGCCTTGGCGCAGTCGAGCGGAGCGTAGTCGGCACACCACGCCGCAGCGGGAAGACCGGTGATGAATGCCGCAACGGCCGTCAGCAAGGCTCTCTTCATCGACACTCTCCCTTTGCACTCCCTCTGCAGCGGCCGGCGCGCGCCGCCTTAACCATAAGTTGGCACGAACAACTTCTCGACCGGGATAGGCTCGGGGATCAGGCCCTGCTCGACCATGTAGGCCATCAGCGCCTCGAGCGTCGGCCGGTTTGGCTCGACGCCATAGGGCCAGCAATCACCGCCGAATATTTCATCGATCTCGGCCACGTCGTCCGGCAGCCACGGCAGCATGTAGCGCAGCGTTCCGGAGAAGCGCATTTTCTCCCAGGCGCGGTCCTTGGCCGCCGTGAAGGCATCGTAGAGGCTCGTCGCCACAAACGGATGACGCTCATAGACCTCGTTGCGGATGACGATCAGGTGCATGATCGGGAAGATTTTGGTGCGGCGGTAATAGTCCTGCTCGCGGGCCCGGTAGTCGGGGAACAGCCGCACCACGTCGGGATGGCGGTTGAGCGACTTCGGCAGGTTGGAGCCGATAATGGCCTGGATCTCGCCGGTCTCGAGGAGCTCGCTGAGCGACTTGCCGCTCTGATTCGGCGTGATCTTGACCGGCTTCCGCATCGGCATGACCGCGGGATTGCCATAGGCGCCCGGCTCGTTCACCGCGCCCTGGATCCATTCGATGCCGGAGAG
>DATAQN010000229.1:0-1737 GCA_036264635.1 Xanthobacteraceae bacterium | reverse complement strand
CTTGGGCAACGCACCTTTCAGGGTCCTGATCCCCCGGATATCGATTAGCGCCTCCTGGCCGCCGTACCGCGCGTGGAAGTGAGGCGGCACATGGTCGGCGTAGAACATCAGAATCGAAATCCCGTAGAACGGTAACTACTCACCCCTCTGCGGCAGTGTGACTCGGCTGTAGTGCATTGAGCTTGTCCAAGCGGGCTGATTCAAGCTCGCATGCCGCCGGATAAGGTTGATTCGCTCGCTGACGATGTGAAAGCGCTGGTGCTGGAACTGCTGCGGCAGAACAGCGGATTGATGGCACGCATCGACGAGTTGGTCGCACAGAACAAGGCGCTGCTGGTCCGTATCGCCGAACTTGAGGCCAAGCAGGGCAAGCCGCCAAAGACGCCGGACAACTCTTCGGTGCCGCCGTCGCGCGGTCAGAAGGGGAATGCCGCGGAGCCGGCGAAGGGGAAGAAAGCCCGCAAAGGCCATCCGGGGGCGGCGCGAGCGCTCGCAGAGAATCCGGATGCGACACGCGACATCTACGCCGAGCGCTGTGCGTGCGGCGCTACGCTCGAAGCGGCCGGCCAGGAACTCGCGAGGGCCTGGGACCATGTCGATCTGCCGCCGATCAAACCGGTCACAACACGGATCAATCTGTTCCGCGCCATGTGCCCATGCTGCAAGGCACGCGTTACCGCGAAGGCGCCGGCCGACATGCCCGAAGGCTCGCCGTTCGGCCCCGGCATACATGCTGCGGTCGCCTATCTGCACGGCTGCCAGATGGTCAGCTTCAAGCGTCTGACCGAGTTGTTCGACGGCATGTTCGGCCTGAACATCTCTCAGGGCGCAATCTCCAACATGCTGGCGCGCATGGGCAAGCCGTTCAGCGTGGCAGCGGAAGAGATCGCCGCCACCGTACGCGGCAGCGAGGTGATCGCCAGTGACGAGACGAGCGCGCGCGTGAAGGGCAAGACCTGGTGGCAGTGGACATTCGGCTGCGCCACCGCCGTCTATCACGTGATCGCGCCGACGCGCGGCAAGTGCGTGCCGACAGACTTTCTCGGTGGCGTGAAGCCGAAGATGTGGCTGTCGGACCGGCTGGCCGCGCAGTTGGGGCACGCCGAGGAGCACCAGTTCTGCCTCGCACATCTGATCCGCGATGCGCAGTATGCCATCGACCACGGCGATACGATCTTCGCGCCCGGCTTCAAGGCGCTGCTCAAGGACGCGTGTGCAGCCGGCCGCCGCCGGCCCGATCTCGCCGACGCCACCGTTGCCGCGCATCGCCGCCGTTTCGAAAGGCAACTGGAGCGCCTGCTCGCACGCAAGCCGACCGATGCCGAGGGCCGCAGGCTGCGAGATACGGTATACGTCGACTGCAGCGACAAGCTGTTCGCATTCCTGAAGCGCCGCGACGTTGAGCCGACCAACAACGAAAGCGAGCGGGCGCTGAGGCCTTCGGTGATCTTCCGCAAAGTGACAAATGGATTCCGCTCCGAGTGGGGCGCGAAGACCTACGCCGACCTCTGCTCAATTGTCGAAACCGGCCGCCGCAACGGCCGGAGCGCTCTCACCGCCATCCGCGACGCCCTGGCACAAGCCGCGGCCGTGGCCGCAGGCGTGCGACTGGCGCATGCGGGGTGAGTAATTACGTCATTGACACAGCGATCGTCTCCTTGGCCGAGCTTCGTGGCGTGTATGCATTACTAGCAACCGTCCTTACCGACGTCCACTTCCGCTCCGGCTCATGAGCAC
>DATAQN010000213.1:0-52787 GCA_036264635.1 Xanthobacteraceae bacterium | reverse complement strand
CTGGGCTCGATCTATTTCAATCGCAACGTGGTATGAGCGGCGCGGCGCTGTAAGCCGCGCCCCGCGGAGCCAAGTCTTCGCATACTGCGAGTGCCCGACTAGACCATGATCCGATCAAGTTGAATCGGATCATGGTCTAGTTTGTTCGTTGGAGCATGATCTTTTCAGAAAACCGGTTTCCACTTTTCCGGATCATGCTCTAGCGCGCGTGCCCGAGTAGTATCATCGAGATCGCCGGCACATAAGTGATCACCAGCAGCGCCAGAAAATTCACCGCCACGAACGGCAGCACGCCGCGATAGATCATGCCCATCGGCGCGTTGAAGATGGCGCGCGCGGCAAATAGGTTCAGCCCGAACGGCGGCATATAAAGCCCGATCGAGAGATTCACGGCCATGATGATGCCGAAATGCAGCGCGTTGACGCCGGCGGCCTCGACGACGGGCAGGAGCAGCGGGGTGAGAATCAGAATCGCGGCCGGCGGCTCGAGAAAGCTGCCGGCGACCAACAATCCGGCATTGACGAACAGCAGCGTCTGCCAGTTCGGCAGATGCATCGCGCTCACGGCACCGATCAGGCTTTGCGGAATGCCGCTCGTCGTCATCAGCCAGGAATAGACACCGGCGCCGGTGACGATGATCAGGATTTGCGAGATCAAGACGGACGATGAAACGACGATCTGCCACAATTCGGCCAGGCCGACCTCGCGATAGATGAACATCGCGACAAACAGTGAATAGACCACGGCGACGCCGGCCGCTTCCGTGGGCGTGAACACCCCACCATAGATGCCGCCGAAGATCACGACGATCGTGCCGATCGCCCAGCTCGCATCTTTGGTTGACGCCCAAATGTTCTTCCAACGCGCCGGCGCCGACAGTGGCACCATCTTGATCTTGGCGTAGATCAGCACATAAACGGCGTCAACGACGCCGATGAGCAGGCTTGGCAGAATGCCGGCGGTGAACAGCTTGATCGCCGAGACCTGCGCCGACATCGCGTAAAGGATCATCGAGATCGACGGTGGGATGATCACGGCCACGGCGCCCGAGGACGTGATGAGGGCGACCGCGAAGCGCTCCGAATAGCCGTGCTTGGTCAGCGATGGAAAGAGCAGCCGGCCGATCGCGACGACGGTGCCGACGGAGGTATGCGCCATGGCGCCGAACAATTCGGACGAGGCAACCGTTGTGATCGCCAGCGAGCCGCGCACGCCGCCGACGATCGAGACGACCCAGTTGACGACGCGGTTGGCGATGCCGCCGCGGCCCATGATTTCGCCGGCCAGCACGAAGAACGGCACCGCCAGCAGTGGAAAATTGTCGAGGCTGCCGAACATGTATGTCTGGATCGCCTGAAGCGGCGCATGCGCCACAAAGACGATCGCGGCGAGCGACGTCAGCAGCAGCACGACGAAGATCGGCAGGCCGAGAATGAGCAAGATCGCCGGTAGAATGAAATAGACGAAGCCTGCCAGCATTTCAGTGCTCAGGCTCGGTGCTCGCGCCGCGGCTCGAAATTACGTCGTCGTGACGCACGCCCTGCACGACGAGCCGCATGCCGATCAGCAGCGCCATCAAGAGAAGCCCGAGCGGGACTGCGGCTTGCGGGATAACCAGCGGAATATTGGCCGAATCGCTCCGCTGATCGAGCTCCGTCAACATCGTCATCACCGGCCACGCGAAGATCGCCAGCGCGATACAGGTTGCGATGGTGACGAGGTCGGCAAAAATCTCGAAAGCTGCGCGCAGCCGTTCGGGCAAAGCCGACACCACGACATCCATGCGGATATTGCGTCCCATCCAGCCGACCGGGCCGGCGGCGAGAAATACGCAGCCGATCATCAGAAACAGCATCACTTCCTCGGCCCAGGACAGCGACACCGAAAGGAAGTAGCGGCCGATAATATTGGCGAAGTTGATGCCGACGCTGCCGATCAGCATCGCACCGGCGGCGACCTGCAGCACGGTCATGAGCGCGGCCGCGGCTTTTGAAAGAAGTTGGACGGTTCTCATGCCCGTATTCCGTCACCCTGAGGTGCGAGCGAAGCGAGCCTCGAAGGGCGACGGCCCCGGCGCCCCGGCCTTTATCCTTCGAGGGCCGCTTCGCGGCCACCTCAGGATGACGAACCAGTTCTTCAGTTCTTCGCCGCGGCGGCGCGGACCATCTGCAACATATCGTGCACGGCCGGCTGATCCTTGGTGACCGCATCGCCGACCGGATCGAGCAGCGTCTTCATCTGCTTGAGGTCGTCGGCGGACAGGGTGTGTACGGTGCCGCCGAGCGCCGTCCAGTCGTTTTCAAGCTTCCTGGTGAAGTCCATCTCCCATTGTTGCGTCTTGGCTTCCACCGCGGCGCCGGAATCGATCACGATTTTCTGCAGATCCGCCGGCAGCGTATCGAGCCACGGCTTGCTGACGACGGCGATTGAAATGATGAACGTGTCGTTGGTCACGGTGACGACCTTGAGCAGATCGTTCATCTTGAAGGCGACGAAGACCGACAGCCCGGAAATCGTGCCGTCGATGGTGCCCTGATCCAATGCCGGCACCACTTCGGAGAGTGGCATGCCAATGCCGGTGGCGCCGAGCTTTGCCATTTTCTGGCGCTCCATCTCGGTGCCGTTGATGCGCAGTTTCTTGCCGCTGAAGTCGGCGAGTTTCATAATCGCATTCTTGGCGCCGTAGTTGGAAGCGCCGAGATCTTCGGTGGCGATGCCGACCATGCGCTTGGGCGCAGCCAGATCGAACAGCGCTTTTTTGACCGCGGGATCGTGCACGGTCGCCGCGGCATTGGCCTCGTCGCGGAACAGCATCGGGGTGGAGAACACGCCAAAACGTGGATCGACGCCGACGAAGAAATCGACCGGCCCGACATAGCCTTGGATATCGCCGAGCTGCACGCCTTCGATCTCGCGCGGGATCGGGCCGAGCTGGCTTGCCGGATAGATTTGCACTTCGATCCGGCCACCGGACGCATTTTCGACTTCTTCCTTATAGAACTTGATGAACTGATGCTGGGTCTCGTTGATGGTCGCGGTGCCGACCTTCATCACGAAATCCGCCGCCTGCGCCGGAGTGGCCACGAGCGAAGCTGCCGGCATCATGGCAAGAAGACCGACAACCAAGAGTTTGCCGGCCAAGAATCTGCCGGTCAAGAATTCGCCGATGCGAAAGCCCGCAAGCGCATTGCGGGCGCAGTTCGTGCGCAGAGCAGACATCGTTCCCATCCCCAGAGCGCGCTTTTGAGCGTCGCGTTTTGTTTGGTCGCGCTTTTGTGGCTCGAGGACAAAGCTCAAGCCCACGCGTTCCGCGGTCAACTATAGAGGCCCAGGGAAACTTGCCAAGCGGCCTTTTGCCTCAAGCGGCGGCCGAATGGCGCCGATATGGTGGAGCACCTTTTCGTCATCAGCCGGAACGGCATACCATCCGGCACGCATTTGCAATCGCGCCAGCAATAAAATACGTCATGTACAGCACGTACGGTTTTTCTACAGCACCTGCGATTTGACGCCCCGAGTTACGATTGCCCCGCCTGACTAGATCACTCGCGCTACCTGATCCAAACGCTGTCGCCGGTCGTAGCGGCGAGCATGCAAGTATTGAGCATGAGCGCGCGGCGGCCGTCGTGGCCGATCTTTCCTGCTGCGTTGCGGGAGCGCGGTTCGGCGCGGGGCCACCGGCCGCGCATGCAGGATGATGGCGACGCCATCGCGGCGCGAAAGCCTGCGTTCGATCCGGTCCAGCTGATCGGCGCGATCGCGGAGCGCCGCGACCGCTCGGCCTTCGCCGCTTTGTTTGGTTTCTACGCGCCACGTATCAAGACAATGCTGATGCGCGCGGGCGAGAGCGCCGAAGCCGCCGAGGACATTGCGCAGGAGACGCTGCTGACCATCTGGCGCAAGGCCGTGCAATACGATCCGGCGCGTGCCAGCGCTTCAGCATGGGTCTATGCCATCGCGCGCAATCTGCGGGTAGACCGCTTGCGCCGGAATCAAAGGGCGCAAGCTTTGGCGCTTTACGAGGCCGTCGAGCTGGATGCGACCGACGGCCCGGACGGCCCGCTGGATGCCGCGGAGATCGAACGGCACGTGCAGGCTGCCCTGCAACAGCTCCCCGAGGAGCAGGCTGCCGTTGTCAGGCTCTCGTTCTTCGATGGCCGCGCCCACGGCGACATCGCAGAGTCATTGCAGCTTCCGCTTGGCACCGTCAAATCGCGGATTCGCCTCGCTATGGGCCGCCTGCGCAGTCTTCTTGGTGACGCGTTATGACGATCACCCACCATCCGAGCGACGAGACCTTGGCGGCGTTCGCGTCGGGCACGCTCGATGCGGGCCGCGCCGTGGTGGTGGCGACACATGTCTGTCTGTGCCCGCGGTGCCGACATGCGATGCAGGCTTTAGAACATATCGGCGGAGCCTTGCTCGAGGCGGCCGCGCCCACGGCCATGAGCCCGGGAGCTCTGGACCGCGCGGTTGCCCAGGTCGCGGGCGTCACTCCTTCTGAAGATCTAGCGCCACGTGTTGCGACACCGGCGGCTTCCGCTTCAACAGAGGAGCCGTCCGACGAACTGCCGTCGCCGCTGCGCCATTACGCTTTGGGCCGCTGGCGTCGCGTCGGCGGCGGATTGCTGACGCGGCCCGTCGACGTTCCTCATGACGGCGATGTCAGGGTATTCCTGCTCAAGGGCGGCCCCGGCACGCGCCTGCTCCAGCATCGTCACAGCGGCACCGAATGGACCTGTGTCATTCACGGCGCCTATCGCGACGAACGGCGCCGCTATGGTCCGGGCGACTTCGACGAAGTCGACGAGAGCATCGAACACTATCAAGTGGTCGAGGACGGCGGACCATGCGTCGCGGTCGTCGCAATGCAGGGCGACATCAAGCTGCAGGGCTTTATCGGCCGGCTGCTGCGGCCGTTCATCCGGATTTGATCAAGGCCCAGAGCATGATCCGGAAAAGCATGCCCCTTGACTTGATCCGAGGGTGGAAATCGGTTTTCCGAAAAATCGTGCGCGAAAAAGAAAATTAATGCGTGAAGGCGCGCGCAACGAGCTCCGCCACCGTGCCAGCGATCGCAGAGGCGAGCGCCCCGTAACAAATGTCGATCACGGTGATCTGTAGGGTCCAACGGCGCAGAGTTGCGTAATTGGTCAGGTCGTAGGTGCCGTAGGCCAGCGCGCCGACGGACAGCGCATAGCCGAAGGCCACGACCAGCGAGTCGGCGCGCAGCCCGGGCATCACCGCAAAGGCGACGATGCCGATCGGATAAGCCAGATAGAAAAGAATTGTCGGCGCGACGCGGAGATCGTCCAGCAGGATGTCGCCGAGTGCCGGGCGATAGACCAGCTTGCCGATCGTGTTGAGCCAGCCGGCGTCGATGATTCCAAAGATGACAAGTACAGCGACATAAGGGACGACATAGGTCATGGCGGATCTTGCCTGGTTCTCGAAGGCGCCGGCGTTGGCGTTATGGCTGGGGATCTGCGAGACGCGACGCCGGCTATGGCGGGATCGTTGAAAGGTACTCCGGCGCTCGAATTACGTTTATCGCATAACATTGGATCACCAGAAGTTGAAAATATTACGTCCCCGAATTAGAGATATTCTTGACCTTGTCCCCGATTGAGTTACATAGCGCAGATCTCGCTCAGTGAGGGACGCTTTCCGGAAGGCAAGCCTGAATGCGGAGCGAGTGCGGCGCCTGCGCGCGGATTTGCACTCCGCTCCCGGGCAGCTCTGGGCATCGACCCGACCGGCATTATGACCGGCCTGCCAGGTGTCTGGCTGAACTCGGCGGCGGAGAGATCCGCTGACCAGCAAGCGCGGCCCGGAGCTGGGTGGTGGCGTTCGGTCGCCTAAACGTGAGCCGGAGTGGAGCGCCGAAAGGCGAGCGCGCCGATCGCAAGGCGCGCTGCCACGCCCGATGGTGTGGCCATGGTTGGATGCGTCTCTCGGCGCTCCGCTTTCCCTTTTTCTTCGTAGCCCGGATGAAGCGCAGCGTAATCCGGGTGCGGCCGACCAACGTTACTGTCGTCCCCCGGATTGCGCTTCGCTCCATCCGGGCTACGGCCCTTCGCGTGCGAGCGAGCTTTCTTCATCCTCCCCCGCCATCGCGCCGTGCCAAGCCTATGGCTGATGTTTGCCGCACTTTGCGGACTGCTCGGCACGTATCTGGCCTATCGCAAGTCCGCCGTGACAGAAGTCGGCCATAGCCCGTCGTCAGTGCCGGCGGAGTGACGGCGCCGCATGCTTGTTTGAGCCAGAACTCAGGCCAGCATGCGAACGATCGCCATGCCGGCGAACAGTGCCGCGATCCCGAGTACGACCGAACCGATGACATAGATCGCAGCGCTTGTCGCCGCGCCGCGCTCGTAGAGCAGAGCCGCTTCGAGCGAGAAGGTCGAAAATGTTGTAAAGCCGCCGAGGATTCCGGTGGTGAGAAACAGTCGCCAGCGCTGCGGCAGTCCGATCTTGAGCGCGAAATATTCGGCGATCAGTCCCATCGCCAGCGATCCCAGAACATTGATGATCAGCGTGCCGTAAGGGAAATCGGTGCCGAAGGCGCGTGCCGCCACGATATTGACGCCGTGGCGCAGCGCGGCGCCAAGTCCGCCGCCGAAAAAAACGATAAGAAAACCCATTGCAGTCCTCCGAGAAACATCACGCCTTTCACAATCGCTCGGCGAGCGCGTTTCGCGCGCCGTGAGCAGCCTTCAGCAAATGGACTTTGGAGACAGCCGGAGCCAGAACAGACTCCTACCGACGCCAAGCGCCCAGTAGGAGTCATCAGCCTCATCGGCGGTTACGGGGGGACTCCATCCCGCGATTATTTTAACCGGAGAGACCGGAATGGCAAGGCAGAAGCTTTCGTGCGTCTGCCGTAGAATTGGACAGAACGATTTAGCCGGTGCGGCGCGTCGGCTCGCGTTCGGCCTCCTGCATGTCTTCGTTGGCGGCGAGGCCGGGAAACAGGCGGTCGGAATCGCCGCCGCTATAGCGGTATTCGCTCTGCGCAATCTTCGCATTGTTGAGATGGCGCAGCCGCGCGTCGGCTTCGCCATAGAGGAATGCGAGGAAAGCGTAGCGCGTACCGCGCGTCATCGGCGTGACCTGATGCAGCGCGCCGCACGAGAATACGATCGCGCCGCCATGCGGCGCCCGATAGGCGCGGCTGCCGAATTCGGGGAAGGCGAGGTCGCCGCCGTCATAATCGCCGTTGAGATTGATGGTGACGGCAAAGCGGCGATGCCGCGCCCCGGCATTGACGTTGTCGCGATGCCGATAAAAGTGTCCGCCGGTGGCGCTGTCGTAGCAAGCTACAATGTAGCGATCCATCCGCGTCGCCTGAAACTGGAAGAAACAATCGATCGCGGGCACGAGACGGTGCGCGATTTGGCCGCGAATGGCGTCGCGCACTTGCGGATGCACGATATTGAGATCGTTGCGGCGTTTGAGCCGATGATCGACGACGGTCGAGGTCTGACCGTCTTGGTCGAGCAGAAAGCCGGACTCGCTGCCGCCGAGCTTGTCGTAGAACTGGATGAGAAAATCACAGAGGTCAAAGCCGAGCACGCGCGGCACGATCAGGACCGGCGCGGTGAGCGGCACGCCCGCGGAATCGTCAACCGAAGGCAGGCCGGTCACCACATTGCGAACGGTTTTGGCGTGGCCTTCAGCAAAGTCCCACGGAATGTCGGCAATGGCGCGCAGCATCGGATCGAGCACGACGGTGCGCGGCGCATCCGTCGCGCCGAAGGCGCGGCTGATCGCGCCGTCATAGTCCGCGATAAAGGAGATCGCGAAGGTATTGAGCGCGACGTAATAGGACGGATCGCTCGGCGGTGTGGTGAAGACACCGTAGAACACGATGCGATCTTCGTGAAACAGCCGCGCGTCGTGGAGGAGCTTCGCCAGCTCTTCCTTGGCCTTGGGATCGTCAGGCGAGCCGAGAAAACTCAACACCACCCAGCGGCCGGCGGCGACCTGCAGGCTGAAAGTGCCATCGCCGATGAGCGGGGCGGTGAACCACGGCGCGGGATCGCCCAAAGTAATGGCGCGATCGCCGCTGGTGTTGTCAGACATGGCGGAGCCTTTGCGAGCTTCGAATTTCGGTCTCGCCCCGTCTTATCGTGCGTTTTTATGGTTAACAAAGCCTTAACGGGCGGCGAGCGCGCGGTGTTTTCAGGATGCGGCGCGTTGCCGTTCAGGTTGCTGAGCCGCAGCAAGCTCGGCACCGATCGCTTCGATAGCCTGAACGAGGATGGTGAGATCAGCATCGGAGGTGCGATGATTGGTGATATTGACGCGGATGCAGAGCCGCTCGCCGATCCGGCAAGTCGATGGCGCCGCGATTCCGCGCCGTTGCAACGTTGCGACAAGCTCGGCGTTCAGCGTGTCTATTGCCGTCTCGTCCATGCCGCCGGCCTCGTAGCGGCAGCAGACGATTTGCAGCGGCACCGGAGCCATCACGCGGATCGCTGGTCGGCTGGCAAGCTTGGCGGCGAGTGCTTGCGCTTGCGCGCAATTGCGCGCGATCGCTTCGCCGAGCCTATGCGTGCCGTGCTCTTGCAGCGTGAACCAGACTTTCAGCGCACGAAAGCCGCGCGACAATTCAAGGCCGAGGTCGCAAGGCCAGATGTCGCCGCCGGCCAGCGCCGCATCGCTGGCGAGATAAGGCGCCCGATCGGCGAAAGTGTCGAGCAGCGTTTTCCGGTCGCGCACCAGCAGACAGCCGGCGTCATAGGGGACGTGCAGCCATTTATGGAAATCGAAGGCGAGCGAATCTGCGCGTTCAATGCCGGCCAAGCGCGGCGCAAGCTCGGGACACAGAATTGTCAGCGCGCCGAACGCACCGTCGACATGAAACCACAATTCTTCGCCGCGGCAGAAATCGGCAAGCGCCGCGATATCGTCGCTGGCGCCGGTATTGACCGTGCCGGCGGTGGCGACGACGCAGAACGGCTGAAAGCCGTCAGCGCGATCCTGTTTCACTTCCGCGCGCAGCCGGTCAATATCGAGGGCGAAATTGTCATCGACGCGGATGCGACGCAAGGCATCGCGGCCAAGCCCGAGCAGTTCGAAAGCCTTGACGATGCAGGAATGGGCTTCGCGCGAAACATAGCCGGTGAGGCGTGCCTCGTTAACGCCGTCGCGCCGCACATTCTTGACGGCACGGTTGCGCGCTGCGGCGAGCCCAAGCAGGTTGGCCATCGAACTGCCGGTGACCAGCAAACCGCCCGCGGTGGTTTTGGGGAAGCCGAACCATTGCGCCGTCCAGTCGAGCAGGCATTTTTCAACGTGAATGGCGCCGTGATCGCGGCCGCCGCAATTGGCGTTCATCGCAGCCGTGGCCATTTCGGCGAGCATGCCGCCCGCGGTGCCGGAGCCATGAACCCAGCCCCAGAAACGCGGATGGGTGTTGCCGGTGCCATAAGGCAGGATCAATTCGGCGAGGTCGTTGCAGGCATCGTCCACACCGCGCGGCTCGCGCGGCAGCGGCTCGGCCAGGCGCCGCTTCACCGTCTCCGGCATCGGCGTCCAGACCGGTCCGTCGCCGGATTGTTCAAGTTGCGAAATCAGCCGGTCCAAAAGCGTATGCGCCGCGCTTCGGAAGGCATTCCAATCCGCGGGATCGAGCAACGAAGGCACGATTTCCGGGCGTTCTTCCGTCACGTCGATCCTGACTTTCGTTTCAGCCTATGATCTCTTGCAGGGAACAGTGATTCGCGATGCTGGAACAAGGGCTTCGACCATCGTGACGAACCGCTTAAAGCCTGCTCCGGCGGCTGTGCGGCTGGGTACGCTCGATCGGGTGTTGGCGCACGACAGGGATGATTTTTCCGCGCGTGCGGAACGTGCCGGTCTGTTGCGCGAGCAGGGACGTTTCGAGGAGGCCAAACAAGACTATCTGGAGCTCCTTCGCCGTAAGCCCAACGATTTTGCCGCGCTGAACGATTTCGCCATGCTCGTTCTTAATGCCGGTTATAGCGAAGCCGCGCTTTCGTTGTTCGGCGAAGCCGTACGTCTTCATCCGGATAATTCGAACGGCCGCGTCAATCTGGGGAATCTTCTGTTTTTGCGCGGCGAGCAGGCTGCCGCACGCGCGCAATTCGAAGCCGCGCTGCGCATTGATCCCGATCATATTCATGCACATCGCGGCATGGGCAATCTTCTGGCGGCGCTTGGCGATTTTGCCGGCGCCAAGGCGCATCGCGACAAAGGCTTTGCCGGTAATGCTGTGACTGTAGCGCCCTATCGCGGCGAAGGCGCGCCGATCTCGGTGCTGCTTCTGGTCTCGGCACTCGGGGGCAATATCCCGACGCGAGCACTGATCGACGATCATACGTTTGAGACAACGATTGTGGTGGCGGAATATGCCGATCTCAACGCGGTCTTGCCGCCGCACGATCTCGTCTTCAACACGATCGGCGATGCCGATCTGTGCTGCGATGGATTGCAGGCGGCACTTTCGATCGCGGCAAAAACTCAGCGACCGGTGATCAATCACCCGGCACATGTGCTCAAGACCGGGCGCGCCGCGAATGTCGCGCGATTGCGCGGTTTGTCCAATGTCGTCGTGCCGCGCATGGCGCGGCTGCAGAAGCAGGTGTTGATCGCGCCTGACGCTGCGACGACGGTTGCCGATAGCGGTTTCGCTTTTCCGCTACTTGTTCGCGCGCCGGGTTTCCACACCGGCTATCATTTTGCGCATGTCGACGCGGCAGGACAGCTTGCCGCCGCGGTGAAAGACTTTCCCGGCGACGACGTATGGCTGATCGAGCGCCTCGATGCCCGCGACGATGCCGGGATGTTCCGCAAATATCGTGCGATGTTCGTCGATGGCGCTCTTTATCCGTTGCATCTGGCGATCTCGCACGATTGGAAAGTCCACTATTTCACCGCCGATATGGCGAGTTCGCCTGACAACCGGGTCAAGGATGAAGCATTTCTGGCCGATATGATGGGTGCGATCGGGCCGCGCGCTGTGGCCGGGCTTGAACGCATCTGCGCCGCCCTCGATCTCGATTACGGCGGCATCGATTTTGCCGTGAACAGACAGGACGACATTTTGTTTTTTGAAGCGAATGCGACCATGGTCGTCTATCCGCCCGTGCTCGATCCGAAATGGGCCTATCGTCGCCCCGCTGTCGAGGCCGTGCTTACGGCTGTTCGCGCCATGCTTATCGGCCGTTCTATCGCCGATCGTGCCTAGACCATGATCCGATTAAGTTGAATCGGATCGTGATCTAGTTTGTTCGTTGGAGCATGATCTTTTACGGAAAACTGGTTCCCACCCTCGGATCAAGTCCAAGGGCATGCTTTTCCGGGTCATGCTCAAGCGATCTGGAGAAAGTTCGCGTGGCGTGACGTGCGGCAACGATCGTCGCGTGTCTCTTTGCAACAGTTCTAATCAGTGCGAAGCGCGCGCCATTTTTCGCCGCGACGTTGAAGTATCGATACCCGTGCAATAGGTTGCGGCGGCTTTGCTGGTGAGGGTTTGAAAATGGAAGAGCTGAACGGCCGCATGATCGCCTGCCAGATATTGGTGACCGGGATCATTGCGCGAGTTGCGAATAATTCTAAAGACCCGCTCACTTTTCTGAGCGACTTCAGAGACGAGATCCACGCGGTGGTGCGGCAGATCAGGATCGCCGGCGCGCTCGACAGCGAGCGCGTCCGGCAGTTTGCGGGCGCGACAGTAGACGAGCTCTTTTCCCTGATGAAGCCGCCAAACTCGGACTCCGACGATAACGTCTAGAACGGCAGCTCGATCTTGAGCTGCAGGAGGATCGTGTCGGTCGCTAGTTTTGAGTGCGTCTAATTACAATCTGCTTGTTTTTGATTTTGAAGCATTAAAAAGTATTTGCTCGTGCTTCATTCGAATTGTTCAAAGTATATGTTTGTTACGAAATAGTAATTCTATTTGACGCGACAGGTTCGCGAAGCATAAGAACACCGCGGGCGTCAAACTCATCCTGCACGGGGATTGCGGGATGAAATTTTTCAAAATCGACGGGGGTGACAGTTATGAGTTGTGTGAAAATGCCGCGCACGCTTCGTTCAAGCGTCGGTGCGGAATTCGCCAATGAAAATTCGGAACGTAACGCCGCACGCAAGATCACTGTCGGGTGCCTGATCGCGGTCGCGTCGGTCACGGGTGCCAAGGCGCAATCGTCGCTAGCCCCGGTGACGGTCGATGCGCCTGTTGAGCGCAAGAAACCTGTCGCCAGCAAGCCCAGCGCCGAGCAAGTGCGCGTTCGCAATGCATTGCGTCGCGCAGCGCGCGACAAGCAGGCCGCGCAGGCGAGGGCGGCAGCAGCCACAGCGGCAAACACGGCGCCACAAGCGCCGCCTGACGGCGATCCCTATGCCGATCCTGCCGCGCCATACAAAGCCAATCGCCTCTCTTCGGGGAAATTCACTCAGCCCATTGCCAACATACCGAGGAGCATCACGGTTCTGACCAAGGACCTGCTTGAAGACAAGGACGCCACGAGCCTCAAAGAGGTGGCGCGCACGACGCCCGGTATCACGCTCGGTACCGGCGAAGGCGGCAACGCCTTCGGCGACCGGTTCTTCATCCGCGGCTTCGATGCCCGCAACGACGTGTTCGTCGACGGCATTCGCGATCCCGCGGTCAGCGTCCGCGAGAACTTCTTCACCGAGCAGCTCGAGATTCTGAAAGGCCCGTCGGCGACTATTGACGGTCGAGGCACGACCGGCGGCGCGCTGAATATCGTCACCAAACAGGCGGCGAACGCCAATTTCTACGACGCCGAAACGCAAATAGCGAGCGATGGCACGCGGCGCGTGACCTTGGACGTCAACCAGGTCATCAATCCCACGCTTGCCGTGCGCGTGAACGGCATGTGGCAGAACGCCGGCGTAGCCGGGCGAGATTACACGACCGACGATCGCGGCGGCGCGCTCGCCGCTGTGAAGTGGGCGCCGAACGACTCTTTCACGGTCACGGCGAACTACGTTCACACCAATCTGTGGTCGCTGCCGGATTTCGGCGTTCCTTACAATAATGTTCTAGGCGCTCCCGTTACTTCGCTCGGTGTTCCGCGCGACACTTATTATGGTCTCGTCAATCGCGATTTCATGAAGGTGCAGCAGGATTTCGGCACCGTCGACAGCAAGTACGTTCTCAACGACTTCATCACGCTCGACAACAAGATCAGGGACGAGAAGTCCGTCCTGAACTATATCGGCACCATTCCCGAACAGAGTACGAAATGCGGTGCCGCTGGGACGGCAACCTCGCTGCCCGGCTTGAATCCGGCGGGCTGGACGGCGTGTCTCAATCCGCAAACCCGATATCAGGTGACGAATGTCGTCGCCGATCAGTCTTCGGCGACCGTCAAGTTCGATACCGGGCCGGTCCAGCACGAGCTTGTTACCGGCGTGGAAGCGTCGCAAGAGCAGGTGAGCATCGATACCTATAGCGGTCTCGGGTCGGAGGTCCTTGGCAATGTGTTCTCCACCGGCTCGATAGGACCGACGTCGGTCCTGTTCCCGACAAATTACATCACGACTGCCAATAATCCGATCCCGACGGGAATTCCCGATGTCATAACGGTCGGTAATCAGAGCGCCTATGCGCTCGAGACCGCCAATTATCGGGATTTTCTCATCCTGAGCGCCGGACTTCGTTACGACGACTATGGCGTGTCGGCCAAGAAGCGATACAGCACAGTCTCGTCCAGCACGGCGGAGATATCCGGCTCTTCCGGCATGTGGAACTACAATCTCGGCGCCGTCCTCAAGCCTATACCGATCGCCAGTCTCTATTGGGCCTATGCGACCGCGTCCGATCCGGTCGGCTCCGAGCTCGACGGCACGTCCACCAACTACGGCGGCTTGAATCCGACTTCACCGCTGTCTCAGGTCTTCTCGCCAATCCAAAGCCGGGCACAGGAGGTCGGCAGCAAGTGGGAACTGTTCGACCGGCGCTTGCTGGCCACTATCGCCCTATTCCGCACCGACGTCAGCAATGCTCGCGAACTTATCGGCTCGAATCCCGGCACCATCGTGGAAGGCGCCGCCTATCACGTGCAGGGTCTCGATATGGGTGCGCAGGGCAACATCACCGACAAGTGGAGCATTTACACCGGTTTGGTTCTGATGGAGACGCGCGTGGACCATTCCGCTACACCGAGCAATGTTGGCCTGCCGCTCGCATTCATCGCGCCGCAATCGTTCAACGTTCTGACCAAATATCAGATCAACGACTATCTGAATGTCGGTGCGCAGGCGACGTATCGATCGTCGTTGAAGGGCGGCACGCTTTTGGCCGCGAATGCCGGCACCACTCTGCCAAGTTATTGGCGTTTCGATGGGTTCATGGGCGGCAAGCTCGACAAGAATTGGAAGTGGAAACTGTTCGCCAACAACATCTTCAACAAGCTCTATTACGACGCATTCTACCAGAGCGGAGCGCCTTTCACGCTCGTCGCTCCCGGTCGTGTCGTCGGCATAGAGCTCGCCGCCAAATATTGAACCGTTCTAATTCTAAAGAGCGAGAATGCTGATCTGCATACCTGATGTGCTGAGCAAGGCCGACGTGGAGGAATTCCGCGCCGTCATGGACGCGGCCGAGTGGGAGGACGGCCGTTCGACCGCGGGCTCGCAGTCGGCAGAGGTGAAAAAAAATGAGCAATTGCCGCCAAACAGCGAAATATCACGCGAGTTGGGACAACGCGTGATAAGAGCGTTGGCGAGCAACCCTTTGTTCGTCTCGGCGGCGATCCCCCAACAGATCTTTCCGCCGCTGTTCAATCGTTACGGCGTGGGTCAGCGTTTCGGCGTTCACGTTGACAATGCCGTACGTGGCGATCATTTAACGGGAATACGAATTCGCACCGATTTATCGGTGACATTATTTCTGTCCGAGCCGGATGAGTACGATGGTGGGGAATTGGTCGTCGAGGATTATTACGGCTCGCACGAGGTCAAGCTGCCCGCGGGACAGCTTGTGCTTTATTCCGCAACCAGCCTGCATACTGTCACGCCGATCACGCGCGGTGTTCGAGTGGCGTCGTTCTTCTGGCTCCAAAGCATGATCCGCGACGCACATGCCCGCAGCATGATCTTCGATCTCGACCACGCTATTCAGGGCCTCGTCGAGCGGCTTGGCCGCAACGATCCCGAGGTCGTCAAGCTCAGCGGGCTTTATCATAACCTCATTCGCTACTGGGCCGAGTTATGACAAGGCGGATGCGAGTGATATGGGGCGCTGCTGCCGCCGCGCTGCTGCTTCAGGCCGTCGCCGCGCAACAGGTTGCACCGGGCCTGTCTGCGCCACAAGCCACTGTCCAACCGGCGCCTTCGTCAAACGCGGTCCCTGTCGCACCGATTTCGCAACCGGCACCGTCTACCGCGGACAGTCCTGCCGCTTCGCCGCGCGAGATCGCAAAACCTTCCGCGATCGGTCCGCTGCACGAATTGTCGCCATGGTCGATGTTCATGTCGGCCGATTGGCTGGTCAAAGTCGTGATCGTGATCCTGATGCTCGCCTCGCTTGCGACCTGGACCATTCTTCTTGCAAAGACCGTTCAGCTTTATCGCGCCCGCCGTCAGCTCACGGACAATCTTCGCCGTATCGCCGAAAGCCGTTCGCTGAATGAGGCGCAGCTTGCGCTGGGCGCGGCCAATAGCATTCTGATCTCGCTCATCGCCGCAGCGACTCAGGAGATCCGGATGTCCGCCGACGTCAGAAGCGAAGGCGGCATCAAGGAGCGTGCGACCTCGCGGTTCTCCGAGATCGCAAAGATCGAAGCGCGTGCGATCCGCTACGGCATGGGCCTTGTCGCGACGGTGGGCGCCACGGCTCCATTTGTCGGGCTGTTCGGAACCGTGTGGGGAATCATGAACAGCTTCATCGGTATCTCCAAGGCGCAGACGACGAACCTCGCGGTCGTTGCGCCGGGCATCGCCGAGGCGCTGCTGGCGACCGCAGTCGGTCTTGGCGCCGCGATCCCTGCTGTCATCATCTACAATTACTTCTCGCGCGCGACGAAGGGTTACATGGATCTGGTCGGGCGCGGCACTGGCGCCGTCGGCCGTCTGCTGTCACGTGATATCGACCGCTTTCAGGCCCGCGCTGTGCCCGCGGCAGCGGAGTGACGCATATGGCTGCGGTACTCGGCGATATCGATGACGATGACGACGATTTCGGCGAAGCGCACGATATCAACGTAACCCCGTTCATCGACGTGATGCTGGTGCTGCTGATCATCTTCATGGTGGCGGCGCCGCTGTCCACCGTCGATCTTCCGGTCGATTTGCCGTCGTCCACAGCGATCCCGCAGCCGCGGCCGGACAAACCGGTCTATGTCACCATCAAGTCCGATCTCGCCGTCGCGATCGGTGAAACTCCGGTGAAGCGTGTCGATCTTGTCAATGCGCTCGATGCTGCACCTGGCGAAGGCAAAGATCGGCGGATATTTCTGCGCGCGGATAAGTCTGTGCCGTACGGTGAATTGATGGATGTGTTGGAGCGTCTGCGCGTCGGCGGCTTCAGCAGGATCGCGTTGGTGGCGCTTGAAGGCGTGTCCAGCGATTCGACGCCGGGCGGTCCGGTTGATGTAAAGCCGTGAAGCGGGCTAATAACGGTGCCTGTAGAATGACGCTCGATCGTGAAGGCTCCCGGCATCAGTCACGGGCCATCTGGGCTCTAGCGGCGCTCGGCGCGCTGGCGCTTCATGCCGGCGGAGCCGCGGTCGCGCTCGGCGCGCTGCAGTCCAGCGATACTGACGACGATCTCGGCGCGCCAGCGATCGAAATCGGCGTCGAATTGACGTCGCCGCAGCTTGACGCGACCAACCTGCCCGTCGGGCCCGATACCGAAGCATCGGCGCCTTCACCAGAGGTCATCGAGCAGAAAGAGGTCGTGCAGCAAACTGATTTGCCGAAGGCCATCCCGACAGAGACGGACGATCCCGACCGCGTCGTGTCACCTAACGATACGCAAAAGCCGGTCAAGGAGGATCAGAAGGAAGCGACGGCCCAGGCTGATCCGTCTGAAGCGTCGTCTGCCGCGGAGCAAACGGCGGTGCCGACAGTCGAAAACGCGCAGCAGTCGACGGGCTCCGTTGCGCCGTCGCCGGGGACCGGCGCCAGCGCTGTGCGCCAGCGCGCCACTTGGGAGAAAGAGCTCGCGGCACATTTCAACAAGTTCAAGCGCTATCCAGCGGATCGGATCATGAAAAACGCGGAAGTTGTCGTCGGCTTCGTCCTCGACCGGGTCGGGCACGTGCTGTCGAGCCGCATTGTGAAAGGATCCGGCGACGCTTCCTTCGACGCAGCGGCGTTGGCTATGTTGCAACGGTCCGATCCGGTTCCGCCGCCGCCGCCCGTCGTTGCCGACGAAAACCTGTCTTTCACCGTTCCTGTCGACTTTCGCGTGAAGCCGCAAAACTGAATTGCCGACCACTTCGCCGGTGATCGGCTGATCGCCGATGCTTCCAAGTAGATCGATCTTCGATGCGGATCGTCAGTCCACGTTTCACGCCTGCAGGACCCGCAAGCTGAGGCTCCCCTGACGCCCAGTTTTTAATTAGTCAAAGGAAACCTTGGAATCTCTATAAAGTATTGTTTTGACTGGAATATTTTTCCTCCACAAGGTTTAGTCACCGGCAGATTAGTGGGGGGTATCGATTGCGCACGCGCAGAATTCCGGGGCGATTTTCTTTATCGCGATATGGCTCTGTTGCCTCGTACGCCGCCTTGATCTGCGGGCTTGGCGTTTCGGCAACGGCTTTTGCACAAACGGCGCCCGCGCCATCGACTGAGGCGCCGGCGTCAAGCAACGCCACACCGACTGCTGCTCCGGCAACGCCGCCAACGAATCCGGCGCCCGCCGCGACCACGCCGGCAGCTCCGGTACAAAGCACCACTATTCCTACAATCACTGTCACCAGCCGCAAGAGAAGGACGCCGCAGAAAACGCCGCCTGCCGTCGCGGCAAAACCGTCGTCTGCAGGAGGCGCAGTGGTCCAACAGACTGCCCCTTCAGTGCCGTCGCCGTTCGACAGCAGCGGAGCGGCGGCGCACGTGACGCCGCAAGATGTACCCGGCCTCGGCAAGACCGGCACAAAGCTCGCAGACCTGCCCGTCAGCGTGCAGGTCATTCCGCGCGCCGTCATCAATCAACAAGGCGATACGATGCTGCGGCAGGCGATCACCAATGCCAGCGGTGTCAATCAAGGCGGCCAAGACTCACTTGGCTATTTCGACCACTTCCTGATCCGCGGCTTCAATGCGCAGATTTATCAAGACGGCTTTTCCGACGGCGATCAGCTCGGCGGCATTTCGCATTCACTCAATGGGGTGAAGAATATCGAAGTTCTGGAAGGACCAGGCTCGGCCTTGTTTGGTAGCGGACCGCCGGGCGGCACGATCAATATCGTCCACTATACGCCGTTATCGACGTTTCATTACGGTGACAGCGTCACAGCGGGATCGTTCGGCAGCGTTACGAACCAAGGCTATGTTACCGGGCCGACCACGATCCAAGGCTTGAATTATCGCGTCGACGGGTTTGCATCGCGGTCCGACGGCTTTCGCGATCTCGGCAGTCATGATTACGAGATCCGGCCCGATTTCACCTGGGCCATCAACGATCATAATTTCGAGTTCAGCCTCGATGCACGCGATGTTCACCAGACGCCGGATTCCTACGGCCTCATTTATTTTCGCGGCACGCCGATCAGCGGCGTACCGATCGACTCCAAATATTCGACGCCCTGGTCCTTCGCCAACGGGAACTATTTCCGTCCTACTTTCACTGACAAATGGTGGATCAGCGACTTTCTGACCATCAACAACCGCTTCGCGTATACGCATCGCAATCTCGATGTGGATCGCAACGGCGACAGTTCGAGTACCGCCCCGAGCTTCACGGGGGCCACCTCCGGTTTTGTCATCAATCGGCAGCTCCGCGAACAGGAGGACCTCGATAACACCTATGATTATCAGTTCGAGCCGGTCTGGAAATTCTACACCGGTCCGATCGGACACACGCTGCTGACCGGCTTTGAGGCCATCCACCAGACGATTGCCACGTCTCGAGAGACGGCGGACTTGCCCAACGTCGCAACTTTCGCCCCTATACCCACGGAGACACCGGCGAATATCATTTTCCAATGTGACGCCAAGCACTCTTGCGACGACGATCAGCTGGCGGCGACTTATCTGAGCACTTACGCCACGGATCAGATCGACGTCACGGACAGGTTCAAGGTCCGCGCCGGAATCCGACAGGACTGGTGGGACACGTCGCTGCTGCCGCTGACCACCGTGCCAGGCCGCTTCAATAGCAACGGGATGCCGATTATCGCCGGCCAGGAAGAAGACCAGAAAGAAACACCGCTGAGCTGGAACGTCGGCGCGCTGTACAAGCTTGTGCCCGGCATAACGGCGTTTGGCGGCGTTTCGAAAAGCTGGCTTACAAACTTCAATTCCGAAAATACGCAGCAAGGCATCGGCCCGGCCGAATCCGGCATGCAGTATGAAGGCGGGCTGAGATTCGCCTCGCTCGACGATAAGATTATCCTGAACACGGCCATATTCCGGGTCTTGCGCAACAACGTCGCGGCCGCGTTCTCAATTCCTGGAACCACCATCGAGCAGACCGGTTTCGACGACTACAAGATCGACGGCGTCGAAGCCTCTCTGGACGCAAGGATCACCGATCAATGGCATGTCTTGGCGAACGCCACTGTGATGGACCCGGTGGTGACCGCCAGTCCGCAAACGGTGATCCAATCGACCGCGCTGGATCACGCGCCGCAGGGCGTTCCGCGCTATCTGGCCAATCTGTGGACGACTTACGATTTCTCCATCGCGGGAATCCACGGCTTTCAGGCCGGCATCGGTGTGAACTATCAGGACAAGAGTTACAGCGACACGACCAACACGAATTCGATTCCAGCGGCGACGGTGCTTAACGCCGAACTGGCTTATCTGTCGCCGACATGGGACGTGGTTCTCAACGTGAAGAATCTCACCAATGCACGGTACTTCGTCGCCGCGAATGCTGCCGGTGCTTATGTGGCCGATCCGCTCAGCGCCTATCTCACCATACGCTTCAAACAGTAGGATCGTTCGCTACAGCATGATCTTTCTGGAAAACCGGTTTCCACCCTCGGATCAAGTCCAAGGGCATGCTTTTCCGGATCATGCTCTAGCCGCGCCGCCGCCGATACTTGGCGTAAACCGGCTCCCACATGACGCGTTGGATCGCGGCGGTAATAGCATCGTCCGTCATCGCTTCCGCGAGCCCTTCGGCCACCGCTTCCTTGGCCACCGCATGCGCAACGTGGAAGCTCACATCGCGGATATCGATCAAGGGCGGCAGCAGATTGGCGAGCGGATCGCGCTTGGCCGGCGACAATTCGGCGACCGTGCGCGCGGCGGCAAGAAACATCGCGTCAGAGATGCGGCGTGCTTTGACGGCGATGGCGGCAAGCCCGATGCCCGGATAGACATAAGCATTGTTGGTCTGATCGATGCGGAACGGTTTGCCGTTGCGCTCGATAGGCGGGAAGGGGCTTCCCGTGCCGATCACGGCGCGCCCTTCGGTCCAGGCGTCGATATCCACGGGCGTGGCTTCGCTGCGTTCCGTCGGATTGGAGAGCGGAAAGATCACCGGCCGTTGCACATGCGTCGCCATCTCGCGGATGACGGATTCGTGGAAGGCGTGCGCCTGTCCTGACGTGCCGATCAGTACCGTCGGCTTCGCATTGGCAATGACTTCAGCCAGGCCGATATGACCGTCCGCCATGCGTTTCCACGAGGCGATGCGCTCGCGGCTCTGCGCAAACGGCAGTTGGAACGATTGCAACGCGTTCATGCCTTCGACCAGCAGGCCGTCACGATCGACGAGATAGAAGCGGCTGCGCGCCTCTTTTTCGCTCAAGCCGGCATCGACCATGGCGCGCACGATGAGTGCGCAGATTCCGGTGCCGGCGGAGCCCGCGCCAAGCACGGCGATGCGCTGCTCGGTGAGCGGCGTGCCGGTGACATTGATGGCGCTCAACAGTGTGCCGACGGCGATAGCGGCCGTGCCCTGAATGTCGTCGTTGAAGGTGCACAATTGATCGCGATAGCGCGCCAGCAGCCGGTTGGCATTGCCGATGGCAAAATCCTCCCAGTGCAGCAGCACATGCGGCCAGCGTTCACGTACGGCGCTGACGAAGATTTCCACAAGCTCGTCATATTCGGCGCCACGCACCCGCGCGTGCTGCCAGCCGATATAGAGTGGATCGCTCAGATGCTCGGTGTTGTCGGTGCCGACGTCGAGAATGATCGGCAGCGTCGTCGCCGGATGCAGTCCGGCGCAGGCCGTATAGAGTGAGAGCTTGCCGATCGGAATGCCCATGCCGCCGGCGCCCTGATCGCCAAGGCCAAGGATGCGTTCGCCGTCGCTGACCACGATGGCGCGCACCCCGTCATAGCGCGGATGGCTGAGAATGTGCCGGATGCAGTCCTTGTGCGGGATGCTCAAGAACAGTCCGCGGGGCTTGCGGAAGATATGGCTGAACAATTGGCAGCCAAGACCGACCGTCGGCGTATAGACGATCGGCATCATCTCTTCGATATTGCGGGTGAGAAGCGCGTAGAACAGCGTCTCGTTGGTGTCCTGCAGGCCGCGCAGGAACACGTATTTCTGGATGTCGCGGCCAAGCCCGCGGAAGGCGTCGAGCCGGCGCATGGCTTGGTAGTCGAGCTCCGCGACATGTGGCGGCAGAAGCCCGTGCAGGTCGAACTCCTCGCGCTCGTCGTCGGTAAAGGCGGTGCCCTTGTTGAGGACGGGATTGTTGAGCAGCTCATAGCCGCTCAATGCGGTTTCAACCACAGCAGCATTGCCGGTTACACTGGATTTATTATTCATCGGACCCGACACCCTCGGCAGAGCAGCAACATAGCCGCCGGCGGGCCGATTCCATAGCCTTATCGCTGCGCCCCGTCACCCGCCGGTGACCGCGAGAACCGCTTCCTTGATCTTCGCCTTGGCGTAATTGCCGATCTTCTCGAGGTCGAGATGCGGGAAGTTGGGCAGTTCGTCGGCCGCAACCACGCAGTCGACAATAGCCGGGCCGTCCGCCTTGAGCGCCTTGTCGATAGCGTCGCGCAACTCGCCGGGCTTTTCGGCCTTGAAGCCCGTGCCGCCGCAGGCGCGCGCCAGCGCCGCATAATTCGGATTGGGGAAGTCGATGCCCTTTTTGTAGGGCGGCAGGCCGATCGATTCGGCTTCGAGCGTGATCAATCCGAAGGCCGAATTGTTGTAGACCACGGCCTTGACCGGCAGCTTGTGATGCACGGCGGTGAGGAATTCGCACATTAGCATATTGAAGCCACCGTCGCCGCACAGTGCGATGACCTGACGCGAACGGTCGAGCGCCTGGATGCCGTTGGCCTGAGCAAGCCCGGTGCCGACTGCGGCATTGTTGAAGGAGCCGATGATCCGCTGTGCTCCGCTCTGGCGGGTCCAGTTGCCGGACCACAGCGTATTGAGCCCGGTGTCGAACACAAAGACGGCATCGCGCGCGGCAAGATCGCTGACCGCACGCGCAACGGCCTGCGGATGAATAATATCCTTGCTGCGCGCGGGATCGGCCTGCTTGTCCAACATCGCATCCCAGGTCTTGCGCTCCGCCGTGACGCGATCGAAGAATTTGCCGTCACTCTTAGGTTTGACCCGATCGAGCAACGCTTTGACCGTCGGGCGCACCGAGCCGATGACACCGAGCGTTGTCGGCGCGCGGCGGCCAAGGACCCGCGCCCGATCGTCGATCTGGATGACCGTGCCCTTGTGCGGCAAAAATTCCGAATACGGATAGTCGGTGCCGAGCATCAGAAACAGATCGCAATGCATGACGGCGTTGTAGACCGGCTTGGTCCCGATCATGCCGATGCCGCCCATCCAGCGCGGGTCGTCAAACGGCATAATGTCCTTGCCTTTGACGGAATGGATCAGCGGCGCTTTGAGCCGATCGGAGAGCGCGCGCAATTCTTCAGCCGCGCCGTGGCAGCCGGCGCCGCACATGATGACGATGCTGCCGGCGTCGTCGATGCGGCGGGCGATCTCGGCAATTTCGGCTTCACTGGCGACGATTTCAGGCCGCGGCTTCAGCGTGGCGAGGCTCGAGACGCTGCCGTCGGCTTTGGCGCTGATGACATCCTGCGGCAGCGTCAGATGCGCGACGCCGCGGCCGGCATAGGCAGCGGCGATGGCCTGGTGAATGACAGCCGGCGCCTGAGCCGGCGAAGAAATCGTCGCAGTATAAAGTGAGACGTCGCGGAACAGCAGATTGGTGTCGGTCGTCTGGATATAGTCGGTGCCTTGCATCTTGCGCGGCATCTCGCCGGAGAGCGCGAGAACGGGGGCGTGATCGCCGCTTGCTTCATAAAGGCCGGCGACCAGATGTGTGCTGCCGGGCCCGGTCGTACCGCAACAGACGCCGAGCTGCCCGGTGAGCTTGGCTTGACCGGCGGCCGCAAGCGCGGCGCCTTCTTCGTGGCGGACGCCGATCCATTCGATCTTGCTACGGCGGACGGCGTCGGCGAGCGGATTAAGCGAATCGCCGATGAGGCCGAATATGTGTTTGACGCCGATTTTTTCGAGTACGCCGACCAAAGTGTCGGCCACCATCTGCGACATTCGTGCCTCCTGCGATTAGTCTTTCAGATCGCGTTGGTTGCGGCGCGAGCCGCACGATACGAAATTGCCACGCCGAAAAGGCTCCGCTAAGCGGTGAGGCTCACTGTGCCGAGACGACCGAACGCGTCGAGCGCCCAGCCCAAAAAGGTCGCGGCGACGACGTGCTTTTGCTCACTGGTCCAGCCGGAGAGGGCTTCGATGCGCATTATTGTTATTGCTCTCGACCGGCGCTCTCAGCCCTCGACCTCGGTTTCGGGCCGGTCATCGCCGCGCGCCAGCTCCTCGTGCCACTTGCCGCTACCGTCTTCCCACGAAATCGCGCGGGTTTCGCCGGGCACGTGCTGTTCCTGCGCCGCGCGTTGCGCCGCGGCGCGCGCTCTTTCGTGAGTCGGGAAGGTTTCCGAGAAGACGCCATTGACCTGGTAAGCCCAGCCGCCGTCGTGTTCGACAATACGATAGGTGATTTTGGCCATGAGACACCTTCCTCCGGCACGCCCGTTCCGGTCTCAATAATAGGCATGGAGTTTTGAAAGTTCTACAGGTGTCGCCATTCCAAAATTCAACGCATCCTGCGGCACGTTCGGCGTGAACTAGCCGGCCGCCGCAGTGGATTTCTCACGGTTGCGTCGCGCTTCGTAAGATTTCAAGTGTGCATACGCGATGCGCAAAAGCCGGCGCTCGCCGGGCGCTTTCTCGCCACGCTGCAGAAGATCGCCGATGACATGATCGGCTTCGATCGGTGCGCCGCGTTCAATGTCACGCAGCATGGAGGCGGAAATCGTCGAGCCCGGCGCGGTGAACATGGCGAGACTGCGCTCGACCGAGGCTTTTGATGGTGGATGGCCGTTCGCTGTCGCAATGGCGCAGCACTCGTCATACATTTCCGTCGTGAGATTGACGGCGCCGGCCGCGATGATATCGCCGAAAGCCGCCCGCATCAGGCAGGTGATGCCGGCGCCGGTCGCGATGAAGGCCCATTTCTCCCACATTTCCTGCATGATCGCTGTGCTGAGATTGGTGTCGAAGCCTGCGCCGGACAGTGCCGCGAGGATCGCCTGCGCGCGTGGCGACTTCGCGCCGTCCTGCTCGCCGAACGAGAGAAGATGCATGGGGTTGAGGTGAAGAATGCGTCCCTCGTCGTCCAGTGTCGTCGAGATCAGGCACTGACCGCCAAGCACTGCCTTTGCGCCAAAGCGGGCGGCAAGCGCATCCATATGGGCCATACCATTGAGCAGCGGCAGGATCGCGGTATTCGGCCCGACGGCAGGCGCGAAGGACTCGATCGCCGAGGCGAGGTCGTAGGCCTTGCAGCTCAAGAGGATCAGATCGTAAGGCGCGCGTAAATTCTCCGCAGCCACAGTGGGTGGCGAGGGCAGTTCCAGATTGCCGGCGGGGCTGCGGATGATGAGTCCGGTCTTGGCCAATTGCGCCGCGCGGCGCGGGCGCACCAGGAAAGTGACATCGCGGCCCGCAGCCTTCAACCTGCCGCCGAAATAACCGCCGATCGCGCCGGCGCCGACTATGAGAATACGCATCGAAGTCTCCTGATTCAGGACGAGAGCATGATCCGAAAGTGGGAACCGGTTTTCCGAAAAGATCATGCTCAACCAAAAATCTAGAGCGGGATCAATTTAAACAAAAATCCCGCTCTAGGTCGTGACTGTGGCGGGGACACGGCGCGGCACCAGCAGATTGCCGGTATAGACCATGACCGCTTCGCCGTTCTGATTGAATGTCGTTGTGCGCACTTTGATCAATCCGCGGTCCGGCCGCGACTTCGACGGCCGCACTTCGAGGATCTCGCTCACGGCGTGCAATTCGTCGCCGGGCCGCACGGCGCGCGGCCAGCTCAATTCCTCGAAGCCGACGCCGAGAATGCCGCCGGCCGGCTTGAATTCGCCGTCGATCAGGAGCCGCATCGTGATAGCTGCGGTGTGCCAGCCGCTCGCCGCCAATCCCTTGAACGGCGATTTCAGCGCCGCCTGCTCATCGAGATGAAAGGGCTGCGGATCGAATTGCCCGGCGAAGTCGAAAATCTTTTCCTTGTCGACCACGACCCGCCCGCTCTTGAAGGTCTGGCCGGCCGCAAAATCTTCCAAATAATATACGGTCATCTGACGGTCGCTCCCGGCGCGGATGGCGCAGCCGCAGCCGGTTCGGCCGCGGCCCGCTTACGCGGCCTATCAAACCACACGCCGGAGGCAACCGCAGCCGTATTGATGAGCCCGAATGCCGCGAGCGCCACAGCCAAGGCAACAAAGACGCTCGTCAGATTTCCGGTGAGACGGAGTGCTATGTAACCTCCGCCGGCGGCGATCAAGAGACGCGCCAGATTGGCGAGGAACGGCCACAACAGCCGGCCGGCACCTTGCGAGGCGAAGTAGAGCGCCATGCCGAGGCCGAACAGGCCATAGACCGGCCCGACGACATGCAGATAACGCGACCCGGCATCGATCATCTCGGGCTCTGAACCAAACAGCGACAGCCAGGCGTGCGGCGCGGCCGCGGCGGAGAGGCCGATGATCTCGCACATGCCGGCGGCGATGGCAGCGCCAATCCAGGCAACGCGCAATGCCCGTTCCGGACGATGTGCGCCGATATTGGTGCCGACCATGGCGACCAGCGGACCACCCAATCCGAACACCAGCGGGATCAGCAGATATTCAAGGCGTGAGCCAGTGCCGTAGCCGGCAATGGCCGCCGGCCCGAACGCGCCGACCAAGCCGGTTGCGATCGCAATCGTGAGATTGGTCTGCACGGTGATCAAGGCCGCAACCGCGCCGACGCGAAGAATGTCAGCGAACAGTGCCCAACGCAGCCGGACGCCGATGATCGTCAGGCGCACGACGCTCCGTCCCGAACGCAGATACGCGGCGAGCACGAGGCTGCCCACAGCGTAATAGAGCAGCACGGCGACCGCGCCACCGGCGACGCCGAGTTGCGGAAACGGCCCCAGACCGAAAATGAGGCAGGGCGACAGCGGGATCAGCACGAAGACGCCTGAGACGGTCACCAGCGCAGGAAACAGCATATTGCCGGTGCCGCGGATAATGTTGGCCAACGAATTGAACAGCCAAACAAGGATGGCGCCGGTGAAGATGACGTTGGAATAGGTTATCGCCGCCGCAAGCGAGGCACCGCTGCCGCCCATTGTCGCGTAGAGCCAGGGGCCGCCGAGAAGCAGTGCGACAGTGAAGGTCAGGCCGAAGAGGAGTGCGATGACCAGCGCATGCAGCGCGAGCGCGTTGGCGTCAGCGCGGCGTCCGCCACCGAGCGCACGCGCGATCGCCGACGACATGCCTCCGCCCATGGCGCCGGCCGACATCATCTGCATCAGCATCACGACCGGAAAGGCAAGCGCGACGCCGGCGAGCGGATCGGTGCCGAGCTTGCCGACGAAATAGGTCTCGACCAAGCCGACCGACGTCTGAGCCAGCATGACGATGATGTTCGGCACCGCCAGCCGCATCAGCGTTGCCGCGATTGGTCCTTCGATAAGAGCACGGGTCCGCGGATCGAAGCGCGACGAATCCGCGGGCTTTTCGCCTGCCGCGCCGGGTGGGAGAGAGTGGGAGGCTGTGACGCTGGATGCCGACATTTTTCCGCTCTCCAAGCTTTGTCGCAAAGCGCCTTGTTCCAAAAGCGCTTTGATTTAAGACTGTTGCCGGCAGCCTCGGCTGGGCACGACCGGCGACGCCGGTTGAACGTCGAGGTTATTAGGGGTATATACGCCTAAGACGCTTGGCAAGAGCGCCTTTCGAGATATCGGGATCACAATGATGTCGGACTGGATCAATCCTGCCGGATGCAACTGCCTGGCGCTGCGCCAGGCCGCCCGCCATGTATCGCAATTCTATGATCAATTCCTGGCGCCGAGCGGCTTGCGCACGACCCAGTATTCGATTCTTGCAAGGCTGCAGCGCAAGGGGGCGATGACGATCAATGCGCTCGCCGCCGACCTCGTCACCGATCGTACGACGCTCGGGCGAAACCTGTTGCCCCTGGAGCGCGAAGGGCTGATTACCATTGAGCCGGGACAGGCCGACCGCCGCAGCAAGGACGTGCGATTGACCAGCGCCGGCGCCGCGCGCGTCCGCTCGGCGCGCAAGGGCTGGGAGGAAGCGCAGGAGCAGTTCGAGAAGGCCTTCGGCGCCAAGCGCGCCAAGGAATTGCGTGCGCTGCTGCACGAGATCGCCACCGAGCAGAAGATCGCGGGCGTTGAGGCCTGACGGCGGGTGAGCCGTTCGGGGTTTCCGTAAGCGCGTTTCTGGTTTCCGTAAGCGCGATTCTGGTTTCCGTATGCGAATGTCTTTCGCTATCATCGGCTCCGTGCTCCGGAGACCGACAGTGCATCGCACCCTCTTGCTTGCCAGCCTGCTTGCCATGCTTTTCGCCGCCGCACCGGCAAGGGCAGGAGGTTTTTTGGGGATCTTCAGCGACCCCGATCCGCAATGTTACTGGTGCATTCGCGATGCGATCTATCATGACAGCAAGCTGATCGCGCATCTCCAGGCTAATCCGGACATTGACGAGGCCATAAAGGGCCCACAAATCCTCGCTGCGCGCGCCGATATTTATCGGCTGCGGCGGCTGCTCGGGCCGGTACAGGTCTATACGCTCGAGCCGTGCTGTTATTCGCGTATCCCGATGCGTATTCGCTGATCTCGGGCCAGAGCATGATCCGGAAAAGCGGGTACCGGTTTTCCCGCTCTAGCCGACCAGCCAGCGCAGGCTCAAAAAGCCCGGCGTGAGGATGCCGGTCGCCCACAGCAGGGCTGATGCAACATTGGCGAGCTGAAACTTCCACCACGGCATGGCGTAAAGCCCGGCGACGATCGGTACGATCGCTCGCAGCGGTCCGAAGAACCGTCCGGCAAAGACCGCGATTACGCCCCAACGCTGGAAAAAATCGATGCCGCGCGCGAGGAGCTTCGGGTATTTGAAAAACGGCCACATCGCGGTGATGCGATCCTTCAAAAGAAAAGCGAGACCGTAAGCCAGCCAATCGCCGGCAATCGCCCCGAGTGCCGCCGCGATCCAGATCGGCCAGAATTCAAGGCCCGCAGCGCCGATAAGGCCGCCGAGGCCGACCAGAATGACGGTTGCGGGAACGAGCAGCGAGACGAAGGCAAAGGATTCGCAAAAGGCGAGCAGGAAGACGATCGGCGCCGCCCAATCCCGGTGGTTCTGCACAAAAGCGATGACGGTCTGTGCAAAACCGGCCATGTCGAGCTTAGCCGGGTGATGGTGCGCCGAACAGGCGCGGCAACAGCCGTTGCCGCAGACGCAGGGACCATTGGCCAAGGCGATCCAGATAGAGATAAAGCACGGGTGTCGTATAGAGCGTCAGCAACTGGCTGATCAGAAGGCCGCCGACGATGGCAATGCCCAGCGGGCGGCGGATTTCGCTGCCATTGCCGAAACTGACCGCTAGCGGAATGGCACCGAGGATCGCGGCCGAGGTCGTCATCATGATCGGACGGAAGCGCAGCACACAGGCCTGATAGATGGCATCGCGCGAACTGAGATTCCCGGCGCGTTTCGCCTCGACGGCGAAATCGATCATCATGATCGCATTCTTTTTGACGATGCCGATCAGCAGAATGACGCCAATGAGTCCGATAATGTCAAACTCGGTGTGAAACAGCATCAGCGCCAGGATGGCGCCGACGCCGGCCGAAGGCAGCGTCGACAGAATCGTGATCGGGTGAATGTAGCTCTCATAGAGCACGCCGAGCAGGATATAGACCGTGGCGATTGCAGCGACGATCAGGATTCTTTCATTGCCGAGCGATTCTTGAAAGACCTGCGCGGTGCCGGCGAAGGTGCCGTGGATCGATGCCGGCATGCGGATATCCCGTATCGCCTGGTCGATCTCCCGCGATGCGTCTCCAAGCGCAGCGCCGGGATGCAGGTTGAACGAAATCGTAGCGGCGACGAACAGGCCCTGGTGACTGACCGACAAAGGCGCGTTGCCGGCGTTGTAGTGGCTCACCGCAGCGAGCGGGATCATGGTCTCCTGCGCGGTCGATACCGCGGCGCCGGATGACGTCGAGCCCTTGCCGGTATTGGCGAGCGCATTGATCGCGGCGTTGCGCTGTGAATTGTTGTTGGCGGCGGCTGCGGCGGCCGTTGTCGTCGATGTGGTGGAAGGCGTGGAGCTCTTGACCGCGGTGACGGTTCCGGCGGCTGCGTTCGATGTCTGCGTGCCGGACGCGTTGCCGCCCGAGGTCGCGACATAGATTTCACCGAGCGAGGCCGGGTATTGCGTGTAGCGCGGATCGATCTCCATGACGACGTGATATTGATTGATCGCGCTGTAGATCACCGACACCTGGCGCTGGCCGAAGGCATCGTACAGCGTATTGTCGATCTGCGAGGGCGTGATGCCGAGGCGCGAGGCCGTATCGCGGTCGATCACGAGATCGGATTCAAGGCCGCGCTGCTGCTGATCCGAGCTGACATCGGCGATGACCTTGCTGTTCTCGAGCCGGTTCGTCAGGCGCTGTGTCCACTTGAACAGGTCGTCGGCATCGTCAGCCTGCAGCGTGTACTGATATTCGGCATTGCCTTGCCGGCCGCCGGCGCGCACGTCCTGAACGCCGAACAAGAACAGCTGGCCGCCGGGAACGCGGGCGAGCTTGGGGCGCAGCCGTGCAATCACCTGATCCATCGGCGGGCGCTCGCCGATGGGCTTGAGCGACACGAAGACCGAGCCGGTATTGATCGACCCGAAGCCGCCGCCCGAGCCGACGCCGGTATAGCCGACGACGTTCTCCACGGCCGGATCTTGCTGCACGATTTCCGTCATCTGCCGCAGCTTCTGCGTCATAAGCTGAAACGACACGCTTTGATCGGCCCGCAGCGAGCCGATCAGCCGGCCGGTGTCCTGTTCCGGGAAAAATCCCTTCGGCACCACGATGAACAACACGATATTGAGGATGATAGCGCCGAAGAAAATCGCCAGTATGAGGCGGCTGTGTTCCAGCGCCCAGGCGAGCGAATGCTCGTAGCCGGCAAGGACCCGGTCGAACAGGCGGTTGCGGCTTCGTCCTTCGCGGGTGCTCGAGCCGCGCAGGAACAGCGCGCACATCATCGGCGTCGTAGTCAGCGAAATGACGAGCGAGATCATGATCGCCATCGACAGCGTCAGCGTGAATTCGCGGAACAGCCGGCCGACAATACCGCCCATCAACAGAATGGGCAGAAACACCGCGATCAGCGACAGGCTGATCGACAGCACGGTGAAGCCGACTTCGCGCGCGCCCAGAAGCGCCGCCTGCAGGCGCGGCATGCCGGCTTCGATGTGGCGCGAGATGTTTTCCAGAACGACGATGGCGTCGTCGACCACGAATCCGGTGGCGATGGTCAGCGCCATCAGCGACAGAATGTCGAGACTGTAGCCGAGCAGATACATCGCGCCGAATGTGCCGAGGATCGAAACCGGCACTGCGATCGAAGGAATGACGGTGGCGCTGAAATTGCGCAGGAAGAAATAAACCACCACGGTCACGAGCGCGATGGCGATCGCCAGCGTGGCTTCCGTGTCATGCAGCGATTGCCGGATCGTGGTGCTGCGGTCGATGGCGACCGTGACATTGACGTCGGCCGGCATGGCCGCTTCCAGGTGCGGCAGCTGCGCCTTCACTGCATCGATCGTGTCGATGATATTGGCGCCAGGCTGGCGGAACAGGATGATGATGACCGACGGCTGGCCGTTGGACAGTCCGAGATTGCGTACGTCCTCGACGGAATCGTTGACGTCGGCGACATCTGACAAGAGCACCGCCGCGCCGTTGCGATAGGCGATGACCAGCGGCGCATAGTCGGACGCCTTGGTGGCCTGATCGTTGGTGTAGATCTGATAGCGGCGGTCGCCGTCGTCGATCGTGCCTTTCGGGCTGTTGGCATTGGCTGATGCAAGCGCCGCACGCACGTCTTCAAGGCCGATGCCGTATTTGAACATGGCCTTCGGATTGAGCTCGACGCGGACCGCGGGCAGCGCGGAGCCGCCGATGATGACCTGGCCGATGCCCGAGATCTGCGACAGTTGCTGCGCCAGCACATTGCTCGCGGCGTCGTACATCTGACCTTGCGTCAGTGTCTTTGACGTCATCGACAGGATCAGGATCGGCGCATCAGCCGGATTGACCTTGCGATAGGTCGGATTGCTGCGCAGGCTGGCAGGCAGGTCGGCGCGGGCAGCGACGATGGCGGCCTGCACGTCGCGCGCGGCGCCGTCGATGTCGCGATTCAAGCCGAATTGCAGAGTGATGCGGGTCTGGCCGATGCCGCTCTGCGAGGTCATTTCGGTGACGTCGGCGATCTGGCCGAGATGACGCTCGAGAGGACTGGCGACACTGGTCGCGACCGTCGTCGGGCTCGCGCCGGGAAGCTGTGCGCTGACCGAGATGGTCGGAAAATCGACCTGCGGCAGCGGTGCGACCGGCAATTTCAAGAACGCAAGAACGCCGGCAAGCGCAACGCCGATCGTCAGCAGGGTGGTTGCCACCGGACGGCTGATGAATGGCGAGGAAATATTCATTCAGCAGGCGCCATCGGCGGAGCCATGGGTGGCGCCGGCGGCACATCGGGAGGCGTTCTCGGCCCCAACGAATTTGCCGGCGGTCTGCCGGTCACCCGCACCGCCAGCCGATCGAAATAGAGATAGATCACGGGTGTGGTGAACAGCGTCAGCATCTGGCTGACGACCAAGCCGCCGATAATGGCGAGGCCCAGCGGCTGGCGCAGCTCGGAGCCGGCGCCGGTGCCGGTCAGCAAAGGCAGCGCGCCGAGGATCGCCGCCATCGTCGTCATCATGATCGGCCGGAAACGCAGCAGGCACGCCTGATAGATGGCGTCGCGCGGCGAAAGCCCTTCGCTGCGCTCGGCATCGAGCGCAAAGTCGATCATCATGATCGCGTTCTTCTTGACGATGCCGATCAGAAGAATGATGCCGATGATGGCGATGATGTCGAGATCGTAGCGAAACACCATCAGCGACAGCAGCGCGCCGACGCTGGCTGAAGGCAGTGTCGAGAGGATCGTGATCGGGTGGATGAAGCTCTCATAGAGCACGCCGAGCACGATATACATCGCGACGACCGCGGCGATGATCAGGAATATCTCGTTGGTCAGCGACGATTGGAACGCGGCCGCGGTGCCTTGGAACGCGGTGATGAAGCTGATCGGCATGCCGATCGATGCTTCCGCTTGCTGGATCGCGGTGACGGCGGCGTCGAGCGAATAGCCCGGCGCCGTGTTGAACGAGATGGTTGTCGCCGGAAACTGGCCGAAATGAGTGATCAGCAGCGGACCCGACTGCTGATCGAGATGGGCGATGGCTGTCAGCGGCACCTGGCCGTTGGTCGCCGATGACGATGACGGCAGGTATAGCGAGGTCAGCCCGGTCAGCGACTTCTGCAGGTTAGGATCGATCTCCAATATCACGCGATATTGGTTCGACTGCGTATAAATCGTCGAGACGATGCGCTGGCCGAAGGCATCATAGAGCACGTTGTCGATAGTCGCCGGCGTGATGCCGAAGCGGCTCGCAGTGGCGCGATCGATCACGAGATTGGCGGTGAGCCCTTGTTGCTGCAGATCGCTGGCGACGTCGGCCAGTTGCGGCATCTGGTTCAATTGCTGCACCAGCTTCGGCACCCAGACGGCGAATTCCGCGGGATTGGCGTCCTCGAGCACGAAATGGTAGGGCGCGCGGCTGAGCGTCGAATCGATGGTGAGGTCTTGTGCCGGCTGCATGTAGAGTGTGACGCCGGCAATGCCGGATACTTCGCCTTGCAGGCGGCGGATGATCTGCGTCGCATTCAGCTTGCGCTCATCATGCGGCTTCAGCGTGATCAGGAAGCGGCCGGAATTGAGTGTCTGGTTGGTGCCGTCGACGCCGATGAAGGAGCTCAAGTTTTCGACGTCGGGGTCTTTCAGGATCGCTTCGGCGAGCTGGTTCTGCAGCTTCGCCATGGTCGCATAGGAGACGCTTTGCGGCGCTTCCGATATGGCCTGGATCATGCCGGTGTCCTGCACCGGGAAGAAGCCTTTGGGGATGAGGATGTAGAGGACAACGGTGAGTGCGAGCGTGAGCAACGCCACCAGAAGCGTAGCCGGTTGGCGGTCCAGCACCCATCTCAGCGCCCGGCCATAGGCAGCAATCACCGCATTGAAGGTGCGCTCGGCCGCGAGGTCGAAGCCGGAGCGCTCCGCATCCGGATGATGGCGAATGAGCTTGGCGCACATCATCGGCACCAAGGTCAGCGACACGACGGCGGAGATCACGATGGTGACAGCGAGCGTGATCGAGAATTCGTGGAACAGCCGGCCGACGACGTCGCCCATGAACAGGAGTGGGATCAGCACCGCGATGAGCGAGATCGTCAGCGAAATGATGGTGAAGCCGATCTGCTCGGAGCCGCGCAGCGCCGCTTCCAAGGGTTCCATGCCGCCTTCGACATAGCGGGCGATATTCTCGATCATGACGATCGCGTCGTCGACGACGAAGCCGGTGGCGATGGTCAGCGCCATCAGCGACAGATTGTCGAGGCTGAAGCCTAAGAGATACATCGCGCCGAATGTGCCGACGATCGAGAGCGGCACGGAAAGGCTCGGAATGATGGTGCCGGGAAGCGTGCGCAGGAAGACGAAGATCACCAGCACGACCAAGACGACCGCGAGCACCAGCTCGAATTCGACATCCGCCACCGAAGCGCGGATCGTGACGGTGCGGTCGCCCAGGATCGAGACATCCAGCGCTTCGGGCAGCGTCGCCTTGAGCTGCGGCAACAACGCGTTGATGCGGTCGACGACCTGGATGATGTTAGCGCCCGGCTGGCGCTGCACATTGACGATGATGGCCGGCGTCAGATTGGCCCAGGCGGCGAGCTTGGCATTTTCCGGGCCGCTGACGACGGTGGCGACATCGCTCAACCGGACCGGCGAGCCGTTACGATAGGCGACGATGAGGGTGCGGTATTGATCGGCGCTGGTGACCTGATCATTGGCATTGATGGTCAGCGCCTGGTTCGGCCCGTCGAAATTGCCCTTCGGCGTATTGACGTTGAGATTGCCGAGCGTGGTGCGGATGTCGTCGATATTCAGGCCGTAGGCGGCAAGCGATTGCGGATTGAGCTGGATGCGAACGGCGGGACGCTGGCCGCCGCTGACACTGACCAGGCCGACACCGGAAATCTGCGAGATTTTTTGTGCGAGCCGGGTTTCGCTCCAATCCTCGATTTCGGTCATCGGCAGGGTCTTCGACGTGACTGCCAAGGTCAGGATCGGCGCGTCCGCTGGATTGACCTTGTTGTAGATCGGCGGCGTCGGCAGGTCGGAGGGCAGCAGATTGCCCGCAGCATTGATCGCGGCCTGGACCTGTTGCTCGGCGACATCGAGGCTGAGGTCGAGATTGAATTGCAGCGTAATGACCGAGGCGCCGGCGGAGCTCGCCGACGTCATCTGGCTCAAGCCCGGCATCTGCCCGAACTGCCGCTCGAGCGGCGCCGTGATCGAGGACGTCATCACTTCCGGACTGGCGCCGGGATAGAGCGTCTGCACCTGGATGGTCGGATAATCGACTTCGGGCAGCGTCGAGAGCGGCAGGAACGTAAACGCCACCAGGCCCGACAGCATGATCGCCGCCATCAGGAGCGTCGTGGCGACCGGCCGCAGAATGAAAGTTTCCGAGACGTTCATCGCGTCACTTCATCGCCGCGCCGGCCGCTGCGCTTCACGCGGCGGCGCGTTACTGGCCGCCGCTCGGCGGCGACTGTGATCCATCGGACTTTGCACCATCCGATTTTTGCGCACGGCCTGCTCCGCCGCGATTGCCGCCCTGCTGTCCGCCGCCGGCCGATCCAGCCGTGCCGCCCGGCGACGCGGGCTGCTCGGCGGCGACTGTGACCTTCAAACCCTCGCGCAGGCGATCGGTGCCGTCGATGACGACGCGCTCGCCGGCCGCGAGCCCTGACGTGACAGCGGTGGTGTTGCCGTCCACTGCGCTGGTCGTGATCGGCCGCACCGACACGGTGCTGTCGGGATTGATGATATAGACATAGGCGCCAGGTGAACCGCGCAGGATCGCCGAGGTCGGCACCGTGACCGCGTTTTCCAGTGTCTTGATCAGCACTCGCGCATTGACGAACTGGTTCGGGAACAGCGCATTGTCGGCATTGTCGAATTGCGCACGAATCTTCACCGTGCCGGTCGTGGTATCGATCTGGCTGTCGACCGCCGCGACTTTGCCGACAGCAAGCTGGCGCAGATTGGCGCGGTCATAGGCCATCACCGGGAGCGGTGTGCCGGCATTCAAGGCTGACATGATTTCCGGCAAATCGTCTTCCGGCAGCGTGAAGATCACCGTGATCGGCTGCATCTGGGTAATGACCGCCAGGCCGGTCGAACTCGTCGTCTGCACGTAGTTGCCCGGATCGACCAGACGCAAACCGATGCGGCCGGTGATCGGCGACACGATGTGACAGTAAGCGATGTTGAGCGACTGCGCATCGATCAGGCCCTGGTCCTGTTTCACCGAGCCTTCGAATTGCTGCACGATGAAGACCTGATCCTCGGCCTGCTGCCGCGCGATCGAGTTCTGCGCCGCGAGCGTTTGGAAGCGCTTCAAATCCATTTGCGCTTGCGCCAGCAGCCCCTGATCATGCGCAAGCTGGCCTTCGAATTGCTCCTTGAGCGTCTCGTAAGGCCGCTGGTCGACTTGCGCCAGGAAGTCGCCCTTCTGCACCATCTGGCCTTCGGTGTAGCCGACCTGCGTGAGATAGCCGCTGATCTGGGATTGCACGGTGACGGTCGCGAGCGGCGTCACGGTGCCGAGTTGGGTGACGATGACGCGGATATTGCCAAGCGTGACGGACGCCGCGCCCACGGTTTGCGGCGCGCCTTGCGGAGACCGCCCGCCGCCTGGCGCCGGTGCGCGTCCAAAACGGGGGAATTCGTAGGCGCCGATAGCGAGCAGGATCGCGATCACGCCGAGCCCGATGAAAAGTCCGGAACGGGATCGCGGCTTGACGATGAAGGGGTCGGGCGCCGTGCGGCGAAGAGCCGGCGCTAAATCGTCATCCGTGCTGCGCGTTCGCTCGTCCATGAGTGCGTTCAAGGTCCCGAATTCTGGACAAATTTTGCGATTTATAGAGGGCGACAGCGTCGCTCGCCTAATGAATATTCGCTAATGACGGCGCGCGCTGGGCTATCGGTGCCCGGTTACGGCAGGCCTGCCAGAGTGTCATCGGAATCCGACGCTAAATCAATAGCTTGGAGACACACAGAGCAGACCATTGCCACCGCTGCATGCCCCAATCCGGACGCTATTTTGACCCCGGCTGTGGCGGTGGATCCGGACTCGGCGGCGGACTAAGTGGCGGTGGGACCAGGACGTCGCTCGGAATCGTGCTGTTGGGCGAAGGCTGTGATTCGAGTTTTGGGAAGAACGAGAAGCCTTTCTGCAGCTGCAGCGGCGTCGGCAACAGCATCGAATCCCAGCCGCCGCCGAGTGCCTCGATCAGGCTGACGCTGGCGAGAAACAGATTTTGCCGCGCGGTCAGCTCGGCTTCTTCGTCGGCGAGCAACTGTACTTCGGCGACTACGACCGTGGTGAAGGCGACAGTGCCGGCCTGAAATTGATTGAGGAATACGTCCACGGCCCTGCGCTGATCGGCCACCGCGCGCCGCTCCTGGGTAAGCTGCAGCGATATGTAATGGATCGCGGCCAATTCGTCCTCGACCTGTTGAACCGCCGTCAGCACGGTTTGCCGATACGTGGCGACGCTCTGCCAATAGGCAGCGCGCGCCGCGTCGACTTGCGCCGAGGTAAGCCCGCCATTGAACACGGTCTGGCTCGCGGCGGCGCTCGCATTCGCAATCGAGCGTGCCATGCTGAAGGGCAACGGGATAGGCCCGATATATTCGAGCATGGCGGAGAGCGAGATGTCCGGAAACCACGCCGCTTCGGCCGCGCCGATCAGCGCGTTCTCCTGCTGCATGGTCCGCTCCGCCGCTGCTATGTCGGGGCGCCGCTCGAGCAGCGTCGAAGGCACATTCACCGGTGTATGTGGAATGCTGCCCGCGAGCGTACGCGGCGTGATGCCAAGCTCAGCCGGCGGCCGGCCGATGAGGACGGCGATGGCATGCTCGAATTGCGCACGCTGAGCGCGCGTGCTGTAGAGTTGAGCTTGCGTGGTCGCAATCAAGCCATCGGCCGTGGCGACGTCGCCTTCCGTTACCGAAAAGCCCGCCTTGAATTGATTGTTCACGATCGTGTAGTTCTTTTTGTATTCCTCGACCGTGCGGGCCAGCAGATCGATCAGCGAGTCCGCGGCTCGCAGATTGAAATAAGCCGTGGCCAGCGCGGCCTGCGCCGAGAGCCTGGCATTGTCGAGATCGGCGGCGCTGGCTTGCGTGGCCGCAGTGTTGGCCTCGATCCCCCGGCGGATCTTGCCCCAGACATCGAGATCCCAGCTGCCGTTGATCGGAGCGGTGTAGAGCGTCGAATAGACCGTGCCGCGCGATCCCGTGCTGAAAGTAGTGGCGGTGCCGCTGCTGCCACCGCCCGCGAGCGATCCGGTCCGTGTGCTCGTGACATTGTAACCGGCGGTGGCGACCGGGAATAACGATGACTGCGCTTCACGGATCAGCGCCCGCGCCTGTTCATAGGCAGCGGCTGCGGCGGCAACGGTCTGATTGGAAATCTCGACTTGCGGCAGGAGCGTGTCGAGACCGCGGTCTCTATACACCTTCCACCAGTCGCCACGCGGCGTGTTATCGCTCGGATTGGCTACTTTCCACCCTTTGGTTTCCTTGTATTCAACCGGGACCGGCGCCGGTTCGCGCGAGTAGTTCGGGCCGATCATGCAACTGGTCAGCAACAGCCCGAAGCCCAGACCGAGGCCTGATTGTGGGACTGCAGCGAGGAAACACGCCGACAAACGCGCGCGGACTTTCGCGAATGAATAAACTCTGCGTCCCACCCAACAACCTCGAAGCACGCCACCAAGGGTGAACGCACGCACTGCCGCGAACCCTTGCTGTAAGCCCCCGCAGATACACGCCCAGACGCAGAACTGCGCTGCACAACCATGCCCCAGGCATGGCGCAAGATCAACCGCGTGCCATTAGGGCGGAGCCAAAGCGCGCCGTCACCTTAGAACTTCGTAATGTGTCGCGATTGACGGCGACCGATCACAACAAAGCTCAGTTTTCGAGGTGAGGTTGAATCATTGACGTGAATGCGCGCCGCGCGAGGGTGCATTGCATCATCACAGTTACGGAGGAGCCGGAACGTGCGGGGGCAGTGTGGCGTTTGCTGTGGACGCCAGAGAGGACAAGACTAATGCGCACTATCAACAATAAGAGTCCTGCTGAGAATAGCAGTACGAAGAAAATTTCTGCGGCGCTGAAATTCGTGGCAAGTGCAGGCATTGTCGGTTTGATGTTGTCAGCGGCTGCTGGAACTGCGTTGGCCCAGAAACCAGGTGGCGGACATCCTGGCGGCGGTGGAGGGCCGCATATGGGTGGCGGTGGAGCGCCGCATTTCGGCGGTGGAGCACCGCATATGGGCGGCGGAGCGCCACACTTTGGCGGCGGCGCGCCACATTTCGGCGGCGGTGGCCCGCATTTCAGTGCGCCTCATTTCGGAGGCGGTCATCCGGGTGGTGTGCCGCACTTCGCTGGGCACGCGGCTCCACATCCCAATTTCGCGCACGGCACGCCGCATTTCGCCGGTCACGCCGGGCACTTTGCCGGATCAGCTTTCCACGCGCATGGCGGCGCCGCCGGGCGGTTCGCTCATGTGAATCATGGAATTGTGAATCATGGAATTGTGAATCATGGAAATGTGAGCCAAGGAATTGTGAATCATGGCATCGCGGCCCATGCTCCAGCGAACATCAGTCATGGGCAGGTCGCGCCGTCTATGGCTCATCCTTCGGCGGCGGTCACGCATGCGTTTGCGGGTGCGCACGCATTGCCGGCGGCGCGCCAGGCCGCATTCCATGGCGATCCGCGATCTTTCGCCGAGCATCGGCGCCAGTTCGCCGACAACGCCGCGTTCCGGCCGTTCTGGCATCGCGGCTTCCATCGCTTCCATCATCTCGGCTGGATCGGCCCGCTGTTCTGGCCTTATGCCTACGGCGATGTTTTCTACTCGGCGCTGTGGCCTGACGATTACTACGACGTCGATCCGGTCTGGGCTTACGGCTACGGCGATGTCTACTCGGCCATTTTCTCGCCCTACGATTACGGCGACTACGTACAGGGCCCCAGCGTGCCGATAGAGCAAGGCTCGAATGTGCCGGCAGGACAAGGCCCGACCGAGCCGGCACGGCTGGCGGCCCTTACCCAGAGCATGGCGCAAAGCTGCAGCGACGAAGCCGCCGAAGTCACCGGCTGGCCGATCGAGCAGATCCAGGCGGCGGTGCAACCGACGCAAGAGCAGGTCGCTTTGCTCGACGATCTCGGTAATGCGCTGGTCAAGGCCAGCGACGAGGTCAAGGCGCATTGCCCGACCAGCGTTGCGTTCACCCCGCCGGCGCGCCTCGACGCGATGCAGCAGCGCGTGCAGTCGCTGGTCGACGCCGTCAATATCGTCAATCCGCCGCTGCAGAAGTTCTATGACTCGCTGTCCGACGAGCAAAAGGCGCGCTTCAACGCGATCGCGCCGCCTGAAGGCAAACGCGGATCGGCGCCGCGAAACCAGAGCGCGCAGAATCCGCAAGCGCAATGCAATGCCAGTGTCATGAACTGGCCGACCGATCAGATCGATCGCGTCGTGAGGCCAAACGATACGCAACGCGTGAAGCTCGGCGAGTTGCAAACAGCGGCGACGCGGGCGGCCGATACAATCAAAGCAGCGTGCCCAACGGAAGTTCCGGCGACTCCTCCAGCGCGGCTCGCGGCGGTCGGCAATCGGCTCAATGCCATGCTGCAGGCGGTCGAGACCGTGCGCCCGGCGCTGTCCGGCTTCTATGACTCGCTCTCCGATGACCAGAAGGCACGCTTCAACACGATGGGCAAGCAGCTGTTCGCGGAGAATTCGGAATAGAAGAGCAAATGACGAAATCGCAAGCGGCGGAGCAGCGGTTCTGCTCGCCACTTGTCATTCTTCTCGCCCATTCAATGGCCACTCTGAGACATTCCAGTACTCGCGCCTCGCGCCGGTGCTCGCGGCGAAATCCGCTGCATTGGATAGCTTGTTGCGCTGCGGCAATGGAATCTGGGATGAAACTTTGCGTGATCGGACCTGAATAAAACCCTCCCAAAACCGATATAAATTGCAGCGCCGGCGCGATCTGGAAGACGCCGGACTATAAATCTTTAGGCTTCCGTTACATCCTTCCGTTTCAATGCTAGAAAATGGTGCCGGGGAAGTAGCCCCATGACTATCATGACGCTTGCGACGCAGGATAAGCCTGTGCCGGGCGGAGCCGAGGCGGCCGAACCCATCTGGTTCGGCTCCTATCCGCCGGGTGTGCCCAAGACTATCGATCCCGACGTCTATCCGTCGCTCACAGCCATGCTGCTAGGCGCTTGCCGGCAGCACGCCGAGCGCCCGGCTTTCGAGTGCCTGGGCGCGCGAATGACATTCGCCGAGTGGAATCGCGACAGCCGTGACTTTGCGGCATTCCTGGTCGAGGAGGCCGGCTGCAGCGCGGGCGATCGCGTAGCGATCATGCTGCCGAACATGTTCGCTTATCCGGTGACGTTTCTCGGCACGTTGCGCGCCGGCATGATCGTCGTCAACGTCAATCCGCTCTACACGCCGCGCGAGCTGCAGCATCAGCTGATTGATTCCGGCGCCACCGTCATCGTCATCATGGAGAATTTTGCTCACAAGCTGCAGGAGATCATCGCCGCCACGAAAATCCGTCATGTCGTGGTAGCGCGGCTCGGCGATTTCGTGCCGACACTGAAGCGCTGGGCGTTCAATTTCGCCAATTCCTACATCCGGCACGCCGTACCAGCCTGGCACTTCGACACCTTCACGATGCTGCAGGATGCTTGCGATCGCGCGCCAAGCGCGACCTATCGCGATACCGAGCCGAAGGGCAGCGACGTCGCGCTCTTGCAATATACCGGCGGCACGACCGGCTTGCCGAAAGGCGCAATGCTCACGCACCGCAACCTGGTTGCCAATACGCTGCAATGTTATGCGTGGAGCAAGACCGACGCCGAAGGCATCGAAATCGAGCACGAGCGCGTGCTCACGCCGCTGCCGCTCTATCATATCTTTTCACTCACCGCGAACCTGCTGTCCTTCGCGCTGCTGGGCGGGCTGAATTATCTCATTCCAGATCCGCGGGATCTGCACCGGCTCATTCGCGTCATGGCGCACGCCAAGATCACCTGGATGTCGGGCGTCAATACGCTGTTCAACGCGCTCACCAACGCGCCGGAATTCAAGGAGCTCGATTTCAGCTCGCTGCGTGTCGCGATAGCCGGCGGCGCCGCAATCCAGAGCGAAGTGGCGCGGCGCTGGCGCGATATTACCGGCGGCGACCTGGTCGAAGGCTATGGCCTGACCGAAGCCTCGCCGGTCGTCTGCATCAATCCATTCGCTGCACCGAAGCTCGGCACCGTCGGCTTGCCGGTGCCGTCGACGGACGTGACGATCCGCGACGATGCCGGCAATGTGCTTGCGAACGGCCAAGAGGGTGAAGTGTGGGTGCGCGGGCCGCAGGTGATGCGCGGCTATTGGCAGCAGCCGGCCGAAACCGACCGCGTTCTGTCCGCTGACGGCTGGCTGCGCACCGGCGATATCGGGACCTTTGACGGGCAGGGATATCTGAAGCTCCTCGATCGCAAGAAGGATCTGGTGAACGTCTCGGGCTTCAAGGTTTTCCCCAACGAGGTCGAAGACGTCGCCGTGCAGCATCCCGGCGTTCTGGAGGCTGCGGTGATCGGGGTGCCGGATGCGCGCACTGGGCAGGCTGTGAAGCTTTTCGTGGTCAGGCGCGATGCCGCGCTCGACAAAACGGAGCTCAAGACATTCCTGCACGAGCGCCTTGCCGCCTATAAGGTCCCCAGCATCATCGAATTCGCCGCGTCCCTGCCCAAGAGCAATATCGGCAAGATTCTTCGCAAAGAACTGCATTGACGGCATATAGCCCGCGCTGCACCGGCCTTCCTGCTCCTCAATCAGCGTGCTAACCGAAGACCCGCACAACGACGGGGGGGTGGCGCGTTTATGCCGAAGTTACAGCTTTCATTTGCTTGCGCGCTCTACGACCGGATGCTTCCCCTCTATACGGGGGAGGTGCGGCCTGACGGCATCGATCTCAATTTCATCCAGATCGATCAACCGCGGCCGATCTTCGACCGCATGTCCGGTGGTCTCGAATTCGACGTCTCGGAATATTCAAGCTCGGAATACGTCCAGCGCTTTGCCAATGGGCATTGTCCTTTCGTGGCCATTCCGGTCTTCCCCTCGATCGCCTTTCGCCTCGGCTTCATCGCCATCAACCGCAAGTCCGGCATCAAGAGTCCCAAAGATCTTGAAGGCAAGCGCGTCGGCGTGCCGCTCTACACGATGACCGCCGCGATCTTCATCAACGGCATGTTGAAGAACGAATTCGGCGTCGACCTTTCGAAGATTCATTGGGTGCAAAGTGCGATGAATACGTCGGGCGCGCATGGCGCACCGACCGTGCTGCCGCTGTTGCGCAAAATCTCGATCGAGAACAACACCTCGAAAAAGACGCTCGGCCAGATGCTCGCCGACGGGGAGATCGACGCCACGCTCGGCACCAGCCTGCCCGAGGAAACCCGCACCCACCCCGATGTCGTGCGGCTGTTTCCGAACTTCGTCGAGCTCGACAAGGATCTGTACAAGCGCAAGGGCATCTATCCGATCATGCACCTTGTCGCGATCAAGAAGAGTGTCTACGAGCGTTATCCCTTCATCGCCACAAGCCTTTACGACGCCTTCGTGAAGTCCAAGAAGATCGCGCTCGAGAAATTGTTTAATCTGCGCGCCGTGCGTTACATGACGCCGTTTTTGATGCGCGAGATCGATGATATCTGGGAGGTCTTCAACGGCGATCCGTGGCCCTACGGCGTCGAGCCGAATCGGCGCACCCTTGAGGCGCTGATCCAATATCAGCAGGATCTGTTCCTGATCGATAAGCCGGTGAAGGTCGACGATCTGTTCGTGCCGACTTACGGCTGATTGCAGACTGAGAATATCTTGCGGAAGGAAACGCCATCATGAGTCAGTTGGAAGATTTGTTGCGTGATCTCGTTGTCGCCAATCGCATTCTTTCCAACGAGGACGTCGTTGACGCCTATGGCCACATCAGTGTGCGGCATCCCGATAATCCGAAACGCTTCTTCATGTCGCGCTCGCTGGCGCCGGAGCTGGTCCAGCGCCACGATCTGATCGAGTTCGACCAGGAGGGCGAACCGGTCAAGGACAAGCGCCAGCCCTATCTCGAGCGCTTCATCCATGCGGCGATTTTCGAGACGCGCCCGGATGTGATCGCGGTCGTTCACGCCCATGCCGAGGACACGCTGCCGTTTGGCTTGATCAAGACGCCGCTGCAGCCGGTGATTCACTCCGGTAGTTTCATCGGCGGCAAAGTGCCGGTCTGGGACATCCGCAAGAAATTCGGCGACACCAATCTTCTCGTCACCAACATGGCGCAGGGCCGTGATCTGGCGAAATCTCTCGGCAAGGGCAATGTCGCACTGATGCGCGGCCACGGCTTCGCCTCGGCCGCGCGCTCGATCATCGAGGTGGTACGGCTTTCGGTTTATCTGCCGCGTAATGCGCGGGTGCAACTGGCGTCGATGCAGGTGGGCAAGCCCATTCCGTTGTCCAAAGGCGAAATCGCCGCGCGCGCCGCGGGCTACAAGCCGCAATCACCGGAAACCTGGCGCGCCTGGGAATACTGGGCCAACCGCGCCGGCTGCGGCGATATGATCGGCGAGCCGCATGCGCACGGCCACGACCACGACCATTGACGAATTACCGGATTACCGTGACGCGCCGCGTCCGTCATTTGTCCTTCGTGGAATCGTGCCGAAACTGCGTTGGCGTAGTTCGCTATGGGCAAATTTGGCCACACTTGCCTGGAACTCTAGCGTAAAACCGGGCGAGGTTGAGGGCGAAACGCCCCGATGGAGGCGAAAATGGGATTGATGGATGTTCTCAACGGGATGCAGAACGGCCCACGTGGACCGCGCGCTCCCTCGACCAGCAGCGGCAGCAGCGGCGGCATGTCGCCGATGATGATGGCCATGCTTGGGCTCCTTGCTTACAAAGCGCTGAAAAGTCTAACGAGTGGCCCAAGCGCTGCGCCGGCCGGCCGCGCTCCGACGGCTCCAGCCGTTCCTCCTCCGTCTGCGAACGCCGGAGGGCTTGGCGGATTGGGCGGACCTGAGAGTGGCGGACTCTCTGGAGGCGGACTAGCAGGAGGACTTGCCGGTGGCGGTGGACTTGCAGGAGGGCTTGGCGATCTCCTGAAAGGTCCGCTCGGCGGCTTGCTCGCCGGCGGCGCTGCAGGAACCGTTCTCAGCGGCGGCCTAAATGACCTGCTCAAGCAATTTCAACAATCAGGGCAGGGCGACGCCGCCCAGTCCTGGGTCGGCCCCGGGCCGAACAAGGAGATTTCGTCCAACGATCTGGCCAAGGCGCTCGGTGCCGATCAGATCAGCACGCTGATGTCGCATACTGGATTGTCGCGTGAGGATCTACTTGACGGACTGAGTCAGAATCTGCCCGATGTCGTCGATCAGTTGACGCCGCAGGGCCGGATGCCCAGGGAAGACGAGTTTTAGCGGTCGCTTTAGTATAGCCGCGACTCAAGTGTTGTATTTGTTGTCGTGCCGCAATCGTTTTAGGCGGCCGCGCGTTGTATTATTGTTTCGAGAGTGAGGAAGACCTCAGGAGACTAACCATGACCATCCGTTATCTGACTCTTTGCGCGGCTGCGGTCGCCGCTGCCTTTGCCTTGCAGGGCACATCCGCGCAAGCGCTGACCATGAGCGAGTGCAGCGCCAAGTACAAAGCCGCCAAGGCCGACGGCTCGCTCGCTGGCATGAAGTGGAACGATTTCCGCAAGGCGCAATGCGGCTCTGACACGAGCGCGGCTCCTGCTGCTGCACCGGCTTCGTCCACCGCCTCGGCGCCGGCCGCCGCGCCTGCTTCGGCACCGGCTGCCGCCGGTAATGCCGTGTTTCCGAGCGCGGTCGATTCGAAATACTCGAAGGACTCCGCCGGCAAGGCGCGCATGCTGACCTGCCTTGATCAATATCATGCGAACAAAACCGGCAACGGCAATGGCGGCCTGAGGTGGATCCAGAAGGGCGGCGGCTATTACAGCGAGTGCAACAAACGCCTCAAGGGTTCGGCGTAAGCACTGCTGATCGCATGTAACGAAATCTCTTCAGGATCGCGAAAGGATCGAAGAATGAAACTCGCCATCACTGCGGCTTTGTTGTCCCTCACCATCGGCGCCGGCGCTGCTCTGGCGCAGAATGCGCCAGCGTCCGCTCCGGCGGCTCCCTCCGCCACTACACCCGCAGCGGCGCCCGCCGCAGGCGACAAGAAGGCGATCTCTAAATCTTGCTCTGATCAGGCCAATGCCCAAGGCCTCCATGGGAAGGCGCGGAAGAAGTTCAGGTTCACCTGCAAGCACAACGGCGGCAAGGCCCCGTCGTAGGCAATCGACCTGAGACAACTGAAAGAGCCGGCTTCGCGCCGGCTCTTTTATTTGAGTTGCCGATATCTGTCGGCCGCTGTTGTCAGCCTGCCGACAAGAAATCGTGGATGGCGCGGGTGAAGTCCGCCGGCCGATCCATATTTGAAATGTGGCCGGCGCCGGGCAGCTCGACAAAATGCGAGCCCGGCAGCTTTTCGTTGAGCTTGCGCATCGCGGCCGGCGTCACGCCGTCCTTCTCGCCGGCCATGAACAGAACCGGGCGCTTCACTGTCGCGACCGCCGACGCATAGTCATGGGCGGCAAGCGCCGCCGCGCAACCAATGAAGCCGTTGACCGGCGTATCGCGGATCATGCCGCGCACCTTGTCGAGATACGGCGGATTCTTGGCGACCGTCTCGGCGGGAAACCAGCGCGCGATGGTCGGTTCGACCAGAGCTTCCAGGCCTTTTTCCTTGGCAACGAGGATGCGCTCTTCCCATTGCTGGCTGCTCTGCGGTGTCGACTGGCAAGGCGAATCGCAGACGATGATGCGATCGAACCGGTCCGGGTGCTTCTCGGCAAGCCCCAGCGCGGTCGCGCCGCCCATCGAGAGGCCGGCGAAATGCGCTTTCCCCATCGACAGCGCATCGAGCAGACCAAGCGCGTCATCAAGGAGCGTGTCGAACGGATAACGGCCGGCCGGAGCCTCGGTGGCGCCGTGGCCGCGCTGGTCGTAGCGCAGAACGCGGAACTTGTCCTTCAGCGCCGCAGCTTGTTCATCCCACATCGCGATCGTGGTGGCGAGCGAGTTCGAGAAGACGAGACAGGGCGCATTGTCCGGTCCCTCGATCTGATAATTGATGGTGATGCCGTTGGCTTTGATTTTCATGTTCGCTCTCACCTGGTCTCAAAACCCAAAAAGATGGTCGAGCGAATAAAACCCGCCGCCGTGGACGAGAACAGCAAAGGCCGCGATCGTCCACATCAGCGTATATTCGAGACCAAGCTGGTTCCAAAAATATCGGCCCACACGCCAACGCTCGACATTGGCGACCAACAGAAAAACAAGAACCACGGCGGCAATCGGCCGCGTGAACAGGCCGAGCGCCAGGAGCGGTCCGCCGACGAGCTGCGTGATCGAGATCGCCGGCGCCCAGAATTTTCCCGGGCGGTAGCCGCTTTGGTCAAGCTGCTTCGCCAGTTCCGTCACGCTCAAGGCGCGCACACCGGTATTGGGAAAAAAGCCGAACGTGTTGCGCAACCCGTGCGGCACGAGCGCAAGCCCAACCGCGATGCGCAACAGGGCATCGGCGAAGGGCGCGAGCATTTGCCAGAGCGAAGCCACTTGCAAATTCAACGTAGAAGTTCAATGCGCCATCAGCACCGGCAGTTTCGCATTGGCGAGAACGTAGCGCGTGGTGCCGCCAAAGATCATCTGCCGCAGCCGGCTTTGCGTATAGGCGCCCTTGATGATGAGGTCGCAGCCGAGTTCGTCGGCCTTGGCGAGCAGCACTTCGCCGGCGCTACGCTTACTGGGCTTGATCGTCATGGTCTCGCAGGCGATGCCGTTCATCTTCAAGCCTCGCGCCATCTGCTCGCCGGTTGGCCCGGCGACGGTCGCGCCTTCCACCGTGCAGATGGTGATGCGCTCGGCCAGGCGCAGCAGCGGCATGGAGTCGGCCATGGTGCGGGCCTGCTCGGTGCTGCCATTCCAGGCCACCAGAATGTTGGTGGCGAGCGATTTCGGCGCGGAGGGCGGCGCAATGAGGACTGGACGTCCGCTTTCGAACAGCGCCGATTCGAGTGTGATCATGGACGGGCTCTGCCATTCGTCGCCCGGCCGCGCCAACACGATGGCATCGAAGACACGGCCGTAGCTGCCGACGAAATCGTGGCCGCTCGGTGCGTCTTTGAGCCAGTGCCACGACAGTGCCGCCGTTGCTTCGCCGGCCTGCTCCGGCACCTGATGGTCGCGCATGAACGAGCGGAACATGTCTTCCGCTTGCCGCACCATCTCGGCATCGTTTTCCTTCACCGCGACCATGGTGAGGCCGCTATCGGGATCCATGGCGACAAGGTCGGCGACGGCAGGCCGCAGCGAAAAACCCTCAATGAAACTGTCGAACTTGCGCGCCAAAAGCAGCGCTGTGTCGAGCGCCGATGCCATGGCGGCACCGTGCTCTGTCGGAACGAGAAGGGTCTTCATGCGCCAGTGCCCCACATGATTAGGCGTAACCGATGGACAGCTGTTCCCGGCTGCATACTGCCGCGCCGGGGGCGGCGCGACAAGCGCCAGCGCCGGTTGAAATCGCGTTATGCATCGGGACCTTGGGTCGTGGGCTGACGCCCCCGTGCGCCAGCGCCGCTGGCTTAGTGCGTTAGCGGATCGCCGAGGGACGCGGCAGCGCTATCGCCTTTGATGGTGACGAAGTCGGAAAGCACGGCGCTCAGCGCATCCGGCGCCACTGCGACGGCGCCGGTGAACGGCCGGTCGATAGCGACCACAATCAACAGTTCTGCGGTAATGAGCAGGGCGACGAGTCCCGTCATCAACGTCTGTGCCCGCAGATTGTGGGTGCCGAAGAAGAAGGTGAAGCCGATGCTCATGACCGCGCCGCCAGCCAGCACGAGCCATATGACATCCGGAACGGTGCCCTTGGCGGCGATCAGCCGCGCCCGGCGCGCCTGGGTCATTTCATCGAGCTGATGCAGGATTTCCGACACCACCGCATTGCCGCCGCGCTCGACTGAACTGAACGTCAGCAGCGCCGCGTAGATGGCGTTGAGTGCCTGGATTGCCGAGGGGGCGCCGTCGATATTGCTTTGTCGCATGGCCGGCCAGTCGTCGGCGATGACGGCCTTGAGATAATTGGTCATGGCGCCACGCAGCTCGTTGCCGGCTTGGTCGCCCAAGCCTGGCGACAGCCGATAGACGGTCACCGCGGCGCCGGCCTCGTCGACGACATCGGTCTGGGCGGTGGTGAATTTCTCCCAAGCGACGATGATGACGAAGGCCAGAAGGACCGCGTAGAGCGTCGCCACAGCAGTATATTTGAAGCCGGCGATCTCGTTATTGAAGGCAAGCTTGTCGAGCGTGACATAGCGGCGGACGAGGCTCGGCCCGCACATCGATATTGCAGTGCCAAAACCGACCACGAACAAAGCGGCAAGCCACAACGGCTGGCCGGTGAGAAAGTGAATCATATTGCCCTCAAAATTCAGCCGCCCCGGTGTCGGCCGGTCGATTGCAAGGTTCGTTTAACAGCTTCTGATAAAATGCCGCGATTCGAGATAGCACCGCCATATGCGCGATCGGCGGCGGCGAAGGAAGGGCGTTGGGAAACGCGATGGCGGACAGCCGCGATATCCGGCAGGCTCATGCGGCCGCGCGTATTCTCCTGATCTGTCCGGAATGCGGACATGAGAATACGGAATATGCACAGATGCTGCAAGGCAAAAGCACCTTCTATTGCACCGGCGACGGCTGCGATTACATCTTCGAGCTTGACCCCAACCGCGGCACGAGCTTTGCCGAACTATGCAGGCATCTCTACGCCACGCTTTATTCGACCGGCAGCCACGGCTGAGTTCGTTCGACGCATTTCTTGAATGCCAGGCTATGACGCGGGTTGCCGGGTGAGCGCACGTTGGGCAAGCGCGCGGCTGATCGGGAACTCCTGCGGATCGTTGCGAAAATCGGCGTTGTCGTCGCGAACGATCTTGACGTTGCAGGCAATGAGGCGGTCGTCGCCGGTGAGCGCGAGCGGATTGATCTCGAGAAGCTCGAGATCCTCGTGCCGTGCGATGTCGGGCAGCCGCGCCGCATAGCGTGCAAGCCGTGCGGCAAGATCCGGCGGGAACAATTTTGCGACTGCCGCACTGATCGCCTCGGGCGTCGGCGGATCTGCAGGCTCGACCGGAATGCGGACCAGCCTGACCAGTTCGTCCACAGTCGCAGCCGCTTGCGGCGCAATCAGGATTTCGGGCCGCCGTCGCGCGCCCTCAATGTGGATCGCGACAAAAATCTCGCGGGCGATGGGTACGGCTTCCTCGAGCAGGAGCGGGGTGTCGGCGTCTTCCAGATTGGCCAGGATCAGTCGCCGCGCGGCGCGGATGTCCGCAGCCGTCTTGAAGGCGCGCACAGTCCATGCTTGCTGCGCCCGCCTTCGAGAATTTGTGCTTTGAGGACAAAGCCGGGCCAGCTTGCCGCGCGCTCCGGCACGTCTTCGCCGGGGGCGATCAGCACGCCTTCCGGCACCGCGATGCCATGCCGGCGCAGCAGGGCTTTTCCCTCGATTTCGGCAAGACGCACGGTCCGGGCTTCCTCGCCTGCATTGTTACCGCGACTGTACCCCATGTCCGGCGGGATCGGCAGTGCGCGAGGGCAGGACTGCAGCTAAGCCAGGATTTCCAGCGTCAGCGGCTTCAGACGAAAATTATTGCAGGAATTGAAGAGGATCGGGCAGTTCGAGATGGCTACGATCTGCGGCATCAGCGCACGCAGGATCATGTAATCGCCCGGTTTGCCCTTCGGCGGCCTGATCTCCCAGACGCCGTTCGCATCATAGGCGACGGTCATGAAGACATTGAAACAAGCGTCGATATTGAAATTCCAGCGGTCCATGCCGTAGCCGCGGATCGCCGTTTCGAGGTTCGACTGGCAGTTCGGCGCGCCGGCGCCCTTTTCGCCGTAACGCGCGATGTTGAGATGTTCGCTGCAATAGCCGCCGCCGCAATAGTTCTCGCCGGTCAAATCCTCTTCGATCTCGAGCATCGGGCGCGTGCGATTGCTGTAGAGCGTCTGCGGCGCCGTGAGCTTCCAGCTCAGATTGACGGCGCGGCTCGAATGCATCGACAGCAATTCGCGCACATCGTCGCGATTGAACGAGATCAGGTCGGCGACTTGCTCACCCTCGGGCTGGGTGAGCCGCAGCCGCTGGCCGGTCTCGACTTCGAAGCTGATATTGCCCGCCGGCGCCAAGGTCACAGGTACGCCGGGCTTGAGGATCCCCGTTGCTTTGCTCATGCCGGAAGCGGTTGCCCCTTGGTTTCCGGAAGAAACGGCAAAACGATTAGCCCGATCACGAAGATGCCCGCAAGGGTCGTTGCCGCCGGGCCGTAACCGCCGAAGAAGGCGATCAGGGTCGACGCCAGGATCGGCCCGAACATCGCCAGGAAGCGGGCGAAGTTGAAGATCAGGCTGATCGCCGTCGACCGAATGCTGGTCGGGAATAGTTCCGGCGGATGGATGGCGAACCAGCCGTAGAGCCCGCCAGTGAGAAAGCCGTTGGCGATCTGCAGCATGACCACGGTGTTGGGATCACGCACATAAAGGAACACGATCGGGGTAATGGCGATCGAGCCGGCAAGATAGAAGGCGAGCGTCCAGCGGCGGCCCCAACTATCGGCAAGGAAGCCGAAGGCGATACAGCCGAGAATTTCGCCGATGGCGTAGAGCAGTCCCGCCATGCCGGCGTAATAGACGCCGGTCTTGGGATCGGACGCCAATGTCGCCGCATAGGTCGGCACCCAAGACGAGATCGCCCAGAAGCCAAGCGTGATGGAGACCGAGACAATAATCGCGAGCACGAGATTGCGGGAATTGGCGCGCAGCGTCGCGCCGATCGCCTGCGCCGAGTGACTGGCTTTAGTCCAGCGCTCGGATTCCGGGATGTCGCGCGCGAGCAGCGCGACGAACAGCGCCGGCAGGATTCCGGCCGCATACATCCAGCGCCAGGAGAGACCGAACGAACCGCCGATCACGAGCCAAAGAACGGAGGCGACCACGAAGCCGCCGGAAAAGGCCGCTTGCAAAACGCCGGCACCTTTGGTGCGCAGCCGTTCCGGCCATGTCTCCTGCAACAGCGAAGTGCCGACGCCCCATTCCGCACCGATGCCGACGCCGGTGAGGAAGCGCGTCAGCGCGAGAATCTGCCAGGTCGGCGCCAATGCGCTCGTCCCGGTGAAGATGCTGTAGAGCACGACCGCGCCGATCATGGTCCAGCGCCGCCCGAGGCGGTCGCCGATGATGCCGCCGATCACCCCGCCGACGGCCCAGCCGAACAGCGTGATCGAGATGAGATAGGCGGCGACACGGGGCAGGGTGCTTAGCTCATTGGCCGGCAAAAGCTGATGCAGCGAGGGACCGATGGTCAGCAACAGCGCGAAGGTTTCGTAGCCATCGAACAGCCAGAACAGCATGGTAACGCCGAGCACGCTCCACTGCCGGCGTGTCAGGCCTTCGGTGTATGGAGCGACGATGTCGGTTGTGGCCACGGCAAGCACTCGCGTGTTGAGAAATGTAAAGCAAAGACTATTGCGGCCGCTCCCGCAGCGTCAACGAAGGGCACGGAAATTCATTGTGCAACGCGGCTTTCGGATTGCTGTTTTATTTTGCCAAGTGCCTGCATTTTAAACCGAAAGTTTCTTGGCATGCTGACATCCAGAAAGTCTTGCT
>DATAQN010000158.1:0-49432 GCA_036264635.1 Xanthobacteraceae bacterium | reverse complement strand
TCCAAAGCCAAGATCATCGGGCTGGCCAATGCCGGCGGCGATACCATCAATGCGATCAAGCAGGGCGCCGAGTTCGGCATCACCGCGGGCGGGCAGCAATTTGCCGGCTTGCTGGTCTTTGTGACCGACGTCAATGCGCTGGGATTAAAGACAGCACAGGGCCTAGTTCTGACGGAAACCTGGTACTGGGATATGAACGACGCCAACCGCGCCTGGACCAAGCGCTGGCAAGCCGAAAATGCCGGAAAATTGCCCTCCATGGTCGTGGCCGGCGTCTATGCGGAGACCCTGCATTACCTGAAAGCGGTCGCCACGCTTAAAAGCGCCCCCGATGGCAAAGCCGTGGTCAACCAGATGAAGGCGCTGCCGACCGAGGATCCATTGTTCGGCAAGGGCTACATCCGGGCTGACGGACGCAAGATTCATCCGGCCTATCTCTTCCAGGTGAAGAAGCCTGAGGAATCCAAATACCCGGGCGACGATTACATCCTGCGCGCCACGATTCCGGCGGAAGAGGCGTTCCGTCCGCTCAAGGACGGTAACTGCCCAATGGTCACGAACTGACGGCTGCTACCTCTCCCCGCCTCGGCGGGGAGAGGTTTCTCAACCGCTCCTGATGTTTGAAATCTTCGGTGTTCCATCGCAGGCGCTGTTCGGGCAGCTTTTGCTGGGCCTGATCAACGGCTCGTTCTATGCGCTGTTGAGCCTAGGGCTCGCCGTCATCTTCGGCATGCTCAACATCATCAACTTCACCCACGGCGCGCAATATATGATGGGCGCGTTCGCCGCGTTTCTGCTATTGCGCCACGCCGGCATCGGCTATTGGCTGGCGCTTCTCATTGTTCCGGTTATCGTCGGTGCGACCGGCGTCGTCATCGAGCGTCTATTCCTCAAGCGCATCCAGAAGCTCGATCATCTTTATGGCCTTATTCTCACGTTCGGCCTGGCGCTGATCATCGAAGGCCTGTTTCGCAATTATTATGGATCGTCGGGCCAGCCCTACGGCGTGCCGGAATCGCTGCAAGGCGGCCGCAATCTCGGCTTCATGTTTCTTCCCAATTACCGCGCCTGGGTCATTGCGTTTTCGCTCCTGGTGTGCCTTTGCACCTGGTTTGCGATCGAGCGCACCCGGCTTGGTTCTTACTTGCGCGCCGCGACCGAAAACCCGGCTTTGGTCCGCGCTTTCGGCATCAACGTGCCGCGCATGGTGACGCTCACTTATGGCTTCGGCGTCGGGCTTGCGGGACTCGCGGGCGTGATGGCGGCGCCGATCTATAACGTGTCGCCGCAAATGGGTTCCGACATCATCATCGTGGTGTTCGCGGTCGTCGTCATCGGCGGCATGGGCTCGATCATGGGCGCGATCGTCACCGGCTTCACGCTCGGTATCGTCGAGGGGTTGACCAAGGTGTTCTTCCCCGAAGCCTCGAACACGGTGATCTTCGTGATCATGATTATCGTGCTGCTTGTTCGCCCGGCGGGGCTGTTCGGACGGAGCGCGTAATGGCAACGCTTGCGGCGGCGGCGCCGGTTCGGCGCGAAACGCAATGGAGCCTTGCCGTCGCCGGCGCCGCGCTGGTCATTTTCCTCGTCGCCGCGCCATTCGCGCTTTATCCGGTCTTCATCATGAAGGCCTTGTGCTTTGCGCTATTCGCCTGCGCCTTCAATCTTTTGATCGGCTATGTCGGCCTGGTGTCGTTCGGGCACGCCTTGTATTTCGGCTGGGCCGGGTATCTCGCCGCCCACGCCGCAAAGGTCTGGGGATTGCCTCCGGAACTCGCGGTGCTCGCCGGCACGGCGACCGGAATGGCGCTCGGCCTGATTGCAGGCATGGTCGCGATCCGCCGCCAGGGCATTTATTTCGCAATGATCACGCTGGCGCTGGCGCAGATGATGTATCTCGTCGCGCTGCGGGTCAAAATGACCGGCGGCGAGGACGGCATTCAGGGCGTGCCGCGCGGCCGGCTGTTCGGGACCTTTGATCTCAGCAATGAAATGACGATGTACGCATTTGTCGTCGTCGCCGTACTGGCCGCATTTTTCCTGATCTATCGCATCATCAATTCGCCGTTCGGCGAAGTACTCAAGGCGATTCGCGAAAACGAGCAGCGCGCCGTTTCGCTCGGCTATAAGACCGACGACTACAAGCTCGTCGCCTTCGTGCTCTCGGCAACTTTGGCCGGACTCGCCGGATCGCTGAAGGCGCTGGTCTTCCAGCTCGCCTCGTTGACTGACGTGCATTGGACCATGTCTGGCGAAGTCGTATTGATGACACTGGTGGGCGGGCTCGGCACGATCTTCGGCCCGATCGTCGGCGCCTTTTTGATTGTCGCCATGGAAAATTATTTGGCGCTGTTCGGTCAATGGGTCCTTGTCATTCAGGGTGCGGTATTCGTCATCTGCGTGCTGGCGTTCCGGCGCGGCATTGTCGGCGAGCTGGCGGCGCGCTTGCGGGTGCGGTTGTAGATCGGAAATTACGCAGGAGGTGATCATGGGTGCGGAAGCGCGCTTGAAGGAGCTCGGAATTGTGCTGCCGGAGCTCGGCAAACCGGTCGCGAATTACTTGCCGTACCGGCTCGCCGGAAACATTCTTTATCTCGCCGGCCAGGGCCCCCGCGACGCCGACGGTAAACAGCTCACCGGCAAACTTGGCGTCGACATTGGCATTGAGGAAGGCTACCGGCGCGCGCGGCTGGTCGGATTGGGCTTGCTTGCCGCCATGCGTGATGCGCTCGGCTCGCTCGACCGCGTCGATTTCGTCGTCAAGCTCCTTGGCATGGTCAATGCCGCCCCGGACTTCAATGATTCGCCGAAGGTCATCAATGGCTGCTCCGATCTGTTCGTGGAGGTCTTTGGCGATGCCGGCCGGCATGCCCGCTCGGCGGTCGGCAACGTCATGCTGCCCAATCAAATTTCGGTCGAGATCGAGGGCATCGTCGCGGTTAAATCATGATCTGAATCATATTTTTCAGAACTCCTGGACGACCACATAGCCGTTCATTGCGGTTTTCGAATCATTTTGCCCGCTGTTATTAACAAACAAAAAGTCAACGAATAGTCGGCTCGCCGTCGCATTCATTTTTGTTGCTCGAATCGGCAACGCGCGCTGATTATCCACACGCGCCGATTCAACGGCGGCTTGGCTTCCTTCATGTCGGAACGGCAACAAAGTCCGTACGACAGTATCGCCCGCAGATGGCTCGCTTTGGTCGAGCGTCGGCAACAGAACTTCATCGAACTTTGCAATACTGGACGCTGGCGGCATTACTATACGCATGCGCAATTTCTCGATGAGATGCGCAAAATATTGCATCTTCGTAACCAATGGGCGCGGCTTGCCGGCTTGCCGGTCAGCGAGCAGACAAACCTCCAACAAATAGAACTGCAACCAAGCATCAAACAAAGCGATCGACCCAAGCAAGAGCTTGGCGCTCGGCAGCCAACGCCATTGTCGGACAACGCGCTTGCGCAACGGCGGCGGCCCGCGTCGGCGATTTTGGCAGCGGTAGCGGCGCGTCTCTGACACTCTGGACTTAAAGGCGCCAAGCGCTTATCCAAGTGCCCTGTTCAAAAACATAACGTCCACAAGAGCGCCATTGCGCGCTTGAATGTCCCCTTAAGCCCATTCCCTCCAACCATGTGAAGACTGATGCCGAGCGCGCTGTTCTCGCCGATCAAACTTTCCGACCTGACGCTTTCGAACCGTATCGTGGTGTCGCCGATGTGCCAGTACAGCGCCAATGACGGCGTCGCCAATGACTGGCACCTGACGCATCTCGGCATGCTGGCCAATTCCGGCGCCGCTTTGCTCGTGGTCGAAGCCACTCATGTCGAACGCCACGGCCGCATCACTCATGGCTGCCTCGGGCTCTATTCCGACGCCTGCGAAGATGCGCTTGCCCATATTGTTGCGCATTGCCGGCGGGTCGGAACGGCGAAACTCGGGATTCAGCTGGCGCATGCCGGACGCAAAGCTTCGGCGCAGCGGCCGTGGGAAGGCGCCAAGGCGCTCTCGGCGAACGAAGATCCTTGGCCGACCATCGCGCCGTCTGCGGTACCGTTCGGTCCGGGCTGGCATACCCCGCGGGCGATGAACGAAGGAGACATGGCGCAGGTGCGCGCCGATTTTGCCGATGCCGCCAAACGCGCAGTGCGGCTCGGCTTCGATGCCATCGAGCTGCACTTCGCGCACGGTTATCTGCTGCACAGTTTCGTTTCACCGCTGTCGAACAAGCGCAACGATGAATTCGGCGGTTCGTTCGAAGGCCGCATACGCTTCCCGCTGGAAGTCGTGCGCGACACCCGTGCGGTCGTGCCGCGCAGCATTCCGCTTGGCGCGCGGATCACCGGCACCGATTGGGTCGAGGGCGGGCTGACCGCGGACGATGCGGTCAAAATGGCCAAGACGCTCAAAGCCGCCGGTCTCAATTACGTCGACATTTCCTCGGCTAACATCACGCCGGAAAGCCGCTGGCCGAACGATCCCGGCTTCAACGTTCCGATTGCCGAGCGCGTGCGGCGCGAAACCGGCCTGCCGGTTCGCGTCGTCGGTATGATCGTCAACGCCAAACAGGCGGAGGCGGTCATCGCCGAGGGCAAGGCCGATATGATCGCGATGGCGCGCGCGTTCCTCGACGATCCGCATTGGGCTTGGCACGCGGCACAGGTGCTCGGCGCCGAAGTGGCGCGCCCGCCACAATATGCGCGCGTCGGATCAGCTTTATGGCCTGGCGCTGCGCTGCGCGGGTGACGGCGGGATCCGGCCATAGGCGAGCGCCAGTCGTGCCGGCTCGACGCCGAGATAATAAGCAAGCCGCAGCCGCCACATTAGCGCAATGGTATGCCATAGGCCGTGATAGTCCCAGCGGCGCCCCGAGGTCACGGCCGGTGCCGCGATGCACGAGGGCCGGGACAGGCGCTTGAGCTTGCGCGACAGCGCGATGTCTTCCATCAGCGGCAGATCGGGAAACCCGCCGATCGACCAAAACGCTTTGCGGGTGACAAAAATCGCCTGATCGCCGGTGGCGATGCCGGTGAGCCGCGAGCGACAGCTAATCATCAGGGCAACAAGCGCCAGGAGTGGATGCTGGCCGGCGATGCGCAGGTCGAAACGGCCCCAAACACGGCCGCCTCGCCGGTGCGAAGGGCGAAGCGCGAGCGCTGCCGCGATGAGGTGATCGGCACGCTCCGGCAGTGTTGTATCGGCATGAAGGAAGAGAAACACATCGCCGGTGCAGAGCGCCGCCCCGGCATTCATCGCCGCGCCGCGGTTGCGTGGACCCGCGATCACGCGATCGGCGAAGGGGCGCGCGAGTGCGGCAGTGCCGTCGCTGCTGCCAGCATCGACCATGATGATTTCAGCGCCGCGAGCCCGCAGCGGCGCCAGGGCTTGTAGTGTATCCGCGATGATCGCCGCCTCGTCGAGCGCCGGAACGACGATACTAAGCAGCCCCATATCGGAACGCATGCCGGCAAGATTGCCGACAAAGCCGCAGTCGGGCAACCTCGCTTGAACAGGTGAAGCATTCTGTATGGAAAATCCTGTTCTGATCGAAGTGATCCGCGGACCGCTGGTCGAAAGCCAGCACCGCGGCGCCGTAGCTGTATCCGATGCCGAAGGCCAGATCGTTTTCGCGCTCGGCGACCTGGCGGTGCCGGTATTTCCGCGTTCCGCAGTGAAAGCGTTGCAGGCCTTGCCGCTGATCGAGCAGGGCGCGGCCGATCGCTTCAGTTTGAGCGACGAGGAGCTGGCGCTCGCTTGCGCCTCGCATAGCGGCGAAGCCGCACACGTCATCGGCGTCGAGCGGATGTTGGCAAAAGCCGGGCTTAAGCCTTCCGACTTGCGCTGCGGCGCGCATTGGCCAATTGCACAGGCCGCGGCCGCCGCCGTGGCGCGATCGGGCGCGCCATCGCCGCTCCATAACAATTGCTCCGGCAAACATGCCGGCTTTCTGTGCGTCGCCCGCGCGCTCGGCGTCGATCATGCGGATTATTGGCGGCCGGAGCATCCGGTGCAGCGCTTGGTTCGAAGCGTGCTTGAGGATTTTACCGGCGCCGCACTGGGCGAGACGGTTTGCGCCATCGACGGCTGCTCGGTGCCGACCTGGGCGATCCCGCTGCAAAATCTCGCCGCGGGCTTGGCCAAATTCGCGACCGGGCAAGGATTGTCGCCAACACGCGCCGCGGCCGCGCAACGGCTGCGCCGCGCCTGTACGCAAAAGCCGTGGTACGTCGCCGGCACCGGCCGGTTCTGCACCGAAATCATGCAGATCTTCGGCTCGCGTGTTTTCGTCAAGACCGGCGCCGAAGGCGTCTATTGCGGCGCTCTGCCGGACCAGGGGCTTGGCATCGCCATCAAATGCGACGATGGCGCGAGCCGCGCCGCGCAGGCGATCATGGCGGCGCTGATCGCGCGCTTCCTGCCGATGAACGACACGGAGCGTCAGGCCCTCGCGCCTTTCGTTCGGCCAGTGTTGCGCAACTGGAACGGCTTCGAGGTTGGCGCGGTGCGGGTCACGGAAGTGATTTAGAGCATGATCCGGAAAAGCATGCCCTTGGACTTGATCCGAGGGTGGAAACCGGTTTTCCGAAAAGATCATGCTCCAACGAAAAAAACTAGACCATGATCCGATTCAACTTGATCGGATCATGGTCTAGCCTGCCCGCGAGGCGCGTCGGCTCGCTGCGATCAGTGCGATGAGAACGGATTCCGCCGCGCGCACGAGTTGGGCAAAGCTCGCGTCTTTGCCGGAGCGGCGCACGGTCTTCCGCAGCGGCGGAATGTGAACGAACTGCACCAGCGGGCGGCCTTCGTCAGCGCGCTGCAGAGCCTGCCAATAGACGTAGTTGCAGAGATAAGTCCCGGCATCGCGCGACAGGCGGGCCGGAAAGCGCCCGCGCGCCGCAGCGAGAAGGCGCATGAACGGCGCATCGCCTTTGCGCGACATGGGCGAGCCAAGCGCAATGATGCCCTGCGGCAGTTTGCGCCTATCGGCGTCGGGAAACAGGAGCGACACCGCATTTCGCGCGCGGGTCTCGATGCACAGATGGCGCCGCCGTCCGGCGACGCCGAACAGCAAGACCACATCCGGCTGTTGCGCCAGAAGCTTCGGCAGCTCGCGATCGACCGCCGCATAGCTTGTGGCAAAGACATGCGTGCCGATCTCGAGGCCATCGAGCGCCGGCCGCCGCCGGCGCAGCAGCGCCTTGACCAGGCGGGCACTCGGATTGAACGGCGCGCCGGGGAAGGGCCCAAAGCCGGTGATCAGGACGCGCATTATTCGCCCGCAAGCAGGGCCGCGACCTGCTCGACGGCACTCGCCGGGGCTAGTCGCCCCGCCGCCACCTCAGCCTCGATGCGAGGCAGAGCCGCTTTGAGCGTGCGGTCGGAACGCAGCGGCTCGAACAGCCGCTCTTCAAGCATGGTCCACATCCATTTCACCTGCTGCTCGCCGCGCCGCGCTTTGAGCTCGCCCGAAGCGGCGAGCTTTTTCTGGTGGTCGAGAATATGCGCCCACATCTGCGCGACGCCGTCGCCGGTGAGCGCCGAGCAGGTGATGACCGGCGGCGACCAGTTCGGCGAGCGGGGGCTGACGATATGCAGCGCCGCGCCATATTCGGCCGCGGCGAGCTTGGCGCGCGGAAGATTGTCGCCGTCGGCTTTGTTGACGGCGATCATGTCGGCGAGCTCGACGACGCCTTTCTTTAGCGCCTGCAATTCGTCTCCCGCGCCCGGCATCGCCAGCACCAGGAAGAAATCAGTCATGTCGGCGACAGCGATTTCCGATTGCCCGACGCCGACGGTTTCCACCAGGATCACGTCGTAGCCCGCTGCCTCGCACAACAGCATGGTATCGCGCGTCCGTGCCGCGACCCCGCCGAGCGTTCCGGACGACGGCGAGGGGCGGATAAAGGCACGTTCGTCATTGGCAAGCTTCGCCATGCGCGTCTTGTCGGCGAGGATGGAGCCGCCGGTGCGCCGCGACGACGGGTCGACCGCAAGCACCGCGACCTTGTCGCCCTGCGTGGTAAGCATGGAACCAAGCGCTTCGATCATGGTCGATTTGCCGACGCCCGGCGCTCCGGTAATACCGACGCGCACCGCTTTACCGGTGTCCTTCAAGAGTTCCTGCGTCAGAGCCGCGGCGGCGTGGCGGTGATCGGCGCGTTTGCTCTCGATCAGCGTGATTGCGCGCGACAACACTACGCGCTGGCCCGAACGGACGCCGTGCGCGAGTTGTTCGATGTCGGGCATTGGCGCGGGCGCGGTCATAATGATGGGAACGAAGGATGTTTGGAGAGCATGGCTCGCGCTTGCCGAGTCGTCTATTTGATTCGATGTTCTTTAACGCCGTCGCGGGAAAACGCCGTGCGTGCCGCGTGACGCGTGATAGCGAATTGACAAAGCGAAATCGCCAAATCCGCACCAAAATTCATCGCCGAATGACCCCGATGTCGCCGAATTGAAGCCGCATCGGGCGGCTCTCATCCTACCGCTCATGAGCAATGCAGCGCGAGGCGTCGCGCGTCCTCGAACAGGGAGACAATCGATGACCTGGGACCAGATTCAAGTCAATTGGATGCATTTCAAGGGCGAAGTCCGCAACAACTGGGTCAAGCTCACTGACGAGGATATCACCCGCGTCGCTGGCCGCCGGTCGGAACTGGCCAGCCGCCTGCGCGCACGCTACGGCTTCGCCAAAGCGGAAGCCGAGCGGGAGATCGAGGCCTGGACCAAGGCGCAGCGTCTCGCCGCGTAAGCGGGAGCCCGCATCAGCCTTATTTGCCGTTCACCATTTGTCGGAGTCGCCATTCGGCCGTGTTCCGCCGAACAGTGCGCTTCCGTCCGGCGATAGATATTGCCGGAATGCCGCCCACGGCACGAAGACGGTATAGGCGCCTTCTACATAGGGGCCGACGGCGTACGGGCTGTAATGAAATGTCAGGCCAGAACTCTTGCGCGCTTCGGTCGACGGCGCGAGCGTGACCGGACCAAGCTTCAACAGCGACGGCTTGATCCCGTCATTGATGAACGTGTCCTTCGCCAGATATTGCGCGGGCGTGATATTGGCGGGAAGTTTGTCCTCATCGCCCACGGGAATGTCCTTGGCGATCTTCAAGCTCGCTACGGCGAGCTTGGCCGCTTCCGATAGCGCGTTCAGCGTCGGGCCATTGTCGGCGGTCTCGGTGAAGAACGGCCGGATCGAGATGCGCTTTTGCGCCTGCGTGTCCCACAGGATGGTATCGATCACGTGATTGGGGTGCGCGCCGCCCTCGAACGTATCGTCGTTGCGGACGACGCTGACATAGCGGCCGACCACCGAGCGCAGCTCGTAGGCGCGGTCCTCGGTCCATTTCATGCCATCGCGGAACGCGGCGGGATCGTCGTGGTGCTCTTTCTCGGCCTGGGTGCGCATCGCTGAAGCCCAGCTTTTGCCTTCAGCGGTGCAATTCTCGAACAGGCCTGGATATGATCTCAGCGCCTCGTCGACGTCGACGCTGATCTCCATAAGCGGGGTTTTGATTGAGGCGACCGTTGCCGCGCGGGCAGGCGGCGCAAAACCGAGCGATAAACCAAAGCAGGCAAAAACCGGCAAAGCAAAAAACACCGCAGCTGTCGCCGCGCTGCTCTTACCGCCTCTCACATTAATCATTGTTCATTCCCAGAAAAATTTCGGATGGAGGCCCCGGCGCATAAGTCGCGCAGCGGGGGCTTTACGTTCATGGCCTTACGTTCACGGACTTTACGTTCACGGCAGGATCGCAAAAGCGCGTGCCGGAAAGCCCAGGCCCTTTTCGACCTTCGGCCACGTCACCACGATCAGCGCTCCGGTCGGCGGCACCTTGTCGAGATTGGCCATGACCTCGATCTGATAATGGCCGTGCTGCAGGATATAGGTTTCCGAATCCATCTTGTCGGTGGTGTCGGTATCCATCGCCTCGTGTCCGGACGCGGTGACGCCACGCTGCTCGTAGAGATATTTAATGGTCTCTAACGACCAGGCCGGAAAGGGCTCGCGCTTGAATCGCTCGGGATTCGTATCCCAGTCCTTATACATGTCGGTGCGCAGCGCCACGAACGCGCCTTTGGGTACGCGGCCATGCTCGCGCTCCCACGCTTTGAGATCGGCAACTGAAAAAGCATGATTTGGATCCTTGGCGAGATAGGGCGTGTCGTCGAGCACGACCAGGCGCAGGATCATCTGTTTGAGCGGAATCTGATCCATAGTGATGCCGTCTTGTGCGAAATGCGCCGGCGGATCGACATGCGTGCCGTACTGCCCGAGCATCTGGTAATAGGTGGCGCGGAATCCGTCCTTGGCGATGGTATAGGGCTCGCCGGTCTTCGGATCGGCGGCGGGTGAGAATTTCGCCTGGCCAAAGCCGGCCCAGACCGGGGTCTCCGGCCCGAACGAATGGGTGAGGTCGACGAGTTGCTTACCGGCTATGATGCGATAGGCGCGCTCGAGGTCGGATTCGGCGCTCGCCGGCGCTCTATCAACTGCAAGAATTGCGCAGGTTGCCGCGATCAACAGGAAATGAACACGAGAAGCGACGATCATCGAACATTTCTCTCTTTGGCTACTTTTCAGGGCCGTTATAGGCGTTAATTTAGCGCTGCGCTCAGGCCTGCGGAACTTCAACTGGTGATGACCGTTGCAGAATTGCCGGCGGCGCGCGGGGCGATTTTAGTCTTTGCGACCGGTCCACGATATGCGCGGATTCGTCAGGTCTGTTTTCTTTCTCTGCTTGCTGTTGATTGTCGGCATAGCCGTTTACGCGATTTTTTCTTATGAGCCGCCGCTTGGGCCGATTCCGCCGCCGCAACGCGAAAGCTTCGATCAGACGCAGGTGAAGCGCGGCGCGGAACTCGCTGCAATCGGCAGCTGCGGCGTGTGCCACACTGCGCCATCGGGCCGCGAATTCGCCGGCGGGGTGGGACTGCCGACGCCGTTCGGCGCGATCTATTCGACCAATATTACGCCGGATCCCGAAACCGGGATCGGCAATTGGTCGCTTGCCGCATTTCAACGTGCGCTGCGCCGCGGCGTGCGCCGTGACGGCGCCTATCTCTATCCGGCCTTTCCCTACGATCACTTCACGCTGGTATCGGACGATGACGCCAAGGCGCTCTACGCGTTCTTGATGACACGCGAACCGGTCCGCGCGACGGCGCCCGCCAACCAGCTGCCGTTTCCGCTCAATGTGCGGCTGGTCATGTCTGGCTGGAATCTCCTGTTTCTGAAACCCGGTCCGTACCAGCCCGATCCGGCACGCGACGACGCTTATAATCGCGGCGCCTATCTCGCCGAAGGGCTCGGCCATTGCGGCTCCTGCCATACGCCGCGCAATGTCCTCGGTGCTGAAAAGACGAGCGAGAAATTCGCAGGTGGCGAGGCGGAAGGCTGGAGCGCCTATGCCATCAATGCTTCCTCTCCGGCGCCAGTGCCGTGGACGGAGGAGACTTTGCTGCAATATCTGAGTCACGGTTTCAATGCCGATCATGGCGTGGCGCGCGGGCCAATGCTTGAGGTTGCCAGCAATCTCGGCGCTGTGCCTAATGACGATCTGCATGCGCTCGCGACTTATATAGCGGCGCAAATCGGAAGGCCGGCCGCGCCCACGCCGCAAGTCGCAAAGCAGCTTGAGGCGCAAGGCGCGCGCGGCAAGACGGTGGCCGCAGCCAGTGCTGACAGTCAGGCCGATCCGTCGCAACGGCGCGATGCGACTGCTGGTGACGATGAAGGTGCGCTGATCTACACCGCCACTTGTTCCGGATGTCATCAGGGGCCGCGCGCCGCGCCGTTCGGCGGCATCGACTTCGCGCTGTCGAGCAATATCAACGGGCCGAGCGCGAAGAACCTCGTCAATGTCGTGCTCAACGGTCTGCCGGCCGCGGGGAGCAAGCGCACGCCGATCATGCCGGGCTTTGCCAATGCCATGGACGACCGTCAGGTCGCGGCGCTGGCGCGCTATCTGCGCGGCCATTTCACCGACAAGCCGGCGTGGACCGATATCGAGTCGAGCTTGAACGACGCGCGCGCGGCTTTGCGTGCGCCAAAGCCGAATTCCGCGCCGAGTAGCGGCTCCGCGTCGCCCGACGCCAGCTAAGGGACGAAACATGAAGCTCAACGTCAACAATGCTCAACATGACGTGGACGCCGATCCACGCACGCCGCTGCTCTACGTGTTGCGCGGCGACCTCAAGCTCAACGCGGCCAAGTTCGGCTGCGGGCTTGGCCAATGCGGCGCCTGCACCGTGCTGGTCAACGGCGAGCCGGTGTTTTCCTGTGTCACGCCGATCGCGCTCCTCGAGGGCAAGGAGATCACGACGCTGGAAGGCCTCGGCACCGAGGAGAAGCCGGCGCCGATCCAGCAGGCCTTTATCGAGTCGCAGGCCGCGCAATGCGGCTATTGCATTCCCGGCATGATGATGCGGGCGCAAGCCTTGCTGCAGAAAAACCCGCATGCCGGTGACGCGGAGATCCGCGCCTGGCTCGAGCCCAATCTCTGCCGCTGCGGCAGCCACATGCGCATCCTGCGCGCCATTCATCGCGCCCAGCACATCATAAGGACGGCGCAACGAGGAGAGGCCGGATGAGCGAGATCGGGACCATCCTTTCGCGTCGCGCGGTGCTGGCTGGCTCCGGCGCGCTGATTTTCAGTTTCTCCTCCACGGCGTGGGCGCAGGAGAATGCGGCTCCGGCTGCAGCGCCGACGTCTGCGGCACCACCGCCGCTGCCAGGCAGCCTCAAGCAAGCGCCATTTCTTGATTCCTGGATTCGCGTCGATGCCGATGGTGCGATCACCGTCTTCACCGGCAAGGCCGAGCTTGGCCAAGGCATCAAGACTGCGCTGCTGCAGGTCGCCGCCGAGCAACTGGACGCCAATTTCGATCAACTCAAGATCGTGACCGCGGATACGGGGCGGACAGCAAATGAAGGCTACACCGCCGGCAGTCACTCCATGCAGGATTCCGGCACCGCGATCATGCACGCCGCGGCACAAGTGCGGCAGCTTCTCGTCGCGCAGGCCGCACAGCGCGCCGGCGTCCAGCCTGAGCAGATGACGACGGACAGCGGTGCCGTCATTGCGCCCGATGGGCGGCGCTTCGGCTATGGCGATCTCGTCGCCAGCGAGATGCTGCATGTGCGGGCGTCGCCGCAATCGAAGCTGAAAGATCCCGCGCAATATAAATATCTCAACCGCCGCATTCCGCGGGTCGATATTCCGGCCAAGGTCACGGGCGGCGAAGCCTATGTCCAGGACTTCCGTCCGGACGGAATGGCTCATGGCCGGATCGTGCGGCCGCCTAGCTATGGCGCGGTCCTCGACAGCGTCGACACGGCGGCCGTGGAGAAGATGCCGGGCGTGATCAAGATCGTGCGCGATGGCAGCTTCCTCGCCGTCGTCGTCGAGCGTGAGTTTCAGGCGGTCGAAGCGATGCGGGCACTGGCTGCGGCGGCGCGCTGGCAAGAGAGTGGCAAGCTTCCCGACATGACGGCGCTGCCGGCATTGCTCGCTGAGCTGCCGGCGCAGGACATTAAGGTGATCGACCAGCAGCAGCCGGCGCCTGCGAACGCCAAGACGATCGCCGCGACTTTTACCCGGCCTTACGTTTCGCACGGTTCGATCGGCCCATCGTGCGCGGTTGCGCAACTGAAAGACGACGTGCTGACGGTGTGGACGCATACTCAGGGCGTTTATCCCGATCGCGACGCTATCGCCGAGATGATGCGCATGCCGAAGGACAAGGTGCGCTGCATCCACAGCCAAGGCTCGGGCTGCTACGGCCATAACGGCGCCGACGATGCGGCGGGTGATGCCGCTTTGCTCGCTCGCGCACTGCCCGGGCGCCCGGTGCGGGTGCAATGGACGCGCGAGCAGGAGCTTGGCTGGGAGCCTTACGGTCCGGCGATGATGGTGAAAGTGAACGCCGCCTTGGATGACTCCGGCAAGGTCGCCGATTGGGACTATACGGTGTGGAGCAATACCCATTCGATGCGGCCGGGGCCCGCCGGCGCGTTGATCGCGGCGCGCTATCTTGCCGAGCCGTTTCCCGAGCCGAAGCCTTTTCCGATCCCGATGCCGGAAGGCGGCGGCGACCGCAATTCCAATCCGATCTACAAATTTCCGAGCATGAAAGTGCTGCATCGCTTTCTGCCGGCGATGCCGATCCGTGTCTCGGCGCTGCGCTCGCTCGGCGCCTACATGAATATCTTCTCGATCGAGAGCTTCATGGACGAGCTCGCAGCGGCGGCAGGCACGGACCCCGTGGAATTCCGCCTCAAACATCTCGACGATCCACGCGCGCGCGAAGTCGTCTCGACCGCGGCCGAGCGTTTCGGCTGGTCGGCCAAGCCGCGCGCCGGCATGCCGGGCCATGGTTCCAATTATGGCTATGGCTTTGCGTTTGCCCGTTACAAAAATCTCGCCGCTTATTGCGCCATTGCTTGCGAGGTCGAGGTCAATCACGAAACCGGTCGTGCCCGCATGGTGCGCGCGGTAGCGGCTGTGGATTCCGGCCAGGCGGTCAATCCCGACGGCATCGCCAACCAGATCGAGGGCGCGATCCTGCAATCGATGAGCTGGACGCTGTACGAGAACGTGAGCTTCGACGATCGCCGCATCATCAGCGTCGATTGGGCGACCTATCCGATCCTGCGCTTCTCGGCCGTCCCAGACTCGATGGAAGTGCACATCATCAACCGGCCGGGCCTGCCGTTTCTCGGCAGTGGTGAGGCCGGGCAGGGGCCGGCGGCGGCCGCCGTCGCCAATGCGATTGCGAATGCGACCGGCTATCGCTTCCGCGATCTGCCGATCACCGCCGAACGCATCAAGGCGGCGATCGGAGTGTGATTATGCTCTTTTCGTCATCCTGAGGTGCCCGCGCGTAGCGCGGGCCTCGAAGGATGCTGCTCCGCCCGGGCCGTCGCCCCAGCGAAATCGGCTTTTGCCGATTTCGAATTTTGCCTGTCCAGGTCGGCAACAGCCGACCTGGTTGGCTCGCTACGCTCGCACTTCAGGGTGACGGATCGTTATTGCTCCGGCAGCGGGATGAACTCCTTCGAGTCGCCGGGTACCAGATCGAAGCGGCCGGACTTCCAGTCGGCCTTGGCAGATTCGATGCGGTCTTTGCGCGAGGAGACGAAATTCCACCAGATGTGACGCGGGCCGTCCATCGGCGCGCCACCAACCAGGATCACATGCGCGTCGCTTACGGCGTTGACGTCGAACCGCTCACCGGGCTTGAGCAGCAATAGCCGCTCCGCGCCATGGCGGTCTCCGGCGACCTCGATCTCGCCTGAAACGATATAGAGCGCGCGCTCTTCGTGCTCGGTGCCGATCGGCAAAGTCGTGCCGGCTTTCAGATGCGCCTCGGCGAAAATGGTTTCCCAGTTCGTCGGGACCGGCGAGGTGACGCCCTGCATCCTGCCGGCAATGACGCGCAGCGTCAGTCCATTGTCGCGCAATTCGGGAATGTCGGCCGCCGCCGTATGCGCAAAGGCCGGCGCCGTCTCCTCGTCGTTCGCCGGTAGCGCGACCCATAATTGCAAGCCGTGCAACGGCTCACCGCCGTCGCGATGATCCGCGGCGGTACGTTCTGAATGTACGATGCCGCGGCCGGCGGTCATCAGATTGACCGCGCCGGGCCGGATCGGTAACGCCGAGCCGAGACTGTCGCGATGCACGATCTCGCCGTCGAACAGATAGGTCACCGTAGACAGTCCGATATGCGGATGCGGGCGCACATCGACACCGTCGCCGGCACGAAACACAGCCGGTCCCATGTGATCGAAGAAGATGAAAGGCCCGACCATGCGCTGGCGCGCCGAGGGCAGGACGCGACGCACCTGAAAGCCGCCGAGATCGACAGTGCGTGGCACGATCACTTGCGTGATGGCATCACTCGAGGGCGCATCGCCGAGAACGGGATCTTTGGCTGGAAAGAAGCTCATGACAGGCCTCGCACGGTTGCCTCGCCGGGTTGCGTGGCCTTCATCCTAGAGGCTCGCCGTGACGCCTGTCATTCACGTTTTCGCGCGCGTGTTCCAGTGAACAGACGCCAAGCATTCAGCGTTTTGCTCGCCCGGCTTTTGCCACCGCGTCGGCGATAAAACGCGGCTGCGCAAAGGCGGCGACCTGAATTTCAGGCGTCCAATATCGCGTCTTGAAGCTGCCGGCTTTGCGATAGCGCTGAGCGATGATCTTTGCGGAATGCCGCCGCAGCCGTTTGTCGTCAGAGGCAAAGCCCATTGCCATGTGACCGCCGATATAGGTCGGGACCGCTGCGACATAGCAGCTGGCGTCGGCGAACAGCTTCCGGAACTTGGCAATGGATGAGACGAGCTCGCGCTCTTGGAAGAACGGCACGCCGTTCTGCGTCACCAGCACGCCGCCTTTGCTCAGGCAGCGCCGGCAATTGGCGTAAAACTTCTCGCTGAACAGAACCTTGCCCGGCCCTTGCGGGTCGGTGGAGTCGACAATGATGGCGTCGAAACGGCGGTCGGTTTTGGCGACATATTTGGCGCCGTCGTCGATGACGGACTCAAACCGTTTGTCGGCAAACACCGGCTTGGTGAATTCGGGAAAGTGTTCCTTGGCAAATTCGACTACTTTTGGATCGATCTCGACCTGGGCCAGATGCCGCACTGCTTTGTGCTTGAGCACTTCTTCGGCGATGCCGCAATCGCCGCCGCCGATGATGAGAACCTCGCGCGCACGGCCGTGGGCGAACAGCGGCACATGCGCCATCATCTCCTGATAGATGAATTCGTCGCGCTTGGAGATTTGTGTCGCGCCGTCGAGCATCAGCATCTTGCCGAAGAACGGTTGCTCGAACAAAACCAGATGCTGGTGCTCGGTTTCCAATTCGTAGAGCACCTTGTCGACCTGAAAGGTCATGCGGAAGCCGAAATCGTCAAACAGCGTCTCGGCGATCCAGCGCTTGTTCGGCAATGCTTTCGCCGATGTCTTCGCCAATCGGGCCTCCCCAAAACAGTGCGGCCGGGTCAGGCCCGGCCGCTCAAGATCGCGTTTGCCAAATCGCGATGGCCGGCGGTCAGGCTTTCTGGCCGCGGAGCAATTCGTTGACGCCGACACTCTGCGCCGAAAAAGCCTCGCGCAGCACTGGAATGCATTTGTCGGGATCGGCCGAGCCGCACATGAAGACATCAAGCGCGGCATAGCCCATCTCGGGCCAAGTGTGGATCGAGATGTGGCTTTCCGCCAGCACCGCCACGCCCGACACGCCACTCGGCTGGAAGTGGTGCAGATGGATATGCAGCAGCGTCGCGTTGGCGGCCTCGACGCAGCGCCGCAACGTCGTCTCGATATGCTCGATATCGTTCAGCCGCCTGGCGCCGTGCAGATCGATGATCAGATGCACGCCGGCGCAGGGCACGCCATTGCGCACCGCAAAATGATCCTTGGGATCTGCGGGATACAGAGAGTCGAAATTTTGAAAGCCGGAATCTTGAAAACTTTGGCTATCGTCCTCCGGCGCCGGAGATGCCACTTTCAATTTGGCTTTTTTGTCTTCTTTTCGGGTGGTACCTGGGATCCCCAAGCCCTTTACCGATCGCAAGAGGGCGTTCTGGCTCATGCCGTCCTCCCCAACCAGATATGAGAACCCGAGATGCCGGCAGCCCGGCGCCACGGAAAGCGAAAGCCGCCCGAATCAGTCCCACGCGAACCGATCCATAGCGGCCAAAGCCCCACATAAATATAACAGCTGTTCAGTCAAGTAGATTCTGCAAGAAAAACTTTAACGCTTTATCACGATCGTTGTTCCGCGACGTGAAAACGCGTGAAGTGCAGACAACGCTGCGACCGACATCGCGTCGACACTTGCCGCTTGCGAGCGTGTGTTTCAGTGGTTGACCGGCGCGCCTCTTGCCCAAGCTCTCGCGGCCGCTAGTGTCGCTTTGGGGCGATGCAGAATAACAACAATGTGAGGGTGGGAATGTCCGCTTTTGGGCGATCGAACGATGCCGCGCGGCGGCCAGCGCGGCGCGGTTCGCTTTTCACGTGTACATGCTGCGCAATGGTTGAGGCGCTGCGCAATCCGGCACGGCGAAATTTCCTCGCTGGCGGCATCGCTGCGCTCGGGCTCGGCGCGGCGGGTATGCGCCCGGGCGAAGCGCAATCCGCGATACAACCAGCCGCGCCGAAACAGCGGATCGACGTCCACCACCATTATCTGCCGCCGGTCCACGCCACAGCGATGGCGAAGCATCGCGTCGGCGCGCCGCCGCCGCCGTGGTCTCCGCGATTGTCGCTCGCCGACATGGAAAACGCCGGCGCGACGACCGCAGTGCTCTCGCTGATGCAGCCGGGTGTTTGGTTCGGCGATGTTGAAGAAGCACGGACGCTGTCGCGGCAATGCAATGACTACGGCGCGCAGCTGCGCCGCGATTATCCAGGCAAGTTCGGCCTGTTCGCCGCCATTCCGCTTCCCGACACCGAAGGCAGCCTGCGCGAGATCGAATATGCGCTGGACGTGCTCAAGGCCGACGGCATCGGGCTGTTCACCAGCTATGGCGACAAATATCTCGGCGATGCAGCCTTCGTGCCGGTATTCGAAGAGCTCAATCGCCGCGGGGCCGTGGTCTATACGCATCCGACCACTCCGGTTTGCTGCACCAATCTGATCAAGGGCGTGTCGCCCGGAGCGATCGAATTCGCCACCGATACGACGCGCACCATCGCCAGCCTGATCTTCGGCACCGGCGGCACGGCGTTCCGCTGCCCGGATATCCGGTTCATCTGGTCGCATAGCGGCGGCACGCTGCCGTTCCTCATCGGCCGCCTGATCCGCGAGCAAGTGGTGAAAAAGGACCCGCGCATGCCGGACGGTCCAGTGCCCATCGTGCAGAAATATTTCTACGAGATCGCGCAGGGCAATCTGCCTGGCCAGTTCGCCGCACTGCTGGACCTCGTTCCGGTCTCGCAGCTTATGTTCGGCTCGGATTTCCCGTTCCGCGAAGGAGCGGAGGCGTCGGCGGGCTTCGCCGCCTATGGCGCATTCACGGACGCCGATCGGGCGGCAATCAATTTCGGCACTGCGCTCAAGCTGATGCCGAATCTTGCCGGCGGATGAGGAGGATGTATTAGGATGCGGCGATGGACTGCCGGGAATGAGGGAAGGGGCGATGCTGCGAATCTTGGGACTGGGGTTTCTCTTTGCCCTTGCCGTGAGCGTTACGGGCGCAATGGCTGCAGACGCCGTGTTGGGAGGAGTCTCTATCAAGCTCCCGCCACCGGATGGCTTTTGCGAATTGGCTGCGAGCTATCCGGCGGATAATCGCGCGCTTACAGCCGTTGGCAAAGTCCTCGAAAGTGGAGGCAATAAGCTGTTGGGCATGTCAGCCGATTGCCGGCAGCTGGCCGACTGGCGGATCGGTCAGCGCAACTTTCTCGATGACTACGGACAGTATCAGACACCGATCGCGCAAATGGATCAATTGGTCTCCTCTCCGCGGACGATGGTCAGCGACACCTGCGCGAGGATGCGGACGGCCGGCAAGGCGATCGCCGACAGCCTCACGCCGAGCCTGCAGTCGATCATCGAGCATGCGGTGAAAACCGTTAAAATGAACAGCATGTCGTTTGCCGGCGTTCTGGCAGAGGATCAAACAGCCTGTTACGCCGCAGAGGTCCAGAATTTGACCACCGAGACCGGCACGGAAAAGATACAGCTTGGCCTGCTCGGCGTTACGGTGGTCAAGAACAAGTCCGTTTATGCCTATCGCTTTTCGATCTATACGCCCTCGGTTGATGTCAAAGGGCAGCTCGCAAAACTGCAGAGCGCCGTCGCTTCGCTTCAGGCGGCTAACAAATAGGGCCGGTATGCTTTAGCTGTGCAGCGCCACAGCGGTCTGCGGCAAAGGCTTTTTGACGCGAGCACGGAAGAAGCTGAGCACGCGGCGGGCGGTGTCGGTGTGCAGCTTGTTGAAGCTGGTCAGCGCCTGGTCGAGGTCTTTGGCGGACATGCCGCGGTCGGCGGCGCGCAGCAACAGCACCGCCTTGGTCGTCGACGGCGACAGTTCGGCGACCTTGCAGAGAATGAGGATGATCTCCGCGCCGGGATCGAGCAGCGCACGCTCGACCACGTCGATCGGCGTGTCGCACATCATCGAGAGCGCAATCGCGGTTTCCTCGAACTTGCGGTCACGGGCATATTCGTAGACATCGCCTTCGTTAATGCGCCGCATGCGGTTCTGCCGCTCGATGGTTTCTTGCGCGGCGGCGAAACCCGGTGACGTGTGGCGAGTCTCTTCGCGGATGCCGCTGACGACTTCGGCGACGACGCCTTCAATCTGTGTCGTCGCCTGGGGATGCTCGGCGGAAAGCCGCGCACGCACTTCGGCAGATGCCTTCTCGAGCAGGACCAGGAAATGCGCCCGGGGAATGTCGGGCCGCAGGCCCACATGGGTCGCCAAAATGTCGTCATTGGCGGCGCGGTCGACCAGCATGCGGAAACCGGCATCGGAGAACCGCGCTCCGGTATTGCGCACGACCGAATGGACCACGGCGCGATCGCCGCGCTCGACCAGCACATTGGTCACCGCCTCGCTCAGCGAGCGGCGCCGCGAGATCGCGAGCAGGTGTTTCTGACTTTTGGTGCCGGCGCTGATCAGAAGGTCGCGCTCATCGAGCCGCTCCGAGAGCGTCAGCACCGAGCTCGCGACGTCGATATCGTCGTCGAAGGCGAGCATATGAATGACATTGAATGGCGCATTGGCGATCGGCGCCAGCCGTTGCGCCAATCTGGCGCGAGCCTTGGTCTCGATGGCGTTGACCAGCCGCGTCATGACATCATCGAACACGCCGATCTGATCTTCGGAATAATTCGCGGCGTTGCTGACGAAGAGATCGGTGACGCGCGACAGGATGTCGATACGGCGCGGGATGCTCCCCGACGTCAGCGCAGCTTCGAGCTCGTCGAGGAGGGGAAGGCTACGCATGACAACTCCGGGCGCCGCGGCGCCATGACAAACCAGTGTGGACAATGCCGGAGGAACGGTGAACAAAGCCTTTCCCGGCGCGGCACGCCGATCGGAGGTTAACAAAGCGATAAAAGCAGGCGGGGTGCGGTGTTCGCGGCGCGTTTTGTGGGTGCGGGCGCCGCCGGGGCCGCTGGCCCAGCTGGGGCAGGACAAGGATGCCCATCCGGTTCTGAACCTCGGCCGGAACGCGATAGTCGCGGATCACCGGCCGCGGATCGCGCAGCCCGCAAGACTCGCGTTGCACGATAAAGCACCACAGCGCGTGGCTCGCCTCCTGCACCAGCTTCGCCCGTGCCTTGCGGGTTTCCTCGGGCGGAGGGCCGGCGGGTTCGCTCGGACGATGATCCGGCACGGGCTCGTATGGAGCCATACGATCGAATTGGCGATCGAAGTCGGCAAGCGCGGCCAGCGCCGCCTCGAGCGCACAGCCTAAGCGGCCGAGTGCGGACGCCTGTTCCTGCGCGATTTCGTAATCGAGTGCGACAACTTGCCTTGCACTGCCGGGAGTCGGGCGTAAAGTCATGGCGATATCATAACATACGGCAAGGGGAACGCTGGGAGGGAAATATGCGTCGTCTCGTCATTGTTGCGCTCGGTCTTTTGTCGCTCGTTGCGAGCGGACGTTCGGTCTTGGCCGAGGACACTCTCAAAGTCGCCATCCCGCAAAAGGGCGCGTGGGATGCGGGCCTTGTCGAGCTCGGCCAGCGTGGCGGCATTTTCAAGAAGCACGGACTCAATCTCGACACGCTCTATACCGCCGCGGGACCTGAATCGATCCAGGCTTTGATTGGCGGCAGCATCGATGTCGCCGTGGCGTCGGGTGTATCGGCGGCGATCGGCACTTTCGCCAAAGGCGCGCCGATCCGCATCCTGTCGAGCGAAATGACCGGAGCGCCCGATCTTTATTGGTACGTGCCGGCGGATTCGCCGATCAAGACCGTCCAAGACTTCAACGGCAAGTCGATTGCGTTTTCGGCGGTCGGCTCGTCGAGCCACGCTTCCGTGCTGGCGCTGATCGCGCAATATCATCTCACCGCCAAGCCGCAGGCGACGGGCAATATCGCCGCCACCATCACCCAGACCATGACCGGGCAGGTCGATGTGGGTTTCGGCGCGGCGCCGTTCGGGCTCGATCTGGTCGAGTCTGGCAAGACCCGTATTGTCGCGTCCGGCGCTGATGTCGACGTGCTGAAGAAGCGCGTCGTGCGCGTCAATCTGGTCGGCGCACAGACGCTGGCGAGCAAGCATGATGCGCTGGTGCGCTTCATGCAGGCCTATCGCGAAACCGTCGACTGGATGTATTCCAGCCCTGACGCCTTGAAGATCTACGGCGAATATTCCGGCCTGCCGGCCTCCATCGTGGAGCGGGTGGTCAAGCTCATCCCGAAAGAAGCGCTGCAGACCGACGAGATCAAAGATCTGGACGGGGCAATGGCGGATGCTGTGACGCAGAAGTTCATCGCGGCGCCGCTCACGCCGGATCAGATCAAGGAACTTGTGCAGATTCCGAAATAAGCCGACGCGTCCAGGTCAGCGGGTCCAGGTTAGCACTTCCAGATCAGCACTTCCAGGTCAGCGGGTCCAAGTCACGACGCTGACGTCCGCGTTCGCATCGAGATCACCGCGCGGCCCGGGCTTGAGCCCGTGCCGCGCCAGCACCTCTTCCGGCGTGCCGGCTTCGGTGAACGGCGACTGGCCGCCGGGGATGTGCGCATGTCCGGCGCGCGACAGGTGAAAGCTGTCGTAAAGCGGCAAGAACATCGTGAACACTTCGGGCCCGCCGATAATGGCGATGGTGCCGTCGGTGGTGCCGAGCGCCTGCAAGGCCTGATCGAATGTCGCGCCTTTCGGATTCCACAACAGCGCATTCGGATGATCCGGATCGGGGGCAATCCCATCGATCCGTCGTGTCAGCACCAGCCGCTTGCGCTTGTCGGCGCGTGGGCCGCCTTCATGCGAGTTGCGGCCGTGGACGATCGCTGCGGCTTGATCGAGGCTTGATTGGAAAAAATGCTGATCGGCGTCGTTGCGGATCGATGCCGGCATGTGTCCGTTGCCGTCGGCCAGCATGCCGTCAGCCGAGACAATGACATAGCCCTCGATACGGCGCACAGCGGAGCCAGAGCTAGAACACGGTGAGATATTTCAACAGCGATAGCACGCCGATGATGATCACGATCACGCGCACGATCTGTTTGGCGCGACCGTCGAGCGGCAACATGTTGATGAGATAAAGGACAAGAATGATAACAAGAAAAGTGATCAAAACGCTGATGAGTGGGGCCATCGCAATCCTCGTTTTGCAGTCCTGGAATTGATCCCACCTTTCAGGCTGGCGCACAATGTCTTTTGACAAGCGTGGATGCGCTGGAACCCATTCGAGCCTATACTGTCCCGAGTCACCGGTACTTGCGAACCGTGATGACGCGACGATGGAGGCGACGATGCCGGATCAGCCGAGCCTGATTATGATCCAATTCCTCACCTGGGTGGCCGACCGGCCGCGCAATTATGCGCAGACCATGGACGCGTGGCGTAGTTCCTGTCCGCGGCTGTCGGTCTGGGAAGACGCCATCATCGAGGGCCTCATTCGCATCGAGAGCAACGCCAATCGCAGCGTCCGATTGACAGCGCGGGGTTCGGCCGTGCTGGCGCAGGTGCAACCGCAAAGGGCCGATGCGCCACGCCGCGCCGCCAAGGAGCACGCGAAGGTTCATGCCAAGGTTCATGCCAAGGTTCATGCCAAGGTTCGCGGCAAGGCGCCGGCCGTCGCTCATGCCGCAGCCTTCTAGCCGCGTACGACGCCCAAGGCCGATGGAAGCTTCCCGATGAACGGAGTCTTGCCGGACCCGCAGACCAAGGCGCTCGAGTTCGTCGCCCAGGGCTGCATCTTCACTCTCGTCGTGACCATTGCGCTGTTGGCCTGGGTGGCTTCGGGCGTCGACTTTTCCAACGAGATCCCGCGCGTCGGCGCGATGCTCTGTCTCGCGCTGTCGGTGGTCTATGGCGTGGCGTCGCTGGCGCTCATTCCGCTGGTGCAGGAGGGAAGGAAGCCGGGCCAATCCAACTTCGATGTCGATGCGCGCTACTCGCTGTTCGGCCGCCGCACGCTGCGACTGAAATCGGTTCTGCTGCCGCAATATGCCTTGCTGCTTTTGGGCATCGGCTTTTACGTCGCCGGGATGATCGACTGATCGCTTGAGCGTTAGCTCAAGATCGGTCCGCCCGGCTGCGGCGGCACATCGAACGCGCTCAGAACCAGCCCGACCATGGCGTAGAAGCCGGCGCAACTGACCGCCTCGATCAATCCCTCGCGGCCGAGCGCGGCCTGGGCACGCGAGAAAGTCGCCTCGCTCAGGGCCTTGGTAGATAGAAGCTCGGCGACGATGTCGTAGATCAAAGCTTCATCGTCATGCTCGAAGTCGGGCCGCTTGCGCGCGGCAATGGCGTCGATCGTCTCCGGCGAAAGACCTGCGGCGCGCGCCAGCGGCTCATGCACCGACCAAGCATATTTCACATCGGCGTCGCGGCACATGAGAAGCACGATCAATTCGATCAGCCGCTGATCGAGTTTCGCCGAAGAGCGCAAATAATTGGTCAGCGCATTGGTGGGCGCAGCGATCTCCGGAATGTGCATCCAGATAGCAAACGGGCCGCTTATGGAAGGGCGCGGCCGCCGGCGCGTGATGTCGTCGTAGAGTTCCTGCTGCTGCGGGCTGAGATCTTCTCTGCGGAGGTCGTCAATGCGAGACATTTTCGCCGCGGCTCTGGCCGCCTCCTCTTCATCGGTTTGCCGAGGCGCATGACGGCTCGTCATTGCGAGGAGCGGAGCGACGAAGCAATCCATTGCTGAGATGCCGCTCTGGATTGCTTCGCTTCGCTCGCAATGACGTTTTGAACGTTGCAGTCTTGGTCAGCTCAGCACGCCGTATTTCTTGAACCAGCCGATCGCGCGATTCCAGCCGTCTTCGGCCGCTTCCTTGCGGTAGCTCGGGCGATAGTCGGCGTGGAAGCCATGCGGCGCGCCCGGATAGATGTGGAATTCGGCGGTCTTGCCGGCGGCCTTCAGCGCAGCTTCCATGGCCTGAAGTTGGTCGGCCTTGATGCCGGCATCCTCGGCGCCGTAGAGCCCGAGCACCGGCTCCTTGACCTCCGGCGCGAGCTCGATCGAGTTCTTCGGCACGTTCTCGCCCTTGTCGATCAGCGTGCCGTAGAACGCGACGCCGGCTTTGAGGTTCGGATTGTGCGTTGAGTAGTGCCACACATTACGGCCGCCGCGGCAGAAGCCGATAATGCCGAGCCGGTTGGCGTCGCCGCCTTGCGATTTCGCCCAAGCGGCGGTGGCGTCGAGATCGGCAAAGAGCTGGGTGTCGCCCTCGGCATTGACGATCGGAAACAGCTTTTGCATGTCGTCGAGTTTGGTGAGGTCGACGCCGCTGCGAAAATAATAATTCGGCGCGACCGCGAAAGCGCCGGCATGGGCGAGCCGGCGGACGACATCGCGGATGTATTCGTGCACGCCGAAAATCTCCTGGCAGACGAGAATGACCGGCGGATTCTGCACGCCGGCCGGGCGCGCGTAATAGACCGGCATGTCGCCGCCCGGCACCTTCACCGTGGCGTCGCCGACAGTAAGGCCGGTCGTGTCGGTCTGGATGACGTCGGCACGGACCGGACCGGCGGCGAGTGTGTAACCCGCGGCCGCGGCGGCTGAGCTCGTCATGAATCCGCGCCGCGACAGTGGCGGCATGACTTTGGATAGTCCGACAATGTCGGACGGCAATGTTGGCTTGTTCATCTGACAACCCCGGTTGATGGCGCCGGAGGATGGCGGGCGCCGGCATGAGCATAGACCAGTGCTGCGAGCAGCACAGTGGGATTAACACCGCCGCACGGCAAGTTAGGCCAGCGGGTTCCATCACGCGAACGTGCAGGGAGCGCAAGTCTGTCCGGCTCCGGCGCGGTGCTTTGCCGGGTTGCTTTAGTTGCCGTAAGGGACTATTGGGAATTCAAACCAGCGTTTGAAAAACGCGCGATATCGGCCAGGTGCGTTGGGCGTGCCTGGCGGGTGAAACCAGGCACATCATGACGCGACCTTCCGAAGTCACCCGTGACCGCATCATGAAGGCAGCCGAGCGGCTGTTCGCCGACAAGGGCTATGACGGCACCAGCATCCGCGCCATCGTGGCCAAGGCCCGGGTCAATCAGGCTGCGATCAACTATCATTTCGGCGGCAAGGACGGGCTTTATCGCGAAGTTCTGCGGGCGGCATTCCGCGGCATGACGGAGGATCAGCTCGCCCATGCCGAGGACATGAAGACGCTGTCGCGCGAGGAGGCGCTGGCCGCTTTCATCCGGCGGCAGTTGCGCCCCTTGATGGCGCGCGACGAATCGAGCCGCCACATGCGGCTCTTCAACTGGGAGACGGTGCGCCCGACGCCGGTGCTGCGCGCCCTCGTCGCCGAAGAGGCCGCGCCCTTCATGAACATGGCCGCCGACCTGGCGCATCGCTTCCTGCCCGACGCCGACCGCCGCACGCTGACTGTGGCTTCGGTCTGGCTGATCGGTCAGTGCAGCATATTTCTGCGTAACCGCGAACGCCTGGCCGAACCGCCGGTCGGGCTCGAAATGGACGACGCCATGGTCGAATGGATCGCCCAGGTGGTCAGCCGCTGGCTGGTGGCGGGGCTTGGCGCGGCCAGTTCCGACGCCGCCTGATTGCTTCGTAGTGGTTGTTTCGGCCTGTTTCTGGGGCTCAAAAAGTGGGGAAATGTCCCAAAAATTCCTTAATCCGGGCTAGCGGCCGCCCAGAACGAATGTTTGAAATTCAACCGCGCGTTTGAAAAAACGGGGGCCTGATGATGCAGCCGAACGGATCGCTCCAGGAGGGCGGGGTCATGCAGCGGGATTTGGTCAAAGCGGATGCGGGTAAGGTGGTGACGGGGAAGCTGATGACGGCGCATGGTGTGCCGTTCCTGGCGCGTTTCCTCGGCAAATTAGTGCTCGACATCATGCCGGCGGCGCTGGCAAGCGTGATTGGCGGCTTTCTGTTCACCCAGTACCATTTCGGCCATAGCGCGCCCAAGCCGGTGCTGGAGCAGGTGACGCCGGCCTCGGCCGAGATGATGGCGCTGGTGCGCGACGAGCACGCCATGATCGTCGATTATCTCAAGACCCAGATGGCAGCCGAGAAGTCACGGGTGGCCGGCGAGGACGCGGACTTGGCGCGCGCGCAGGAAGACGCCAAGCTTGCCGACGCCAAGCCCGCCGTTGCGGTGCCAGTGATCGCGGCTTTCGACGCGAAGGCTGCTGATACAAAGTCCGCCGACGCGAAGCCCGCAGCAGAGGCCGGGCCACGCCGCAGCGCGGCCGCGACGACCAAGCCGGTCGTCTGGCATGCCAAATCATCGGCCGTGGCAGCCGTCGTGCCATTGCCGCAACCGGCGCCGCGTGCGCCGTTGGTCATCGCGCAGAGCGACCCGAATCAGAATCCTCCAGCGTCTGATCGGCTGGCGAACGACCCGGATTCGCTGCTCGGCAAGGCGCTTGATCTGAAGGATCATGTCGTCGCCGGCGCTCACCGTGCTGCCTCTGCAATCGGCGATGTGTTCGCCACCATCGGCGGTGCCTTGAACCCGTCGGCGTCGCTGCCGCGGCAATTCAGCTCGAACGACTAAGCGAGCCGCGGCGCAACACTTACGTCGTTACCGCCGCCCGAATCGACCTGGTGCCGATCCGCAACAGATCCCAGTTTTCACATCCTGCGCGGCTTGCGGGTCAAAGTGACGGCCGGTAAGCCATATCGCTACGGAACCGGGAACTGACTCGGGGGCGAGGGGTTCTGCAGAAGTTTCTATCTGCGGAGTTTCTCCAAGACCTGTGCAAGTCACGCCGCTTTCGCCGGCTCTGAAGTTGGCGTTGGTCGGAACAGCCCCTATATCGCCGGTTCACGTCTGGAATGGCATTTGGAATGGCGTTGGGATTCTTTGCTTTAGGCGACAGTCGCCCCCACGGGAGAGGATGATGCGTTCCACCGGGAATTTCAGTCCGGAATGGGGCTATCTCGCTCCGGCGCCGAGCTTCCTGCGTACGTTGCGTATTGTCCTTGTTGCAACCGCGGTCGGCGCTACGGCCGGCGCGGGTGTTGTCCTGTCGCTCGTTGACCGGTCCTCGGGCGAAAGCCAAACGGTCGCGGTGGCGACACATGCCATCGTGACCAGCGTTCAGGCCGCGCCGGCCGAAGCCGCGCCGGTGGCGAGCGTCGTGCCGGCCGCAGCTGTCGCGGCGCCCGCGGTTGCAGACGCCAAAGTGACGCCTGCCAGCGTCGTCACGCCCGCCAATCTGACAGCGCCTCAAACCGCGCCGGCACTGCAGCCCGCGGCGCAAAGCTCTGTCTCGGCGCCGCCGCAGATCCAGACCGCACCAGTTCAAGCCGTTGCCGCGCCGCAAATCCAAGCCGCGCCCGCGAACGCGCAGCCGGATGCAGCGGCACAATCCGCCCCACCGAATGAGCGACTGCAGCAAGCCTCAGGTAGTGAGGCTGCGAGCACGAGCGACGCAAGCGCGACATCGGTGCCGCAGCAGCCTGCGGTCGCCGCGCTTTCCGATGCGCCGGTTGCCCCAGCGTCAGTTGCGCCCACGGTGGCAAGTGACGTCACGGGCGATGATCAAGACGTCGTTGGGCCGCAGCGACCAGCGCAGCAGAAGAAAATCAGACATCACACGAAGTCGGCGTATGGCAACGACTTTCCCAATTTCGGTTCGGCGTTGGAGCATTTGTTCAGTGCTCGCGGCGGGTCGCATTATTCGAACCGTGGTCTGCGAGCAGGACCGACTCGTCCAAATCTCGGCGCTGCGGTCGATTGAAGATCGGCAATCGATGTGCGTCTAAAGGGGTGCTCGCGGCGAGGGCAGCGAAGCCTTGCCACCGAAGCCTTGCCACCGAAGCCTTGCCACCATCGTTCGGGTTATTTGCAAAGGCCAGGCACCAATACGCCAATTGCAAAGGCCATGCGCTTCATTGTCTTAGCTCCCTCTAGTGCCTTCCCGGGAACTTTCGGCTAGTACTAGCCTCCTCGTCAGGCCAGCCCGCAGCCAGCCGAATACGCGAGTTAGATGAAGGTGAGGCGGGGCGTAACATTGGAGGAATTCATGCCCGAGGTCGTCATCTATATTCTGGAAGGCCGCTCGCTCGAGCAGAAGCGCGGCCTTGTCAAAGACATCACCGAAGCGGTGGTGAAGAATGCGGGCACGACGCCCGATCAGGTCACGGTGTCGCTGGTCGAGACGGCGAAGACATCGAAGGCCAAAGGTGGCGTGCTGTTCAGCGAGATGCCGGCACGCAAATAACCTCTCAAACGTGATTGAAAAGCCGCGTGCGGAATGTCGTTCCGCCGCGGCCATTATTTCCTCGCTTCCGAATCTAGCACCTTGCGACAAGCACGAGCGGCGTCGGGTACGCCGCTCGTCGCGCAGATGTTGTGTCGTCGACGTTATGTGATGAATGTCATCTCGCTGACGGTCTTAGGTTGTTAGCTTGTGTTGGCGCTAGGGCGCCGGGCATGCCGTTAAGCATGTTGTGCGCGGCGGCGTGCACTTAATTTTGCCGTGAGTGCAGTGCACAATTTACTTGTTGCAATGCGGTAAATGGCTGATAATACGGACTCAAAGATTGCGAACCGGGCCCCTATATGCCGGGCATAGTCGGGCGCCGGGTCGCATTCAATAGCCGAGCCAATGGCAGGCCGAGGGTCAGAGAAGGGTAAAGAGGAATGAGCGAAGTATGGGATACGAAGGATGGCCGCCGCCGGGTGCGGCGCGATCCTCCGACGATCGAGGATGCAGTGCTCGCCGCCCAGTGCATGGCGGAAGACGACACGGATGCGCAAGTCGAGATCGTGATGTCGCTCATGGCGGTTTCAGCCGAGGAAGCACGGACGGCTGTGCTCAAGCACGGCCAGCGTAAGGACCGTGAAACTGCCCGCTTTACCATTGCCGGCCGCAGTGGCGCGCCACGCACTGTCGTTGTCGAGCGGCGGACATCGCGGCGTCCATTGACCACGATGCGACCGACGCTCTCGGGTGCCGTCGCCGCAAGCTTGCGTAGCCGCGTCTAGCGCAAAATCCCGAAAAAGCTTGCCCGAAAAAGCTTGCCCGAAAAAAGCTTGCCTCGGATTTGATCCGAGGGGGAAGCCAGTTCTCGGAAAAGATCACGCTGAATCGGAGAATCCAAACCTTGATCCAATTCAATTGGATCAAGGTTTTAGCGCGCCGTTATTCGGCGGCGCCGGATCTCATTGGTAAAGAGCAGCTATCTCGCGCGCGCCGCGGCGATGCGGTGCCAGATGAAGAGCACAACCACAGCACCGAGCGTAGCGGTGATCAAGCCCGCGCCCTGGTCGGGGCCGTAATGGCCGATCGCCTGACCGATGAAGGTGGCGAGGAAGGCGCCCACGATGCCGAGCACCGTGGTCATGATGAAGCCCGACGGATTGTTCGGACCCGGCATAAAAAACTTCGCGATGATGCCGGCAATGAAGCCGATAATGAGGACCCAGAGTATGCCCATGATAACCCTCCCAAAGACAACTCTCGCAATGAGTGGTGCGCCGAAAGTCTCGCACGCAACCGGCCGTAACGCCACATAGGCAAACCTGTTCCCAGAAGCAAGTTCCAGCTCACAAGTTTCCGCAGGCGCGTTCTGCCTATGCGGATACCTCTTCGCCACTTGCCGCGATGGGCGCGGCCGCCAGCTTCCATTATACTATCTTTGACGACGGCTGGGATGTCTTACGAAGACAGTCTCGCGACAAGGCTTTAGGCTCCAGACTCAATTAGAGCATGATCCGGAAAAATGGGAGCCGGTTTTCCAAAAGATCATGCTCAACCAAAAACCTAGCGCGGCATTATGATTCAAAGAAAATCATCCCCGCGCTAGGAGCTAAAGCAAGTTTTGCTTGGAGCAAGCCTTGTTTGGAGCAAGTCTTGTTTGGAGAAAGTTTTAGAGACAGTCGTCAGGGACACGTCATCTCAAGACGTGCGCGATTGCGAGCTGAGATGTTCTGAGGCCGCGATGACCAAGACGATTGAGAAGCCGCGCACCAAGACGCGCACCAAGATCCAGCGTCCGCCGCTCTATAAAGTGATCCTGCTCAACGACGATTACACGCCGCGCGAATTCGTCGTGCAGGTACTCAAGGCGGTATTCCGCATGAACGAAACCCATGCCTATCACGTGATGATGACGGCGCATCAGCGCGGCGCCTGCGTCATCGCCGTTTTCACCCGCGACGTCGCCGAGACCAAAGCCAAGGAAGCGACCGAGCTCGGCAAGGTGAATGGCTATCCTTTGTTCTTCACGACCGAACCGGAGGAATGAGTTGGGCGAAGAATAACTGCGTGTTGCGCGCTGAGGCTATTGCCGTGTGGTCCCGCCCCGCGGAACGAAGATCGGCACTTCGTTAGATGCCACTTGCTGATTGGCCATTGCCTGTCGAGCAGCGATACGAAGCGGCGCTCCGGTATACGCGTAAAAGAAGCCGCCGATCGCCATGCCGGCGAAGAACACCGCAGCCAGCGCCAGCATCATGACGCCATCGTTGCGCGGCGCTGCCTGAACATGACGTAATTGCTTGTCCAAAAGTTCCTGATCACGACGGTCCATTCGCGGATCTCCAAACATGGGAAACCCAGCCCACCGTAATGCCGATGTGCAACTCGCGACAACGGTCCCACGTTCCCCCGCATTCGCACAAAGTTTTCGAACTGTTTGAAATGTCTAAAGAAGCCGGCGCTTGCCGTCATATACGACGATGATGAGAGGGCAGGGAACGGTCCGGCAAACTCCGGCGTTGCCTCTCAGCGCGGGTGGGCCAGGTGGCGAGCAGTGAGGTTGTGTCATGCCCGCAGGCTATCGCGTTTTCAGCTGGTCTGTCCGTGTCGTGCGCATGCTTGTCGTGGTCGCGGTTGCCGTGCTGTCGGGGGTGGTGATCGGCGGCGTCGGCATATATCTCATCAACGACGGATCGACGGAGCCACCGTCCGCCGGCGCCCATACGCGCATGGCTCCGATACTGACCAGCAGCGCACGGCCGCCACCGGTGCAGATGGCGGCGGAGTCAGCGACAAGGACGGCAAGCGCGCAGGACAAGCCGGTCGGGACGGGTGACCTGCGGCCGCCGTCGGCGCCGGCACCGATTCCAGGACCTCAATCGGCGGCGACAGCGCAGCCACAAGCCTCGCCCCAAGCCTTGCCCCAACCCTTGCCCGATGTCTCGCCCCCCACAGCCGCGGCAGACCAGAAACCTGCGACGAGCGATCGGGACGGGACGACACGTAAAACCGCGTTTGGCAAAAGGCGTGTCGCCGTGACGAGCAGAAGGCGGATCGCGACGGGAGCTTCGGGCTACGCGCAATCCGCCGCGCAGGGGCCGGTCTACGACTATTCCGGCCGTGACATTTCGCAAAGGTATGGTTGGAGAGACGACGATCGCGCCGCGGGTCGTAAACGGCCGCGGCCGACGCAATCATCATTCGGTGGCTTCTTTGGCGACGATCGTTACAGCAATCGATGAAAGCCGCGGCCGCCGACGCAGCGTCGCGCCGGTCTAGCCTTCGAGCGTCTGCACCAGCCACGGCCGCAATTCGGGCGGCACGTCGGAGCGCGCCGAGATCGCCGCGGCGAGCTTCTTGTCGCCGTTGAGTCCGATGACCAGCCGGGCAAAGCCGGACTCCGACAATTTGGCTTGCTTGTTGTTGATCACCCGCAGCTTGACGTCTTGATTGCCGCGCTTGAGCAGCACCTCGGTGACCACTTCGCCGAGCTTGGGCCGACAGGCGATCGCCATCAGCATGCGCGGCTCGGCTTTCTCCGCGATGTCGGCGAGATCCTTGTCGCGCAGCGACGGTGACAGCGCGATCACCGGGCCGCTGATGGCGGAGTCGCTGTGGCGCGCCAGCGTGCCGAGCACCTTGGCCGGGCCCTTTTGCACCGGCGCCAAGGCGGTCGCTAGTTCGGCGAGCGCCGTGCGGTCGCTCTTCTTGATAAGCCGGAAGAGGACTTCGTCGAACACGTCAGTCTGCGCGTTGTCGCAGGTTTCGGCACTGCTCAGGAACAGGTCGATCATCTGACGCAAAGCGTCACGCCGCCAAGGTTCGGGCTGCTTGACGAGCGCATGGTCGAGTTCGGAGAGCAGCGACTGCGCGGCGGGCGTCATTGTATTTGCGTTCGACCTTGTTCTTTGTCTCAATTTGCCGCTGAACAATGCGGCTTCACGGACCCCCAGAAGCGGTGCGATCAACTTTCCCAGGCGCGCGAATGTGAGCTGCGCGCCTTGGTTGTAACACTCCGCCGCGCGGCGAATTCGCGACAACACAACATCCTACGGCGCCACTTAAGGCTATCTTAAGACGCCGCAAACCACGCGCGAAATGCATGCATATGGACTAATGCCGACAGCGGAACTGGCTTGATGCGCTGGACGCGGTAAAGCATTTTGCGCGAATTATATTCAATTCTTCCGCAGTGGTTGTGAGATCCTGCCTTGCGCGGCAAGTTTGGCGATCAGGCCTTCAAAGCCCGAGCCCATCGCGGCATTGTGGTTCCAGATGAAAGCTTGGCGCAACAGCGGTACGAGCATCCGCAGGCGCGGCTCAACGACCTCGACGATCCATTCGTAACGCACGCGAGTGCGGCGTCCATCCGGCCATACGTCCCAGCGTCCGGTGCCGCTCAGCGCGCCTTCGGCTTCGCCCTCGATCCGCGTCATCGGCTCAACATTCGTCGTGCGCATGTCGAAGGTCAGCGAATAGGGCAGTACCGTGCGCCAAGTCATGCGACGGACTGCGCCGATGCCACCTTCGTCGCCATCGGTCATGCATTCGACGCGTTTGACCGCGCGCCACCATGACGGCCATTGGTCCGCCGCGAACAGCAGCGGCCACACCTTTTCGCGCGGCGCGTCCACACTCCAGTCGGTGATGATGTGAAATTGCGGTGAGTGCATCAAGCTTTCGTAGCCGGACTGAGCAAAGCGGAATGAAGAACGCCCCGCGTGGCGCAGGGTTCCAAGACGCGGCAATCCGTGCAACGCGCAGACGGCTATTTCACGGCAACCAATTCGACATCGAAGATCAGCGTCGCATTCGGCGGAATGACGCCGCCGGCGCCGCGCGAACCATAGGCCAGCTCAGGCGGAATGATCAGCGTGCGCTTGCCGCCGACCTTCATGGTGGAGACGCCTTCATCCCAGCCGGCAATAACGCGATGCTGGCCAATCGGAAATTCGAACGGCGTGCCGCCATGATCGAGATTGCTGTCGAATTTCGCGCCTTTCTTGCCGTTCTCATAGAGCCAGCCGGTGTAATTCATGGCGCAAGTCTGGCCAGGCTTGGGCGAGGGGCCGGTGCCGACCTTGGTGTCGATGATTTTCAGCCCCGACGGCGTCGTCGTGACCGGCTGCGCGAGGGCGGGCGTGAATGGGGAGGCCAGCGCCGCAATGGCGGCGGCATAGGTAAAGTCTCGGCGTGTCAAAGCGGGCATCTTGTGCCTCCAAAGTGTCACAGATCGAAAAAATGGCGAGTTGGGAACGACAGGCCCCGAACGAAAGGTGCGCCGTTAAGGCACGTCCATGCCGCCGATGCAAGCAGGCGCCGGCGCATGATCAGAGAGAGCATGATCAGTAAGGCAAGTCGGCAATGCCAGTTCCAGCCGGCGTGGCACCGCCGGCTGGAACCGCATCAGGCGTGGGCGATAGGACGGGGCTGTTAACCGCCCGCCGCCATCAGGCGTTCGCCGTTATGCCAGCGGATTCGCCAGTCAATATTTCGACCGATGTCGAACTAAGTAGCGGCGTGGCGAACCGCAAGAGGAGGGGGCGGATAAATTCGGAATCGTCGCCTAGATTTTGGCGAGCCGGTCGAGATAAGCGCGCAGCACCGGCCGGCGCAGCGACAGGTTCATGCAGCGGCCGGCGCGCTCGACATCGATCAGGCCCGCGGTCTCGAGCTCTTTGAGATGATGTGACATTGTTGCGGGGCTGATGTCCTGCATTTCAAGGAGCGCCGAGCACGGCATAGGTCCGGCGTGGCTGCCAATCGTCTTGAGCAGATCGAAACGCCGCGGCTCGGCGAGAGCGCGCGCGATGCGCTCGAAATTGCGCTCGCTGAGGCGCAGGGACGCGTTCTTGGCTGCGGCGGCTTTGATCATGCTGCAACCGTAATGCGTTCCGGCAGTATGGCCAAGACGCTCAAGACCCGGACGGCGAGGCGACGCGTGCCTAGGCGGCGGTGGCTAGCGCGAAATCGTACCGGTCCCTGATATAGCTGTTGAAGTAGAGACCCTTGGAGTCGGACTCGAGGAAGCTTTGATACACGCTGCGCGGCACCTCGTAATACTTGTAGGCATTGCCGCCGTTGAAGGTGATCCGAAGCTGGCGTGTAGCGGCATCGTAGTCGATGCGCTGGATGGCGGCTGAGCTGACGTTTGCGCCACTGTGGGGCATGGTCGCCTCCCGTATCTTTATTGATGTTAACGCGCGGCGGTCGAACCGCGCTTCTTTTTTTCGGCATAGCTGGTTTGAGTGGCGCGAAAAGGAAAGCGCGCCCGAGACACGGCGTCGCAGACATGACGCCGCAGATATGGCGATGCACACAAGCGGTATGCGGGGATGGGCGGTGCCGGGTTATTTCGGGCGCGGCCGCCGGTGCTATAATGACCGCAACGATCGGGAGGAAAAACGGCCGAAGGCATCCGGATGCGGAAGGCTTTCCTTCAATTCCTGTGCCTCATCGCGAGCCTCACGCTGGTAGCCGAATGCAGGGCCGAGGGTGTTGCCGATTTCTATAAAGGCAAGACCATCATGCTCTCGGTCGGCTATACCGCGGGCGGGGGCTATGATGCGCTTGCGCGCATCGTAGCCCAGCACATGTCCCAATATATTCCGGGCAATCCCCACATTGTGGTGGCCAATGAGCCGGGTGCCGGCACGCTGATGCTGGCCAATCGCCTGTTCAATGTGGCGCCGCGCGACGGCACGCAGTTTGGCCTCATTGCCCGCGGCATGGCGATCGAGCCGCTGATCGGCACCAGCAATGTCATGTTCGATCCGGCCAAATTCACCTGGCTCGGCAGCGCGGCTAACGAAGTCAGCCTCTGCGTCACCTATGGCGGTGCGGCGGTGAAGACCTGGCACGATGCGCTCACGACACCCTTCACCGTCGGCGGTGCAGGGTCCGGCTCCGACCCCGACGTGTTTGCCAATGTGCTGCGCAATCTGTTCGGCATGAAGGATCGATTGGTCACCGGCTATCCCGGCACACCGGAACTGTCGCTCGCCATGGAGCGCGGCGAGATCGACGGCCGCTGCGGCTGGTCCTGGGCCAGCATCAAATGGGAGAAGGGCGACTGGGTGACGCAGAAGAAACTGAACGTCCTCGTGCAAATGGCCCTGGCCAAAGCGTCGGATCTGCCGAACGTGCCGCTGATCACCGACGTTGCACAAAACGAAGAGCAACGGCAGATCCTAAAGCTCGTTTTCAGCCGGCAAGTGACGGGACGGCCGTTCGTGGCGCCGCCCGGCATTCCAGAGGATCGGAAGCTTGCTTTGCGTGCCGCCTTCGATCAAACAATGAAGGACGCTGATTTCCGTCACGAAGCGCAAAACAACGGCATCGAGATCAGCTCGGTCTCGGGCGCCGAAATCGACGCGCTGCTTTCCGAACTTTACCGAATGCCGCCGGATGTGGTCGCCAAGGCGCGTGAGGCAGTTACCGCCAAGTAGTTTCAGGTCTCGGCTACCAATTGCGGTGTGCCAGGCGCGTCGTGTGCAGCGCTCCGCGCCGGCTCGCGCTCGAGCGCGTGCTCACGCCGGGGCAACAGCAGCGGGGTAAGAAGCATGAGGGCGCCGGCAATCGCGATGGCAGTGCGGGGGCCGGTGATGCCGGCGAGCAGGCCCCACAAGGCCGTCATGACTGCGATCGTGACATTGCTGGTGATCGTCCACGCCGACAAAGTGCGGGCGACGCGGTCCGTCGCGGTTTGTTCGAGCCGGTAGGTGGCGAAGATCGGATTGAACACGCCAATCGAGGTGACCAAGCCAAGCTGGACGGTGATGACGAGGGCAAGCCCCGCAACGCCCGGGCCGATGAAGGCGAGCCCGATCGACCAGCATGCACGCAGTGCGCCGGCGGCGAGCATGATCTTGTGCTGTCCGAAACGCGCGACCAGCCGGGGCGCCAATCGTGAGCCGATCAGGCCGCCGATGCAGGGCGCTCCAAATGCCAAGCCGTATTGCCATGGTGCGAAGCCGAGGCGGCCGAGCATGAGAACCGCGAGCAGGGGCGCCGTCGCCATGATCAGGCCGTTGACCAGGACCGTGTTGAAGAACAGCGAACGCAGTGCCGGATGACTTAAGATGTATCGCCAGCCTTCGATCAGGTCGCCGGCGCGTGGCCGCCACGCTTCGCTTGTCGCGGCGCGCGGCTCGCTGTCACGGATCGTGTGGATCGCGGATGCCGAGAGCAGGTAGCTGATCGCATCCGCCACCACGGTCGCGACCGGGCCGAACATCCCGATGGCCGCCCCGCCAAGCGGCGGTCCCAGCGCCGTGGCGGTCCAGGTCGTGGACTCAAATCGCCCGTTGGCGACCAGAAGATCTTCCGGCCGCACCAGATGTTTCAGATATGCGCCGCTCGCCGCTCTGAAGGCGATGTTGGCCGCGCCGACAATGATCGACACGACCAAGAGCTGGGCGAAGCTCAGCCAGCCGAGCGCGTACACCAAGGGGATGCTCATCAGCGCCGCGAACCGGGTCAGATCCATCGCAATCATGACCGGCCGTTTGCGGCGAACCTCGACCCACGGCCCGAGCGGCAGCGCGACCAGCGCGCCCACCAACGGCCCTGCGGCCGCCAGCCCCGACACTTCCGTCGGCCCGGCATGCAATACCAGGATCGCGATCAAAGGCAGGGCGTCGAACGCAAGGTAGGTGCCGAGCGTGCTGACCGAAAAAGCCGCCCAAAGCCACGCAAATGGCCGCCCCAGCCTTCGCGGAGCTGTCATGTCCGGCGCGTCCCTCGTGATCTCGCCTGGAGGGAGCTAGAGCCGATTCGCGGGCTTTCTGCAGCTACTGTCGTTGCAGTGGTGATCGTCGCGGCGTGATCATACCTATGGATGGCTTGTCGGAAATGCGAACGTTGCGGGCGTCATGGCCATCTCCACGGTCTCCGGTGCGATAGACCTTTCGCCTTCCGGCTCGAGTCTGAGGGGCCTCGACCGCATCAATTTCTTTCTTGCGGGAATGCAATCGGGTTTCGGTCCTTTTGTCGCCGTGCTGCTTGCGGACGAGAAATGGACCCAAGAGGACATCGGATTTGCGCTGAGTGCGGGCGGCGTCGCCGCTCTGTTGAGCCAATTGCCCGGTGGCGAACTGCTCGACATCAGCCGGTCCAAGCGGCTGCTGATCGCACTTGGCGCGAGCCTCGTCGCGGTCAGTGCGCTTGCGATGGCACTGTGGCCGACCATTCCGGTGGTTTTTTCTGCTCTGCTGTTGCAGGGGATGACCGGCGGTGTCCTCGGGCCGGCTGTTGCGGCGATAAGCTTGGGTCTCGTCGGTCATCGGGCTCTCGCCGAAAGACTGGGACGTAATCAGCGTTTTGCTTCCGCTGGCGCATTGATCGTCAGTGGACTGATGGGGGCCTTTGGTTATTTCTTGTCGTATCGGGCGATATTCTTTGTCTCGGCCGCGCTCGTGGTCCCATTGCTTCTCGCCGTAACTCGCGTCCGCCCTGTCGATATCCACTTCGGCCGCTCTTGTGGTCAACCCGATCACCATGCAGATACCCCGCCGCCGCGGTCGGGGCGATCGAGCCTCTTGAAGAATTATGACTTGCTGACGTTTGCCGGTTGTCTGTTTCTGTTCCAGCTTGCCAACGCCTCCATGTTGCCGCTCGTGGGTGAGCGACTAGCCTATAGCAGGGGAACCGGCGCCTCGTTTGTCATCTCGGCACTGATCATTTTGCCGCAGATCGTTGTTGCAGTGAGTGCGCCCTGGGTGGGGCAGCTGGCGAACAGCTGGGGGCGCCGGCCTTTGCTCTTGATCGGCTTCGGCGCATTGGCTGTCCGTGCTGTATTGTTCGCTGTGATCACGAATCCGGCTTTGCTCATCGGCATTCAGCTGCTCGACGGCGTCAGCGGCAGCGTCTTGGGCGTGCTCACCGCTTTGATTGTTGCCGATGTCACGAGTGGAACCGGCAGGTTCAACTTGGCTCAAGGCTTTGTCGGGACGTTCGTCGGCATTGGTGCGTCGCTTAGCACGACATTGTCCGGCCTCGTCTTTGGAAGCTTCGGTAGCGCGGTGGGGTTTCTCAGCATCGCCGGCATAGCGCTGGCGACGGTCCTTGCCACCTGGTTGCTGATGCCGGAAACGAAGCCGTCGAGCGAGAACATGAAGCATTGAGGAGCGCCCAATGACGTTCAAGGTCCAGGTTGGTCCCTCACAGATCGCCATTCATCAGGGTCAGACGGTGCTCATCACCGACCCGGATGGAACAATTACGTGGCCGAGCGAGAAGGGTTTGTATTTCCTGGACACGCGCGTCGTCAGTCACTGGTCGATCTATGCCAACGGCGTGCCGTGGCAACTCCTGAACGGCGGCCCGATCAGCTACTACGCCGCGCGCATCTACCTTACCTTAAACCCATTTTCACCGAAGATGGTCCGATCCCGCCGCGAACACTTGGCCTTACAATCAGCCGTCAGCTCGGCGGTGGCCTGCATGAAGACATCGACATCACCAACAACAGCATGAAACCCGTGCGCTTTCAGCTCGAAGTGGCCATCCGCAGCGACTTTGCCGACATCTTCGAGGTCAAGGCAGGTCAGATTGTACGCCGGGGCAAGATCACCACTGCATGGTCGGAGCGGCGGCAAGAGATTCACAATGTGTATATGAACAAGGATTTCCGCCGCGGAGTGAAAATTTCAGGAGTGTGTGTTGAGCATAAGGCTGTTTCCGCCAACGGCCGGCTTAGTTTCGAGGTCGCACTCGAGCCAAACGAGATCTGGCACACCTGCTTGCTCTACTCGCTCGAGGATGGCGACGAGCTTTTCGGTGCGCCGGCTGACTGTGTCGAGGCCCATCAAAAGTCTCACCAATCTCAGACGTTGTCGGAATGGTTGAAAACCGTTGCGAAGATCAGGACGAGCAACGAAGAGTTCTACCGTCTTTTTCGTCAAGCGCTCGAGGACATGGCGGCTTTGCGTCTGCCTATCAAAGGCACGAACCACATGGTCTTCATGCCGGCGGCCGGCCTGCCGTGGTTCGTGGCGCCATTTGGCCGCGATAGTCTTCTCGTTTCGTTGCAAAACATTCTCATCTACCCGGAATTTGCGCGTGGTTCGCTGGAGATCCTGGGCTCGCTGCAGGCCAAGGAGGACGATCCTTTCCGCGATGCCGAACCAGGCAAGATCCTCCACGAACTGCGCTACGGCGAACTCGCGCACTTCAAGCTGGTCCCGCACACGCCTTATTACGGCACGGCGGATGCAACGCCGCTCTATCTGATAACCTTGCACGCTGCATGGCGTGCAACCGGCGACAGAGATTTGTTGGAACAGCATCTGCAGACAGCCGAAGGGTGTCTTGCCTGGATCGACAAATACGGCGACCGCGATGGCGACGGATTTCAGGAATATCAGACACGCTCCCCGGCAGGCTACGAGAACATGGGATGGAAAGACTCTGGCGATGCCGTCATGTATCCCGACGGCTCGCTGGTAAAGGGGCCAAAGGCGCTGTGTGAACTTCAGGGATACGTCTACGACGCTTGGCTTCGCATGGCGGAGGTATTCGATGCGCTAGGCAAACCCGAGCGCGCGACGGAATTGCGTGCCAAGGCCTCGGTTCTGTTCGCGCGGTTCAACGAAGCATTCTGGGACGAGGAACTCGGGTTCTATGCCTATGCGCTCGACGGCGACAAGAACAAGGTTCTGACGGTTGCCTCCAATGCCGGGCATTGTCTTTTGTCCGGTATCGTGCCGCCAGAACGCGCCAAGAAGGTGCGGGACCGCTTGATGGCGCGGGACATGTGGACGGGGTGGGGCATTCGCACCTTGTCCGCCGATCACGCGGCATTCAATCCTTATAACTATCAAACCGGCTCGGTCTGGCCGCACGATAACGCCCTGATCGCCATGGGCTTCAAGCGTTACGGCTTTCACGCCGAGGCGGCGCGGATCGCCCACGACGTCAGCGTGGCGGCGAGCCACTTTCTCCTCAATCAACTCCCGGAGCTTTATACGGCGTCCGAGCGCAACGAGTCGAATTTCCCCGTGCAATATCTTGGTGCAAACGTGCCGCAGGCTTGGGCGGCCGGCTCGGTCTTTATGCTGACGCAGGCGATGCTGGGATTTTTGCCCGATGCGCCGCACGACAAGCTCTACGTTCAGCCGCACCTTCCGGCATGGCTGCCTGACCTTACAATCCACGATCTCCGCATCGGCAAGCACATGCTCGACATTCGCTTCTGGCGCGAAGGCGAGCAGACCGCATTTGACGTCATCAAGGGGGACCGCAAGCTGGTCGAGCGTCGCGATATCGCTGCCGAGATGTGGGGCTGACTCTCGCTATTCACCGGCGGCAGCTCGGTCGACGAACCAGATGAGTTCGCCGACCGGACGCAGTCGTGCCGCCGGCATGTCGGTGGCGCCCGAGCGAATGGCGCGCAGAACCGGAGCCTTCTCCCGCCCCGCGACCAGGAAGGCGACACGCCGGCTGCTTTCGATCACCGGGTAGGTCATGGTGAGGCGGACTTCCGGCCGCCCATGCGCAACAACGGCCACCCAGCGCTTGCGTTCTTCGAGCACGGGGTCGCCGGGCAGCAATGAGGCCGTATGACCGTCGGCGCCTAGACCAAGCAGCGTCAGGTCGAAGAGCGGCCGAGCCGGATCGAGCGTCGCCGCGCCATAGGAGTCTTGCAGGATGCGTTCGTAGCGCAGGGCCGCATCTTCGGGGGTTCCGTCGGTGGGGACGGGATGGATGTTTCCCGGCGGCACCGGCGCTCTGGCGAGCATGGCTTCGCGAGTCATTCTGAAATTGCTTTCAGGATCGTCGTAGGGGACGAAGCGCTCATCGCCCCAGTACCAGGAAACAGCTTGCCACGGGAATCGGCTTCTGAATTCGTCCGAGGCGAGAAGTGTGTAGAGCGTTTTCGGCGTCGATCCTCCCGACAGCGAGACCCGAAACGGGCCCTGCGCCGCAAGCGCCGCCGCCGTCATCCATTCCGCGACGTGGTGCGCCAGCGCCGGCGGGTCCGGCAGGATCTCTATGTGTCCGATCGCTTGGCTCATTTTTTGGACTAGCCTATGTGACCAAGAATGAGATTTTCCATTGCCTTGGCAAAGCCTTCGTCATTGTAAGAGTCAGTGACAGCGGCCGCCTGAGCCTTGACGTCGTCAGAGGCGTTACCCATCGCGATGCTGAATCCAGATTGTTTGAACATCAAGACGTCGTTTTGCTGATCGCCGATCGTGGCGATTTCCGCCGCCGGCACGCCGAGGTGCTGCGACAGAAACTCGACCACGGCGCCCTTGTTTGCGTTCTTGTTGGTGATGTCGAGATAATAGGGTTGGGAGCGGGTCGCGGTCGCCTCTTGGCCGAACGCGGCCTGCGCGTCGGCCTCGCAGCGTTTCACCCTATCCAGGTCGTCGCTGACGCCGACAATCTTGGCGACTTGCTGCAAGTTTTCAGCGATATCGCCGACGACCTTCGGTTCGAATTTCACAGTCCAGGCTTCGCGGGCGACATGCGGTGCGTCTAGTTTGGTGATCAGCCAGTCATTGCCGCGGTAGACCCAGGCGTCGAGACCGTGTTGGCGAATGAGATCTATCGCTCGGCGTGCGACATCGGCGGGGACTGTTCTTTCCGCCAGAATCTTGAGGTCGCGCCCGACAAACAGCCCGCCGTTGAAGCCGGCAATCGGCGTGTCGATCTCGAGCGGATCGAACAACATGGCCATGCCGCGTGGCGGACGGCCGCTGGTGACGGCGAAGCGGATGGCGGCGTCTCGCAACGCCTTCACGGCGCGGCATGCGCGCTCCGTCAGTATTTTCTGCTCGGTGACAAGCGTTCCGTCCACGTCGGCCAGTACCAGGGAAATTTTTCTTCTCTCCGCCATCAAGCTCTCCGAACCGCCGCGTGCAGACGCCGGGCACGCCGCCAGCAGGAAGAACGTGCTCGTATCAGGACCGTTGCCTACGTATTTTGCAACATTCCGTTACCTGGCCGCATCTGCCTGATATTGACACGGATCTTGTTAAACGCCGGAGGCCCCCGTTTTATTCGCGGAGGGAATCCTATCTCGTCGTGCGGCACGTAGCCCGGATGGAGCGCAGCGTAATCCGGGTACGATCGAGACGCGTCACCGCCGCACCCGGATTGCGCTCCGCTCCATCCGGGCTACGGTTAGGGTGTCGGCGGCGGTGCCTCTTCGGGCGACGTTGCACGGAGGGCACCGAGGGTCCGACGACAGCGAGGCTCGGAGATGTTGATTGCGCTGACCGGCGCGACCGGATTCATCGGGCAATATCTGCTGCGGGAATTGCCCAAGCACGGCCATCGCGTGCGGGTGTTGCTGCGCCGGCCGAGCGTGGTGCCAATGTCGGCCGCGAGCGCTGTCATTGGCGATCTGGTTCGCCCGCAAAACATTTCGGCCGCGCTGGAAGCAGTGGACGCTGTGATCCACTCGGCGGGTATCACCTACGGGATGACCGGCATCCCGGAAGACGACTATCGGATGCTGAACACCGAGGCCACGGTCGGTCTCGCGCGCGCCGGCCGGCGCGCGGGGGTGAAGCGTTTCGTGTTCCTGTCCTCGATCAGGGCGCAGTCCGGGCCAACGGCGGAAACGGTACTGACCGAGGCAGACGAACCCAAGCCGACGGAGCCTTACGGAAGATCCAAGCTCGCCGCTGAACGCGCCTTGGCCGAGCTCGATCTCGACTGGGTGGCGCTGCGCGCAACGCTTGTCTACGGGCCGGGCGCCAAGGGCAATGTCGAGCGGCTCACGCAGATTGCACGCTCGCCATGGCCGCTGCCGTTGGCAAGCTTGAAAGCGCGCCGTTCACTGCTCGCTCTGGAAAACCTGTCGGCGGCCATCGAGACCGTTCTCAACGCGCCAGCGCCGCTGCGGCGGCCTTTCATCGTCACTGACGTGGAGGCGCTTACGGTCGCCGAGATGATCGCCGCGATGAGGCAGGGGCTGGAGCGCCGCGCGAATATTTTTCCATGCCCCGAGACACTCATCCATGGCGTGCTGCGCGCTCGGGGCCAAGAAGAGAAATACCGCAGCGCCTTCGGCTCGCTGGTGGCGGACCCCTCAGCCCTGGTCAGCCTCGGCTGGCAGCCGCAGGTGACGACGCCAGTCGGTCTGCGCGGATTGATGGGGAGTTTGTAGCCCGGATGGAGCGAAGCGTAATCCGGGAGCGGCGGTGAAGCGTTTCGATCGCACCCGGATTGCGCTCCGCCCCATCCGGGCTACCAGGATCAGGCCATCCGTTCGCCGAAGTGCAAATCGGAGACGACATTCCCGCCCCAGTCTCTCGGCAGCACGCCGAGCTTTACGTAACGATGGAAAGACGAATGCGGCCAATCGCAAACCTGCGACACCAGACCGTGTTTGACCGGGTTGTAGTGAATATAATCGATGTGCCGCCCAAAATCGGTTTCGTCCCGGATCGTGTGCTCCCAGAATCGTCGTTGCCATAACGCATATTCTCCGCGCTGATTGCGCGTAGATGCGAGACCATGGGCTACCGCGAGACGCGTGAATAGGCCTTTGAAGCGCTTCCAGCGTCCGGAAAAATCTGCATCATCCGGAGGAAGAGTCATGATGATGTGCAGGTGATCCGGCAAGACAACGGCGGCGTCGATCGAAAACGGACGTTCCCGCCACGTTGTGCGAAGGGCGCGGCGCAAGGAGCCGATATATTCAACAAGGGCGCGTGATCGGCGATCGGCAAGTGTCGCGGTGAAGAAGAAGGTACCGCCCGGTACGAAATTTCGTCGATAGCGAACCATGCGCGCAATGTAGCCCGGATGGAGCGCAGCGCAATCCGGGAACGGCGGTGAGGCGTTTCGATCGTACCCGGATTACGCTGCGCTCCATCCGGGCTACAGTTGCAAGGAGAACAAAACCCGGGGAGGAAAAATTGCCACAACGCGTTTTGATCACTGCCGGCGCCGCCGGGATTGGCCGTGAGTTTGCGCGCGCGTTCACAGCTGCCGGCGCCAAGGTCTTCGTCTGCGATATCGACACCAAGGCGCTCGAGGCGATTGCCGCGGAAATCCCCGGCTTGATCGCACAGCGTTGCGACATGTCGCGCCGCGCCGACATCGAGCGCATGGTGCCGGAAGCGGTCGCGCGCCTGGGCGGGCTCGACGTGCTGATCAACAATGCCGGCATTGCCGGGATGACGCTGCCGGTCGCCGAATATCCGCCCGACGAGTGGGACAAGGTGGTCGCGGTCAATCTCACCGGCATGTTCGACGTCACGCGGCTCGCCATCCCGCACCTGAAGCAATCCGAGGCCGGCGTCATCATCAACATGTCCTCGATCGCCGGGCGCTACGGCTTCCAGAATCGAAGCCCCTATGCCGCCACCAAATGGGCGGTGATCGGCTTCACCAAGACGCTGGCGATGGAGCTTGGTGAATGGGGCATCCGCGCCAACGCGATCGCTCCGGGCGCGGTCGAGGGCGACCGCATCGAGCGCGTGTTCGCCGGCCGCGCCCAGATCAGCGGCAAGACAATGGACGAGGTGCGCGCCGACGCGATGGCCGCACAGTCGATCAAGGCGATGATCGAGCCGAAAGACATCGCGGCGCTTGCCGTGTTCCTGGCATCGGACGCAGCGAAATCGATCAGCGGGCAGGTGATGCCGATCGACAACGACCGGCAGCGGGCGTGATGGTTTCGGGGGCGTGTGAATTCCTAGGATGGGTTGAGTGAAGCGAAACCCCATCACAGAGCGTTGCGGCTAAGTGATAGGTTTCACGAGAGCTCAGTAAAAAGCCCCGTATACCACGTCTGCGACCTGACCCGTGCCGACATTGACCAGGAGCAAATCAGGCCCGTAGCGAACCCATTGGAATCCAGGTTGCGGCGGAGGCACGCCGAGCGCGGCCCAGTTGGAATAATAGTAGGTCGGCGCAAGGAAGAGCGGCGGCAGCGTCGCACCGACGGCCCATCGCCGGTAAGCCCAGCCGTGAGGATAGATGAAGGCCTCGGCATGAAAGGGATTGAACGGACGGCCGTGGTACATGAAGTGGCCGGGCGGTCCTCCGGGATGAGGCCCGCCGGGCGGTCCCCCAGGATGAGGACCTCGGACTTCCGGCGGCCTGCCGCCCGGATGATGCTCTTCGTAACCTTGCGCCGACGCCAAGGCCGGCGCGAGCGCGATGATTACGGCGACAGCAACGCCACGTAACATGGTGGTTCCTTTTTTCGCTGCGCGAGAGTGTTTCGACGAGCATTTGTCCTCCCGCGCGAGGAGGGCAGGGACACAAAGTAAGGAGCCACGGGCCCTGGGCTCAAGTTAACGTTTGGTTAGACGGGCACGCAATTGCGTGACCGCATCGACGACTACCCTCGTGGCCGAGGGGTCCGCGAGAACTCAACCCATCCTACGTACTACGTATGCTCGCCGCATTCCTGGCCTCGGACGCGGCGAAATCGATCAGCGCGCAGGTGATGCCGATCGACAACGACCGGCAGCGGGCGTGAATGTAGCCCGGATGGAGCGGAGCGTAATCCGGGAACGATCGAAACGCTTCACCGCCGCTCCCGGATTGCGCTTCGCTCCATCCGGGCTACGCTTGCTGTCTGAAGGCTAAAAATGGGGGGCGCCTTGACGAAGATTGAAGATGTCCTGGCTCTGCTTTCGAAGGGGGCCAAAGAGTGGAATGATCATCTGTCCATTCTGCGTGATCAAGAGTTTGGCTCGGATATAAATGATCCAGAAATTCGAATTGAAAATGTCACCTTCGAAGATTTGGATATCGAGGAATTCGAGTTTTCGTCTATCATTTTTTATCGTTGTATGTTCAAAAAGTGCCACTTTTCATCATGTCGATGGGCGGGCGCCGAGTTTGTCGAATGCACAATGGATGTGGCGTTATTCATCGATGGCGATGGAGAGGATTTGAAAATTACGTCTTCGAAACTCAAAGATTGTAAGTTTGGTCATATTCGAATGGGGGAAGGAGCATTTTCCAATTCAAATTTTGACGAAGTTGATTTTAAGGGATGCAGCTGGGATGGAGATGAGTTTTCGCATTGTGTCTTTGTACGATGCATCTTTGTCGATTGTTCATTGGAAGAGTGTGAGTTTGAGGCGTGTAGATTTCATTTTTCAAATTTATCGCACAGCACGTTTAGGCATTGTGAATTCAACGATATCTCCTTAAGTGGCTCAGATTTCATGAACATTATGGGAAACTCGTCGCTGAGATTTCCGTCGTGGCACGACATCAAGGACATTACCGAGGAAGACGAGCGCGCGCCTGATGGCTCTAAGTTTCTTTCATGCATCTTTTCCGGATCGGAATTGAACGGATTGGATTTCGGATGCTCGGACCTTGGCAACTCTTCTTTCCACCGAACTAGCTTGAAAGGCGCCAATTTGGGCGAGTGCTCTGGGTTGTCGGCAGGTCACTTCGAGTTTTGCGACATCAATGCAGCGACTCTTCCGCCGCCTATCAATTTTGATTCGTCCGTCGGAATTTTAAGAGACCTTGGTGGATCCTTGCAGCGTCTTTCATATTTCTCTGTAGCGTTTTGCGTCTCTGCAATCTTGGCCTCAATATCTGACCTAGGAAGCAACGATAAAATTAGATTTCCGTTGACGGGTTGGGACCTTCAACCGGCTAGTTTTGCAGTTGTGATAGGTACTACGATCTTGGTTTTGCAGATTATGGTGATGGTTCGATCCGATAATTTGGCTTGTCGGGCTTCACGGTTGCCTGCGATGTTACAGAACGGAGCGCCGCTTCCAACTGCTCTACAGGATACGTTTATTGCCGATTTGGCTTGGAAGTTCCTTCATACTCCTTCGATGCATCCCGGCTTCGCACCTCGGTCGTATGCGTGGCTATCGATTTTCATCGCATTTCTCGTCCTTTATTTTCAGTTCCCGATATCGACGTTATGGCTGTGTTGGTCCGCGTTTTTGTACGGCAAATGGATAACGCTCAAAGCAGTTATGGTGATTATAAGTCTGGTCTCACTAGGATTGGCAGCACTAGGCGCATTTCGATTGAGAGGCTCTCTTCGGGGGCTTAGCGTTACGGGACGCCGTAAAGACGAATTCAATTAAAAAAGGCGGCCTTTCGGCCGCCCTTTGAAGTCGTGGATGGCCGGGTCAAGCCCGGCCATGACGAGTCAGAGAATTACGAACACCCCGTCGTGGACCCGCACGTATCGCACTTCATGCATGTGCCGTTGCGCACGAGGGTGAAGTTGCCGCATTCGCTGCAGGCTTCGCCTTCGTAGCCTCTGGCTTTGGCTTCGGCGCGGCGTTCGGCGGCGGCCATTTTCGCTTGCGCCCGCAGTTCGGGGCGGGTGAACTGCTCGAGCGCGGTGGCCGGCGAGACTTTTTGCTCGGGCTCGTGCTTGAGCGCGGTGGCGCCGGAGATTTCGGCGCGCGGACCGGCGGAGGTGATGGCCGTGATGTTCGAGACGGCCCCACCTCGGCCTTCGGCCGGTCCTCCCCCTGCAGGGGAGGATGAAGAGCCGCCGCCTTCCATGATCTTGAGGCGGTCGGTGCGTGAGCGGGTGAGGCCTTTCGACACGAAGCGCGTGTCGGGGGAGGGGCGGCCTTCCTCGACGCCTTTGCCGAGTGCATCAAAGCCTTCGCCGCTCGGATCGACATGGGCGAGGTCGAAGCGCTCCATGTAGGACACCGCGAGCTCGCGGAACACATAGTCGAGGATCGAGGTGGCGTATTTGATCGAGTCGTTGCCCTGCACCGGGCCGGACGGCTCGAAGCGGGTGAAGGTGAAGGCATCGACATATTCGTCGAGCGGCACGCCGTATTGCAGGCCGAGCGACACAGCGATGGCGAAGTTGTTGAGGAGCGAGCGGAGCGCCGCGCCTTCTTTGTGCATGTCGATGAAGATCTCGCCGAGCCTTCCGTCGTCATATTCGCCGGTGCGCAGGTAGACCTTGTGGCCGCCGACCACGGCCTTCTGCGTATAGCCCTTGCGCCGGTCGGGCATGCGCTCGCGGCTGCGGATTTCGATGATCCGCTCGACGACCTTCTCGACCACCTTTTCCGAAAGGGCGGCGGCGCGCGACGTCGCCGGTTTGTCGAGGAAGGCTTCGATGACATCGTCCTCCTCGGCATCGTCGGCGATCAGCTGCGACT
>DATAQN010000077.1:0-31364 GCA_036264635.1 Xanthobacteraceae bacterium | reverse complement strand
AATTGATCCGAGACTGGGCACAGTTCATCTGCGGTGATCATCGCAACGCCCCCGAAGCCGATGGCCTGAATGGAACAACACTGCTTCGGATTAACGCGGCGTTAACCTCACAAGAGGGTGCTACCCTGTGCATTGAGCCGTCGCGCTGTCACGCCCTTATTTCCCTTATTTCCCCGCCGCGCACGAAGTCAGAATGTGGAAGGAAGGGGCGCAAGATGACCCTCTGTACCCTGCTGATCGATGCACCTTGCCTTACGAGAACCTTGTGCCTGCCATAACCTTCTTTTGGCGCCGCCGCCGTTGATGACTTAGTCACCGGGTTAGTAGTTTTGGGCTTGGAATTACGCTTCGTCGTTTCCTTGCAGTACTCATCAGTCTCTCCCTTTACCTGCGGGCGTTATGCTCCCGCGGCTCTATTTTGGGTGACTGGTACTGCTGAAACTAACCGACAGTGACCGCAGAATCCGCAATCGGCGATAAGGCCCAAATCGATTCATGAATCTGAGATTGAAACTCAATTAGAGAGGCAGGGGATGGCGTTTCGGCGCGCGTGGCGTTCTGTGGTCATTTCTGTCCGAAACACTGCCCAAATCCTCCCTGACTTGGATTATGACAGTGTCAATCCCGCTAACTTCCTTACTTGGTCTATTCCCGGAGCTGCATCAAGCCCGCACCAACATTTCGTATGGCATTGCTTATGTCTTAATCGCTAGCGCCAATTTCCAGATAAGTATTTGTTTTTATTGGTACAGCTGGGTGGACTCGAACCACCGACCTCCTGATCCACAGTCAGGCGCTCTAACCAACTGAGCTACAGCTGCACGGGCTCGCGGCTTGGCAATTTTGCCTTAGCAGACCTTATCGGAAAACCCCGATTTGCCGGAATTACGTCTCCGGATCGTGCTTGGCGGCCGGAACCTAGAGCATGAGCCGGAAAAGTGGAAGCCGGTTTTTTGCGGCTGTCATTTGCGGCCTTTAGAGCATTTTCCGGAAAAGCATGCCCTTGGACTCGATCCGAGGGTGGATACCGGTTTTCCGCAAGAAAATGCGACAAAACAAAAGCTGGCCCGGCATTTACATGCAAAAAGCCCGGGCACTGGCCCGGGCTTTCCCGCCATTAGCGGCGGAATCTGCAATCGCAAGAAGCGCGATTAACCGACCTTGCTGAAGGCCTTGGTCATGCCGCTCTTGATCGGCTCGGCCGTCTCGGTCGCAACCTTCTGCGCCAGCGCGCCGAGTTCCTTGCTCTGCTCGGTGAGCGTTTCGAACTGCTTGCGCGCATGCGTGCTCGACAGCTCGATGACTTCCGACAGCGTCTTCGCGGTGAGCAACTCGCCATAGAAATCGAACGCCGCATTGGTGTTGGTGCGGGCCGCGTCGATCACCTTGAGGCCGTAATCCGAGGCGCCCTTGGCGGCGGTCGAATAGGTGGTTTCCATCACATCGGTCGCCTCTTCCGCGGCGGCCTTCATCTTCTCGTAGGTGTCCTTGCACTGGGCGACGCCGCGCTCGGCGAACTCACGGTAAGCTGCCGGCATTTCGAACTTCGGAATCTCGAATTTCGGCATTTCGAATTTCGGCATTTCGAACGCACTTGTGGTCTTCTTGGTGGAGGTGGCCAGGTCCGTCATGACAGTTGTGTCCTTGGTTTTTTGCTCACTCTTGGGCTGTCTCGAAATAGAGATTTTTTCTTTTTCGTCGGCTTCGCCGCCCTTTGCGCGTTGCCTTAAATTCTCGACCCGCGGCGACGCTCTACTTACACACCCGGGGATTTTCTAAATGTGGAGAATAGCAGCCTTTTTGGTGCATTGCAACAGAAATTATTGCAATGCAGCAACAACTGCAAGCGCTTGAAAGCATTAGGCTTTAGGGGAATTGCCGCAAACGCGGCAAAACCGCGATGCACGCCGGAATTTATGTCCTGTTTATCTCAGGACTTAGTTTTGGCAGCATCCACCACAATCTTGGCCGCACTTTGTCCAAGGTCTTGCACCTGCGACGACAGGGCCTGCATTTGCTTGCTCAAATATTCCGATTGCACCGCCATGATTTCCGAAGAGTCCTTGGCGTGCATCAGCTTTTGCGCAAATTCGAATGTCGCCTCAAAGTTTTGCTCGGCATAAGCCAGCGACTTATGTGCAATTTCGGTGGCGTTGGTTTGTGCCGCCTGGGCCCGGCCCTGAAATTGGCCCATGGCCTGGTTCGTCGCCTCCATGAAGCTCTCGAAGGCTTTCCGGGCTTGAGCGACGCTCTGCTCGGCAAATGCGCGCATTTCGTTCGGAATGGCAAACTGCTCGAATGGATCTTTGGCCATAACCCGCTCCTCCTGCCCGGACATGCCGGTTCGTCCGCGACGTTTCCTGCGCCACAATCCTAGTGTTGCGCTTTCAAAATCCGCAAGCGATTTCGGCGGCGACTGACGCTTAGTGGGCGGGCGAAGGCGCGTCGGCGGAAAGCGCCGTTCTAAAGGGGCAAAGCCCGCAGATTGCCAAAAGGTCTCGGCCATTAAGGTTATCCTGCCAAGGCCAATGGCCGAGCTGCGCGCGCCATGGACACGGCCTACGCGCCCGGCTTTATTAAGAATTCGTTTAGGGTAACGAGTTCCGGCGCATGCCACTTGTCGATTCAGAGCTCAGTGCATTGCGCGACCCGCGGCTCGCGGTGCTTGCGACCGGCGTCTGGCCGGTGTGGCTATGGAGCGTCGATGGCTCGCGCATTCTGTGGGCCAACGCCGTTGGCGCGGCGGCCTTCGGCGCGGCGAATGTTGCCGGCTTGGGCCAGCGCCGCTTCAAAGCGAGCGACACGGTGGCGGCTCAGGTCATTCGCCTGGGCGCGACATTGCCGTCGCGCGCTCAAGAGCGCCTCGAGCGACTGCGCGGATTTGGCGCGGACTTTGGCCGCGCTCTGACCTGCGTCTGCTCGCGCATCGTTCTCGATGACGGCCGAGCCGCCGTCCTCATCGTCGCCGTCGAACCTGCCGGCCCGACGCTGACGCTCGCCGAACGCGTGCGGCGGCTGTTCGCCGGCAGCCAAGATGCCATCGCAGCCTTCAGCGCTGACGGCACGCTCGTCTATGCCAATCCGCAGGCCGTGGCGCGGCTTGGCGGCGCTACGACGCTGGCGGCCCTAGGTCTCGCCGGTCTCACCGCATCGGACGCCGGAAGCACGCCAGCGAGCGCGCAAATCGGCGGGAGCGCTGTCGGCGCTACCACCGAACGTCTCGGCAAGGACGATTCACGGGTACTGCTGCTGACGCTGGCGCCGCAGCCGGCACATCCCGCGCAACCAGTTGAACCTCGCCGCGCCGAACCCGTCGCGGCGCCCACTATCGTCGAACCGACGGCCCCGGCGCCCGCGCCGGCGGCGTTTACGCCCGAGCCCCTTGTTGCTTCGCCCTCGATCGAACCGGAAGCTGAGCCAGTTCCTGAAGCCGCTATAGTCACACACGGGTCGGCAACGGAGCCGGCGCCCGGCACATCGAAACCTCGTGCGGCGCCGACAGCTGAACAAGCTTTCGCGGTTGCCGCCGCTACGGCCGCACCATCGTCTGCATCGCACGATGAGCCGGCCGTCGAGCGGCGCCATCCCTTGCGCTTTGTCTGGCACATGGATGCCGATGGGCGCTTTGTCGTCGGCTCGGACGAATTCATGGAATTGGTCGGGCCGCGCACCATGGCGACGGTCGGCCGGCTGTGGCGCGAGATCGCGGGCGAACTCAATCTCGATCCGCAGGACCAGGTGGCGCGCGCCTTCGCGACCCACGAAACCTGGAGCGGGCTCGTCGTGTCCTGGCCGGTCGACGATTCCAGCGAACGGCTGCCCGTCGAATTGTCCGGCCTGCCGGTGTTCGATCGCGACCGCAAATTCCGCGGCTATCGCGGCTTCGGCGTCTGCCGCGACATCGAGCGCATCAATTTGCTGGCCCGCGCGCGCCGCGAGCGGCCGGCCGACTTTGCACCGGAGCCGCGGCCGCAGCCCGCCGAAGCGGTGGCGCCGCCGGTAACGCCACCACCGGCCCAGCGGACTGTGCAAGAGACTGAACAAGAGACTGAACAAGAGGCTGCACAAGAGACGCCCCAGGAGACGGCGCGGGCAAAAGCCGCCGAACCGGCAGAAGTGGAGCGTCCGGCCGTCAGCGCCACACCGATATCGGCCAATGTCGTGCCATTTCGCCAATCCGAGCCGAAAACGCCTCCGGCGCTCAGCCCGGTCGAGCGGCGGGCGTTTCGTGAATTGGCCCAAGAACTCACGGCGCGTTTACGCGGGCCCGGGGCTGCCGATGAAGACGGCGGCCATGCCGATATGGCGGAAACCCAAGACACCGTCCAAGGCACCGGCCAAGACACCAGCCAAAACACCGGCCCAGCCGTAGCGGCGCCGGCGGCTCCGCCGCCGGCAGCGGCGCCTCTCGAACAGACACTGCTCGACCGCATCCCGATCGGCATCCTCCTCTACCGGCACGACTCGCTGCTTTATGCCAACCGGCATTTCCTGGAATGGAGCGGATACGCAAGCCTCGATGCGATCGAGCGCGCGGGCGGCCCGAACACGCTGTTCGCGGGGCCGGCCGCGAGGCCGGCCGACAATGGCGGCTTGGAGACATTTTCGATCCGCGCCCAGAGTGGCCGCGAACTGCCGGCCGAGGGCCGCATGTTCACCGTGCCGTGGCAGGGCTCTTCGGCGCTGGCGCTGGTTCTCAGCGATGGCCAGACCGGCGCAGCGATCGAGAAATTCGAGCGCGCGCTGGCGGCGGCCGAAAGCCAAAATCGCGCGATCCGGTCGATCCTCGACAAAATTCCGGAGGGGATCGTCACGCTCGACGCACATGGCGTGATTGACGGCGCCAATGCGCGCGCCGCAGCCTTGTTCGGCAAAGCGCCAGACGACATGACGGGACATTCTCTCGGCGAATTCCTGGCGCCCGAGAGCGAACACATGGCGCGCGAATATTTCGAGCGTGTCGCAAGCGGCGCGAATAGCGGCAATTCCATCGACGTCGCGGTCCATGCCGGCGAGGGCCGGCTGGTGCCGCTGGCGCTGACGCTGATGCGGCTCAACGCTGACCACTTTGCGGCAATGTTCCACGACATCACGGCGCGCCGGCAGAACGAGGAAGAACTGCGCGACGCCAAGCGCGAAGCGGCAAAGGCGGTGGCGGCCAAAAGCGAATTCATCGCCAAGGTCAGCCATGAGATCCGCACACCGCTCAATGCCATAACCGGCTTCGCCGAAGTCATCATGGCCGAGCGATTCGGGCCGATCGGCAACGAGCGCTATCGCGAATATGTCAAAGACATGCACGCTGCGGGCGCGCATCTCGTCGCGCTGCTCAACGATCTCGTCGACCTGTCGCGGATCGAGGGCGGCAAGAGCGAGCTGAATTTCGCCAATATCAGCCTCAACGCGCTGACCCAGCAATGCGTCGGCATCATGCAGCCGCAGGCGAATAAGGCGCGCATCATTATCCGCACCGCGCTCACACCGGCTTTGCCGCAAGTCGTCGCCGACGAAAGGTCCATGCGCCAGATCGTGCTCAATTTGTTGTCGAATTCGATCAGGCTAACCGGTCCCGGAGGCCAGGTGATCGTGTCGACCGCTTTTTCCGATGCCCGCGAGGCGGTGCTGCGCGTGCGCGATACCGGCTCCGGCATGAGCGAGAAAGATATTCAGGCGGCCCTGGAGCCGTTTCAGCAGACGGCGGTGGCGGCAAGCTTCGGCTCCGGGGCAACGGGCTTCGGCCTGCCACTGACCAAGGCAATTGCCGAAGCCAATTGCGCCCATTTCAGCATTTCGAGCGCGCCGAATGCCGGCACGCTTGTGGAAATCGCCTTTCCGCCCAACCGGGTTGTCGCCGAATAAAGCGGGACAGCTAGGCGATCCCGGATCATCCATCGGCCGCGCAAATCTGCTAGATTGCTCAACAAGACGTGAGAGTCGGCGAGCCTGTTTTCGCCGTCTTTGGGCGTCACCTTTGCCGGGTCAACATTGCTAGCGCAGGTGCAGCAATGCGCATGGTCAAGGTCGTACTGGCGTTGATACTTGCAGCCGGCGCACTCGTTGCCCGGCCGGCGCGAGCTGAGGACGACGTCGATTTGCTTCTGGTCCTAGCCGCCGACGTCTCGCGCAGCATCGACGGCGCGAAATTTCAGTTGCAGCGCGATGGTTATGCCGCCGCCATCTCCGACCCGCGGGTGATGGAGACCATCAAATCCGGCCGCCTGGGCCGCATCGGTCTGACCTTCGTCGAATGGTCGGGCATCGGCGCCCAACATGTCGTGGTCGACTGGACGGCGATCGGCGACGGCACGAGCGCGAAGGACTTCGGCGACCGTCTGCTCGAAGCGCCGCGCTCCTTTGCCGATCGCACTTCGATCTCCGGTGCGATCGAGTTCGCCATGGATGCGTTCACCCATTCGCCGCTCAAGTCGACCCGCCGTATCATCGATGTGTCCGGCGACGGCACCAACAATGCCGGCCGCGATGTCACTTCGGCGCGCGACGAGGCTGTCGCCCAAAGCGTCACCATCAATGGGCTCGTCATCCTCAGCGAGAACCCGATGTCCTGGAATCCGGATCACACCAATCCGCCGGGCGGCCTCGACAATTACTACCGCAACAACGTGATCGGCGGCCCTGGCGCCTTCGTCATGGTGGCCAAGGACTTCAATTCCTTCGGCCAGGCCATGATCGGCAAACTGATCGCCGAGGTGGCGGAGAATCGGTTGCCGAAACAGACGCGTTATTCGGCCCGCTGAAGGGTGGGGGCGATCGGATCAGCCGGATTTATTGATTTGCCACAGGTATTTGGGCGCGCGATCCGGCCACGAAAGCGACACAGAGTGCCGCCAGTTTGCAGCCCATCAGCCGTCCGGTAGTATTCGCCCGGGGCTTAATCAACATCGGAAATCCGTCCTTGACCGCGGCCATTGGCCTGAAGCGCCTTGCGATAGCTGTCGCCGCTATTCTTGCGGCGGCGTTTATCACCCTGGTGGCCCTGTCCATTCTCATCCCGGCCGCGTCGGTGCGCGACGCAGTGCAGTCGGAAATCCGCGCGGTCACCGGGCTTGATCCGATGCTCGGCGACGACATTTCGCTGTCTCTGTTTCCGTCCGGCGCTGTCACCTTCCACAAGGTCATGCTGGGCGACAACCGCAGCACGGAACCTGCGGTCACCGCCGACGAATTAACAGCACGGTTGCGTTATTTTCCGCTGCTTGCCGGGCGCATCGAGATTGCCGATGTGACGCTGCTGCACCCGACCATCAATGTCACTTTCGCGGCGAACGGCGTGTCGAACTGGGCAGGATTTGTCGATTCGCTGGCGCACGCGCTCGCGCCCAATGCCGACCACCACGCCGCCTCGTTCTCGGAGATCGATATCCAGGACGGCACCGTCGTCGTGCATGACGTCGCCAAGAATGCGACCGAACAGCTGGAAAACGTCGCGTTTCAGGTGGCCTGGCCGTCGATCTCGCGGAGCTTCGGCGCCAATGGCCGCTTTGTCTGGAACGACCAGCCAGTCGAGGCCAGTCTTACGCTCGGTGATTTCTTCGCCGCGCTGACCGGCGACCGCTCCGGCCTCAAACTGCGGATTTCCGGCGCGCCGCTGCAGGTCGCTTTCGATGGCTGGGCGAGCGCCGAGCCCACGCTCAAGATCGAAGGCGCGCTCGGCGTCGATGCGCCGTCGCTGCGTGACGCTCTGCGTTGGACCGGCAGCAGCAAATTGCCGTTCGGCGGCTTTGGACGCTTTACGCTGCGCGCGCAAAGCGACATTGGCGGCGGTATCGCGGCCCTCTCCAACGTCAATGTCGAGGTTGACGGCAATGCCGCCGAGGGCGCGCTGAGCTTGTCGACCGACGGCCATCACCTGGTGCAGGGCACTCTCGCGGCCGACGCGTTGGATCTGACGCCCTACCTATCCGGCGTGCGGCTCTTGGCGCGAAATGAACGCAACTGGGATGTCCTGCCGATCAGGCTCGACGGCTTCGGCGATCTGAACCTCGATCTGCGGCTGTCCGCGGCCAGCATCAAACTCGGCAGCGCCCAGCTCGGGCGGACGGCGGTGGCCGCGAACATGCACAATGGCAAGCTCGATCTCACGGTCGGCGAGGCGCAGGCCTTTGGCGGCACAATCAAAGGCACACTGGGCTTCAATGCGGCCGAGAGCGGCATCAGCGTGGCGTCGCATATGCAATTCGCCGATGTCGATCTCAACGACTGCCTCGGTCAGATTTTCGCCCTGCGCAAGCTTACCGGCCGCGGCAATGTCGCGATCAATGTCGAGGGCTCCGGCGCTTCGGTGATGGGGGTGACCCACACGCTCAACGGCACCGCGAGCCTCACTGCCCGCTCCGGTGCATTGTCCGGCATGAATATCGAGCAATTGCTGCGCCGGCTGCAGCGCCGGCCGCTGTCTGGCAGCGGCGACTTCCGCTCCGGCTCGACCCCATTCGACGAGATTGCCGTCAACCTGAAAATCGACCGGGGCACAGTTGTGGTCGAAGACATGCATATCGACGGGCCGGCCGTGAAGCTTGCCGTCGGCGGGCAAGCCTCGGTGCCGACGCGTGATCTCGATCTCAAGGGCGTGGCGACGCTGGTTGCGACCGCCAATGCCGACGAGTTCGATCTGCCGTTCGTCGTGCAGGGCCCGTGGGACGACCCGATCATGCTGCCGGACGCCCAAGCCCTGATCCGCCGCTCCGGCGCCGCCGCGCCGCTGCTTGATGCCGCCAAAACGCACAATGCCAGCGACGCCGTGCGCGCGGTGATCGATCAGCTGCTGACCTCGCCATCCGGCGCGCCGCAGGCGCAGGGTGTGTCACCGGCATCGACGACGGTGCCGGCGCCGGTGCCGGCAAAACCCACGCAATAGGCGCCGCATAGTCCTTCTCGGCCTCGAATCGCCGCGATGGGCACGGTTTTTAACTTTTTGCCCTATGATGCGCGGCGTCCGAATCAGCGCGCGGCGTGCCCGTCGCGGGAATGCTCAACAATGCTCGGCCGCCTCACGCGCACTCTGGTCAAAGTGCTGATCGCATCGCTGATCGTCGGGACCGTCCTCGCCCATTTCGGCATCAGCACCGGCGAACTGATCAAGACGGCCGGGCTTTCGCCGGAACAGATCGAGGATCGGCTGGCGAATTTCGCACGCGACGGCCTGGCCTGGGCGCTGCCCAACCTCATGTTAGGCTCGCTGGTGATCATTCCGCTCTGGTTTGTGGTCTTCCTATTGCGCCCGCCGGGCGAGAGCTCGGATTGAGCGACCGGGCACCGCGGGCCGATCAAGACCCCGCCGGCGTGCCTCTTGCTGCGCTGAGCTTGGTGAGAAGAGACGCAGCGATCACGGCCAAGCCGACGACAGCCACCATGATACTGCAAACCGCATTCATTTCGGGCTTCACGCCGAGACGCACTTCCGAATAGATGCGGATCGGCAGTGTCGTCGCGCCGGGTCCAGTGGTGAAGCTGGCAATGACCAGATCATCGAGCGACAGCGCGAAGGCGAGCATCCAGGCCGCCACGATCGCCGGCAGGATCAGCGGCAAGGTCACCGCGAGGAAGGTCTGCGCCGGCGAAGCGCCGAGATCCATCGCCGCCTCTTCGAGGCTCATGTCGAAATCGACGAGCCGCGATTGCACGACCACCGCGACAAAGCACATCGCCATCGTCGTATGCGCGATAACGACCGTCCAGAACCCGCGGTCGATCGCCACTGCGACGAACAGCAGCAGCATCGACAGCCCGGTAATGACCTCCGGCATGACCAGCGGCGCATAGATCATCGCCGCGAACAGAAGCTTGCCGCGGAAGCGGCGGCCCCGGACCAACGCGACCGCCGCGAGCGTGCCCAGAAGCGTCGCCGCGCTCGCCGAAATCAGCGCCACACGCAGGCTCGTGAAAGCGGCGTCGAGCAGCGGCGCATCGCCGGCGAGCTCGGCATACCAACGCGTCGACCAGCCGCCCCAGACCGCGACCAGCCGCGAGGCGTTGAACGAATAGATCACGAGAACGACGATCGGCAGATAGAGAAAGGCAAGGCCAAGACCGAGCGCTGTGAGATTGAGCGTGGATAGCTTGCGCATCGTCGTCATTTGCTCCGTCAGTGGCGCTCCGCGCCGCGCATGGCGTGGTTCTGGAAAATGACGATCGGTGTCACCAATAGACATACAAGAACAACGGCGACCGCCGACGCGCTCGGCCAGTCCTTATTGGCGAAGAATTCCATCCAGATGGTCTGGCCGATCATGGCCGTGTGTGAGCCGCCAAGGAGGTCCGGGATGACGAATTCGCCAACGATGGGGATGAAGCACAGCAGCGAGCCGGCCACGACACCTGGCGCCGACAACGGCAAAGTCACGAGCCAGAACGTCTTCCAGCGCGGACAGCCGAGGTCGGCCGCGGCTTCCAGGAGCTGCTCGTCGAGTTTCTCCAGCGTCGCGTAAAGCGGCAGCACCATAAACGGCAGATAGGAATAGACAATGCCGATATAGACCGCGGTCGTGGTCGACAGCCAGGCCGGCGGCTCGGTGACGATGTGCAGCGTCAGCAAGAGCTGATTGAGCGGCCCGTCGTGCTGCAGAATGTTCATCCAGGCATAGATGCGGATGAGAAACGAGGTCCAGAACGGCAGGATGACCAGCACGACCAGGATCGCCTGCACCCGCCGCGGCGCGCGCGTCATGGCGTATGCGATCGGATAGCCGATGAGCAGTAGAAGCAACGTCGAGAACGCCGCGATCTGCAGGCTCGTCACATACGACAAAATGTAGAGCGGATCGGTGCCGAGAAACCGGTAATTGTCGAGCGACAGACCGGAAAAGAAATTTGCCAGGCCGCTCAGGCCGGCCGAGAGATCGAATGTCGGCGTATAGGGCGGCTGCGCGATCGCGGTCTGCGACAGGCTGATCTTAACCACGATCAGGAACGGCACGAGGAAAAACGCCAAGAGCCATACGTAAGGAATGCGCACGGCCAGCCTTTGCCAAAATGATTGCTCGGCTGCCGGCTTCATCGCGTCAGCACAATGGCGGCCTGCGGCGGAAAGCGCAGCCATACTTTGTCATCCCAGCCGATGGCTTCTTCGCCAAAGCGGCCGGTATTGGCGACCGCCGCCTTGAGCTCGGTGCCTCCCTCGCAGCGCAGCTTATAAACCGAAAGATCGCCGAGATAGCCGACATCGACCACAGTTGCGGCGATGCAATTCTCCGAACCGGCCCGCGCATCCGCCGCCGGTTCGGCGCGCATGATTTGCATCTTTTCCGGCCGCACGCCGACCCAAACCGTCGTGCCGGGATCGGCCGCGATCGGCTCAGTGACGCGGAGCCGGCCCAATAGCGTGCCTTCCACGCTCAAGCCGTCGCCGCCGACGCGGCCTTCGAACAGATTGACCTCGCCGATAAAGTCGGCGACCCAGCGCGAATTCGGCCGCTCATAAATTTCCGCGGGCGGCGCGACCTGCATGAGCCGGCCGCGATCCATCACCGCAATTCGGCTCGCTACCGTCATGGCTTCGCTCTGGTCGTGGGTGACGATGATGAAGGTCAGCGACAGCCGCCGCTGCAGCTCCATCAATTCGAACTGGGTCTCGCCGCGCAGCTTCTTGTCGAGCGCCGCCATCGGCTCGTCGAGCAAAAGAATGCGCGGGCGCTTGACCAGCGAGCGCGCCAAGGCGACGCGCTGGCGCTGGCCGCCCGACAATTCATGCGGCTTGCGGCGGCCGAGATTTTCGAGTTTCACCAGCGCCAGCATGTCGGCGACGCGCTCGGCGATCTCGCGCTTGGGCAAGCCCTCCTGTTTAAGGCCGAAGGCGATATTGGCCTCAACGGTAAGATGCGGAAACAGCGCATAGCTCTGAAACATCATGTTGACGGGCCGCCGATAGGGCGGCACCTGCGCCAGATCGACGCCATCGAGCACAATGCGGCCGGCATTCGGCTGTTCGAATCCAGCGATCATCCGCAGCAATGTCGTCTTGCCGCAGCCTGAAGGACCCAGCAATGCGAAAAACTCGCCCGGGTAGATATTCAGCGAGAGCTGATCGACTGCGGTGAAGCCACCGAAGCTTTTGCGGACCGCCTCGATGCGCAACAGCGGCTGCGCGGCCTGATCGGTCCATGGCGCGAAGCCGCGTTTGGCAAGGCCGCGCTTTCCTAAGCCGTCCTTCGAAAGCCCAGGATTTGGTGTGTCCTGTGCCAATGCGACAGTCTGCATCCCTGCCCCAAACACAAGCGGCGCACGCCCCAATGCCCCGTGAACGCCTACGCTAGAGCATGATCACGAAAATCGGAAGGCGGGAAATCGCAATGAGAAAAAAGACCGGCGTCGCCGGCTCAGCTGACGAACTCGATCGGCGCGGTCGCAGGTGAGGCGACGTCTTCGAGCGATTTCGCCATCAGCTTGCGCGGCTCCGGACCGTAGTAATCGCCGAGTTGCACATTCGGACGCGGCACAAGCGTGATCGCGACGAGGCGGTCATAGAGCGATTTCGCCGAAACCGGCTTGGTCAGGTATTCGTTGACACCGAGCTTCACCGCCTCGACGACGCGCCAGCGCTCGCAGTGCGCGGTGAGCATGATGATCGGCACGTCGGGCATCGGGAAAACGCCCGGCGAACGCACGATGCGCACCAATTCGGGGCCGCTCAGCAAAGGCATTTCCCAGTCGAGGATGACGACGTCAGGCCCAGCGGTGCGGATCGCGTCAAGCGCCGCGATGCCGTCGCTCGCCTCGAAGATTTCTTTGACCCCGCAATTGACCAGAAGCGTGCGGACCATCTTGCGCATGTACTGGTTGTCATCGACCACCAGCACGCACAGCGACTGAACGATCGCTTCGATTTCTTTCTTTGTATATCGCGGAGACATGTTTATGCGCTGACCCAGCACAGCCCGTATCGCCCGTTATCAGATCACAACTGCATTGCGACCCGGTAAAATCAATATTTGCAATTTTTCACAATTGCGCTGCACGAGTCGATTTAGCTGCAAAAACAGCGCGCAAGGTGGTGAGCGCTTCGTTAACAACACGGCTTTTCAAGCGCGCGCGGCGGCTCCCGCCTGCGTCAAAGACCGCAGGATGAAGCGATCAAGCTCGGCACGCTGCAGGTCGGAAAAGCGCAAGCCGAGCTTGGAGCGCCGCCACAACACATCGTCGGCGCTTTGTGCCCATTCCTTTGCCATCAAATAATTGACCTCGGCGGCCGTGAGATCGGCGCCGAAGCGCGTGCCGAGATCGTCGAGGCCTTTCGCGTCGCCGAGCACGCGATCCACGCGCGTGCCGTAGGCACTGACGAGCCGGCGGGCGTGATCATTGGTGAGAAACCGCCACGTCTGCCGCGTGCGTTCAATCAGGGCGGAAATGCCGTCGTAGAGAAAATCGCCGCCCGGCAGCGGGCTTCCCGCCGTCCACGGCTGGGAGCGCGGAAAGAAATGCGCAAGCTTCGCCATCGCTTCTTCGGCAAGACGCCGGTAGGTCGTGATCTTGCCGCCATAGACCGTGAGCAGCGGCGCCTCGCCATAGCGCTCGTCGAGCATCAGCGTGTAGTCGCGGCCGACATCTTCCGGCTTGCCGGCGCCGTCGTCATAGAGCGAGCGCACGCCGGCATAGGCCCAGACCACATCGGCGCTGGTGATCGCCGCACGGAAATATTCGTTGATGATGCCGCAGAGATATTCGATCTCCTCGCCGCTTGGGATCACGGTCGACGGATCGCCGCTGAAGGCGCGATCGGTAGTGCCGATCAAGGTGAAGTCACGCTGAAACGGAATGACGAAGACGACGCGGCCATCGGCGGCCTGCAGGATATAGGCGCGGTCATGATCGTAGAGTCTGCGCACGACGATGTGCGAGCCTTTGTCGAGACGCAGCCGATGCTGCGGCGCGGTGCGAAAAGCCGCCTCGGCGAACGATTCACTCCAGGCACCGGTCGCATTGACCAGGATCCGCGCCGTGACCACGTCGCGCTGGCCGCGCGCATTGAGCACGAGCCGCCAGGCGTCGTGACGCTCGGCGCGCACGCAGCGGGTCCGCGTGCGGATCATCGCGCCGCGCTCGGCGGCATCCACTGCATTGAGCACGACCAACCGGGAGTCGTCCGCAAAGCAGTCGGAATATTCGTAGGCGTGATGAAAGCCCGGCTTGAGCGGCTGTCCAACTTGGTCGGTGACGAGATCGACCTCGCGCGTGCCGGGCAGAATCTTGCGCCAGCCGATCCAATCGTAAATGAACAGGCCGAGGCGCAGCAGCAGAGCCGAGCGCCGCGCCTCGTTGATCGGCATGACGAAACCCAACGGCCGGATCAGATGCGGGGCGGCGCGCAGCAGCACTTCGCGCTCGCGCAGCGCCTCGTGCACCAGGCGAAATTCGTAGTGCTCAAGATAGCGCAAGCCGCCATGGATGAGCTTCGACGACGCCGATGACGTGCCGGAGGCGAGATCGTTCTGCTCGATCAGGACCACGCGGAAGCCACGGCCGGCGGCGTCACGCGCGATGCCGATGCCGTTGATACCGCCACCGATGACTGCGAGGTCGAAGTCAGCCACTCATTCTCCCCAGAGTTCAGGTCACGTCCCAGCTTATCAAATTTTCGAAGTGGGCCTGATCCATCTTGCGTCAATTTCAGGATTGGCGATGATGTGCCACAATCCGTTCAGATGGACTCTGCTCACATGGATTTTCACGATCGTCATATCGTTGTCACCGGCGGCGCCGGCGCGCTCGGCACTGCTGTCGTTACGGCGCTGATCGAGGCCGGCGCCGTCTGCCATGTGCCGTGCTTCGACGATGCGGAGGCGAAGCGCTTTCGGCTGCATCAGCACAAGCAGGTCGTCACGATCGTGGCCGGCAACCTTGCCGACGAGGCGAACGTCGCCGGTGTCTACAAAAATATCAGTCCGCTCTGGGCCTCGATCCATATTGCCGGCGGCTTCGCTGCGGGCGCACTGACGGAGACCAGCGCGGCCACGATCCATCAGCAGATCGACATGAACTTGATCAGCTGCATGTTGTGCAGCCAGGCCGCCGTCGCGGCAATGAGCCGCGAAGGGCCCAATGCCGGCGGACGCATCGTCAATGTCTCGGCGCGCGCCGGGCTTGAATGGCGCAGCGGCGCCGGCATGACGGCTTACACGGTCAGCAAAGCGGGAGTTGCGGCCTTCACCGCGGCGCTCGCCGAAGAGGTCGCCAAGGACGGCATCCTGGTGAATGCGGTTGCGCCCTCGATCATGGATACGCAAGCCAATCGCAACGCGATGCCGAAAGCCGATTACGCGCTGTGGCCGAAGGTCGAGGAAGTCGCCGCCACGATCGTCTTTCTTGCCTCGCCAGACAATCGCGTCACCCGCGGCGGAATTGTACCGGTTTACGGGAAATCGTAATTCCCCTCCCCCTTGTGGGGAGGGGTTAGGGGTGGGGGTCGGGACGTGAGGCGCAGGCGAAGACGAGTCCTCAGCGCGTGTCTCTGTTTGGAGTGAAGCGTCCCGACCCCCCTCCCGACCCTCCCCCACAAGGGGGGAGGGAGCCGCTCTCAATATCCCGGCCATAGACCCGGCGTTGCCAATTCCAGCAGGTGCCCGTCGGGATCGCGGAAATAGATGCTCTCGCCGCCGCGCGGCCATTTGGTTCTTGCCTCGATCTCGATATCGGCCGCCTTCAGCGCTTCCTCCCATTCCACAAGCTCGTCGGCGGCAATCGAGAACGCGATATGCACCGGCCCGTGTCCGTCATGCGGCGGAATGGTGCCGCCGGGCAGATGCACGGTCTCAAGCGAATGCCCGCGCAGGAACAGCAACAAGACGCCACGGCCGCCAACATCATAGGAGCACAGCCGCTGATCGCGGTAGATGGAATTGAGCCCGAGCACCTGCTCGTAGAAGTGACAGGCGCGGGAGAAATCTTCGACGTAAAGAACGGTTTCAAGCACGCCGAGCAAGTTGGGCATGGCGTCAGTTCCGTCATCCTGAAGTGCGAGCGCAGCGAGCCACTCAAGTCGCCTATTGCCGACCTGACCTACCATAATGCGAAATCGGCAAAAGCCGATTTCGTTGAGATGAGCGGCCGAGGCGCTCGGGCCGCCGCCCTTCGAGGGCCGCTTCACGGCCACCTCAGGGTGACGGAAATTATTTACCCCGAAACGGGCACGATTTCGCGCGCCGGCACTGTCACCAAACGGCTCACTGCGTTTGACGCCACGATGGTGCGCTGCTGCGCATAGGCCTCGTGATTACGTTCGATGTAATCGACATCGTAGAGGTAATTCACCATCAGGCCATGCGACTGTTTAAGCGCACGCTCCGACATGTCGGCGAGCCAATCGAGCCGTTCCAGCCGCGCGCCATTGCCGAGATGGAAACGCGCCACCGCATCGACCGGCAGCCCCCGGCCGTTGCGTGCGCGGACGTAGTACCAAGCCGCAGCGCGAAGAAGCGGCTCGCGGATCGTCTCGGCGGTATCCGGCGCGCGCCACCAGCCTTCGATGTCGAGATTGGCGAGCGCTTCGCGATCCTCCTCGTCAAGCACTTGCGAGGCCTCGTTGGCGCGCTCACGCTTGAGCCATGAGGCGAAATTCGGCGCCGGCGACAAAGTGACGAAAGTCCCGACGCGCTTCACTTCGCGCGACACTTCCTCGACCACCTGCTTGATGAAGAAGTGGCCGAAGGTCACGCCGGCAAGACCGCGCTGGCAATTGGTGATGGAATAGAACACCGCGGTGGTCGCCCGCTGCGGCTCGACCGGCTCGCGCTTGTCGGACAGGATCGGCGCGATGGCGCCCGGGATCTCGCGCGTCAGCGCCACTTCGACGAAGATCAAGGGCTCGTCGACCAGCGCCGGATGGAAGAAGGCGTAGCAGCGACGGTCGGGTGGATCGATACGCCGGCGCAGATCGTCCCAATCCTGAATTTCGTGCACTGCTTCGTAGCGGATGATCTTGTCGAGGATCGCCGCCGAGGTCGACCAGTCGATCCGGCGCAGCACCAGAAATCCGCGATTGAACCAGGACGAGAACAGATGGACGAAATCCGTGTCGATGACTTTCAGATCATCGCGATGGGCAATGGCGTCGAGCAGTTGCTCGCGCATATGTACGAGTGCCGCGGTGCCGCCCGGTGCGAGATTGAGGCGGCGAAACAGTTCGAGCCGGCGCGGCTCGCTGGCGCGGTGCAGCTCGGAGGCATTTTCGGCGGTCGGCGAAGCCCGGTAGGCGGCAATGGCGCGGTCGAGCCGCGCTTGGTCGTGGCCGAATGTGTTGGCAAGCGCCTCGAAGAAGCCGATGCGGGGTCCGATCGTGCTGTCGGCATAACGCGCCAGTATCTCGTGGGCCAGCGCGACGCCGGAGGCCTCGCCGCGGCCGGACAATAGCGCCTCGCATTGTTCGACCAGGCTCGCCGAACGCTCGTGCGCCGGTTCCCGCCGTTCGCGCTTGATCAGCGCCCGGCTGCGATCGGCGATGCTCTGCAGCATCTCGCTGAAGAATGACGTATTCACCGCTTCATCCCGTCCGGCCCTACTTAGCTAATGATCGGCCACAGTCATGACAAGCACGAGAAAGCTAAAGAACTGTAGACAAAATAGGCATTCCCCCACCTCACCACCGGTTGCTTTTCGCAGCGCGGCATAAACGCGGCCGCATGCCCTGCCCGAGCTTCTGGACAAATTGCCTTCGCTTTGTCAGTTAGGCTGGAGCGCCGCACGCCACCGCGCTGCTTCAGGAGTAGGCAATGCCGGGTTCGCCAAAACAGGGGCCCACACAAGGGCCCAAACAAAGGCCACTGAGCGGAATACGCGTATTGGAACTGGCCCGGATTCTGGCCGGGCCATGGGCGGGTCAGGTTCTCGCCGATCTTGGCGCCGACGTCATCAAGGTCGAGCGCGCCGGCGCCGGCGATGACACCCGTGCCTGGGGACCGCCCTTTGTTCCCGCCGCCGACGGCGGCCATCTCAGCTCCGCCTATTTTCACAGCGCCAATCGCGGCAAGCGGTCGATCGAGGTCGACTTCAACAGCGCCGAGGGCCAAAACATCGTCAAGAAGCTCGCGGCGCGCTCCGACGTTCTGATCGAGAATTTCAAGGTCGGCGGCCTGAGGAAATTCGGCCTCGACTACGAAAGCCTTAAGCCGCTCAATCCGCGCCTGATCTATTGCTCGGTGACCGGCTTCGGCCAGGATGGGCCGGCGGCGGCGCGCGCCGGCTATGACCTGATGGCGCAAGGCATCGGCGGCTTGATGGGGCTCACCGGCACGGCCGACGGCGAACCGACGCGCTGCGGCGTCGCGGTCTCCGACATCTTCTCCGGTGTCTATTCGGCAGTCGGCATTCTCGCCGCCCTGATGCGACGGCACGAAACCGGGAGTGGCGGCTATATCGACACTGCTCTGGTCGATTCCACAGTCGGCGTACTGTCGTTCCAGGCGCTGAATTATCTCGTCTCCGGTGAAGTCCCCAAACGCATCGGCAATACCCATCCTAATCTCGTTCCCTACCAAGTGTTCCCGGTTGCCGACGGGCAAGTGATCATTGCCACCGGCAATGACGGGCAATTCATCAAGCTATGCGGCATTCTCGGCGCACCGCAACTGGCCGAGGTCGAAGCCTACAAGGACAACACGGGCCGGCTCGCGCATCGCGCCGAGCTCGTCGGCAAGATTTCGGCCCTGACCTCGCAAAGGACGCGCGACGAACTGCTGGAGAAGCTCGAAAATGCCGGCATTCCGGCGGGGCCGATCAACAATCTCGAACAGGTCTTTACCGACCCGCAGGTGGTGCATCGCGGCATGCAGCTCGCATTGAAGAGCGACGACGCCAAGGGCGGCACCATCCCCGGCCTGCGCTCGCCGATCATGCTCGACCAGACACCAATGGCTTCCGAGCGTCCCGCACCGCGGCTTGGCGAACACACCGCGGAGATTCTCCGGGAGATCGGCGAATAGTCATCCTCCGCCGCGGTACGGGGGGAGGATCAGAAAGCGCGCGTCCTTGCTGCGCTCATGCGCGCGAAGTCCCCGGCCATGACAATGAGGGCGTTTTCGGTGGGCCTGGCACAGCACGTCGTGCGCCACAACTAACCCCTAGAATCGAAAGAGCGCAGCCGTGCACAGCCGCGCCTTTCGAGAAGCGACATCCGAAACGGATGCCGTAGGGATTGGATCGTCAGCGTCCGTTACGAACGCACATGGCGGTGATGCGCATGCGGCTTCGCATAAAGATAGATGCTGCGCTGCGGACTCGCGGCCTGCTGCTGTGGCTGTTCCGAACCCGTCGGACCCCAGCCACCCCATTTCAACTCGCCATTCTTGTCGAAATAGTGCGGCATCAAGCTGCCATCATGGCTCGCCGATTGCGCCGAAGCCGGCACGGAGCCGACAGCCGCAAACGCCGCCGCTACGAGAGCGATGGAAAGAACTTTGCTTGAAACAAGCGCCTTCATGGTACATCTCCCTAACTTCACCCCGCACAGCCCTCTTGCCGTTTGGGTCCCAGGGACATGTGGCCGAGAGCGCTTTTCGACTATTGAGCGAAGCGGAAACAGTCTCTTGCAGCGCGGTGAATAATCGCGCGGCTATTTTGTGATGGGGATCACAGTCAGCCTCTGCCGGCTCACACCGCCAAATGCCGCGTCACGTCGTCGAACAATTCGTCGACGGTGAAGCGGCGCGGGATCATGCCCTGGGCGAAAGCGAAATCGATGATGACGTCGAGCGCCTGCCGATTGGCTTCGATGCCGAAACGGAGCGGATCGAGCGCCGTGCCGGTGTCGGGGAGTTTGGCTGCGAGCTTGCTCTGGTGCAGGAGATCGAACAGCTCCTTGACGATGTCAGGGCGCGCGCGCGCGAGGGATTCGCGCACGACGACGAGGTGATTGATCGGCACGCCGCCGTGCGACAGCGCCCACTTCTTGGCCTCTTCCTCCGGATTGGGGATGAGATATTTCAGCCGCGGATCGGGCATGTGATCGCCGACAATGCCGGCATCGAGTTCGCCGTCGAGCAGCATTTGCGGCAGCGTCTTGCCGGGCGCGGCGCGCTCGATGTAGGGCGGATCCTTGAACTCGGCCAGATGCGGATCCTCGAAGGTGACCCATTTCACCTTCTTTTCGTCGATGCCGTATTGCTCGCGCAGGATGCCGCGCACCCAGACGCCCGTGGTCACCGTGTAGGCGCGCACGCCGACGCGCTTGCCCTCGAGGTCGGCCGGGCTCAAGTGTCCGCGCTCAGGATTATAGGCGATGGTGTGATGCTGGCCGCGGCCGACAATGACGGCCGGCAGCAGCACGTAAGGCTTGTTGTACGCCTTGGCCTGCAGGTAGGTGACGATGGCCAGTTCGCCGATATCGTATTTGGCGTCGCGCACGATCGACTTGAACAGCTGGTTGGCGACTTTCACTTCGGCGAAATCGAAGTCGAACAGTTTCGGCTTCAACTCGCCCTTTTTCAGCGCGGCGGTGTCGGGATAGTTGCCCAACATGGTGGACAGTTTGGGTTTCTCTGACGCCATCGCTTTTGGTCCTTGTCGATTTGGGTACCTCGTCATGCCCGGGCTTGTCCCGGACATCCCGACAGATGTGGCAATGCTATGCCACTGGAATCGAGACGGCCGGAACAAGTCCGGCCATGACGGAGACTAATCCTTCAGCGCCGGATAGATCACCTGCGCGGTCTTGGCGAAAATCCAATCCTGATCCTTCTGCGGCAGAACGGCGAGCGTCTCTTGCGCGAGCTTGAGGATATCCGGCAGGGTGCCTTCGGACGACGGATAATTCGAGCCCCAGGCGAGCCGCTCGGCGCCGAATTCGCTGACAAGCTTCGGGAAGAACGTCTCCGGCGTCGCGCTGCCGGTCATGGCCTGCTCGAAATTGCGCTTGGTGAGCTTGAGATAAACGCTCGGATAACGCGCGAGCCCGAACAGGCTTGCCGCGGCGGCGTAAGGCGGGCCGTCGTCGAGCGTCGGCCGCGCCATATGATCAAGCAGGATTTTCACGTTCGGAAAGCGCTCGATCATCTTGATGAGCTGCGGAATGCCCGAGGCCGACATCTGCATGCAAATGGAGAGGCCGTGATCGGCCGCATAGGTCCAGGCCGGATAGGATTTCGGATCGTCGAGCCAGGACGCCTGCTCGCTCATGGTAGAGCCGAAGGTGAAGAGCCGCATGCCGGTCAAGCCGCGCTCCATCCAGTGGCGCATCTTGATGGTGGCGTCGGGGGCGAGCACGTCGGCCGAGAACACGCCGGTGAAGCGCTTGGGATAAGCAGCGACCGCATCCGCGACATATGAATTGTCGTGACCGTAGCAGGTCGAGGCCTGGACGATGGCGGCCTTCTGAATGCCGGTTGCGTCCATAGCCACAATCAACTGTTCGAGCGAGACCGGCCGGGTGGCCGACCAATCCGACTGCTTGCCGCCGAGCGGAGCCCGCGGATAGCGCTTGAGGTCGGGCGAGATAATGTGCGGGTGGATATCGATAACGGCAGGCATTTGACCTCATGCGGTTGCAGATCGCGCGGCACCCGTCTGCACATGTCCTTATCAGAAAAGCGATATCCATTTTCTGGGACACGCGCCGAAAGGCCCTCGGCGGGATATCCAATTCCTGAAGCCGGGCGTCAACATAAAACGCGCATAAACAGGCGATCTGGGGCACGCCCATCGTTCCCGCGGAACGCGCACTTGCCATCCCGCCCCCACCACGGCATGAGGACGCCAGGGAACGCCCAGAGAGCCTTAGACCGAACCATCAACATGGCAGCTACAACCCAGAGCGCGGCCGCGCCTGCCGCCACGACCCGCCGCAAGCCGTTCTACAAGGACATGTCGGTGCAGGTCTTCGCCGGCATGATTTTGGGCGCGGCCATCGGCCATTTCTGGCCGGGCAGCGCGGAATTCATGGCAACGCTGGGCGAGCTGTTCATCCGCCTGATCGCCATGTTCGTCGGCCTGATCATTTTTTGTGCGGTGGTGCACGGCATCGCCACGGTACGCGAAGCGAAACGCGTGGGCCGCGTCGCCATCCGCGCGCTGATCTATTTCGAAGTCGTGACGAGTTTTGCGCTGATCATCGGGCTGGTCACGATCAACCTATTGGCGCCCGGCAAAGGCGCGCATTTCGATCTTTCCGCCCTGCCGACGCATGCGCTCGATACCTATCAGCACACGGCGCAGACGATCTCCGCGGGCGGCTTCTTTCTGAACATCGTGCCGCACACTGCGCTCTCGGCCTTCACCGACGGCAATGTGCTGCAGGTGGTGTTTCTCTCGGTGCTGTTCGCCTTCGGCCTGCTTGCGGTCGGCGAGCGCGGCCAGCCGATGGTCGACATGATCGAGATCACCAAGCTCACGGTGTTCAAGATCGTCGGCTACATCATGTGGCTGGCGCCGATCGGCGCCATGGGCGCGATCGCAGCGACTGTCGGCAAGTTCGGCATCGGTTCGTTGACAACGCTCGGCGCACTGGTCGGCGAGTTTTATCTGACCTGTCTTTTATTCATCGTTCTCGTGCTATGGCCGATCGCGCGGTGGAACGGGCTCAGCCTTTTGGCGCTGATCCGCTATATCCGCGCCGAGCTTTTGCTGGTGTTCGGCACGAGCTCTTCGGAATCGGTGTTCCCGCAGCTCGTGCAAAAACTCACCGCGCTCGGCTGCGATGAATCCATTGTCGGCCTGGTGCTGCCGACGGGTTATGCCTTCAATCACGACGGCACGTGTCTTTATTTCGCGGCGGTGTCGATCTTTCTCGCCCAGGCGACGGGCGTGGATCTGTCGCTGACACAGCAGCTGGGCCTGCTCGGTATCCTTCTCGTCACGTCCAAAGGCGGCGCCGGTGTCGCCGGCTCGGCGATTGTCGTTCTGGTGTCGACGCTCGCCGCCACCGGCACCGTTCCGGTTGCCGCGGTGGGCCTGATCCTCGGCGTGCACCGGCTACTGTCGTCGGCCTTCGTCGCCGTCAATATTCTCGGCAATGCGCTCGCCACGATCGTGATCGCACAATGGGAAGGCGCGGTGGACAAAAAACAGCTGGTAACTGGGCTCGCGCAGGGAGCGGCTTAGGCGGAGCGCCCGCGTAGAACGATGAACACTTGGCGTAAAGATTAGCGCCATCTCGAAGCGACGCCGGTCGGGACAGATCAAGAAGAGATAGCCCCCGTTACAGCCGTTCTTACCGAATCATTTACCCTGCTTTGCCAACATCCAGTTTTTGCAGGCCAGATATTGCCGGGCGTGCGGTGGTCTGCGGCGCGGAATTTGCTTCGCAGTTCTGTATCAGGCAACTCCAAACAGCATGACTTTCAGGAGCACGACATGCCCAATCGCCGCGAACTTGCCATTCCTGCCCGGCCGGCCGATTTCGGCGCCAGGGATGCGTGGATGGTGATTTCTTTCTGCGCCATCGGCTGGCTGATGTCGATCGGCTTGGCCGTCTCGCGGCTCGGCGCGCTGCCGACGCTTCACTGGTAGGCTCGCCGAATTATTGGCCGTCGCCCTTCGAGGGCCGCTTCGCGGCCGCCTCAGGGTGGTGGACATTTCTTAGCCCACCGCCTCCTGCCGCGGCGGCTCTTCGCTCGCGCCCTGCGCCTCATGCAAGGCGCGCTCGAGCGCGGCGAGATTGTACGGCTTCTGCAGCACATCGAAGCCCCGGCGCAGCGCATCCTGCGCGCTGGTGCTGTAGCCTGTGGTCAATAGCACGGCGAGTTTCGGATATTTCCGCCGCACGGCTTCGGCGAGCTCGAGGCCGTTCATGCCGCCCGGCATCAGAATATCCGAGAATACGAGATCAATGCCGTCTTCGCGTTCGAGCAGATCGAGGCCGGCATGGGCGCCCTCGGCATGCTGGACCTTATAGCCGAGCTGCTCCAGATAGGACTTGGCGACCTCGGCGACTTCCACATTGTCCTCGACCAGAAGCACCGTGCCGACGGCGGGCGCAGCGCGCGCCGCTTCGCTCTGCTCGCGCGGGGCGACCGGCATTTCCCAGGTGCGCGGCAGGAACAGCGTCACCGCCGTACCGCGCCGCGGCGACGAGGAGATGCTGGCGGCGCCGCCCGATTGCCGGGCAAAGCCGTAGACCTGACTCAAGCCGAGCCCGGTGCCCTTGCCGATTTCCTTGGTGGTGAAAAACGGCTCGAACACCCGCGGCAGAACCTCGGCGGGAATGCCGATCCCGGTATCGGCGACGCGAATGGCGACGAATTCGCCGCTCAGGCCCTCTTCGGAAGCCTTGCCGCGCATCAGCACCGGCTTCACCGTGATGGTCAGCGTACCGCCCGACGGCATCGCGTCGCGCGCGTTGAACGCAAGATTGAGCAGCGCCAGCTCGAACTCGCTGGTATCGACCTTCACACAACAGGGCCGCCGCGGCACGACGACGCGAATGACAATATCGCCGCGCAGCGAGCGGCTCAGCATTTCCTGCGTCTCGGGCAGATGCTCGGAGAGATCGATGACGCTTGGCTGCAGCATTTGCCGGCGCGAAAAGGCGAGCAATTGCCGCGTCAAGCTGCCGCCGCGCTCGGTGGCATTGGTGATGGTGTCGAGCAGCTGCGTCTCCTTCTCGCCGCTCACATAGCGGCGCAGCCGCTGCACCGTGCCGCTGACGATCATCAGCAGATTGTTGAAGTCATGCGCGACGCCGCCGGTGAGCTGACCGATGGCCTCGAGACGCTGGGCCTGGCGCAACGCGTCCTCCGCCATTTCGCGGCGCTCGGCCTCTTCGTGCAGCCGTTCCGTGCGCCTGAGCGCGATCCACAGCACACCGAAGAGGAGCAGCGACGCCGGCAGGCCGAACATCAGATAAGAGCCGATCGCGGAGAGCCATTCGCCCTGGACCTCGCTGGTCTCGGTGCCGGCGAGTGCATAGACCGGAAAGCCTTCCAGCTTGCGAAAGCCGATGCGGCGCGGGATGCCGTCGATCTCGGACTTAACGGTGAACAGGCCGCTGTCCTCGCCTTTGCCGATCGCGGTGGTGAGCCTGCTCGTGGTGCTCAACTGGCGCGCATTAGTGTGCGGGAAGCGCGCCAGGATCGCGCCGTCGGCACGGACCAGAGCGTAGAAGCTGCCGGGTGTCTGCCCGACCAAGCCGTAAAAATTCTCGAAATAAGCCGGCCGGATCGCGACTTCGATGATGCCGCTGAACGCGCCATTGCTGGCAAAGAGCCGGTGCGACAGAACGAAGAAGTCATCGCCGTTACCGGGCAGGCGTGGCGGGCGCACTTCGCTCACATAGGTCCCGGCATCGCTTTTCTCCTGCGCGACGAAATAATCGCGGCCGGAGAAATCGGCATTGTCCTGGACGGTTTGCATCCTGCTGGAGGCGAGCGGATGACCGTCGCGGCCGATGATGATGATCGTCTGCACCTGCGGCATGACGCCTTTGATGCGATCGAGGCGGGTATGCAGGCTCACTTGCGCGGCGCGGATATCGTCATTCGACATGCCGCGCACCACTTCGTCGACTTCGCCGAAGGTGCGCTGGACGGTTTCGAAGACGCGCAGCGCCTGCTGCTGCATGACGTCGATGGAACGCCCGATACGCTCGTCGGCGGCGGTTTGAATGTCGCGATAGGTGACCCAGGAAGCGTAGGCGAAGACGGCCGCCGGCAGCACCAGCGACGCAACCATCATCAGCTTGAGGAGCCGAACCGCCGATTCCCGCGCTGTCTTCATCGACCTCGGAATATTGCCATCCATGACCGGCGCGAAACCGCTTCGCTCGAATCTATCGTCGCTCCAGCATTTTGAGCATGATGGCTTGGGAGAACCGGCTTGCGCGCCTCCGGCCCCATGCTCCGACGCAGTTTGTCATATTTATCATCCGCGAGCGAGGCGACGATTTGCGCTCCCCGATTGCAATCTTTGTGATCGGAGCGTGAACTGGAACTCTCGACTTGTCGCGACTTGCCCGGATTTTGCCCGAATTGACTTGGGCGGCGGGCCGGTCTCAGGGCCTACCTGACCACAGGCTACGAGACTGCCGTCGGCGCCAAGACTTCGATATCCGTGGCGACATCGATGACCGCAGGCCGGTTCGCCGCGAGCGCCCTGGCCATGGCTGCAGGGAATTCCGCGGCCTTCTCGACACGGATGCCCAGTGCGCCCATGTCCTCGGCGAGGCGGGCAAAATTCATCTTGCTGAAGGTCCACAATTCGCGCGCCTTCTGGGTCTGCTCGCCGCCATAGACGCGATCGAAACCGCGCTTACTCTGATTGCCGCCGCCGTTATTGTTGACCACCGTCACCGCATTGATGTTCCAGCGCACCGCCGTCTCGACTTCGCCGATGTGGTACCAAAAGCCGGCGTCGCCGGTGAAGGTCACCACCGGCCGGTCCGGACAGGCGCATTTGGCTCCGAGGCCGGCCGGGAAAGCCCAGCCCAGGTGGCCGGCGCTGCGCATGTAATTTTGGCGCGGCGAGGTGAGATCGTACATGCCTCCCATCCACATGCCCGCGTGACCGGTGTCGACGGCGACGATGGCATTGTCCGGCACGTGCTGCGTCAATTCGTGGCACAGCCGTTCGGGGCGGATCGGCACCGCGTCGGAATTGAGCGCCGCTTTATATTTCGCCTGCCACTCGCCGCAGATCTGTTGCGCCTGTGCGATCCAGGCCTTCCGCTTGGCCGCCGTTGCGCGGTCGCAGTGCGCCAGCATTTTTGTCAGCGTCGCCTTGGCGTCGCCGTTGACGGCGGCGAGCAGCGGATAATTGCGGCCGAGCGCTTCCGGCTCGATATCGATCTGGATCGCGGGCGTACCGATCTTCGGCACCGCCCAGAAATGCGTCGTCATGCCGCCGGTTTCGGTGCCGACGAAACAAACAAGATCGGCCGCATTGACGACGCGGTTCGCGCTCTCGCGCGAATAGGTGCCGACGACGCCGACCGCGAGCGGGTGATTGCCCGGGATCAAGTCCTTGCCGTTGAGCGACGTGGCGATCGGAATCTGCAAAGCTTCGGCCAGTGCCGTGAGCTCGGCTGCCGCGCCCGAAGCGCGCACGCCGCCGCCGGCCACGATCACCGGGCGCTGCGCGTCCTGCAAGATCTTCAGCGCCGCGGCGACGCTTGCGTCGTCGGGCTCCGGGCGAAACGCCGGCACACGCGCGAATTGCGGTTCGACCAGCGGCTCCATCTCGGCTTCTTCGACATCGATCTGTCCTTCGTTGCCGCGGAACTGCAGATGCACCGGGCCCGGACAGCCGGTCACTGCCGTGCGGAAGGCCTGCCGCACCATGTCGGGAAAGCGCGCGACATCGTCGATGGTGGCGTTGAATTTGGTCACCGGCTCGAACGCCGGCATGTCGTCGATCTCCTGATAGACCTTGCGGAACTTGGTCTTGGGCTCGCGGCCGCCGGTCATGGCGATAACCGGCGAATGCGCAAGCCAGGCGTCGCGGAGCCCGGCGGCGAGATTGAGTGCGCCTATCACCTGCGCCATGCAGATACCGGGCTTGCCCGAAGCACGTGCATAGCCGTCGGCCATATAGGCGGCGGCCTTCTCGCCGTGGACATGCAGCCGCTTGATGTCGGTACGGTGCTCCATCTCGGCAAAGGTCGTGCGCAGCACGGCGGGCACGTGAAAGACATGCGTGACGCCATAGCCTTTGAACATGTCGGCGAGGCATTGCGCCCCGGTCATTCTGCGATTGTGCCCAAGCATCATGTTCCGGCGTCCTCCACCCTTGTACTTCTTTATTTGCGAATTTTTATTTGATTATCGGTCGTTGAACACCGCGACCGCGCGGATCGGCGAGCCGGTGCCTTCGCGCCATTTCAGCGGCAGGCCGATGAACTGGAATTCGCCCTGGCCGAGCAGGCTTTCCAGATTGCACAGGCTCTCGATATGGGTGATGTCGAGCTCGAGGCAGGCTTTGTGGACGAGCGAATTGACTTTGCCTTCCGGTCCCGGCCGCATCGAGTCGATGCCGAAATGCACGATACCTTGCTGCGCAAGCCACTCGGTGGCCGCGACATTCACGCCCGAATTGTCGGTCGCGTAGGCGGCCGTCGGAAAGGTGCGAGCGTGGTGACCGGTGCACAGCAGCACCGTGCCCTTTTTCGGAATCGGCACGCCGGCTTTTTTCACCGCGGCTTCGAGGTCTTCAGGCGTGATCTCGGCGCGCGGCGCGATGTGGCGCAGATCGATGCAGATGCCTTGGACGATGCAATTTTCCAGCGGATATTTGTCGATCGGCGTGCCGGTCTTGCCGAAATGCCGCGGCGCATCGATATGCGTGCCGCCATGATCCGGCATCGAGAAGAACATCACGCTGTTGCCCTGCACGCCGCCGGATTCCGCCAGCGCCTCTTCGTGGGTTTTCCAGATGCCGTGAATAATCGGCGGCTGCCCCGGATAGGACGGCGTGCGGTGATACAGATCCCGGCTCAGATCGACGATACGCATGTTCTTTTCCACCCTCTACTCTGCGACTGGCGCTCTTGCTCGAAGGCGCGCGGGCGCACACTATCCCTCGCATCGGGCTTCGACAACGCCGTTTCAGGATCAGTAGATTATCAGGGCGCGTGCGCGCCACTCGTCCTTACATCGCATGGCCACATTGGCGCGCAGAGAAAAATTCAACTCAAGGACGGCCCGTAGGGCCGCCGCCTACGGCGGTGGTCATGGGGCGTCCGCACGGACGCCTCATGACCATCCTTGACTTGAATTTTTCTCTGCGCTGCCGTCAGCCGTGCGATGTAAGGACTATTAGCTGCTACAAGCAGCAGAGTCGTAGGACCAGTCGCGCGCCGCTCTGAAGGTAGGCGAAGCGAAAATCCCAGGGAGTGCCCATGAAGACCTCGACCGACCGCATTCTGACCACCCATACCGGCAGCCTGCCGCGGCCGAAATCACTGATCGCGTTGATCCTCGATCGCGAGAAGGGCACCGTCATTGCGCCGGACGTGTTCGAAGCGGCGACCGCGAAAGCCGTCGACGAAATCGTCGCGCAGCAGGTCGCCTGCGGCGTCGACGTGGTCTCCGACGGCGAGATGAGCAAGCCGTCCTATACGACCTACATCCGCCATCGCGTCAGCGGCATCGAGATGGATCCGCGCGCAGCCGAGAAAGGCCGCGACATCATGATCGGCCGCGATCTGTTGGCGCATCCGGATTTCGGCCAGAAGGGCAGTTTCGCCGCGGTGAATTTTCCCGGCTGTGTCGGCGAATTGCGCTACAAGGACCGCTCCGCGCTCGATCGTGACTTGACGCATCTCAAGGCAGCCGTCGACAAGTCGAAGCCGACCGAAGCCTTCATGACCGCGCCCTCGCCCGGCATTTTGACGCGCTTCATCATCAACCTGCACTACCCGACCGAAGAGGCCTATGTCGCGGCGCTGGCCGATGTGTTGAAGGTCGAATACCGCGCCATTGTCGACGCTGGCTTCGTGCTGCAGATCGACGCGCCAGATCTCGGCTCGGCGCGCAACAATCAATATCGCCATCTCACCGACGACGAATTCCGGACAAAAATCGCCGAGCGCAACATCGCCGCTCTCAACGCCGCGATCGAAGGCCTGCCGGCCGACCGCATCAGGCTGCATATCTGCTGGGGCAATTATGAAGGCCCGCACACCCACGATCTGCCGGTGACCAAGATCATCGACATCGCGTTCAAAGCAAAATTGCAGGCGATCAGCATCGAGGCCGCCAATCCGCGCCACGAGCACGAATGGGAAGATCTGAAGTCTGTCAAAATCCCCGACGACAAGATCCTCATTCCCGGCGTCATCGACTCCACGACCAATTTCGTCGAACACCCGAAACTGGTGGCGCAGCGCATCGGCCGCTATGCCGATCTGGTCGGCCGCGAGCGTGTCATCGCCGGCGTCGATTGCGGCTTCGGCACGGCCGTGCGCGAACAGCCGATGGTCGCCGACAGCATCGTCTGGGCGAAGCTCAAAGCGCTCAGCGAAGGCGCGAAGATCGCCAGCGAGCGGCTGTGGGGCGCCAAAGCGGCGTGAGTGGAGCTTTGCAGGAACTGGCGGGCGCCATATTTGCGCCCGTTCAAGCCGCGCACTAACCTCGCTCACGCCGGCCAAGAGTCATAAAAGCGAGCCGCGCCGATGCAAGCTCTTGGTCGCTGTCGTCGCTGGCTCGTGTTCGCGGGCTTGGTGCTCTTGCACCTTAACGTTCCGGCTTTTGCAGGGCCGCCCTATCTCTCTGATGATCCCGAGCCCACCGACTACAAGCACTTCGAGATTTACACGTTCTCAAATGGAACCGTGACGCAGACCGGCACCACCGGCGAGGCAGGCATCGATTTCAATTACGGGGCCGCGCCCAATCTTCAGCTCACGGCAGTCCTGCCTTCAGCCTATGCTTTTAGCGGTGGGGGTCCCGCCGTCGGTGGACTTGGCAATGTCGAACTGGCCGCCAAGTATCGCTTCCTCACGCAGGATACCGCCGGCATTGACGCCGCGTTCTTTCCGCGCGTGTTTCTGCCGAGCGGAGGGGATGCCGTGGGCACGCAGCACACGTCGCTGCTTCTGCCATTGTGGCTGGAAAAAGACTGGGGCCAATGGTCGGCATTCGGCGGCGGCGGCTGCGAGCTCAATCGCGGCGGCTATTCGCGGGACTTTTGCCTGATGGGCGCCGTGCTGACGCGGCAAGTCACGCCGAAATTGCAGCTTGGCGTGGAGGTTTTTCATCAGACCCCGGACACGATCGGCAGCGCAGCCTTGACCTCCCTCGGGGTCGGCGCCCGTTACGATCTCAACGACAACATCCATCTCCTGGGTTATTTGGCGCGCGGCATCGAGAACGTGAACCAGACCGATCAATTGACCTGGTACACGTCGGTCCTTTTTACGTTTTAGGCCTGGTTACGTTTTAGACCTGGTTACGTTTTAGGCCTGGTTACGTTTTAGGCCTGGTTACGTTCTAGACCTGGTTACGTTTTAGACCTGGGTCAATTGCCCGCATTTGGTCGCGATTAACGCAGATTCTGTTTCGCAATGTCGGGCGCCGAACCGAAAGGCGGTTACACAAGTTACAAAATCGGCTGCTAGGGGAGACGGGGGCTTTTTGGCGTCGCCCACGCGAGTTCCCGATGGATGCGATTCTGGTGAAAATTTTCGCTACGGCCCTGGCACTGAGCCAGGTCGTGGCGCAACCGCCGCAAGAGGTAAAGTCATACTTTGATCGCGCCAACGACCGCGACGAAGTCGTAAAAATTCTTCGCGCCGGCTGCGATCACATGCGGCGCGCCTTCGACATTGAATCGATTAATCTCGACGACCTGATCACGACGGCGATGGACGATCCGAAGGCGGCGGCCGGCGACATCCAGGCCTTCCACGGCGTCAATTTCTCCGACCTCAACACCGCCTATCATCAGTTCTGCAAGAACGAGCCGATCACGAACCCGGTGGTCGATATCGGCCAGGT
>DATAQN010000170.1:0-26899 GCA_036264635.1 Xanthobacteraceae bacterium | reverse complement strand
TCACGCCGCCGGGCAACATGCGCGCGAGCGTGCGGTCGCGCCAAACATGGTGGTGCACGATTGCCGCGCAGGCGTGAATGCCGGCCAGGATCAAAAGCGCATCGGCCAGATAGGCGTGGAATCTCAGTATTGCTCTTGCGGTGGCTCGATCGGCTGGCCAAGGCGAAGCGAAGTCGTAAATGCCGAAGATCGGCAGGTCGTGGCCGCGTTTGAGCTGAACGATGATGCCGAGAAACGGCACCACGATGAGAAGTGCGTACAACCCGACGTGGCTGAGTTTGGCCGCGAACTCGACAAGCTTGCCGAACGGCGTGACCTCAGGTGGCGGCGGCGGATCAACGAAACGCCACAGCAGCCGCAGCACCAGCAGTGCGACGACGCATTGGCCAAGCGTCATATGCACGAGAAGTGCGGTGGGGTGCGTGCTGCGCGGCAAGTCATCGCCGAATTGGCCGAGCGACCAGCCGGCAATGACGAACAGCGCAGTGAGCCAATGTACGGCCTGCGGTATCGCACCGTATCGCGACGTCGAATTTCCAAGTTGCATGATTGAGACCTTGAACCACGACCGCGTGACGCTTCGGCGACGTTTCTTTCGAACTAAAAGAATTCTAATCAGCCGATCGCCCGGCCGATGCGCTCGAGCGCCGCTGCCATATCAGACTCAATCTCCGTGGCAAGCACTTCGACGATGCGATAATCGTGATCCTTGAGCCAGGCGTGCCGCTCGCCGCGCGCGGCGGCCGCAACTTCGCTGTCTTCCGCCGGAAGAATTTCGACGACGAGACGGAGCGGGAAGGACACAAAGTCGCAGATGTGCTGACCGATCGGCGTCTGCCGCTTGAAGCCGCGGCCAGCAAAGCGGCGATCGTTGGTCAGCGCTTGCCACAACAGCCGCTCGGCCTCGGTCGGATTGCGGCGGAGCAGACGCGCCAGTCCGCGCACTGGACCGCGCTCCTTCGGTACGCGGCCACCGCCATGCTCGGCGAGGAGCTCGCGCAGCATCTCGGCCTCCTCGCCATTGAGCACGCCACCGCGCGCTGGGCCCTTGCGGCCTTCGGCGATCGCCATGATCACGCCGTGCAGCGTCTGGATGTCCTGCTGTGTCGGCTGCATGCGTGAGAAAATGTTGCGCAGATTTATCTGCATGGTTTCACGCTTGTCGGGCGGCCGAAAAAATTCGACCTTTTCCAGTTCGCGCTCGAGCGAAGCAAAGAAAGCGAGCAATTGTTGCTTTGGCGCCGGCGGCGATTTGTCCGGCATACCGAACGGCAATTTTCCGCTCATCGTGAGCTTGAACCACTCATAGGCGACGATGACGATCGCTTGCGCCAGATTGAGCGAGGCAAAAGCCGGATTGACCGGCAGTGTCACGATACAGTCGGCGAGCGCCACCTCGTCATTCTCGAGCCCGTTACGCTCGCGGCCGAACACAATCGCGACATTCTCGCCGGCCGCGATCCGCGGTGCGATCTCGGCCGCCGCATCGGCCGGTCCGATGACGGGCTTGGCCTGGTCGTGAGAGCGCGCCGTGGTCGCCAAGACGAAGCTGCAGTCGGCGATAGCCGCTTCGAGCGTGTCATAAAGCTTGGCACCGTCGAGGATGCGGTCGGCGCCGGCCGCCATTATGTGCGCCTTGTCATTGGGCCAGCCCTGGCGCGGCTTGACGAGCCGCAGCTGCGCCAGCCCGAAATTGGCCATGGCGCGGGCCGCCGAGCCGATATTCTCGCCAAGCTGGGGCTCGACCAGGACCACGACCGGCCCCGGCTGCTCGATCCAGTTCTTGGTCTTATCAGTGCCGGCGCCCGGCATGCAGTGCTCCTCGGCGGGCAAATGCCCGCAAGGCGCAGCCCCTGCCCAAGCCGGCCGCTTGCGTCAAGCGGCTGTACCGTATCCGGCCGAAACACCCGGCAGCTCCGAGCGGAACTTGGCGCCGGCCACATTCTGGTCCGCAGGCGGTTGTCTCGCACCTGCTGACAAGGCTTTTACCAACGGGGTGCGGATGCTATAGGGCGCGCCGAACTCCCGTCAGTCGAATTCCCGGTTGGCGATGTCCGCGCCGAGAACAATTCATTTAAGGGCCCGTGGAAGAAACCATTCCACCGCGCCCGCCAATGTTCAGTTTCCGGTCGGCCCAAACAAGCACGACGACCAGAGGTGCAAGCATGTCAGATCTCGAAATCATGTGGACAAAGGTCGATGAAGCCCCGGCGCTCGCGACCTATTCCCTGCTGCCGATCGTCGAAGCCTTCGTGGGCGCGGCGGGTGTGTCCGTGAAGTTGAAGGACATCTCGCTGGCCGGCCGTATCCTCGCCAATGTCCCCGACAAGCTCACCCCTGCGCAGAGAATTAACGACGAACTCACCGAACTGGGCGAGCTCGCGACGAGGCCCGAGGCCAACATCATCAAGCTGCCCAACATCTCCGCGTCGATCCCGCAGCTCAAGGCCGCGATCAAGGAATTGCAAAGCAAGGGCTACGACGTTCCAGACTATCCGGATAACCCTGCGACGGAAGCCGAGAAGGACATCAAGTCCCGCTATGCCAAGGTGTTCGGCAGCGTCGTCAACCCGGTATTGCGCGAGGGCAATTCCGACCGCCGCGCCGCTGGCGCCGTGAAGCAATACGCCCGCAACAATCCGCACAAGATGGGCGCCTGGAGCGCTGACTCCAAATCGCATGTGGCGTACATGTCGGGCGGCGATTACTTCGGCTCGGAAGTCGCGACCACCGTCGCGGCGGCGACCAACGCCCGCATTGAACTTGTCGGCGCCGACGGTGCCGTCACGGTGCTGAAGGCGAAGACGCCGCTTCAGGCCGGCGAAATCATCGATGCGGCGGTGATGAGCCGCAAGGCGCTGCGCACCTTCTTTGCCGAGCAGATCGAAGCCGCAAAGAAGGAAGGCGTGCTGTTCTCACTGCAAGTGAAGGCGACCATGATGAAGATCGCCGATCCCATCGTGTTCGGCCATGCTGTTTCCGTCTACTTCGCCGATGTGATCGAGAAGCACGCCGCCACGCTGAAACGTCTCGGAGTCAATCTCAACAACGGCTTCGGCGATCTGCTGACGAAGATCGAGACGCTGCCGGAAGCCGAAAAAGCAGCGATCAAGGCCGACATCAAGGCCGAATACGCGAAACGACCGGGCCTCGCCATGGTCAATTCCGATAAGGGGATCACAGGCTTGGACGTGCCTAGCGACGTGATCATCGACGCGTCGATGCCTGCGATGATCCGCGAGTCCGGCCGTATGTGGGGCCCGGACGGCAAGCTGCACGACGTCATCGCGGCGATTCCCGACCGCAGCTACGCCAGGATGTATCAGGCGGTCATCGATGACTGTAAGGCCCACGGCGCATTCGACCCCAAGACCATGGGCTCTGTTCCCAACGTGGGCTTGATGGCGCAGAAAGCCGAGGAATACGGCTCGCACGACAAGACTTTTGAAGTTCCCGCGAGCGGAACGGTTCGCGTTGTCGCCGACGACGGCAAGGTGCTGCTGGAACGTCCGGTCGAGACCGGCGACATCTTCCGCATGTGCGAGCTCAGGGACGCGCCAATCCAGGATTGGGTCAAGCTCGGCGTGCGTCGCGCGCGCCTCACCAACACTCCGGCGGTGTTCTGGCTCGACGCCAAGCGCGGGCACGACGCCCAGGTCATCGCCAAAGTCGAAAAGTACCTGAAGGATCAAGACACCGCGGGGCTCGACATCCGCATTCTGCCGCCAGTCGAAGCGATCAAGTTTTCCCTCGATCGCATTCGCAAGGGGCAGGACACGATTTCCGTCACCGGCAACGTGCTGCGTGATTATCTGACCGACCTGTTTCCGATCATGGAGCTCGGCACCTCGGCCAAGATGCTGTCGATCGTTCCGCTGTTGGCAGGCGGTGGTCTGTTCGAGACCGGTGCCGGCGGTTCAGCGCCCAAGCACGTAGAGCAGTTCCAGGAAGAGGGTTATCTGCGCTGGGATTCGCTCGGCGAGTTCCTCGCGCTGGGCGCGTCGCTCGAACATCTGGCGCAGACCTATAAGAACGCCAAGGCGCAGGTTCTCGCCGAAACGCTCGATACGGCCATCGGCAAGATCCTCGAGTTCAACCGCTCGCCTGCGCGCAAGATCGGCGAACTCGACAATCGCGGCAGCCATTTCTACCTCGCTCTGTACTGGGCCCAGGCGCTGGCCGCGCAGACCAAGGACCCGGAGCTGCAAGCCCGCTTCAAACCGCTGGCCGAAACGCTCAGCAAGAACGAAGCCAAGATCAATGGCGAGCTGATCGGCGCACAAGGCAAGCCGGTCGACACCGGCGGTTACTACCTGCCCGATTCCGCCAAGACGTCGGCCGCCATGCGGCCGAGCGCCACGCTCAACGCCGCGCTTGCCGCGCTCTGACGCGGGGTCCAGCGGCGACGCGCGTTTTTAAGGCCAGGACTCTTCCGAGGCTAGGACTCTTCCGAGGCCATAACTCGCTCGATGACGAACTCATCGAGCGGGTCCTCATAGCAAGGCAAATCATCGGACCAAACGTTCAGCCGATGCTGGTCGAAGCGCTTGTCGCCGATCAAGACAGCTCGAGATTTTCTCGCTTGCGTCTTGCTCGCAGCTACGCGCTTCTCGATACGACTTTAAGTCGACAAGCCAACGCGACTTTTACGGCAAGAACGTCGATGCTATAGAGCCCGCAGCCGGGGTGGCGTCATCCGAGCGCGCGCCTGATCACTGCCAATCCGAACCTGCGACCGACAGCGCTCCAACGGGATCGAAGCTCTATGGCGAAAATCAAGGTTACCAACCCCATCGTCGAGATGGACGGCGACGAGATGACCCGGATCATCTGGCAGTACATCAAGGACAAGCTGATCTTCCCCTATCTCGACGTCAATCTGATGTATTTTGACCTGGGCATGCAGAAGCGCGACGAGACGCGCGATCAGATCACCATCGACGCCGCGGAAGCGACCAAGAAGGTCGGCGTCGCGGTCAAATGCGCCACCATCACGCCGGATGAAGCGCGCGTGAAGGAATTCAATCTGCACGAAATGTATCGCTCGCCGAACGGCACGATCCGCAACATCCTGGGCGGCGTGATCTTCCGCGAGCCGATCATCTGCAAAAATGTGCCGCGGCTGGTGCCGGGCTGGACGCAGCCGATCATTATCGGCCGCCATGCCTATGGCGATCAGTATCGCGCCACCGATTTCAAGGTGCCCGGCAAGGGCAAGCTGTTCCTCACCTTCGTCGGCGACGACGGCCAGAAGATCGAGCGCGAAGTGTTTCAGTTTCCGGGCTCGGGCGTCGCCATGGCGATGTACAATCTCGACGACTCGATCCGCGATTTCGCCCGCGCTTCGATGAATTTCGCGCTCAACCGCGGCTATCCGCTCTATCTCTCGACCAAGAACACCATCGTCAAAGTCTATGACGGGCGCTTCAAGGATATCTTCCAGGACGTGTTTGACACCGAATTCAAGGACAAGTTCGCGGAGAAGAAGCTCACCTACGAGCACCGGCTGATCGACGACATGGTGGCGGCGTCGCTGAAATGGTCCGGCGGCTATGTCTGGGCCTGTAAGAACTATGACGGTGACGTGCAGTCCGATACGGTGGCGCAGGGTTATGGCTCGCTCGGCCTGATGACCTCGGTGCTGACGACGCCGGACGGCAAGGTGGTCGAAGCCGAGGCTGCCCACGGCACGGTGACGCGCCATTACCGCGAGCACCAGAAGGGCCGCGAGACCTCGACCAATTCGATCGCCTCGATATTTGCCTGGACGCGCGGCCTCACCCATCGCGCCAAGCTCGACAACAACGCGGAACTGGCGAAGTTCGCCTCGACCCTGGAAAAGGTGACTGTAGGCACGGTCGAAGAAGGCTACATGACCAAGGACCTGGCGCTGCTAATCGGCCCGGATCAGAAGTGGCTCACCACCACCGGCTTCCTCGACAAGATCGACGCCAATCTCAAAGCCGCGATGGCTGCCTGATCGTCATTGCCGGGCATAGCCGTTGGAAGAACGGCGTCGCGGAGCCTGTCATCGGGCCGGCCACTTCGGGCCGGACCCGTTGGCTCGCCTATGCCCCGGCAATCCATGCGACAGCTACGAGCGCGCTGCCCAACGGCTGCGCGCTCGTGTGCTTTTCCGCAGCATGGACCACCGGGTCAAGCCGGTAATGACGGGATCAAAATTCCTTGCCGATCATCTTGTCGACTGACAGTCGCCCGCCGCCGCGGAAGAAGATCGCCGCATAAAGCACCAGCAGCACCAGCGGAAATTCGAAGCCACCCCTCGGGCTCGAAAAACTGTAGCCGTTCGGATAGTGCCAGAACGTAATGATGAGGAACTCGATCGTGAGCATCAGCGCGATCGGCCGCGTCAAAAATCCGATCGCCAGCGCTATGCCGCCGAAGAATTCGAGCAGGCCGAGAAAATAGGCCCAGGCCATCGGCATCGGCAGCCCGAGCGGCGTCGCGACGTGATCGGCGACGCCCTGAATATTGCCGCCGAACAGCTTGCCATAGCCGTGGTACACAAGGATCGCGCCGGCGACGAAGCGGATGATGGAATAGCTATAGGGCGCGATGCTCTCGTAAAGGCCCGCGAGCCCCGGAAAGATCAATCTTGAACTATCGATCTGGCCGGCTCTGCTTTCTGCGTAAGACATTGGTCACTCCCTGTTTTTCTCTCTTGTGGGCGGTTCCTCTGGCGGTTCTGGGCGCCATTCATTCATTCGCGCGATCTGGAGAAATGCAGCCCGGCCCACTTTTACTCGGAGTAAACACCGCGCGAGATGACGAATTCCGCTGGCCGCACCGCTGGCAAAACCGGCCCGCTGGCCCTATTCTTCAAGTCAGAACAAGCAATGAGCTTGGCAATGACCAAAGTCAGCAGCAGGATCGGAACGGTTGCGCTGGTTGCAGTGCTGCTAGGCCTTCTTGCCGCATCGATCTGGTTTGCCGCGCATTCGTGGACCTCGGTCGACGGGCCGCCCATGCCGGCTTCGGGATACATCGCCATGACCCTCGGCGTTGTGTTCTCGATCGTGATCGGGTGCGGACTGATGGCGCTTGTCTTCTATTCGAACCGGTACGGCTACGACGACGAGGCGAACGATCAGCGCTCGGCGGGCGATGAAAGCAGCAGAACGCATCAGATTCGGTAAGCGCTGAACCGGCACACGCATGGGGCTTTGCGCACAGAACCTTTGCGCACAGAACCCATGCGCGCAACACAGCCGACGCCGCGTTGAACACGCGAGCGCATTTGTCTAGCCTCTCCCGCACCGGCTCCACAGATGACCGGACGCAATAAGGGAGAAGCTTAAGATGACGCGGACCATCAGGCTCCAGAGCGACAGCAATGCCCATGATCGCCCGTGGCGGGTAGCGGTCGAGCAAGGCTTCTTCGCCGCCGAAGGCCTCAACGTCGAATATTTCGAAGACAATCCGAAGGGCGCCGCGGGGCGCGTGGAAGATTTTTCCAAGCGCTGGAAAGAATCGCAGCTGCAGAGCGGCGCGCTTGAAGTCTATCCGGTCTGCGAATGGGGCGCGATCGAGCGGGTGCAGACACTCGGCGGCGGCAAGATCATCGGGCTCGACACTACCGTGCGCACCGGCGCGCTGATGGTTGCCAAGGATTCAAACATTCAGTCGGTCGCCGAATTGCGCAATGTGCCAATCGCAGTGACGTGGCATGCCGGCACGTTCTATGCGGCGATCGAAGTGCTGGAAGCCGCCGGAGTTCCGTTCGAGGAGATCAAACTCGTCCATGCCAATGATCGGCTGGAGGCGCTGCTGAGCGGGACGACACTGGCGGCCGCCTTGATGGAGCCGCTTGTCAGCCGGGCACTCGCCAAAGGCGCACGCAAGATCGCCGATCTGCGCTGGCGCGGCGGCATTGTCGCCGGCAATGATATCGACGAGGAGACCGCGGGCAAGCTGCGCCGCGCCCTCAATCGCGCCATCGCCTGGCTGCGCGAAAACGACGAGCGCTCACGCCAAGAAGTCTTGCGCGACCTCTCGCCCGAACAGCGCCAAGGCGGCCTGATGCCGGAACTGGTCGGCGTGAAGAACTACCAAGAGAACGAGTTTCAGGAGAAGGTCGACTGGATGCTCGACCGCGGCTTCCTGAAGGAGCCGCCGGCCTATGACGATGTCGTGCGCAGCAAATAAGAGCTGAAAAGCAAAGCCCCCGGCGGGGAAAGTCACCGGGGGCCATGCTCGCACTAGCCAGCATCGGGAAGCTGAAGATGGTGAAAGTCTTCCCGCTGCCGGTCGATAGTTAATAGAGCATGCAATTGCGGCAGGAACTTGTGCACTGCACCCTGCGACACGATCACCTGCGCGTTATCTGCCATGCCTCTTTGAGCCCCTTTGCCGCAATTGCGGGCGCGCCGCGTTGGGCGCCCCCTCGCGCATAAATTCCAAATAAACGCGGCCAGCTAATTACGAAAATTTGTACGGGCGGCTTGCGACAAAAGGCGCGCGCCGGCGCAAAAACGATGGCTTGGTTGCAGCTGGCACCTTATGGTCCGCCGCAACGATCCAGACATTTTGAAGCGACGCCTTGGTGCAACTCAACGCCGAAAACGCGGATTTTGGACTTGCCGCGGCAAAGACTTTAAGCGCCGCGGGCGCTGCTGCCGTACGACCGAGACCCGGAGCCGTGCGGTTTGCGGCCTTGCGCCGCGAATTGCGCGGCATCGCCATGGCGCTGCTCCTGGTGCTTGGGACCACCCTCTTCGCACTGTTTTTGCGCCAATATCTCGGCATTCTGCGCGGCGCGGTTCTCTACCTCGTGCCGGTCATGATCGCCGCCTACCAATACGGCGTCATTTCGGCGATGTCGGCGGCGGTCGCCGGCGTCTTCATGTCGGGCTGGATCTATTTCGCACAGCTCTACCGGTTCAAAGTCGCCGAGCCGCAGGAAATCCTCAATCTCATCCTGTTCCTGGTGGTCGCGATCTTCGTGTCGCATCTGGCGACACAGGCCAAACGCCACACCACAATCGCTCGCAAGCGCGAGCGCGAGATGGGCGATCTCTACGCGTTTTCGCGCCGGCTTGCGGCCGCGCCCAGCACCGCCGACATTTTCGTCGCCATCCAGGATCACCTTGCTTATCTCGTGCAGCGCAAAGTGGTGCTGCTCGGCGCCTCCGACACCGGTGCGGCCGGCGCTTTGCCCGAGCGTGTGCATGATGAGGTCAAGCGCGTCGAACAGGGCGAGTGCGGCGAGCGCACGGTCGACGACGGCAATGGCAATCTCTGGCTGGTGCGGCGCGTGTCGCCGAAGACGCCAGACTTCGGCAGCGTGGCGGTCGATCTCGGCGCCGTCTCCGGCGAAGCGGTCGCCGACATCCGTCAGCGCATCGACGACACGCTGGCCGATGCCGTTGCTACGCTCGAGCGGCTCGACGTTGCGCGCGCGCTCAACGAAGCCAAGATGCGTTCGGAGAGCGAACTGCTGCGCGAAGCGCTGATCGGCTCGGTGTCGCACGAATTGCGCACGCCGCTCGCCTCGATCCTCGGCGCCGCCACGATTTTGTCGAATGCGCCGGCGGTGACGCGCGACCGGCGGCTCAACGGCCTGACCGGCGTGCTGCGGGACGAGGCCGAGCGGCTCAACAACGACATCCAGAACCTGCTGGACGCGACCACGATTTCGAGCCAGCAGGTGCGGCCGAAACTGCAATGGGTCGAGCCGGTCGACATCGTCAATGCCGCAGTGGCGCACAGGAAGCGCAGACTTGCGGGTCACGCCGTGACTCTCGACCTCGATTCGAATTTGCCGATCGTGCGCGTCGACCCGGCCCAGGTCGAACAGGCTCTGGTGCAGATCCTCGACAATGCCGCGAAATATTCCAACGAAGGCACGCCGATCCGCGTTGCCGCAACGGCCAATGGGCATGCTGCAGGGCATAGCCCCGGACACGGACATGGCTCTGGACATGGCGCGGGGCATAGCCCCGGACATGGTGTCGTGCTCTCGGTCCACGACAGCGGGGCGGGGCTTAGCGACGAAGAAAAGTGCCAGGTCGGCGGCCGTTTCTTCCGCGGGCCGCGCCATGCCGCGACGACGTCCGGCTCCGGCCTTGGGCTTTGGATCGCGCACGCCTTCATCTCCGCCAACGGCGGCAAAGTCGAAGTGGAGAGCGAAGGCGTCAACCGCGGCACGACCGTTTCAATTTACCTGCCGTCATCGGGCGAGACGGCCCCAATGGAGGCTAGTGTCGATGAGTGAGATTCCGTCCAGCGTGCTCGTGGTCGATGACGAAGTGCAGATCCGGCGCTTTCTGCGGACCGGCTTTGAGCTTGACGGCTTTACCGTGCAGGAGGCGGAGACCGGCGCCGAGGCTCTGCGCTCGGCGACGCTGAAACCGTCCGATCTCGTCATTCTCGATCTCAACCTGCCGGACATGGACGGCGCCGATGTGCTGGAACGGCTGCGCGCCTGGTCCACGGTGCCGCTGATCGTGCTCTCGGTGCGCGCCAATGAGGCGGAGAAAGTGCGACTGCTCGAGCTCGGCGCCGACGATTACGTGGTCAAGCCATTCGGCATGGCCGAACTGCTCGCGCGCGCGCATTCGGCGATGCGGCGGCAATTGCGCGCCTCGCGCGGCGAGCCCGTGGTCAAATTCGGCCCGCTGTCGATCGATTTTGCCGCACGCGCGGTCTTCATCAGCGACCAGCGTGTCACGCTCACGCCGAAAGAATACCGTCTCTTGCAGATCCTGGCGCAGCATTCGGGCAATGTCGTCACCCACCAATTCCTGTTGCGCGAAGTGTGGGGCAACGAGCATCTCGACGACACCCACTACCTGCGCATCTTCGTGCGCAAGCTGCGCCGCAAGATCGAGGCCGATCCTACCCAGCCGAATATCCTGCTGACCGAGCTCGGCGTCGGTTATCGGCTGGCGATGGCTGACCCCCCGGCAAGCGTGACGAGCCCGCCTGTCGCCTCCGGCGGACCGGGTACGCAAAGCGCCTCCGGGAGCGCGCCGGCGGCCTGAGCCGGCTATCCGAACAAGAAGATGCTCGGCGCCGGCTCACGGCGCCGTTCATTTATGATTGTGCCGCGAGGAAGAAACCCGGAACTTCGGGGCAAGCGTTAAACCGATTGAAAAAACTATCGAATTTCAATCCTGCTTAGCGCGGGGCGGCGGTATTGCGGCAAATTAGCGGCAATAATCAACAGGATTTGAACTTTTGCTGCTTAGAACTCTTATCTGGTTCGAAACGACTAATCGGGGCGCGGGCACACCTCGCCTGCTCAACTTCAGCGTCAATCAATCGGCGGGCGTTTCACCCGCGAATCAGGAACGGCGGCAATGACCAATTTGAGAAAGCTGCTCGGCAAAAGCGCGTTGTGTGGTGCCTTCGGTGCGCTCGTCGCTGCGACGACGATTGTGACTCCCGCAAATTCCGCGGCGCCGCGTTTTGACGGTCTGTGGAGTGTATCGGTCGTGACAGAGAAAGGTGATTGCGATCCCGGCTATCGCTATCCAGTCCGCATCACCAACGGCCAGCTGCTCAATGCCGGCGACACGGCTTTCACCATCAGCGGCAAGGTCGGCCAGACCGGCGCCATCACGGTGACGGTGGCAGCTGCCGGCAAGAGCGCGACGGGTTCAGGCCAGCTTGCCGGTGATGCCGGCGGTGGGCATTGGACCGGCGGCGCGTGCTCCGGTAGTTGGACCGCCGAGCGCCGCGGCGTGTAATTCTTTACCACCCAAGCTGCTCTGAGCTTAAAGAAACCGCGTAATGACCGGGCCCCGTCCCGGTCATTTCGTTTTGCGAAAGTTTAGATGATCGTCACGCCCGCGCATGGCCGTTTGAAGGACGGTGTCGCGGAGCATGACGAATGTCGAGATTAGCGCCCGACGCGTTACCCCTCGGCCGCCTCGTCGTCGTCCTCTTCCTTGTCGCCAGCGAGAATCTTTTCGGCGATCAGGCCGGCATTCTGCCGGATCGCAACCTCGATCTTGGCCGATATGTCAGGATTGTTCTTAAGGAAGGTCTTGGCGTTCTCGCGGCCCTGGCCGATGCGCTGGCTGTCATAGGAGAACCAGGCGCCGGATTTCTCCACCACGCCGGCTTTTACACCAAGATCGATCAGCTCGCCCATTTTCGAGACGCCTTCGCCGTACATGATGTCGAATTCGACCTGCTTGAACGGCGGCGCGAGCTTGTTCTTGACCACTTTGACGCGGGTCTGATTCCCGACCACTTCGTCACGCTCCTTGATCGCGCCGATGCGGCGGATATCGAGGCGGACGGAAGCGTAGAATTTGAGCGCGTGGCCGCCGGTCGTGGTTTCCGGCGAGCCATACATGACGCCGATCTTCATGCGGATCTGGTTGATGAAGATCACCATGGTATGAGAGCGGTTGATCGAGGCGGTGAGCTTACGCAGCGCCTGGCTCATCAAGCGCGCCTGCAGGCCGGGCTGGCTGTCGCCCATCTCGCCTTCGAGCTCGGCGCGCGGCACCAGCGCCGCAACCGAATCGATGACCAGCACATCGACCGCGCCGGAGCGCACTAGAGTGTCAGCAATTTCGAGCGCCTGCTCGCCGGCGTCCGGCTGCGAGATCAGAAGGTCGTCGACATTGACGCCGAGCTTGCGCGCATAGATCGGGTCGAGCGCATGTTCGGCATCGATGAAGGCACAAATGCCGCCCTTCTTCTGCGCTTCGGCAAGGCAATGCAGCGCCAGCGTGGTTTTGCCTGACGATTCCGGCCCGTAAATTTCCACCACCCGGCCGCGCGGCAGGCCGCCGATGCCGAGCGCGATATCCAGCCCCAGCGACCCGGTGGACACGGTCTCGATGTCCATCGAATGCATATTCTTACCGAGCCGCATGATCGAGCCCTTGCCGAAGCTGCGCTCGATCTGGGAAAGCGCGGCATCAAGAGCCTTCGATTTATCCATGGACGATCCTTCGACGAGACGAAGCGCTGCACCACTCATTTCGCGTGCTCCTTATGGCCGGGATTCGGAGGACACGGAAGCAGCCCGCCGCCTCTTCACTCCCAATTTCGCCTGCTTTCCCGAGGTTGTGAGCGCTTCACCGCCCTCCCCAGCCCCACAGGCCCGCTGACGAACCCCCATGGCCCGCCCGCAATCGACTAGGCCAATAACGTACACGATCTGTTCCATGTTCGCAATATGTTCTCATCGAAAATTTGGTACTGGCCCCTTTCCATCCCTTAGTTAAGTGACTGGTCCCTTTTGAAATTTGGGGTGGTCCCTTTTGATTTTAATGAACTATGTAATCCACACCGGTTCCACGTTGTAAGGAGAACTCCCTACCCTCATAAGGAGAACCCCGTAGTTCCGATTGATGGCTTTGGGCCGCGCTATTAGAGTGCGCGGATGGACAGACTGCCGCCCGTCTCGTTTCGCTGTCCTCATTGTGGGGCCGAGTACAAACTCGTCCGCGCGAAAGCCGAAGAGACCACAGTGGATCGTGACGTCACTTGCCTTAGCTGCGGTGGCCCGCTCACTGGCCGCGAGGACGCATTCGTCCGGAAATACTTCCTCGTAGATAAGCCAAGCCAGCAGCAACGGCGTACCCACTAGTTGTCCGCTCCACTGGTCTCACTGGTGCTGGCTTGTTTCCAAAGCTATCGGCCGGATTTTGACAACTCCGATCAGCCAGTGAGGGAAAGCCATCAAACGCTCCTTGGACGTCTCAGCTGGCAGCCTCTTCCCCTTTGCTGATCAGACTGAAGACTCCTCCGAGCAGTTTCAACCGAAGCTTTCGAATCTAAAGCTGCCGCTTTATCTGAATGCGCGCCGATGCTTCTGCCTTCAACGTCGATAGCCGTGCACAGGTCTCAGCGGCAACTTAGTCCTGGCCTGGTTTCGGCGGAGGTTCTTGCGCGCATTCGTCCGAACCAGGTGCTTTGCCAGCGGCCGCGCTCTTCTCAAGCCATCGCGCGGATTTGACGTCCTCAGCCATTTTGAGCCACTGCCGTTCCATATCGAAAAAATGATTGCGCAGTGGCCCATCCTGCTCAGCGGTTGCTCTAGATCTGCACTCTTCCGCATGCTTGTAACACTCGGAGAGAAGCCAGTCGCTCATGTCCTGCCGCATTCGTCGTCCCCATGGTTCGGCAATGATCAGCGCGGATGTGAAATTCCCAAGACCTGATGGGTAGACTTTTTCCTTCAGCATCTGTGTGACTGGCCGTCATGAGCGGCGAGCCTGGCATTTCACCTTACAAGACGCCGCGCTGGCGTTTCAGAAAGCACTACAAATCTCTTCCAGGGCTGCGCTCGACTCGTCGTCCACCCGACTCGTCATCCGTCCCCTTTGGCGATCTCCAGCGTTCAATGCCGTGGCTCTGGATGCAACTGTGAACAATGACAGATCATCCGCCATTCGCATGCCATTATTCACTGTAGCACGGATGAACTGAAACTTCGGCAACGCGCGCAGTGCCGAACGCGACACGAAGGAACCATGCATATGGAACTTCAGCCCGCGTGGCGCGTTGTTGTTCCATCCCCGTTAGGCAGGATGACATGAGCGCAAAAGACCGCGAAGTAGTCGAATCCGCATTTGCCAAAAACCAGCGGCGGGAGGCCGAGATAAACAGCGCCCTCCAACAAGAACATGCCCGGCACGAGGCGGTCATCAAGAACATGCACCGCCTGCGATCGCTCCGGCAGCAGCGCGATGCGCAAAAGCCGCCGGCGAAGCAAAAATCGCACTGATTAATTGCATTCGAGGCCGCCGCAGTGGCGGCCTTCTCCGTTTCGCCGCTGCGGCAGCATTCCGATACCGGCGGGTTTTCAACCCCTGAAATCTAAGGGCTCCCATTCGAATTTGAGGTGGTCTTTTTACTGGGAACTAATCGATTTGCGCCATACTTGCGTATGCGACAGCAAGGGAAGCGTACAAATGTCGAAATTCACGTTGCCCTATGAGCCGCAATATACCGGCCACCGGGAAGCTTAGAAGCAGCACCAGGAAACCAAGGAGTGGCTGCTCCGCCGCGAGCGTGGGGTGGCATCTCCCCCGATCGTGCCGGAGCACGCACGAGAGGATGAGAAGGTCAAATAGACCGACGCCCAAATAGACCAACGCCTCTGTAGCTGTTCTCTAGTAACACCAGTTCTTGATCGTTGCCCGATCCTCTAAGCAGAGACGGGTCCGGATTTATTTTTTGGGCAATCGCCGCGCGCGATCAAAATCCACTATCTGATCTCCGCTTTGACAGGGAGACGGTCGGTATTCAGATTCAAGGACGCCAGCGGCGCGCCTTGACGCCGCGGCGCGGATTTTCCAGTTCTGCACTATGTCCGCAAAACCTCCCCGCCCGGCGCCATTAAGCCCTGCCGATTTTCACACTGTGGTGCGGCTGGCGCCGCTCGTCTCTATCGACTTGATCATCCGCAATCCGCGCGGCGAAGTTCTGCTTGGCTTGCGCAACAACGAGCCGGCGAAGGGATTTTATTTCGTGCCCGGCGGTATCGTCCTGAAACATGAGCGTCTGCGCGAGGCCTTCGTGCGGATCCTCAAACGCGAGACCAATTATGAGGCGCGCCTCGAGGACGCCCGGCTTATCGGCGCCTACGAGCATTTCTACGACGCCAACAGGTTTGGCGACGATGATTTCGGCACCCACTATGTCGTGCTGGCGCATGAGCTGAAAATTGCCGATCCGTCCGCACTCAAATCCGATGCCCAGCACAGCGAACTCGATTGGTGGAGCGAGCGCGACCTGTTGGCATCGGACCGCGTGCACGACAACACCAAGGCCTATTTTCGCTGATCGCCAAGAAAATCGCGGCATCGCGGTGTTCTTGTCGTGGAACGCTATCAGCGAACGCAGCGGGGGCATGGCCGTGCGCAGCATACTTTTTTTGTTACTATCGGGAATTGCCGCTGCGACGGTGGGTGTGTGCTGCGGCACGCAGCCAAGCCTTGCCGCGAGCGGCGAAGCGCCGTGGTGCATCATCGACGACGAAGGCAATCTGCATTGCTGGTACGCAAGCTCGGAAGCGTGCTTGCAACAGATCGCGAGCGGCAATCGCGGCTTCTGTGTGCAAAACCCATCCGGCGCATCCGCGGCGCCAGCGGAGCCGCAGTCGTCCGCACCGCACAGGAAAAAGCGTTAGGCCTCGATGACGATCTTGGGCGCCGGGCGGCTTGCGCCAGCCAATCCATCGCGCACACGCGCGGCAATGCCGCGATAGATTTGCGCATGCGTGCTCTCGGGCGCGACCGCGACCACGGGCAGGCCGGCATCCGACTTTTCGCGGATCACGATATCGAGCGGCACTTCGCCAAGGAACGGCACGCCAAGCCGCTCGGCTTCGTGGCGCGCGCCGCCATGGCCGAAAATGTCGGAGCGCGTGCCGCAATGCGGGCAGATGAAGGTCGACATGTTCTCGACGATGCCGAGCACCGGCACATTGACCCTGCGGAACATCGCGATGCCGCGCCGCGCGTCGATCAGTGCGAGGTCCTGCGGCGTCGAGACGATAACCGCGCCTTTGAGCGGCACCTGCTGCGCCATGGTGAGCTGCGCATCGCCGGTGCCGGGCGGCATGTCGACCACGAGCACGTCCAGCGTGCCCCACTCCACCTCGCGAAGCATCTGCGTCAGCGCCGACATGACCATCGGCCCGCGCCAGATCATCGGCGTCTCTTCCTCGATCAGAAAACCGATCGACATCACCGGCATACCATGGCGCTCGATAGGTTTGAGCCGGTTGCCGCCGACGGTCTGCGGCTTCTCGCGGATGGCAAGGAGTTTTGGCATCGAGGGCCCGTAGATATCGGCATCGAGAATGCCGACCTTGAGGCCGAGGTCACGCAAGCCAAGCGCGAGATTGACGGCGGTGGTTGATTTGCCGACGCCGCCTTTGCCGGATGCGACCGCGATGATCGCTTCGACGCCGGGAATGCCGGCAGGCGACGGTGCACCTGGTCCGCGCGGCGCAGTCGGCCCGCCTGGCCCACCCGGCGCCGCTCTTGCTGCAGATCTTGGCGGCTGCGGTCGCGGCGGCGACATACCGCCCGCCCCGCCGGCGCGTTCGGCAGTCAAAGCGACCATCGCCGATGACACGCCCGGCACCGCGCGGACCGCCGCCTCGGCTTTCGCGCGCACGCTGTCCCATTGTTGGACCTCGGCGGCATTGACGGTGATCGAGAAGAAAACCTTGCCGTCGCTCGCGACGACTTCGGACAGTTTTCCGCTCGCCGGCAGCGGGGTGCCGTCAGGGCCGGAAATCTTGCCCAAGACTTTGACAACTTCGTCTTTCAGAGCGGCCATTTTCTTCTTACCGTGTGCGTTCTTCGGTCCGCCCTACATAGGCCTGCCACGGCCGGGGTCAATCCGGCAGCCCCCAAAGCCACCCCGTTGACGCGCCGCCACCGGTCGGGCCAAGACCATGCGCAATGCCCCAACTGCATATGATGGAGGAAAACGATGGCAAAGGTCGCATTCGTCGGACTTGGTGTGATGGGTTACCCGATGGCGGGACATCTGAAGGCGAAAGGCGGCCACGAGGTCACCGTCTATAACCGCACCTCCGCCAAGGCCGAAAAATGGGTCGCCCAGCATGGCGGCAAAAGCGCGCCGACGCCGAAGCAGGCGGCCGAGGGGCAAGACTTCATCATGGCCTGCGTCGGTAACGACCACGATCTGCGCGAGGTCATGCTCGGCAAGGACGGCGTCTTCGCCGGCACCGCCAAGGGCGCGATCGTCGTCGACCACACCACGGCATCCGCCGAGATCGCGCGCGAACTGTACGCGGAAGCCAAAAGGCGCGGCTTCGATTTCGTCGACGCGCCGGTCTCGGGCGGCCAGGCCGGCGCTGAGAACGGCGTGCTCACGGTGATGTGCGGCGGCGATGAGGCGCCCTTCGCGCGCGCCGAGAAGGTGATCGCGGCCTACGCGCGCGCCTGCAACCTCATGGGTGCGCCGGGCTCGGGTCAGCTTGCCAAGATGGTCAATCAGATCTGCATCGCCGGCCTGGTCCAGGGCCTCGCTGAAGGCCTGCACTTCGCGATGAAGGCCAATCTCGATATCGAAAAGTTGATCGCGACGATCTCCAAAGGCGCGGCGCAATCCTGGCAGATGGAAAACCGGTACAAGACCATGGTTGCGGGCAAGTTCGACTTCGGCTTCGCCGTCGACTGGATGCGCAAGGATCTTGATATCTGCCTCGACGAGGCGCGGCGGAACGGCGCAAGCCTGCCGATCTCGGCGCTGATCGATCAGTTCTATGCGCAAGTGCAGAAGATGGGCGGCAAGCGCTGGGATACGTCGAGTTTGATTGCGCTTTTGAATCGCTGACGCAAAATCCTCCCCCGTGATAACGGGGGAGGTGCCGCGCACAGCGCGGCGGTGGGGGCGCGGGCCTCGACGTGTGGCACCGTCAGCAAACATGCTAGCCGCGACGCGGGTTTTTAATGAGTTGCCCCGCTGCACCGCCGTCGCCCCTACCCGCCGTGCTACGCACGGCTTACCTCCCCCGCTATCGCGGTGGAGGATGATTAATCCACCGGCTGAACATTCGCTTCCTTGGCGAGCTCGATCGTCGATTTCATGTCGTCGTTCACATATTTGTTGAACTCGTCGACGCTCATCAGTTCCGGCGTGACGCCGACCTTGGCGAGCTTCGCCTGCAGCGCCGGGTCCTGCAAAGCCTTCTCCACCGCATCGTGCAGTTTGTCGATGATCGGGCGCGGCGTTTTTGCCGGCACCGACAGGCCGACCCAGAACCGGAATTCGGCTTTGGGTAAGCCGACCTCCACGACCGATGGCACGTCGGGCAGAAGCGCGGAGCGCTTCGGCGAACTCACCACCAGCACATTGAGCTTGCCGCTGCCGAGCGCGGAGGCAGCAGCGGCGAGCGGAATGAAATAGTAGTCGATCCGTCCGGCCATCACCTCGGTGAGGCCCTGATCGCGGAACGGCACGTGCCGCACGTCGATATCTGCGGCAAGTCGGAAGCGTTCGCCCGCCATGTGCGAGGATGAGCCGATGCCGGCTGACGCGAAGGTCAAGTTGCCGGGCTTGGCCTTGGCCGCAGCGACGAGATCGGCGACGGTCTTGAAGCCGCTTTGGGTCGAGGCGACCAGCACGTTCGGCTGCACGCCGAACGAAGCAACATGGGTGAAATCCTTGAATGGGTCGTAAGGCAGATGATGGTGCAGCACCATCTCGGTGCCCATCGAGGTCGAACTGACGACGACCATGTAGCCGTCGGGGTCAGCCTTGGCGACATCGGAAAATCCCACCGTGCCGCCGGCGCCCGGCTTGGTCTCGATCACCATCGGCTGGCCGAGTTCTTGCGAGACCTGATCGAGCACGACGCGGCTCACAGTGTCCGATGCGCTGCCCGGTGGAAACGGACTGATCACCCGGATCGGTCGGCTCGGATAATTGTCGGCAGCAAAGGCGGCCGTAACGAGCGGATTGGCTGTGGGATTTACGGCCGAATATGCGGCCAGACATGCAACTGCGATGGCGGTGCCGAGAACGACGCCGGCGCCTCGTAATGACAACACGAAAACCTCCCCAACACTTTCTCTGCCGACTGCGCCCGACAATTGCCCTGCGCCCGACCGGCGGGGGGTGATAGCAGCTTTCATGCAACCGAAACAGCACGCCAAACAGCGCAGCCATGCGCCGACCGGCCCCGGCTTTGCCTGCCGGTCCGGACCAGCCTCGCGGCTCGGGCTTGCCGGTCCCGAAGATTGCCGCGATGCGGGGAACTCTTTGCCGCGCCGCGACTTTGTGTCTGAGCCGCAAGCCGTATTTCGCTGGATTAATTGCAAGAAACCGGATCACGCCAATGAACGAAATCAAATTCAGGCTGGTCAATCCGGGACTGCGGCCGCGCCGGACCAAGCTCGAAATGCCAGGCTGGGCCGGCAAGCCTGAGCCGCGAGCCGACGGCTCGCAGGAACATGCCTGGCATTGCGTCCCCTTCACCGAAGGCGCGCAATACGGCATCGAGGTCTTCTATCCTTACGAGAACGAGCTGCACGTCACCAGAAAGGACGGCAAGGTCGAATTCAACGGCGACTTCGGCGAGAAGCCCGGCGACAGCGATCTGCTGTGGCCGCCGTTCCGCAGTTTTGGGCAGGACTACTATACTTATCAGCTATTGCTCGACCTGAAAGTCGGCAGCGACTGGGCGATCAGAACCGAGCCGCATCCGCGCTTCTATACCGACCCGACCGATACCGTGCCGATCGCGGTGCCGGCACTGTTGCGCACCGAATGGTGGCCGATGATTTCCTTCGTGGTGTTCAAAGCGCCGGCGGAAGGACGCACGCACATTTTCCGGCCGAACGAGCCGATGCTGCAGATCCTCGTTCTGCCACTCGCGGCCGACTTCACGCTCACCGAAATGGATCAGGAGGAATCGGCCGAACGCGAAATGCGCGGGCGGCGCATTCATCGCAGCCGGCCGACATTGGCCGCGGACTCAACCTGGACCTCGAAGACGAACACCGTTTTCGACGGCACGTATCGCCACCTGCTGCGCGCCGCTAAGGGCAAAGTGCGGGAATAAAAATAGCGGGGCGCTCGAACCGGGCGCCCCGCTGTCTCGTCACCATCTCAGTAATGACCGTGGTGGTGATGATGATGGTGATGATGGTGGTGATGACGATGGTGGCCAAAAGGTAACCGCAAAACAATCCCGTGATGATGATGGTGGTGATGGTGATGATGACCGTACTGTGCGAGCTCCGTCTTCGGCGCTTCATCGCGCTTGGCGTCGTCGGCCTTTAGGGCAGAGAGCGCGTTCGGTACAGGATCAAGAAGATCGCGATAGCTTGCGGCCTGCGTCATTTCGGTCTGCCGCTCAGAGGTCGCTGCTTGTGCCGCCGTCATTGTGGTGAGCGCCGCCGCGGCCCCCAATAAACCGGCGAGTTTCTTATCCATAGTTCCTCCAAAGAACTTTATGGCTCCGTCAGCCCCCGGCCGATAATCCGTCGCAGAGACGATAGTTCCAGAGAAACAACCAGAAACGGTTCCAGGCACATGTCCCTTTGGCATGAGGCCCGCCTTCCGGCAAAGACATGCGCAAATCAAAATCTAGGCAGATGCACTCGGCCGGGCCTTGACCGCGGAATACCAGCGCTGAAGGCTGGTCAGCGTTTCAGGCACAGCCATCTTCGACACCCGCAGGAAATCGACGGCGACCATCGCGGTGATGTCGGCGACGCTAAGATCCTCGCCGGCGACGAAGCTGCGCTGTTTGAGCTCGCTGTCGAGGAATTCCAGGAACGACAGCGCGCGCGGCTTGTTGGCCTCGCCCCACTCTTTGACCTGCGGCGATTCCATTTCTTTCATCGCCGGATGCAGATGCCGGAAAATATTCGACACCGGCATGAACAGGTGAAACTCGGCGCGACGGTTCCACATTTCCACCAAGGCGGATTGCAGCGCACCGCGACCGAACAGCGGCGGATCGGGGTGAAGCGCTTCGAAATAGCGGCAGATGGCGATCGACTCGGCGATCACGGTGCCGTCGTCGAGGACGAGCGCCGGCACGCGCTGCATTGGATTGATAGCGGTGAAGGCGTCGCTTTTCTGCTGCAGCGCGCCGATATCCACCTGCTCGGTAGGAACCGTGATGCCTTTCTCGGCGAGAAAAATACGCACCCGGCGCGGATTGGGCGCACGCCCGCCGTCATAGAGTTTCATCAATTCCCTCCCCCTTTCGTTGGAGCATGATCTTTTCGGAAAACCGGTTTCCACCCTCAGATCAAGTCCAAGGGCGTGCTTTTCCGGGTCATGCTCTAAGCCCGTTAGGCGGATCAGCTTATTGCCCGCGGATGCGGCCGGCCAGCGCGCCACAGATGTAAACAAAACCTTACCGGAGATCGCGCAGAGTTCCGATGGCCACCAAAAATTAAGGCTCGTCTTAAGAAGTTTGGGCCACTTTGGCCGTGAACTGCCCAGGCCTCGGAACGCAATGCCCAATCCCCAGAGCGAACCGCGCGATCTTTCCTCGCCGGCCGCCACGCCATCGACCAAGCGCCGACTTGCATCGCAGCACGTGCGCGAAGCGCGCGATCGGCTGACCTCGACCAGCGGCACGCGTCCGGTGTTCGACTATGAATTGCTGCGGCAGTTCGCACAGAACCGCATCTCGGCGTCTCCGGTCATTCTGCTTCTGGTGGTCACGATTGGCGCGCTCTCGGGGCTATGGACCGGGGCCCTGGTCTGCGGTGTCTGGACAGCGGGCACGCTCCTCATCCATCTCATCATCATCCGCAAATGCCGGCAGTTCCTGGCCGAACCCGCCAATACGTCGACGGTGCGCTCGTGGCGGATGCGCTTCATCATGCTCGATTTGTTTTTCGGGATGGCCTGGACCTTCATCCTGATCAATCCGGTGGGTATTGACGAACAGGCCGCGACCTTCATGTTGTTTGTCATGCTGCTCGTGGTCGCAATTTCGAGCATGCTGGCCTCGAGCCTGCCGATTGCGGTGTTTGCCCTGACCTTGCCGGTGACGCTCGCCATCGCGCTCGATTTCGCGATGAAGGGTGGGCTGCACAATATCATTCTCGCCGTCATGGCCCTCACGGCGGAAGCGTATTTCTCCTTGCTTGCTTACCGCCTCTATTCGACTACGCTGGCGACGCTCGAAGCGCGCGCGGAGAAAGACGCCCTGATCGGCGAGCTCGAACAATCGAAGTCGATCTCCGATGAAGCGCGCCGCCGCGCCGAGACCGCCAATATCGCCAAATCGCGCTTTCTGGCGCAGATGAGCCATGAATTGCGTACCCCGCTCAACGCCATTCTCGGCTTCTCCGAAGTGATGAAGGGCGAGATTTTCGGCCCGCATGCGGTGCCGCTGTACAAGGACTATGCCGGCGATATTCACAGTTCCGGTGTGCATCTGCTCAATCTCATCAACGAGATTCTCGATCTGTCGCGCATCGAGGCCGGGCGGTACGAGCTCAACGAGGAGCCGGTGTCGCTCGCGCGCGTCGTCGAGGACTGCCACCATCTCCTCAAGCTGCGCGCCGGCAATCGCGGGCTCACCATTCACGAATTGTTCGAGCCCGACATGCCGCGGCTGTGGGCCGACGAGCGCGCCGTGCGCCAGATCTGCCTCAACCTTCTCTCCAACGCGATCAAGTTCACGCCGCAAGGCGGCGAGATCTGGCTCAAAGTCGGCTGGACCGCGTCCGGCGGCCAATATATGAGCGTGAAGGACACCGGCCCCGGCATTCCCGAAGAGGAAATTCCGATCGTGCTTGCGTCCTTCGGCCAAGGCTCGAACTCGATCAAATCGGCCGAACAGGGCGCTGGCTTAGGCCTGCCGATCGCCAAGAATTTGATCGATCTGCATGGCGGCACATTCACGCTGAAATCGAAGCTGCGGATCGGCACGGAGGTCATTGTCACCTTCCCGCCTGAGCGTGTCATGTCGGCGCTTGCACCCATTACCGATGGTTCCCCGCCGCTACAGCCCAAATACGAGGCCAAGCACGAGGCACCGTTAGACCCCAATGCGCAAATGTCGTCCTCGTCAGACGAATCGGTCAACCGTGCCAGGCGCGCGCTTTTCAGCAACGGCGGCTAGAACAGCCAATAGGCGTCTTGTTTTCGCCTGTCTCGTGTCTATCTTGCCACGCTATTCGGCCTTTGAGTCTTCGATGACCAGCGAAACCAGCATCTCATCACCCTGCAACCGCGTGTGCGTGGTGCACCCGAAAGCACGCATTTGCATCGGCTGCGGCCGGTCGCTCGACGAAATTGCGCGCTGGATCGCGCTCGGTGAAGCCGAGCGCAGGGCGATCATGGCGCAACTGCCGGCGCGACTGGCGGCATTGAATGCCGATAAGGCCACAATCAAAGCCGAGCCGGCCGTCGCTTAACGGGACAAACAAATATGGTGCGCCAACGCCTGCTTTGGCTTCTTTTGATCGGCGTCTTGATCGCCGTCCTGATGATCATCGCACAGCACGGCGAAGGCAGGATCGGCTCGTTCTCCGTCGACGAATTCGGCTCGCTCGCCTACAAGCTTCTCATTCTCGTGTTCGTAGGTTCAGCGGTGCTGACCCTGTTCCGCGAGCGTTTCACGCAAGCCGTCACCGCGGCACTGCTGTGGGTTGTTGTCGGCCTCGTGCTGGTGATCGGCTATTCCTACCGCTACGAGCTCCACAATGTCGCCGACCGGGTCGTCGCCGAGCTCGTTCCCGGCCATGTCATCTCCCGCGGGCGCATCGTTGAAGTCGCGCGCACCAATTCCGGCGACTTCGACATTTCAGCGCACATCAACGGCGTGCGCGTGCCCATGGTGCTCGACACCGGCGCAAGCTCGGTCGTGCTCACCCAGCAAGACGCCAAAGCGGTTGGCCTGCCGCTCGAAGTGCTCAATTACACGGTGAGCATCGACACCGCCAATGGCCGCACCCGCGCCGCCGAGGTGACGCTCGACCGCCTCGCTGTTGGCGGGCTCGAAGAGCGCTCGGTCGAAGCACTGATCGTACCGACCGGTCAGTTGCGCACGAGCCTCCTCGGCATGAGCTTCTTGAACCGCCTGCAAAGCTGGCAGGTCTCGGGCGACCGGTTGACTTTGAAGGGCTATCCGTAAGCCTAGAGCGAGATTGTTTTAGATGGAATCGTTTGTCGCTCTAGCATTTTGATTGAGCATGATCTTTTCGGAAAACCGGTTTCCACCCTCGGATCAAGTCCAAGGGCATGCTTTTCCGGATCATGCTCTAAAACAAGCTCACGAGAAAGCGCAGCGACACCGCCAACAGAAAACAGCTGAAGGCGATTTCGAGCGCGCGACGCGACAAACGATGCGCGAGCTGTGCGCCATAAGGCGCCGTCAAGCTCGACACCGGCGCCATCACCGCCACGCCAATCAGTGAGACGAAGCCGAGCGACAGCGGCGGCAACAGCGCGCGATCGTGCAAACCTGCGAGGATATAGCCGATAGTGCCGACTATGGTGATCGGCACGCCCAAGCCCGCCGAGGTCGCGACCGCCTGGTGAATCGATTTGCCGTAAAGCGTGAGCACGATATTGGACAAGGATCCGCCGCTCACGCCCATCAGCGAGCCGGCAAGTCCGATGCCGAAGCCGTAAAACGTCATGGGCCCGGCGCCGGGCAATTCGGTTCCGAGATTCCAGCGATCACCGGCGAACAAAAATTTGGTGGCGATAAACGCTGCGATCAGCACGAAAGCGATCTTGAACACTGCCGGTGGCGCAAAGGCGGCGATGAGCGAGCCGCAGGTCACACCGATGACCGCCGGGATCGCCCATAGTCTGATGACTTGCGGAATGACCATGCCTTCTTTGGCGCGATGCGTGAGATAAGACCGCACCGTGGTGGGCACGATGATCGCGATGGAGGTGCCAACGCAGAGCTGCATACGCACAGCCTCCGGCACATCGAGCACGGTGAAGACTTCGTACAGAACCGGTACGATGACGGCGCCGCCGCCGATGCCGAACAGGCCGGCCAGAAGTCCGGTGACGACGCCGCCCACGACGATGGCCAGCGCGAGCCACGCGATCTCGCTCAACGGAACGCCGAGAAGCATTTTTGATCTGTCTTTGCGAACCAGAGCGCACCTCGATTCAAACGAATCGGGATGCGCTCCGGCCTTTTCATTTTGCGCATATCCCTGTCGGAAAACCGGCATCCACCCTCGGATCAAGTCCAAGGGCATGCTTTTCCGGGATATGCGCTAGACGTTACGCGGCGATGTGCGCCAAATCCGCCCGACTGTCCAGGTCGCCATCGGCCACCAATGCAAGCGCGGCGAGAAGGTATTCGGCATCCGCATGCGGCGCGCTTGACGCACCTGCGAGATGGCGCCGGAAGGCACGCGCGCCGGGTACGGCGTGGAACAAGCCGTGCAGATGGCGAGTGATGGCATGGAGGCGCGTGCCAACGGCGATTTCGCGCTGGATATAGGGCGCCAGCGCCGCCGCGGCCTCCTTCGCCGAAGCGAAGCGCGCCGTCTCGCTGAACAACAGCGGATCAATAGCCAGGAGACGCCACGGTTCCTGATAAGCGGCACGGCCTATCATCGCGCCATCGACGTGCTGCAGATGCGCAAGCGCATCCTCGACGCTGCCGACGCCGCCATTGAGAATAATGGTCATCTCTGGATGCGCACGCTTGAGCCGATAGACGCGATCGTAATCGAGCGGCGGAATTTCGCGATTCTCCTTCGGCGAAAGACCCTTGAGCCAGGCTTTGCGTGCATGAACGATCAGCGCATCGGCCCCTGCCCGCTTCACCGCTTGAGCAAAATTCTCCAGCGCTGGCTCGGGATCCTGATCGTCGATGCCAATGCGGCATTTCACGGTCACCGGAATGCTCACTGCGGCCTTCATCGCGGCGATGCTTTCGCCGACGAGCTCGGGCTCCGCCATCAGGCACGCACCGAAACGCCCGTCCTGCACCCGGTCGGACGGGCAGCCCGCATTCAGATTAATCTCGTCGAAGCCCGCTTCGGCGCCGATGCGTGCGCACGCAGCCAAGGCCCGCGGATCGGAGCCGCCCAATTGCAGCGCGAGCGGATGCTCGGCGGCATCGAAGCGCAGCAACCGCGTCCGGTCGCCATGCAGCACCGCGCCCGTGGTCAGCATCTCGGTGTAGAGCAGCGCCCGGCGCGTCAGCAGGCGATGGAAGAACCGGCAGTGCCGGTCCGTCCATTCCATCATCGGCGCCACGCTGAAACGGCGGCTTATCATATTGATCGACTTCATGGTTCGCGACCTGGATCGGACAGTCCGATACCATAATGCAGCCGCCGCACCAAACGCTCTCGCCGTGGCGATGGTGAATGAATGTCGTCTGCCGGCCGGCACAAAATCGCGCAAAAACGGCCCCCACACCCGTGTCCGCGAAACGCGGACGAACGGAAACAAACGGCACAAAATCATC
>DATAQN010000101.1:0-1835 GCA_036264635.1 Xanthobacteraceae bacterium | reverse complement strand
CTGCAAGGGCAGAATCGAGCGCGCCTGCTGGCCGGCGGTGATCACCAGCGGCGTCTGGTTGCGATGTGCGGTGTAGATGTTGCCGAGCGCATTGCCGACACCGGCCGCCGAATGCAAATTGACGAAGCCGGCATTGCGCGTCGCCTGCGCATAGCCGTCGGCCATGCCGACCACGCTCGCTTCCTGCAAGCCGAGCACATAATCGATGTCGTCGGGCCAGTCCGAGAGGAACGGCAATTCGGTCGAGCCGGGATTGCCGAAGACTTTTTTGATGCCGAAGGCGCGGAGCAGGTCGAAGGTGGCTTGTTTAACGGTGGTGGCTTTGGTGGTGCTGGCGGGCTTGCGCGACGACATCGGGAACTCCAAGGCTGATCGTTTTACTCCGTCATTGCGAGGAGCGAAGCGACGAAGCAATCCAGACCATTTCCGCGGTGGCACTTATGGATTGCTTCGCCCCGCTTGCAATGACGTGGAAAAAGTCGTCACCACGTCGCCGTGCCCTTCATGGTCGGCTGGCCCTCGGCGTTGGCGATCCACAGCTCCATGCCGCCGTCTTTATCATTGGCATTGACGGAAAACTCGCTGCCTTCGAACAGCGGTTGCACGCCGCGATAGGTGAGCTTCTTTGGCGGCTGGCCGTGATGCAGCTTGGCTGCGAGCTCGACGATGAACGCTGCCTGCATCGGCCCGTGGAAGATCAGGCCCGGATAGCCTTCGACCTTGGTGACGTAATCGCGGTCGTAATGGATGCGGTGGCCGTTGAAGGTCAGCGCCGAATAGCGAAACAGCAGCACGGGATCGGAGACATGGGCCTCGTGGTGCTTCGCGACCGGCGGCGGAGGCGGGGCCTTTGGCGCCGCGGCTGGCGCGCCTCCCAAGGTCCGATCAATGTCGCGGTAAACGATGTCATGGCGTTCGCGGATCGCAACGCCGCGCGATGTCGTGATGACGTGCTCGACCGCGACAAAGCAGAGCGTGCCGGTCGAGCCGGACTTGACCGTCACATCCGAGATCCGCGAGGTGCGCGTGGCTTCGTCGCCGACGCGAAGCGGATCGATGAATTCGAGTTCGCCGCCCGCCCACATCCGGCGCGGCAGCGGCACCGGCGGCAGGAAGCCACCGCGGGTCGGATGGCCGTCGGGTCCCAGCATCGACATGGGAAACACCGGCTGCGCCAGGCACCAATGCACCGTGAACGGCGCAATATCGCCCGTCTTCGGCTCGCCGACCTCCTGGAACAGCGTCGCGCGCAAGCCTTTCACGAGCTGCGCGGTGACGATATCGGAGGCTTCCTGACTGCGGCCGATCCATTGCCGCAAATGATCGATGTCGAGTTTTTCGGTCATGAGGTTTTCCGAATGCGGGCCTTGGGCAGTTCGGCATGTTCGCCGATATCAGGCACCGGGCCATATTTGCGCGGCTCGCCGACAAAGATCGCGGCCGGCGCAGAATAGATGACGACGCCCTTCGGCGTATCGACCTCGATGCGGCGCAGATGCGGATGCACGGTGAGGTCAGCCATCGTATTGACCTCGCCAAAGGCGATGTCGGCGTTCTCCAATCGCTGGATCAGTTCTTCGCGGGTCAGCGATCCAAACACATCGCCGACGATCTTGTCGGTGAGCTGCCGGTTGCGGACGCGTTCGGCAACGTTGGCGAGGCGCGGATCGTTTGGCAGGTCGGGCTGCTTCAAGACTTCGGCGCAGAGCTTCTTCCACTCGCGCTCGCTCTGGATCGAAATCAGAATGTCCTTGCCGTCCTTCGAGGTGAACGCGCCATAGGGCGCGATCGAGGGATGGGCGAGGCCCATGCGCTTCGGCGGATTGCCGGCTTCG
>DATAQN010000177.1:0-14020 GCA_036264635.1 Xanthobacteraceae bacterium | reverse complement strand
ATACCGCATCCCAAATAATGGCCCACCAGGTACGGTTTCAGCAGGAGCGTGGTAAGGACATTTCAACGATAATACAGGAGAGCACCGCGGAGTTTGAAAGACGGTGGGCGGCGATGGAAGTTAGGTTACATTTGATCTCGGGGAAGGACTTTATTGCATTATTGTCGAGCCACTTTCAGAAAAAGTATGGCATGTCTATCACTGTTAACATGTTATTTGACGTGAAGTTGATGATGATCTCAAAGAGATCGTGGCCGAACTCGATAAATTCTGTATTGCGTACGCTCCCAAATTGCTTGAACTAAAAACTAACTTTCCAAACGATGCCTCGCCATCTGGATCGTTTCGGGGATTGCGGCATCGTTCCCCGGCGCCATGATGTGGACGCCGGCGACGCCGCGGATCGTGGAAAGCTCCTCAATCAATTCGACACAAATGCGAAGCCCCTCGCGGGCCGGATCGGCCGCTTGCTCGAGCCGGGAGATAAACGCGTCGGGAATGATCGTGCCGTAGAGGTGGTGTTGCATCCAACGCGCTGATTTGGCCGAGCGCAAGGGATTAACGCCGATGAGAAGCGCAATCTTGGTGGTGATGCCGGCCTTTTCCAAGACGCCGACGTAGCGGCGCACGATCGCCGCATCCATGCAGAATTGGGTCTGTGCGAATTGCGCCCCGGCATCGATCTTGGCGGCAAGGCCGTTGGGCTGCCAGCCGTCCGGCGGATCGATCGGCATGTCGGCGGCGCCGATAAAGAAGTCAGCCTTGCCGCTGAGACTGCGGCCGTTCGGCAGCGTCCCGTCGTCGCGCAACCGTCGCGCGGTTTCGATCAGCGTCCGCGAGTCGATGTCGAACACCGGCTTGGTATCCGGCTGATCGCCGGTTTTGGGATCGTCGCCCGAGAGGAGGAGGAGATTGCGGATGCCGAGCGCGGCTGCGCCCATCATCTCGCTCTGCAAAGCGAGCCGGTTCTTGTCGCGGCAGGTCATCTGCAGGATCGGTTCGATGCCGGCCTGCAAAAGCAGGCTCGCGCCGGCCAGTGCGCTCATATGGGCGCGAGCGCCGGCGCCATCGGTGACATTGACGGCGTCGGCCAGGCCCTTGAGCGCGGCGGCCTTGCTTAAGAGCTCGTCGGCATCGCAGGACAAGGGCGGCACCAGTTCCGCGGTCATGACGAAGTGCCCCTGACGGAGCCGTTCTCGCAAGCTGCCGGGGAGGGGGGATCTGCCGCTATGTTCGTTCATGTGTTCGCCGCCGCCAGAGCGCTTATATGCTTTGTCGGCCTATATCAAATTCACCCGCGGGCGCCCGCCTTTCTGGACAGCAAAGCGGCGTCTCGTTAGACAGTTGCCCCGAAATGACCGGCGTCAACGACATCCGAGCGGCTTTCCTTGGCTATTTCGCCCGCGAAGGGCACGAAATCGTGCCGTCCTCGCCGCTCGTGCCGCGCAACGACCCGACCTTGATGTTCACCAATGCAGGGATGGTGCAGTTCAAGAACGTCTTCACCGGCCTGGAAAAGCGGCCCTATTCGCGTGCGGTCACGGCGCAAAAATGCGTCCGCGCCGGCGGCAAGCACAACGATCTCGATAATGTCGGTTACACCGCCCGCCATCACACCTTTTTTGAAATGCTCGGCAATTTCTCCTTCGGCGATTATTTCAAGGAGCGCGCGATCGAGCTGGCCTGGCGGCTGCTGACCAGGGAGTTCGCGGTTCCGGCCGATCGCCTCCTGATCACGGTCTATATCGACGACGACGACGCGTTTGCCCTGTGGCGGAAAATCTCGGGGCTGCCTGAGAAGAAGATCCTGCGCATTGCCGGCGACGACAACTTTTGGGCGATGGGCGAAACCGGGCCATGCGGTCCGTGCTCGGAAATTTTCTACGATCACGGCGAGCATATCTGGGGCGGGCCGCCGGGATCTCCGGAAGCCGAGGGCGATCGCTTCGTCGAAATCTGGAATCTCGTGTTCATGCAGTACGAGCAGCTTGCCGACGGCAAGCGCGTCGACCTGCCGCGGCCGTCGATCGATACCGGAATGGGAATCGAGCGCATGGCCGCGGTGCTGCAGGGCACGCACGACAATTACAAGATCGACCTGTTCGGTGCCTTGATCGAAGCGGTCGCTGAACTCAACGGCGTCGATCCGGAAGGCGAGCGCAAGGCGTCGCACCGCGTCATCGCTGATCATCTGCGCGCCAGCGCGTTCCTGATTGCCGATGGCGTCCTGCCCTCCAACGAGGGCCGCGGCTATGTGCTCCGCCGCATCATGCGCCGCGCCATGCGCCACGCTGAACTGCTCGGCGTCAAAGAGCCGCTGATGTGGCAATTGGTGCCGATCCTGGTGCGGGAAATGGGCCAGGCCTATCCCGAATTGCACCGTGCCGAGTCGTTTGTGACGGAGACGCTTAAGCTCGAGGAAGCGCGTTTTCGACAAACCCTGGCCCGAGGCCTCTCGATTCTAGAAGATGAAAGAACACACCTTAAACCCGGCGATGAAATGGACGGACGAGTCGCGTTCACACTGTATGACACGTATGGATTTCCTTTGGATTTGACCCAAGACGCGCTCAAATCGACTTCCAACACAGTCAATGTATCAACCTTCAATCAAGCTATGGAGGAGCAGCGCGCGAAAGCTCGTGCAGCTTGGGCCGGTTCGGGTGAGGCTGCGGAAGAGACTGTATGGTTTGAGCTTCGCGAAAAGCTCGGCCCCACTGAATTTCTTGGTTATGAAACCGAAAGCGCGGAGGGGGTTGTCCAAGCGATAGTGAAGAATCATCGAAGGGTCGAAGAGCTCAAAACAGGCGAGAGTGGTGTAGTTATCCTCAATCAAACTCCTTTCTATGCCGAGTCTGGTGGTCAAGTTGGCGATACCGGCGTCATACGTCGCGACGTTAACAGTGCAGATATCACGGCCCGAGTGACAAACACCCAAAAGAAAGCCGGCGACCTGTTCGTCCATTACATCACGGTTGACAATTACTCGTTGAAATTGGGCGACGCAGTGCGGCTTGACGTCGATCACGAGCGGCGTAGTGCCATACGACGGAATCATTCGGCTACACACCTCTTACATGAAGCACTCCGAGAGGTTCTGGGCGATCATGTTGCTCAAAGGGGCTCTCTAGTTGCGCCCGACCGACTACGCTTTGATTTTTCCCATTCTAAGCCTATGAGTAATGAGGAAATCGAACGTGTTGAAGACGTCGCGAACAATTCGGTATTACAGAATACGGTCGTGCTTACACGCCTCATGGATTGCAATGTAGCGATCGAATGCGGTGCACGCGCTCTATTTGGGGAAAAATACGGTGATGAGGTGCGAGTCGTTGCCATGGGCGAAGGTGTTGGTAATGCAATGGGATGGTCTGTTGAGTTATGCGGTGGTACTCACGTGCAGCGGACAGGCGACATCGGTTTAATCTCAATTGTTGGTGATAGTGCGGTAGCTGCCGGTGTACGTCGTATTGAGGCGCTGACCGCGAATACAGCGCGGCATGAACTGAACAAGTTCAGAAGCGATGTCCGTGCAATATCCGCTGAGATAAACTCGTCGGCCGGAGAAGTTGTTGCGCGGAGCAAAGCGATGTTTGAAGACCGCAAAAAGCTCGAGCGCCAACTCGCTGATGCCCAGCAAAAGCTTGCTTTGTCGGGTGGCGGCGGCCGCGAAGCAGAACCAGACATCGTAGTCGTGGATGGCAAAAAATTAATGATAATTCAGCTCAAGGATGCCGATCCAAAAAACTTAAAGCCGCTGGCCGATCAGGCGAAATTAAAGATCGGCTCAGGAATTGTGGCTGTTACCAATGCTACGTCGGATGGTAGGGCTTCATTGGTAATTGGTGTCACAGATGACTTGGTTCCTCATATCTCAGCAGTCGATCTGGTGCGCAAGGGTGCTGAAGTGCTCGGTGGAAAGGGTGGCGGTAGGCCCGATATGGCGCAAGCTGGCGGCCCGAACGGCTCGAAAACCGATGCTGCCATTGAAGCCGTGAAGGCAGCACTGGCCGGCTGAAACTGGCGTCATGCCCGGCTTTATGCCGAGCATCCACGTCTTGACACGAAGGACATGGATGGCAGGAACAAGCTCGGCCATGACGGCAATGAGGAGCCTTAGCCCGATGGCCGAGATCCATTTCACCAGTCATCTGCGCAACCTGGTCACGGACGGGCCGCTGTCGGCTGCGGGCGCGACGGTCGGCGAGGCGCTGATGAACGTGCTCGCCGCGCAGCCGCACATGCGCAGCTATGTGCTCGACGATCGCAGCGCTTTACGCAAACATGTCTGTATATTCGCCGACGGCGAGCGCTTGGCGCATGAGGGTGCGCTCGCTCGCCACATCGGTCCCGACAGTAAGCTCTACATCATGCAGGCGTTGTCGGGCGGCTAAGCCTCAAAGCGCGCGGGGGAGTGATGAGCGACCATTTGCTGATAGCGACGCGCAAAGGACTGTTCGCGCTCGAACGCAAACGCGCGGGCTGGGTCTCGAGACTCATTGGCTTCGACGGCGTCGCGGTGACCAATGCATTGGCGGCGGATGGCGTGATTTACGCCGCCCTCAAGCACGGTCATTTCGGCGCCAAGCTGCATCGCTCGGATGACGATGGCTCAACCTGGCGCGAGCTCGCCGCGCCGGCATTTCCCGCCGACGCCGCCGATGCGCCATCTTTGTTTCAGATCTGGACCATGGAAGCCGGCGGGCGGACGCATCCGGACCGGTTGTGGCTTGGCGCCATTCCGGCCGGATTATTCCGCTCGGACGATCGCGGCGAAAGCTGGCAGCTCGTCGCGTCGCTGTGGAACGTGCCGGAGCGCAAGCGCTGGTTCGGCGGCGGTTATGACGCCGCGGGAATCCACAGCATTTCTCCCGATCCCCGCGATGATGAACGCGTGTTCCTTGCGATTTCGTGCGGCGGCGTTTGGGAAAGCCGCGACGCCGGCGATTCGTGGTCGGTGCTCGGCAAGGGCCTGTTCGCGCCCTATGTGCCGCCGGAACAGGCCGAAGACAGCGCGATCCAGGATCCGCATCGCGTGGTCCGCTGCCCGTCCGCGCCCGACGTGATGTGGATGCAGCACCATGCCGGCATCTATCGCTCGGCCGACGCCGGCGCGCACTGGACGCGATTGATGCCACGGCGCGACGGCGCGCTGTGCGTCACACGAACCGACGATGGCGGGCAAAACTGGGAGGTCATGCGCCACGGCCTGCCGCAGCGCGATGCTTACGATCTCATCTATCGGCACGGTCTCGAAGTGGACGAGGGCGGCGAACGCTTGGCAATGGGTTCGACCACCGGCGCGCTATGGACCAGCGATGACGGCGGGCGCAGCTGGCAGCTCGTCAACGCGCATCTGCCGCCGATTTATGCGGTGAGGTTTGTGTAAGGTGTCAGTTAAATTTCGACCATCATGCCGTCTTCCGCGGTATCGTATTTAAGCTCGCCGCGGCGGGCGAGCATGTCATTACTCATATGCGTGAGAATGAGCCGTTTCGGCCGGATCTGGTCCAAGTGACGTTCCAATAGACTCAGCGCCATGTGGGTCGCGATCGGCTTGTCGCGCGTATAGGCTTCACAAATAAAAAGATCGGCATTGCGCCCGACCTCGATCAATGAGTCCGTCCATTGCGAATCGCCCGAATAGGCGACGACTTTAGTTTCGGCTTCGATCCGCAAACCAAGGCACGGGCCGGCACGTTCATCGTGAACCACCCGAAACGGCGTGACGCGCATGTCGCCGATTTCGTTGCGTTTGCCGATCTCGAATTCGCGAAGCGTGATAGGAAACGACCATTCCGTCGCCTGCGTCCCGGGGAAAGCGGTTTCCATGAATGCCCCGTAGCGCGTTTTGAGTCCTGGCGGGCCGGCGATGGTCAGGGGGCGCTGGCGTTTGAGGACGTAATTGGCTTCGAGGATGAAGAACGGCAAACCGCCGATATGGTCGCCATGAAAATGCGTGATCAAGATGGTGTCGATATCGTTGCGGTTGATCGCGAGCTTGTTCAGGGCAACGAGCGAAGTGGCGCCGCAATCGATCAGCGCGTTGATGTTGAGCCCGACGAGATGAAAGCAGGTATTGAACCGTCCGCCCGAGCCGAACGCGTCACCGCATCCGACAAATTGCAGTTGCATGAAGACTCCTCAAGGCTTGCGGCGGACTGAGCACCGGCGAAGGCGGACCGCACAAAGCGATTGACCGCCAGAGATGAACCCAAATTCCCATTGGAAGTTTTGCGTCGGGCGGCAATCAAGTCTGTGACCAGCGTCACAACCCCACGGGTCGGCTCCTTTTATGATTCGCATCATAAAATGTTGTTTTATGAGGCGTTTCAGCCACATCCGGCCAGGCAATCAGCGGCTGACGATAGGTCTCGCCGAAATCGCCAGGTCTGGCTAAAATAGGCGCACCGCCATGTTGGCAACACAAACCGGCGCATTCTGCGCGGGCTTGAGGGCTGTAGGGGGACCGTGGTGGAGTTTCGGGCCAACGTCATTTGCGTTGTCGGAGCGCTTGCTGGCGCTCTTGCGCTCGGCGCTTGCGCCAATGTCGATGCAGAAAACAAGGATGCTTGGTTTTCCAAGCCATTCCAGTTCGTCAGCCGCGCGGGCGGCTACACATTCTCGGAACTCCAAGAATCCAGGGAACGCACGCGGCCGATCACGGCCAATGACCTTGTCGCGGCAAACGGTTCGTGCCCGCCGCCTCCGGCCGTGCAGCAAGCGCCCGCGGCGGCTGCGGGAGCTGCGGCGAACCAACCCGGCAGCGCGCCGCCCGCCGCCGATACCAGCACTTTGTTGGGTGGCGGCATAGCGTTCGGCATGAGCGAATGCGACGTGGTGTTTCGCGCCGGTGCGCCGAGCGCGGTTCAGATCGGAAAAAATCCAAACGGCGATCATACCGCGGTTCTGACATTTAATAGCGGTCCGCGCCCTGGCATTTATCACTTCCAGGCGGGCGCACTCGTGGAAGTCGAGCAGACGCAGACGGCGCCGGCCCAGACGGTAAAAAAGAAGCCGGCTTCTCCCAAGGCGAGCAGCAAACAAGCCGCCAAAGAGTAGCTTGGCGTTTTTCAGTTCGAAGCTTCGGGTAAAGCGGACACCGCCGGGATGCAGCGGTGTCCGCACATTATTTTCAGTAAGGGGTCAGGCGAGGTCGAAGCGATCGAGGTTCATCACTTTGGACCACGCCGCCACGAAGTCTTTCACAAACTTCTGTTTCGAGTCCGCGCAGGCATAGACTTCCGCCAGCGCGCGCAGCTGCGAGTGCGAACCGAAGATCAGGTCGACACGGGTGCCGGTCCACTTGACCTCCTTGGACTTGCGGTCGCGCCCCTCGTACGCGCCGTCTGCGCCGGCGGGCTGCCATTCGGTGCGCATGTCGAGGAGGTTGACGAAGAAATCGTTCGTCAACGTCTCCGGCCGCTTGGTGAAGACGCCGTGCTTGGACTGCCCGGCATTGGCGCCCAGCACGCGCAGGCCGCCGACCAGAGCCGTCATCTCGGGCGCGGTCAGTCGCAGCAGCTCCGCTTTGTCGACCAACGCCTCCTCCGGCGTCATGAGCTGCGCAGCGCGGTAATAGTTGCGGAAGCCGTCAGCCTTCGGTTCGAGCGGCTTGAACGAGTCGACGTCGGTCTGCTCCTGCGTCGCGTCCATGCGGCCCGGCGAGAAGGGGACCTTCACGTCGACTCCTGCGTCTTTTGCCGCCCTCTCAACCGCGGCGGCGCCGGCCAGAACGATCAGGTCGGCGAGCGAAACCTTCTTGCCGCGGCTGGCCGAGCCATTGAACTCCTTCTGGATCGCTTCGAGCTTCTGTAGCACCGTCTCGAGTTGCTTTGGCTGATTGACCTCCCAATCCTTCTGCGGCGCCAGACGAATACGTGCGCCGTTCGCGCCGCCGCGCTTGTCGGAACCGCGGAACGTCGAGGCCGACGCCCAAGCGGTCGAGACCAGCTGCGACACCGACAGGCCGGACGCGAGGATTTTCGCTTTCAGCGCCGCAACATCCTTTTCTTCGACGAGTGGATGATTCACCGCCGGGATCGGGTCCTGCCAGATCAGGATCTCCTTCGGGACGAGCGGGCCGAGGTAGCGATGGATCGGGCCCATGTCGCGGTGCGTAAGCTTGAACCAGGCGCGGGCAAACGCATCCGCGAGCTGTTCCGGATGTTCGTAGAAACGTCGCGAGATTTTCTCGTAGGCTGGGTCCATCCGCAGCGATAGATCCGTGGTCAACATCGTCGGTGCATGCTTCTTGGACTTGTCGAAGGCGTCGGGAATTGTGGCCGCGGCGCCTTTTGCCTTCCACTGCGGTACACCGGCCGGGCTCTTGGTCAGCTCCCATTCGTTTTCGAACAGGTTCTTGAAGAAGTGGTTGCTCCACTGCGTCGGCGTCTGCGACCAGGTGACTTCCGGGCCGCCGGTGATGGCGTCGGCGCCGATGCCCGTGCCATGCTTGCTTTTCCAGCCGAGACCCTGATCCTCGAGAAGGGCGCCTTCGGGCTCCGGGCCAACCAGCGACGGATCGCCGGCGCCGTGAGTCTTCCCGAAGGTGTGGCCGCCGGCAATCAGCGCGACGGTCTCCTCGTCGTTCATCGCCATGCGGAAGAATGTTTCGCGGATGTCCTTGGCTGCCGCGATCGGATCCGGCTTGCCGTTCGGCCCTGCCGGATTGACGTAGATCAGGCCCATTTGCACCGCGCCGAGCGGATTCTGCAGTTGGCGTTCGCCGCTGTAGCGTTCGTCGCCGAGCCATGTCCCCTCAGGACCCCAGTACAGTTCTTCCGGCTCCCAGACATCGGCGCGCCCGCCGCCAAAACCGAAGGTCTTAAAACCCATCGACTCCAGCGCGACATTGCCGGCGAGAACCATCAGGTCGGCCCAGGAGAGCTTCCGCCCATACTTCTGTTTGATCGGCCATAACAGCCGGCGCCCCTTATCGAGGTTGGCGTTGTCCGGCCAGGAGTTAAGCGGCGCGAACCGCTGCTGGCCGGTGCCGGCGCCGCCGCGGCCGTCGGCGATCCGATAGGTTCCGGCAGCGTGCCACGCCAGGCGGATCATCAAACCGCCGTAGTGGCCGAAGTCGGCCGGCCACCACTCCTGCGAGTCCGTCATCAAGGCACGCAGGTCCTTGATCACGGCGTTGAGATCGAGGCTCTTGAATTCTTTGGCATAGTCGAACCCGGCATCCATCGGATCCGACAGGGTTGAGTTCCGATGAAGAACTTGGAGGTCCAGCTGATGCGGCCACCAGTGGCGGTTTGTCGGTCCTTGGGCGGCAGTAAACGGGCACTTGCCTGCACTTTTGTCGTCAGTCTTTGCGTCCATGTTTCGCTCCGATTGTTCTCTCGATTTTCGCGTCGTTCCCTAAGGCGCTCTTTGATTTTTTCAATCGCCTTCAGCCGCCCAAAAGCGCAGCCCCGCCGAAATGCGCGAGGTCGCGTCCGCATGCCCCGGAGCCGGTAACGAGGATCGGGGCATTTGGCTTCCGGGAAGTGTGAGACGAACTATGGCCCCAGCTCTCCATCAGGTCCAGTCGTATTGACTGACCAGTCTGATAAGAAATACTTATAGACGATGGTCACGTTGCGGCAGCTCCGCTATCTCGACGCGCTCGCGCAGCATCGGCACTTCGGCCGTGCCGCCGCAGCTTGCGCGGTCACCCAGCCGGCCTTGTCCATGCAGATTCGCGAGCTCGAAAAGGAGCTCGGGGTCGAACTCATCGAACGGCGGTCTGGTGAAGCAGCGTTGACTGAGATCGGAGCCGAGGTCGCGCGGCGTGGTGAGCAGGTGCTGTCGTCGGCGCGTGACTTGGTGGATTTTGCCCGCCATCGTAGCCGCGTGCTTTCAGGCCGGCTCCGGCTCGGCGTCATTCCGACGCTTGCGCCCTACGTGCTGCCAAAAGTGCTGCCTGACCTGCAGGCGAACTATCCGGATCTGATCATCGAATTGCGCGAGACGCAGACCAAGGTCCTGCTCGAAGAGCTTGCCGGCGGCGATCTCGACGCAGTCATGCTGGCGCTGCCACTGCCCGCGGGCGACATTGAAAGCATCCCCTTATTTGGTGATCCGTTTCTGCTCGCCGTGCCGGCCAGTGATCCGCTTCCGCGCGGCGCCCGCGTCGATCCGCGCAAGATCGATCAACGCCGGCTGATCTTGCTCGAAGAAGGCCATTGTCTGCGCGACCAAGCGCTCGCCTACTGCGCCACAGCGCGCCACGAAATGCCGCTAAGTCTTGGCGCCACGAGTCTCGCGACAGTTATGCAGATGGTTGCGAGCGGCTACGGCGTGACGCTGGTACCGCAAGTTGCAGTCGATGTCGAAGTGCGTGATCATCGCGTGAAACTGCTGCGCTTCGCCGCGCCCGAACCGGGACGATCGGTCGGACTAGCATGGCGGCGAACGTCTCCACGTAAGGCGGATTTCTTTGCGCTGGGGCAGCTTATCACCCGTGTACTTGAAACGGCGAACGCGCCGCAGCCCGGTGCGGCCCATGCTGGTTGAAACGCGCGAATAAAGAGTGTGTTGGGTGATCCGCCAACGTCACGCCCCGGCTAGCGAGGCCGGGACGTTCGTTTTCTGAAACCCGAACCGGTTGCGCGCGTCAATAGCAGACGTTCACCCAGCGCACCGCGGGACCATACGGCGTCCACACCACACGCCGGTGCAGGCAGCCGCCGGCATAAACGCGCACCGCCGGCCGGTAGAACCAGCCATGATGCCATCCATGCCAGCCTGGGTTCCCGCTCCACCACGCTGACGCACTGGTGGGCGAAAGGGCGGCAGCGCCGAGCGTGAGCGCGGCGGCTCCGGCCAAAATCGTCTTGCGCAGCATTTGCGATCTCCTGTTTTTTGTTCAGCTCATGCCGGCGGACCCGTAAGTCCGCCGTTTAGTGAGCGAATCTATCCGCAAGCGCCTGAATCGGTGCTGAGGATCAAATTAACCGCCGATTTATCAGGCTGAGTACGCGCATGCGGCTGCGTTCAGCCGGCATTCATGGTGCAGCACGCGCTTGCCCCACGCGTGAGTGAACGGCTATAAGCCGCGCGGTCCGAAGAGCTTTTGCAATCCCAAAGGATGATTTGATGGCGATCGAGCGCACCTTCTCGATCATTAAGCCCGATGCGACCGCCCGCAGTTTGACGGGGGCCATCAACGCGATGATCGAACAGGCGGGTTTGCGCATCGTTGCGCAAAAGCGCGTCAAGATGACCCGCGAGCAGGCGGAAACCTTCTACGCCATTCATCGCCAGCGCCCGTTTTTCGGCGAACTGGTCGCATTCATGACCTCGGGCCCGGTAGTCGTGCAGGTGCTGGAAGGCGACAACGCGGTCGCCGCCTACCGCGACATCATGGGTGCGACCGATCCGGCCAAGGCCGCGCCCGGGACCATTCGCAAGGTGCACGCCAAATCCATCGGCGAGAACTCGGTGCATGGCTCCGACGCCCCGGAAACCGCCGTGACGGAAATCGCGCAGTTTTTTGCCGGCAATGAGATCGTCGGCTGAGGCCGTGAGCAGTGGCTTCGATCATCGAATATTTTAATCCGGCGCTGTGGGGCGCCTGGCTGCGGGCCGGCGTCGATCAGCTCGGCTACACGGCATTCTGGCTCGCCGTCGGCCAGATCATTTTCATCAATGTCTTATTGTCCGGCGACAACGCCATCGTCATCGCGATGGCGTGCCGCGAACTGCCAGAACAGCAACGGCGCTGGGGTCTGATCATCGGCGCCGGCATGGCGGCGCTCCTGCGCATCGTTTTCACTGTGATCCTCGCTTCGCTGATGATGCTGCCCTATCTGAAACTGATTGGCGGCGCCGGGCTTTTGTATATTGCGGCCAAGCTTCTCGTCCCCGAGGGGCCCGACAGAAGCGAGCTTGAGGCAACCGCGCATCTTTGGCGTGCGGTCATGGTCATCGCGGTGGCCGACATCATCATGAGTTTCGACAATGTGGTGGCGATCGCCGCCGCCGCGCGCGGCGATTACCTTCTGCTTGCGATCGGGCTCGCCATTTCGATTCCGTTGCTCGTCGTCGGGGCGACGCTCATGGCGGTGCTGATCGATCGATTCCCGGTTTTGATAGGGCTCGGCGCGGCGTTGCTTGGCTGGATCGCCGGCGAAACCATGGCGACGGATCCGGCCGTGGCTTCGCGTTTGGCTCCGCTTGGCGAAGCGGCGCTCAGGCAGGTCGAGTTCGCAGGCGCGGCGGCCGGCGCGGCGCTTGCCGTTGCGGCGGGCGGATTGTGGCAGCGGTTGCGCGAGACGCGTGCGCAGAGCCGGCCGAGGAAGAATGGCCCCAAAGCGGCGCTGATCACCAAATTTTTTCAGATCGGGGCGACGCGGCGCTAGAGCGCGATTCCCATAAGTTGAATCGATTGTCGTTCGAGGTTTTTTGGCGGAGCATCATCTTTCGGAAAACCGGTTGCCACTTTTCCAGATGATGCTCTAGCGCAGCCATGCTTGCGCCGTATTTCTCCTGCTTGTTGTACGCGCAATCGGATTTTGGCCATCCGGCCGGTGCTGCCTTGCCGACATGATCGCCTCGGACTTCCCCGCTTCGGACTTTCCCCCAAAATCTGGCTTGTGGCGCGTACTGCAGAATTGCACGCGATGTGCTGCGTCCGCGTCTTCGCTGACATCTGGAATGACTTAGGAGACAGACGATGCAGAAGGGCACCGTCAAGTGGTTCAATCCGACCAAGGGCTACGGGTTCATCAAGCCCGCGAGCGGCGACAAGGATGTGTTCGTTCACATCTCAGCCGTCGAGCGCGCTGGCTTGCGCACGCTCAACGAGGGCCAAACGGTCGAATACGAACTTGTTTCAAACCGCGGCCGAACCTCGGCGGAAAATCTGAAAGTTGCGTGAACCAAGGCCGGCTCTATTCCGACGTCTCGTAGCCCCCGGTCTCACACCCGGGGGTTTTTTATTTCCGGTTGCGGCGTTGCAAACTTCCTTCGGCGACCAGACGCAAGGCTTCCGGATAGATCCGGTGCTCGATCTCTAAAACCCGCGCGGCGAGCGTCGCCTCGGTATCCCCTTGCAGCACCGGCACCGATTGCTGGCTGATGACGGGACCAGCATCGGTCTCCTCGACAACAAAATGGACTGTGGCGCCGTGCCGTTTCACGCCTGCCTCGAGCGCGCGGCGGTGGGTATCGAGCCCTTTGAACTCCGGCAGCAGGGCCGGATGGATGTTGAGAATGCGGCCGCGCCAGCGGCCGATGAACCAGGACGTCAAAAGCCGCATGAAGCCGGCCAGGCAGACGATTTCGATTCCGCGTTTGCGAAGTTCATCGTCGAGCGCGCGTTCGAAAGCCTCGCGGTCCGCACCGAAGGGCCGGTGATCCACCACCGCCGTGGCGATTGCGGCTTCGCGCGCGCGTGCAAGCCCGGCAGCCTCCGGCCGGTTCGACACCACGAGCACGATTTCCGCCGGATAGTCTTTGGCCTGAGCGGCCTCGATCAGCGCCGTCATGTTGGAGCCGCGCCCGGAGATCAGCACCGCGACCCGCTTTTTAGGCCCTGTCATCGCGGCGGCCAGGAAAGATCGAGATGTCCCGAGAAACTGATCGCGCTGCCGCCTTCCGCCGCCGCAACCTCACCGAGGCGAACGACTTGCTCGCCATGCTTGACGAAAGATTCAATAGCGGCATCCGCCTTACCTTTATCGAGTATGGCCACCATGCCGATCCCGCAATTGAAGGTGCGCAGCATTTCATGCTCGGCGATCTGTCCGGCGGCGGCGAGCCATTTGAACACCGGCAAAACCGGCACGCGCTCGAGCGCCACGCGAATCCCGAGCCCGGGCGGCAGCACACGCGGGATATTTTCGGTAAAGCCGTCGCCGGTAATATGCGCCAGCGCTTTCACCGCTTTGCTGTCGCGGATTGCAGCGAGACAGGAGCGCACATAAAGCCTGGTCGGTGTCAAAAGCGCCTCGCCGAGGTTTTGCCGCGACGCGAACGGAGCAGGGTGATCCCAATCTGATCCAGCGTCGCGCACGATCTTTCGAACCAG
>DATAQN010000147.1:0-3639 GCA_036264635.1 Xanthobacteraceae bacterium | reverse complement strand
AAGATTTGAAGGACAGGGCCGTATCCACAAACCAACACGCTCCGCGTTCTTCGGCGCGGCTCCAAATAAATAGCATGTCACGGGAATTTTGCCTCGAACAACAAGTTTTCCACTGCTGTTCCACCGGTTTTCCACTAGACTCCGGTTTGCTATGCCTTTCGCAAAAGCTCCGGCAGCTTGGCGATATTTGCCGCAATCCGCCGCGCAGCAGCCACGAGAAGGCTACGTCCGAGTTGGCAAGTTGGCTTGCCAGCCTCCAGATCGATCAGAAACCTCCGACCGACACCGGTCGCCAGTGCAAGTTCGTCTTGACGCATATTCAGTGCCTTTCGCCGGCGTCGGACCGTCGATCCGAACGCAAGCGCCACCTCGGCAGCTCCACGTTCAATTGTGTTTTCGCTCATACCGACACCTGTTCCCGAGCGGGAATATTTCATTGTAAATCGCCGGAAGTTAAAAAAATGTGCTCGGACGGGAACACGCCGAGACTCATCGGAAGTAGCATCGCCGACGAAATGCGAGAGAACATCGTCGTCGCGTGCTGGGCGAATGAGCGGCCAAGGAGAAGCGCACCCTTAGCCAAATGGCGGCCGTGATTTTGGAGGAGGGTGTCGATAAATGAAATCTTCCCGAAGGCGTCCCCGGCGCGGTTTTCGGGAAGATTTTAGAGGTTAAATATTTGATTTTTCAGAAGTCCATGACCAGCATAAGACTGCAAGCGATCAGACCATCCGCTGACTGGCTGCCGCGGCGGACGCTTACCGCGTCTTACTGCATTATGAGTCCGTAGGCGGCCGCGAAACCGGCGAGTGCCAGCGCCACCAGCACGGCGGCGCTCGCGGAAGTCGCTTTGCCTCCGGCGAAACCGGCGGCATAAGCGGCCTTCAAGATATTGTTTGAGGAGCCCGCGATCAGGATTGCGGCGGCAAGCGCAGCGTTCGCCACGCCCGCGACGCCGCCCTGCGCCAAGTTGAGCACAAAGGGGTCGATGTCCGAGATGCCGACAACGGCGGCCAGCGCATAGATGCCGGAAACTCCGAGCTGCGATTTCACCAATACGGTCGCCAGCGATACGGCAACGAACAATAGCGCAAAGATCGCGGCAGTGCCGAGCTCAAGCGGATTGCCGCTCGTGGCAACTTGCATCGCTTGTGCGGGTTGCTTTTCCGACCCGGCCCGCCACCAATATTGCACGGCGCAGACTACGAAGCCGGCGGCCGAAAGCGCATATGGGCAAGAGCAGCGCGCGTGCCAAACTCAGATTGAAAGATGGCTACGATCGCCAGAATGCGCAGATACATGATCGCGGTTGCGAGCGTGATGCCGGCTTGCGCTTGCCGCCGCAGCGTCGGCTGGGCTTTCGCCTGGCGGGCCAGCACCACGGTGGTGGCTGTCGAGGAATAGAGCCCACCGAGCGCGGCCATCCAAAGGCCGCCCCGCCGCCGCTGCCCAATGACGCTGTGCGAGATAGCTGGCATAAGAAAATGTGCAGACGACAACGAGCGCGAGCCAGACTTGCCGCGGCGTAATCGGAGTGAGCGTCGTGACCGGCTGGTTCGGCAACAGCGGCAGGACAATTCCGGTCAGGACCAGGAATTGGCCGGCGGTGACGATTTCCTTGATTTCGACGCGCCGCGCCAGATCGTGCAATTGCTCGCGCCCGGTGAGTAGTAGCACGGCGACCACCGTCATCGCCACCGCGACCCACGGCGGCAACGCCAACGCTACGGCGCCGAGCAAATAAGCGTGGATATTGAGAAGGGGCACGACGATGCCGACATTCGGCTCGCCTTGCTCGTCGACGGCGCCGACATAGGCGCGGTAATAGACGGCGAGCCATGCGCCGAGAACGAGAAGGCCGCCGGTGAACGGAATGAATCGACTTGGGTCGAAGAGATAAAGAACGCCGCCGGCAAGCGCGAGCATTGGGAAGGTGCGAATGCCGCCGGGCCGCCGTCGTGGCGACTGCGCGAAGAAATCTTCGAACGAGAGTCCGAGGAAGAAACTAAGGCCTAGAAGCAGCGCAATGTTGGCCGGTGATGGTGCTTGCGGCATACTCTGTCCGAGCTGAAATAGCAGTTCAAGAACGGCGACTAAACTATAAGTGAAAGGTCATAAATTGCGAAGAAAATGATCGAGATGTCCAGCCAGGCGGCGGCCAAGTAAGCGTCAAAGCGAGATACGGCGAAGCCGCAACGCATTCGTCACGACACTGACGGATGACAATGACATCGCCGCGGCAGCAATCGCCGGCGACAGCGTAAGCCCGAAAAACGGATAGAGCGCGCCCGCCGCGACCGGCACGCCCATAACGTTATAAATAAAGGCGAACAGCAGATTTTGCCGGATATTGCGCATGGTTGCCTGCGACAGCGCCCGGGCACGCGCGATGCCGGCAAGATCGCCCTTGACCAGCGTGACGCCGGCGCTCTGCATCGCAACGTCGGTGCCGGTACCCATCGCCACGCCGACATCGGCTTCGGCCAGCGCAGGCGCATCGTTGACGCCGTCGCCGGCCATCGCGACCGCGCGCCCTTCGCTGCGCAGGCGACGCACGACCGCATGCTTCTGTTCAGGAAGGACTTCGGCCTCGACCTCGCCGATGCCGAGCTTGGCCGCGACCGCCTGCGCTGTGGTGCGATTGTCCCCGGTCAGCATGACAATGCGCACGCCGTCCGCCTCAAGGCGCTCAAGCGCCGCGGGCGTGGTGGCCTTGATTGGGTCAGCGACCGCAATGAGTCCGGCAGATGTGCCGTCAGCAACGACAAACATTGCCGTCGCGCCGTCGCGGCGGAGCTCGTTGGCGCGGGGTTCAAGGCTTGCGCCATGGAGTCCGAGATCCTTCAAGAGTCCGCCATTGCCGACCGCGACGCGGCGCGGACCGATTTTTCCAGTGACGCCCTTGCCGGTAATCGAGCAGAATTCGCTCACGGGGTTGGTCTTTATACCGCGCTCCATTGCGGCGGCAACGATCGCGGCAGCGAGCGGATGTTCGCTCCCTCGCTCGAGACTGGCGCCCACCGACAAGACCGTGGTTTCGTCGAAACCTTCCGCCGGGATTACCGCAATTACGCGCGGCTTGCCTTCAGTCAATGTCCCCGTCTTGTCCACGACCAGCGTGTCAATCTTTTCGAAACGCTCCAGCGCCTCGGCATTTTTAATGAGCACGCCGGCGCTGGCGCCCTTGCCGACGCCGACCATGATCGACATCGGCGTAGCGAGGCCAAGTGCGCAGGGGCAGGCGATGATGACCACCGACACGGCGGCGACGAGCGCGTAGGCGAAAGACGGCGGCGGTCCGAAGATCATCCAGGCAACGAATGACGCGACGGCAACCACGATGACCGCCGGGACGAACCAGGCGGCGACGATGTCGGCGAGCCGTTGAATCGGCGCGCTGCTGCGCTGCGCTTCAGCGACCATCTGCACGATGCGCGCGAGCATCGTATCGGACCCGACTTTCTCGGCGCGCATCACCAGGCTGCCGGTGCCGTTGATGGTACCGCCGATCAGCTTGGCGCCGGGCTCCTTCTCGACCGGGATGGATTCGCCGGTCACCATGGATTCATCGACGGGGCTCCTGCCGTCTAGGACGACGCCGTCCACCGGTACGGACTCACCGGGACGGATGCGGAGGCG
>DATAQN010000096.1:0-9353 GCA_036264635.1 Xanthobacteraceae bacterium | reverse complement strand
CCCGCGGCTTGCCGCCGTTTGCGGCCTTTGATGTCCGGATCGATCTTGAGCTTCACCGGCTCGAGAATCGTGACGGTAATTTTCGGGAACCAACGGCGGCGCACCTGCGTGTCGGTAAGCCGGCTGAAAATCGTCTGTTCCGGACCCTCGAGGCGCACCGGCACCACCATCGCATCCGCTTTGTCGGCGATCATGCCGGCGCCGTCATAGACCTTCATCAGGCTGCCGGTGACGGTGATGCGGCCTTCGGGGAAGATCACCAGCATATTGCCGTCCTTCACCGCATTGATGATGGCGCGCAGCGAGAACGGCTTGAGCGGATCGAGCGCCATGGTGCGCACGAATTTCAGGAACGGCTGAATCCACCAGCGCTGCGAAATGCCGACATCGACGGCAAAGACCGGGCGCTTGGGCAGGATCGCCGCCGCCAGCGGCGGGTCGAGGAAACTGACATGGTTGAGCGCAATCATGGCGTTGTCGCCGCCCTTGGCGACGTTCTCCAGGCCTTTGACTTCGAGCCGGAAGAAGGCGCGGAACACGATGGAGAGAAAATCGTTGAGCCAACTCGCCGGCATGGTGAAGCCGATGGCCACCGCCATGAGAAGGTTGGCCGCGCCGATCAGCGCGAACAGAACCGGCGTCGAGAGGCCGAAACCCTGTAGCGCCGCTAGGACGAGTGCGCCGACCACCATGAAAGCGGCGTTGAGCACATTGACGGCCGCGATCACACGCGCACGGCGATCGGTGCCGGCCCAGACCTGGATGGCGGTGAAAACCGGCACGATGAACAAGCCGCCGGCAATCGCAAGGCCGGCAAGATCGAGCGCGATATGCAGGCTGTAGGGCGAAGCGAAATAGGCGGCGATACCTATCGGGCTTGGCGCCGGCGTCACCGCGGATGCCGTCCAGCCGAGATCCAACGCGAACAGGCCGATCAGCACCGCGCCGATGAGCGTCGGCAACAGTACGATGCGCCCGGCAGCGAGCCAGGCGGCAAGGCCCGAACCGATCGCAACGGATATAGAGAAAATGGTCAGAAATAGCGTGACGACTTCTTCGGTGCCGCCGATATCGTGCGAAACCAGCGGCGGCAACAGCGACAGAATCAGCGCGCCGACCAGCCAGAACCAGCTCGCGACGATGGCGCCCCACCATAGCCGCTTGTCGGCCCGCACCTGTTTGAGCAGCGATCCCGTGGAGACAAAAATATTATGATTGATCCGAAGGTCGGGCGCGCCAGCCGGCACCTTGGGAATCAAAAGGCTCGATCCCCAGCTCAAGAGCGCAGTCAGGATCATCAGCCAGGCGAAGTGGATCGGATTGCTGTCGCCGTTGGCGGCGATGCCGGCGACGATCGTGCCGATCAGAATGGCAAGGAAGGTGCCGCCTTCGATCAGCGCATTGCCCGAAGGCAATTCCTCACGCGGCAACAGATCCGGCAGGATGCCGTATTTCACCGGACCGAACAGCGAGGCGAGCGTGCCGAACAGGCCCACAGCTAAGAACAGCAAGGTCAGCGAATGGAAGGCAAAGCCTGCAACCCCGACCAAGGCGGCGCCGATCTCGACGAGCTTGACGCGCTGTGCGACGAAGGATTTGTCGTAGCGGTCGGCCAGTTCGCCGCCAAGGCCGGACAAAAAGAAGAACGGCGCAATCAGTGTCGCGCCGGCGAGTGTGATCAGGACGCCGGAATTGGCACCCGACACTTCGTACAGGATGACAAAAACCAGTGCCGTCTTGAGAAAATTATCTCCGAATGCGGCAAAGAACTGGCACCAGAACAGCGGCGCGAAACGCCGCGACGTCATCAGCGAAATGGACATGTCTGAACCTGACTTTACGGCGCTGCCGCCGTTCCTCTTCCTAGCCGCCCGCTTAGAGCATGATCCCGAAAAGCAGCGTCCGGCTTTCCCTAAAGATCATGAGCGAATGTAAAATCAGTGACCCGCAGGCGCCGGCTCCCGCCTTGATTTTAGCGGCAGCCAGCGCCCTTGGCGACGCAAACCGGGCATAGTGACGCGGGGGCCCGGGCAAAACTTTGCAGATGCGGAATTTCGATAAATTCTCCTGTTATACCAATAACTAAGCTTAGAATTGATAGTGTACGATCAAGGCCCTATGGTGCCGCCGCATTTTCACCCATTTCCAGCCAATCGAGATCGGTCAACGCGTTCATGCTGTACTCTGTATCAACCCGCCGCGCATTCCTCGCATCAGCGGCGGCGCTTTCCGCCACGACGCTCACCCGCACCGCACGGGCCGATACCTATCCGAGCCGGCCGGTCCGCGTCGTGCTGCCGCTCGGCCCGGGCGGCGTCGGCGACATCTCGGCCCGCATCGTCGCCGACAAGCTCAGCGAGAAGCTCGGCCAGCGCTTCTTCATCGAGAACCAGCCAAGCCCGGATGGTCTCGTCGCCGGCCGCACCGTGCTCAATGCCGCGCCCGATGGCTATACGCTGTTGCTGTTGACCGGCGGCATCGCAAGTTCGATCCCGCAGTACAAAGACTTCCCACTCGACATGAATTCCTTGGTGCCGATTTCCTCGATCGGCTATTTCGACTGCATGATGGTGGTCAGCGCCAAGTCGGACTTCCAGAATCTCACCGACTTCCTCAAAGCCGCCAATGCCAAGCCTGGCGCACTCAATGTCGGCACGATCAGCGCCGGCGGCGTCCAGAACCTTACCGCCAATTATTTCAAGCAGGCGAGCGGCGCCAATTTTCTCATCGTGCCGTTCCGCACCACGCCGGACACGATCGTGGCGCTGATGCGTGACGACGTGCAGATGGTGGTCGATTTCTATGCCGCGCTGAAGTCCGGATTGGACAGCGGCCAATTGCGCGCCATCGCCTGGGCCGGCCCAAAACCTTCGCCGGCACTGCCGAACGTGCCGACCGCGATGTCCCAAGGCGTTAAGGATTTCCACGCCGCATCGTGGAATTCGTTCTATGCCAAGACCGGCACGCCGCAGCCGGTCATCGACACGCTGAACAAAGCGCTGCACGAGGTGCTCGCCGATAACGACGTCAAGGAAAAGCTGCTCGCGCTCGGCATCGATTCACGCGCCTCGACGCCCGCCGAGATGACGCAGCAATTTCAGAATGACGTGAAGCAGTGGGCCGAGGTCATCGACCGCGCGGGGATTGAGAAGAAGTAAATCCCCGCTTCGCGCGTAACTCGTCATTGCGAGCCAACGGGTCCGGCCCGAAGTGGCCGGCCCGATGACAGGCTCCGCGAAGCAATCCAGCGCTGGATTGCTTCGTCGCTATCGCTCCTCGCAATGACGACGTAAAGCGGCCTAGAACCCCGGCGCGTGTTCGACCTGATCGTACCAGTCAAAGCCCATGTCTTTGACGATGCGATTGCTCATCACGATGATGCGGCATTCCTCGCCCGGTTTGGCGAAGTGCTGATGCATGGTGAAGGGCGGGATATAGACGTAGTCACCGACGGTCCATTCGAACTTCTTCGGCGTCTCGGCCCATTGCCAATCGAAGGCTTCGAGGCAGTCCCATTTGAGGTCCCAGTGCAGGTCGTAACCTGAGCCTTCGACCACGAAGAACAATTCCTCCCACATGTGGCGGTGCTTGCCGGAGCGCTCACCGTCCTTGAGGAATTGCATATAGGCCTCGATGCAGCACTCGCGCGTATGCATCTTCTTGTTGACGAGATGCTTGATCAGGCCGTCGGGCGAGCGCTCCCACGGCATGTCCTTGGCCTTGATGACGTTCGGCAGCGTCGCATAGTCGGCGCGAAAACTTTCCGACTCGGCCATGGCCTCGGCGAGGAAATTGCTGGAGGCGGCGCCCGACAGTGAGGCGGCTTTTTCTTGAAACGACGAGGTCATGATTTTCCTTGGGTTTCCTGCGGTCTGTTGGTGCGCCTCAGATGTCGTTCGGCGGGTGGAATTCCTTAACGCCCGGCGGCAGCTTGTCCGTCGGCCATTCCACCATCTTCTGAAACAGAAGATGCATGAACAGGAACAAAGGCTTCGCCTTGAACACCAGAAGGATGCAGGATTCCTTCTCGTCGTCATTGAAGTGCTGATGCACGCAGCCGTTCTCGACCAGCATCACATCGCCGGCTTCCCACTTCATGTAGCGGCCGTCATGGACATCGTGGCCATGGCCCTTGAGCACGTAGAACACCGCGCTGTTGAGATGGCCGTGCTTCTGTCCGGCATTGAGCGGCGCGTAGCACTCGATATGGGATTCGATCGACTGCACGATATTGACCGCACTCGGCGAGATGACATGCTTGCCGTACATCGCCGGACCGCCCTTCCAGGCATGGTCCTTCGATGAATAGACCCGCGGCTCCTCAAGCAGTTGCTTGTAGACGTGGCTATAGGTGCCTTCGAGCGCGCGCACGAATGTGCGCTTCTTGGCCCAGCGGTCCCATTTGCCGTGCTTCATCTCATCGGCGTCTTCCTGGGTGGGCTTATTGTGGCCCAACCCAGGGGTCTCGTGTTCGAGCATTCCAGTCATGCGCGCTCCCCGTAATTTTTGCGGTGCTGCGGCGCAGGCGGGCTCCACCAAGAAAGTTCGGGAAAACCGCCACGCGTGGCGCTTCGTGGTGGTCCTTACGGGATTTCCGCACGCCGCGCAATCGAGCCCGAAATGCGCCAAACGGCGTGAGTTGCGGCGCAATCGGTCCGCTGCTGGCGGGCCAAGCGCGGCGCGCTAGAATGATCCGCATTCGCGTCGGGGAGGATCGGAAATGAGGCTTGAGGCGACGAGCATAAACGCGCCGAAAACAACCGTGACTTGGTGGCAGACGTCGCGTACTCTCGCGCTTGCTGCTGCAGCGCCTATGGCAGTTGCAATGCTTTTGCCGCAGGCGGCCCGCGCGCAGGACCCTGCCGCGTTCTATGCCGGCAAGTCGATCGACCTCGACATCGGCTACAGTGTCGGCGGCGGCTACGACCTTTACGGCCGGCTGGTCGCCCGGCATATCGGCAAGCACATCCCTGGCAACCCGGCCGTCGTGCCGAAGAATATGGAGGGCGCCGGCAGCCTCCGCCTCGCCAATTATCTCTACTCCGCTGCCCCGCGTGACGGTACTGTGATCGGCACGGTCGCCCGCGGCATCGCCTTCGATCCCCTGCTCAACCAAAACGGCGCACAATATGACGCGCCGAAATTCTCCTGGATCGGCAGCGCCAATAACGAAGTCAGCGTCTGCGTCGCGCTAAGAGCCACCGGGATCACAAAGTTCGACGAACTCTACACCAAGACGCTGACGATCGGCTCGACCGGCACCGCCGATGACACCTATCAGTTTCCGGCCGTGATCAACAACGTGCTCGGAACCAAGTTCAAGATCGTCACCGGCTACCCGGGCGGCAATGACGTGAGCCTTGCCATTGAGCGCGGTGAGGTCGCCGGCCGCTGCGGCTGGTCGTGGTCGAGCGTCATGACGACCCGGCCGGCCTGGGTCGCAAACAAGACCATCGCTGTCCTCGTCCAATTGTCGCTCGCGAAACATCCGGACCTGCCCGACGTGCCGCTGATCGTGGACGAGGCCAAGACCGACGAACAGCGGCAGATTTTCAAGCTGATCTTTTCGCGCCAGACCATGGGCCGGCCTTATCTTGCACCGCCCGGCATCCCGGCCGACCGCCTCGCCGCCCTGCGCAAGGCTTTCGACGACACGATGGCCGACAAGGAATTCTTGGCTGACGCGGAGCAAAATAAATTCGAAATAAACCCGGTGTCCGGCGAACAAATCGAGGCACTGGTCAAGGAAGGCTATGCGACACCGCCGGAGGTCGTGAAGAAAGCCGTGGCGGCCTTGCAGTAGCGTTTGTCGTTCCGGGTTCGCGTACCAAGCGCGCGCGAACCCGGACTGACGGTCAAATCAACCGCGTGGCGTCGCGCAGCGCCGGGAACATGTCGCCCAGGAACGATTGCGGCCAGGCGACTTGCAGCCCCCACTGGAACACGACCCAGCACAACAGCGTCGTCGCCAAAGCGTAAGCGAGCGAGTGCAGCTTCGGCTCGCCGAAGCCAAAGCTCATATAGGCGAAGACGAAGATCGAAATCGCCGGAATAAAGCCGATCAGCGCCACCAGCCCGATGAAGCCGGCAAGCCAAGCGAAGAAGTAGACTGCGCGCCGCCGCACCACATCATCGGTCACGCCGAGATCGCTGACATGGGCGCTGACCTTTTGCTCGCTGACGCTCAGGCCGGAATCGGCATGGGCAACGACAGCCTGCTGCGGCCCGAACACCTCGTAAACGAGATTGAGGACGGCCGCGACCAGCGCCATGCCACAGGCGGTAAGCGGCACGAGCTTGGCGTCATGTGGCCAATCCGCCGACGAGATGATGGCGGCGACAATGAGCACGATGACCGCGAGCGAGAAGGCCGAGGCCGCGCCGAATTGCGCCTTACGCGTGCCGACATGACGGAACTCGGTGACCAAAGTGATCACGATTTGCGACACCGGCCGATAGAGCGCCCAGACGACGCAGGCGAGAATCGCCAGCACCCCCGGGCGATAGAGCCAGCCCCAGCCGTAAAGCTGTGTCGAAATGAACAGATAGCGCTCGAAGATCGCGCCGACCACAATGCCGAGCACCATCGGCGGCCGCGGCCAGCCGAGCCGCTTCATGGTCCAGCCGACCACGCCGAAGAACACAAGCGAATAGAGATCGCCCCAATCGTGCTCGCCATCGAAGGCAGCGACGAAGACCAGCGCGATGATGATCGGCAGCAGAATCTCCGGCCGCACGCGGGAGATCTGCGCCAGCCAGCCGCTGCACAAGAGGCAGATCGCAGCGCCGATGACATGCGCCAGCGTCAGGCTCCAGACGATCATGTAGGTGAGATCGAGATGCTTGGTCAGCATATCCGGCCCGGGCTGAAGCCCGTGCATCAGGAACGCCCCAAGCAAGATCGCCATCGAGGCGCCGGCTGGCACGCCGAAGGCTATGGTCGGCACCAGATGCCCGCCTTCCTTGGCATTGTTCGACGCCTCCGGCGCGATGACGCCGCGCACATCGCCGGTGCCGAAGGTTTCGGAATTCTTTTCCGTGCGTTGCGCATAGCCATAGGCGATCCAGTCGATCACCGCCGAGCCAATGCCGGGAATGGCGCCGAGCCCGGTGCCGAGCACGCCACAGCGCAACACAAGCCACCAGTTGCGCGCCACGTCCCGCACGCCTTCCCATTGGCTGGAGAGACTGATCTTCGGCGCATTGTCGCCGGCGATGCGCTTTCGCGACACCGCAAGCTCGGCAAGCTCCGGAATTGCGAAAATGCCGAGCGTTGCCGGAATGAGCGGCACGCCGTCCCAGAGATAAAGCCAGTCGAAGGTCCAGCGCAGCGTGCCGCTTTGCGCGCGCGAGCCGACCATCGAGATCATCAGTCCAAGTCCTGCGGCGGTCAGGCCCTTCAGCGGCGCGCGGCCGGACAGGGTGGCCACCATCGACATGCCGAACAGCGTGAAGGCGAGAAGCTCGGGCGAGCCGATCGCAAGCATCAGCGGGCGCAGCACCGGGATGCTGATGGCAAGTACGAGGGCGCCGACAATGCCGCCGGCAAGCGACGACGCGAAACCCGCCCCGAAGGCACGCCCGGCCTCGCCTTTGCGCGCCATGGCATGGCCGTCGATCACAGTCGCCGCGGCGCCGACATGGCCGGGAACGCCGAACAAGACGGCGGTGATGAAATCCGACGAGGTGATCACCGCCGCCATGCCGAGCAACAGCGCGAAGGCTGTGTATTCGTCGAGGTTGTAGGTGAACGGAATCAGCATCGCCAAGCCGACGATGCCGCTGAGCCCCGGCAGCACGCCAATGGCAAGCCCGATGACCACGCCCAGGATCAAAATCAGAAGCCGCGACGGCTCGAGCAAAAGTTGCAGCGCGTGAAGCGCGCTGGCCAGCATATCCGGCTGCATTAGGCGTTTTCTCCCCTATTCCCAAGCTGGCCATCGCGCCTGAAACGGGCCATGCCGTCAAGCCCAACTTGGAGCAATGCTGGGTGGGGCTGGACGAACCTTTTGCCGCAGGGCAGAAGCTAGCCGCAAAAGCGGCGGCGAAATCAGTTATGAAGGCGGAAACGCCAGACAGGGAAGGACGAAACGTGGCCGAGGACATAAAGCGGGAAATTCGACGGCGTGTCGGGCGCGGAACCCGGCGCCACCGCATCCTTTACGCGATCGCGGCTGCTTTGCTTGCGGTCGTTGTGCCGGCCGCCATCGCGTTCGCCCAAAGCGTCGCGGACTTCTACAAAAGCCGCGATATGGACCTCTATATCGGCTATTCGACCGGCGGCGCCTACGATTTTTACGCCCGCGCGATCGGCCGCTATATGGGCCATCACATCCTGGGTAATCCGACATTTGTGCCGAAGAACATGGAAGGCGCCGGCAGTCTGCGGCTCGCCAATTTCCTTTACCGGGTCGCGCCGCATGACGGTTCCACGATCGCCACGATCGGCCGCGGCATCGCCTTCGATCCGCTTCTGGTCGGCCAGGGCGACGCCTTCGACGCGCAGAAGTTTTCCTGGATCGGCAGCGCCAATAACGAAGTCAGCGTCTGCGTGGCGATGAAGGATTCCGGCATCACCAAATTCGAGGATCTGTTCACCAAGGAGCTCACCGTCGGCGGTACCGGCGCCAGCGCCGACACCGACCAGTTCCCGCGCGTGCTCAACGCCACGCTCGGCACCCATTTCAAGATCGTCGAAGGCTATCCCGGCGGCAATGACGTGCTGCTGGCGATGGAGCGCGGCGAGGTGAAAGGCCGCTGCGGCTGGTCATGGTCGAGCGTGAAGACGACGCGCAAGGACTGGATCGACAGCAACAAGATGATCGTGCTGGTGCAGCTGTCGCTGACCAAGCATCCGGACATGCCGAATGTGCCGCTGGTCACCGACTTCGCCAAAACCGACGAGCAGCGCGCCATTCTCAAGCTCGTCTTCGCGCGCAACGTGATGGGCCGGCCCTACGTGGCGCCGCCGAATGTTCCGGCGGATCGTCTGGTGACGCTGCGCCAGGCCTTCACGGACACGATGCAGGACAAGGAGTTCTTGAGCGAAGCCGACAAGAGCCAGCTCGAGATCAATCCGGTGTCCGGCGAAGACGTCGAGAAGCTGGTCAAAGAGGTTTATGCGACGCCGGCCGACATCATTGCCAAGGCCAAAGCGGCGGCCGCGACGAATTAGACCATGATCCGAATCAACTTGATCGGATCATGTCTAGTCTAGTGAGGCGTCAGCGTCGAACCACGGCCGGCATCCAGTTCGCGGCGCGGCGCGACAGGCGCGCTTCCGATGTCTCACCCTCATAATTTGGCGTCGCGGGCGTTTGCGTAAACGCGGCACGATCGGCAAGGCAGTTCAC
>DATAQN010000029.1:0-3110 GCA_036264635.1 Xanthobacteraceae bacterium | reverse complement strand
TCGGCAATGCTGCGCACGGCCAGCTCCAGCTCGATACATTCGGCGAGATGATGGATGCGCTCCATCAGGCGAGATGCAAGGGGCTCGCCGCGAGCGAATCCGGCTGGGAGCTGCAGCAGGCATTTCTGTCCCACCTCGAGCGCATCTGGACCGAGCCGGATGATGGCATTTGGGAAACGCGCGGCGGACGCGAGCACTTCACCTATTCCAAGGTCATGGCATGGGTCGCCTTCGATCGTTCGATCAAGAGCGCGGAGCAGTTCGGCCTCGAAGGGCCGATCGATCGCTGGCGTGAGCTCGCCGCCGCAATTCACGCCGACGTGTGCCGTCGCGGATTCGACCAGGAGCTCGGGAGCTTCGTCCAGTCCTATGGGTCGAAACACCTCGACGCCAGCCTTCTGCTGCTGCCGCTGGTCGGCTTCTTGCCGCCCGACGATCCGCGCGTGCGCGGGACGTTGCAAGCCATCGAGCGGCGGCTATTGGTCGATGGCTTCGTCCTGCGCTACGACACGGCGGCGTCCGATGACGGCTTGCCGCCTGGGGAAGGGGCCTTCCTGGCGTGCAGCTTCTGGTTGGTCGATGCCTATATGGCGCAGGATCGCTGGCAGGACGCGCGGCGCATGTTCAATCGGCTGCTCGATCTGCGCAACGACGTCGGACTGCTGAGCGAGGAATATGACCCGCGCACGGGCCGCCTCGTCGGCAACTTTCCGCAAGCGTTCACGCACCTTGCCCTGGTCAACAGTGCGTTCAACCTGACGCAGTTGGAAGCGCCCGAGGAACACCGCGCGCAGCCGGCCGCAGAAGGCGTGGCGGCGTCGGCCGCGGCCGGCGGTTAGCTCGCGCAGCACGGTTCTTGCCACGTGGAAGCGATGCGGCGGCTCGCAAGCCGCCGGCGACGCCTTGGGTGAAACGGCGGGTTAAGCCAGGCGAGCCGGAATCGTCGGGGCAACGCCGAGCCGCTCGGGCCACGGCGGCGTGGCCGCGTCCTTGGTCAGTACGGCGAGGAAATGTTCGCCCCACGAATTGAGGTCGTTGTCGGAAATCACCTGAAACAGCGCCTGGTGGCGCGTGCGCCGCTCTTCGAGCGGCATGGAAAGCGCATGTGAAATCGAGGTCGCGACCGTCTCGGGATCGTATGGATTGACGAGAAGCGCGGCCGTGCATTCGGCCGCCGCCCCGGCAAAGCGCGACAAGATCAGAACGCCGGGGTCTTCGGGATCCTGGGCGGCGATGTATTCCTTCGCCACCAGGTTCATGCCGTCGCGCAACGGTGTCACCAGCGCCGCGCGCGCGGAGCGGAAGAGGCCTGCAAGCACGCTGCGGCTGTAAGCACGATTGACGTAGCGGATCGGCGTCCAGGCGATTTCACCATAGGCACCGTTGATGCGCCCGGCGGCTTCGCTGATCGTGCGCTCCATCTCGGCGTATTCCTGGATTTCCGAGCGGCTTTTCGGCGTGATCTGCAGGTAGGTCACTTTGCCGCGCCAATCGGGGTATACCGCGAGGAAGCGCTCGAAGGCGTCCATGCGCTGCGCAAGCCCTTTGGAATAATCCAGCCGGTCGACGCCGATCATCATGGCGCGCCCAGCGAGGCTATCCAGCACCCCGCGCACCAGCGGCGAGCGCACCGACCGCCGTGCCAGCCGGCTGAACTCGTGCGTCTCGATGCCGATGGGAAAGACGCCGACGCGCACGGTTCGTTCAGGCGTTTGATAGGAAAATTCGCCGCGTTTCTGCAATTTGCATTCGTTTTCGAGATAGCGCGCGAAATTCGTCGCGTCGTTCTCGGTTTGAAAGCCGACGAGATCGTACGCGCTCAATTGCGGAATGAGCCACTCGTGGTTCGGCAGCGCGGTGAGAATTTCCGGCGGCGGGAATGGTACGTGCAAAAAGTATCCGATGCGGTTGCCGTGACCGCGGTCGCGCAGCATTTTTGCCAGCGGAATGAGATGATAGTCGTGCACCCAGATGACGTCGTCCGGTTGCAATAGATTGTTCAGCTCATTGGCAAAATGCGCGTTGACGCGCCGATAGCCGCTGAGATCGCGGCGCGAAAACTCCGCCAGATCGAGCCGATAATGCAGGATCGGCCACAACACCCGATTGGCGAAACCGTTGTAATATTCCTGATAGTCGGCCTCGACGAGGTCGGTGACGACGTAAGACATGTCGCCGCGTTGAATGGTCCTGGTCGCCGCGTCCTCGTCGGCCGAAACCGTTCCGCTCCAGCCGAACCAGAGCCCGCCGTGGCGCTTGAGCAATGAGCGGACCGCAACCGCGAGCCCGCCGGCCTGACTATCGCCGCTCGGGACGGCCACACGGTTGGAAACGACGATCAGCCGCGCCAATATCGATCCTCCCAGCTGCGCGATAGTCGCATCGCGGTCAAGATCAAGCCGGCCATCGAGTAGGTTTGCGGAAAATTTCCCCACAAAGTCCCGGTTTGCGGATCGATATCCTCCGACAGCAAGCCATAGCGATTGCGATATGCCAACGCGTCGACGAACAACTCGTACGCCTCCTCGCGGCGACCCAGCGACCACCAGGCATCGACCAGCCAGAATCGACAAATCAGGAAGGCGGTGGCCGGCAGGCCGAAATCGTCCGGGGAAGCATAGCGCATAACGTGCTTCTCGCGCAAAAGTTCACGCTCCATCGCCTTGACCGTGCTGACGAAGCGCGGATCGTCGGCTTCGATCACGCCTAGATCGGGCAGCAACAAAACGCTGGCGTCGAGGTCCTCCGACCCGAAAGCGGCGGTAAACGCTTGACGCTTCTCGTTCCAGGCACCCTGCAGCAGCGCGTGGTGAACCGGCTCGGCCACGGCGCTCCAGTGCGCCGCCCGATCCGGCAGGCCCAATCGACGCGCAATGGCGGCAAGCCGGTGGCAGCCGGCCCAGCACATGGCGGTGGAATGGGTGTGGATGCGCTGGCGGCCGCGATATTCCCAAATGCCGTTGTCGGCCTCCAAGGCGAGCTCGCCGGCCTTGCTGCCGAGCGTCTCCAGCAGCCGAAAAAGCCCTTCGTCGCCGAGCCGTGGCAGGCGCCGGTCGTAGAACATCGGCATCGCAGCGAGGATGATGCTGCCGTAGGTATCGTTTTGAACC
>DATAQN010000193.1:0-14421 GCA_036264635.1 Xanthobacteraceae bacterium | reverse complement strand
TGCCCTATCATCCTGGACGCGACCAGCTCTATCGAATCTCGCATAGTGCTGAGCCGACAGCCCAGGCGGTGTGATAATGACAAATCTATCGGGAAAGCATGCATTGGTAACCGGCGGCGGGAGCGGCATCGGCGCCGCGATTGCCTTCGCTTTGGCGAATGCCGGCGCTAGCGTAACGATCTGCGGCCGGCGCCTGCCGGACCTCGAATTCACCGCCGAGCGACATCCGAATATTCATCCGGAAGTCGCCGACGTCACCGACGAGGCGTCGATCAAAAAGCTCTATACGCATGCGCAGAAGACGCGCGGCAAGTTCAACATCGTCGTCGCTAACGCCGGCATGGCCGAGAGCGGGCCCGCCGAGGATGTGTCGCCGAAGGTCTGGCACAAGACCATCGAGGTCAATCTCACCGGCGCCTTCTTCTCGGTCAAGCCGGCGCTTACGGCGATGCGCGAGCACAAATGGGGACGCATCATCTTCGTTGCTTCGACTGCGGGCTTGAAGGGCTATCCCTATGTCGCGCCCTATGTCGCCGCCAAGCACGGCGTCGTCGGCCTGGCGCGGGCTTTGGCGCTGGAAACGGCCAAAGCCGGGATCACCGTGAACGCGGTCTGTCCGGGTTTCAGCGAGACTTCGTTCCTCGATCAGGCGGTCGGCCATGTCGCGGCGAAGACCAAGCGCAGCGAGGCCGAAGTGCGCAAGATGCTTGAGGCCAATAGTCCGCAGGGGCGCTTCTACCAGCCGCAGGAGACGGCTGACGCGGTGCTTTGGCTCTGCAACGAGGCGAGCGCCGGCATTACCGGCCAGGCGATTTCGATTTCCGGAGGCGAGACATGGTGAGCGCGCCCTTGCCAGTTCGGCCGGAGGCCGACAGCAAGGCACGGCTTCGGCTGTGGATCAGACTCTTTCGCGCCAGCCGACTGATCGAAGGCGTCGCGCGCGAACGGCTGAAGTCGCGATTCAAGGCAACGCTGCCGCGTTTCGATGTGATGGCGGCGCTCTATCGCCAGCCGGACGGTATGCTGATGAGCGAGATTTCGCGCTATCTCATGGTGTCAAACGGCAATGTCACCGGCATCGTCGATCGCCTCGTGTCGGACGGTTTTGCCGTGCGCTCGCAGCGCAATGGCGACCGCCGCACGTCGTTCATCAGCCTCACCGGCAAGGGTCGCGCGTTTTTCGCCGAGATGGCGGCCGCGCACGAGCAATGGGTCGACGAGCTTCTGAGCGGCATCTCGGTGCGCGACGCCGACCAGTTGTCGACGAAGCTCAAATTGTTCCAAAGCGAATGGGAGAGCGGCGCATGAGTAAGTCGGCCGCGAAGATAGCTACGTTAAAGCCGAAGCATTTTCTCTGGCGGATGGACGGCGCCGTTGCCGTCATTGCGCTCAATCGTCCGGAGCGGAAGAATCCGCTGACGTTCGATTCCTATGCCGAGCTGCGCGACACGTTTCGCGATCTGGTCTATGCCGACGATGTCGGCGCTGTCGTATTCCTGCCGAATGGCGGCAATTTCTGTTCCGGAGGCGACGTGCACGACATTATCGGCCCGCTCGTCGCCATGGACATGAAGGAGCTACTGGCCTTTACGCGCATGACCGGCGATCTCGTCAAGGCTATGCTGCATTGTGGCAAGCCGATCATCTCTGCGCTCGACGGTATTGCGGCGGGCGCCGGCGCGATCATCGCTATGGCATCTGATCTGCGCATTGCGACACCGCAGGCCAAGACTGCGTTCCTGTTCAATCGCGTTGGTCTTGCCGGCTGCGACATGGGCGCCTGCGCGATCCTGCCGCGCATCATCGGCCAAGGCCGCGCCGCCGAGTTGCTCTATACCGGGCGCAGCATGACGGCTCAGGAAGGCGAAGCCTGGGGCTTTTTCAACAAACTGGTCGCCGCCGATGCCTTGGAGCAGGAAGCGCTTGCGCTCGCGCATACGATCGCCGCGGGGCCGGCCTTTGCCAATAGCATCACCAAGACGCAGCTTAATCAGGAATGGTCGATGAGCCTCGATCAGGCTATCGAGGCCGAAGCGCAGGCGCAGGCGATCTGCATGCAGACCAGGGACTTCGAACGCGCCTATCGCGCCTTCGTCGCCAAACAGAAACCCGTGTTCGAGGGCAACTAGTGGCTGACAGGACTTTTCTCAGCTGGCCGTTTTTCACCGACCGCCATCGGGCACTGGCCGATGGCATCGAGCGCTGGTGCGCCAGTCATTTGCCCGTTGATCACGGCGATGTGGATGAGGCGTGCCGAGACCTTGTCGCGCGACTCGGCCGCGATGGCTGGCTCATGCATACCGCACCCGATCCGCAGGTCCCCGCCCCGCTCGATGTGCGAACGCTGTGCCTGATGCGCGAAACCCTGGCGCGCCACGACGGGCTTGCCGATTTCGCCTTTGCCATGCAGGGCCTCGGCGCAGGGCCGATCAGTCTGTTCGGCCGCGACGAGCAGCGCGCCTGGCTCAAGCGCACGCGCGCCGGCGAAGCGATTGCAGCCTTCGCGCTCACCGAGCCGAAATCGGGATCTGATGTCGCCAATCTGGCTATGACAGCGCGCCTTGATGGCAATCATTACGTGCTCGATGGCGAGAAGACCTGGATTTCCAACGGCGGCATTGCCGACCTCTATATCGTGTTCGCGCGCACCGGAGAGGCTCCGGGCGCAAAGGGCCTCTCCGCCTTTATCGTGCCTGGCGACACCAGCGGATTGAGCGTCGCCGAACGCCTCAACGTGGTCGCACCGCATCCTTTGGCGCATTTGAAGTTCGATGCCCTGCGCGTGCCCGCCACAGCGATGATCGGTGGCCCGGGCGAAGGTTTTAAGATCGCGATGGCGACGCTTGACGTTTTCCGCTCCACTGTCGGCGCGGCGGCGCTGGGCCTTGCCCGCAGAGCGCTCGAGGAGACCGTCGCGCGCGCCAACACGCGCAAATTGTTCGGCGGGCCGCTCGCCGATTTGCAGATGGTGCAAGGCCATATCGCGGATATGGCGGTGGATGTCGATGCCGCCGCCCTCCTCGTCTATCGCGCTGCCTGGACCAAGGACAGCGGTGCTGCGCGTGTGACGCGCGAGGCCTCGATGGCGAAACTCTTCGCTACCGACCGCGCGCAAGAGGTAATCGACAAAGCGGTGCAGATTCACGGTGGCGACGGTGTGCGCCACGGCCACATCGTCGAAAGGCTTTACCGCGAAATCCGGGCGTTGCGGATCTATGAGGGCGCATCAGAGGTGCAGAAGGTCGTCATTGCACGGCAAACGCTTTCAGGAGGATGAGCATGGGCGGGCTCGCACTCGGACGCACAGCACATACCGACACATTCACACGCGACAATCTTCCGCCGGGGCAGCTATGGCCGCAGATACCGCTCGGCGGTTTCAATTATCCCGAAGAGCTGAACGCTGGCGTCGAGCTGACCGACCGCATGGTGGGGCGCGGCTTCGGCGATCATGTCGCGCTGATCGGCAACGGCCGCCGCCGCACCTACAAAGAGCTGTCGGATTGGACCAACCGCATCGCGCATGCGCTGGTCGAGGACTTCGGCGTCAAGCCGGGCAATCGCATTCTGATCCGCGCCGCCAATAATCCGGCGCTGGTCGCCTGCTGGATCGCCGCCACCAAGGCCGGCGCCGTCGTCGTCAACACCATGCCGATGCTGCGCGCCGGTGAGCTTGCGCAGATCGTCGACAAGGCGGAAGTTTCACTCGCGCTCTGCGACACGCGGCTGATGGATGAGCTCGTCACCTGCGCCAAGAGCAGCAAGTTCCTCAAACAAGTCATCGGTTTCGACGGCACCGCCAATCATGATGCCGAGCTTGATCGGATCGCGCTGAGCAAATCGGTAACGTTCGACGCGGTGAAGACAGGATGCGACGATGTCGCGCTGCTCGGCTTCACCTCGGGCACGACCGGCGAGCCCAAGGCGACAATGCATTTTCACCGCGATCTTCTGGTCATCGCCGACGGCTACGCGAGAGAGGTACTGGGCGTCACCCCCGACGATATCTTCGTCGGCTCGCCGCCTCTGGCCTTCACCTTCGGACTTGGTGGGCTCGCGATCTTTCCGTTGCGCTTCGGCGCCACCGCAACGCTTCTCGAAAACGCGTCGCCCGCCAACATGATCGACATCATCCAGACCTACAAGGCGACGATCTCATTCACTGCGCCGACTGCTTATCGCGTGATGCTCGCCGCAATGGAGCAAGGCGCCGATCTTTCGTCGCTGCGCGCCGCCGTGTCGGCTGGCGAGACGCTACCGGCTCCTGTGTTTAAAGACTGGGTGGCGAAGACCGGCAAGCCGATCCTCGACGGAATCGGCTCGACCGAAATGCTGCACATCTTCATCTCCAATCGCTTCAGCGATGCCGCACCGGCGACGACAGGCAAGCCGGTGACCGGCTACCAGGCCAAGATCGTCGATGACGACATGAAGGAACGGCCGCACGGTGAAGTCGGCAAACTTGCCGTGCGCGGCCCGACCGGCTGCCGCTATCTCGCCGATAAGCGCCAGGCCGCTTATGTCCGCGACGGCTGGAACCTGACCGGCGACGCCTTCACGCAGGACGAGAACGGCTATTTCCATTTCACCGCGCGCAACGACGACATGATCATTTCGTCGGGCTACAACATCGCCGGCCCCGAAGTCGAGGCGGCATTGCTTTCGCATCCTAACGTCAAGGAATGCGCGGTGATCGGCGTGCCGGACGATGAACGCGGCCAGATCGTGCAGGCGCATGTTGTGTTAGAGGACGGCACGCTGCCAAGCCCCGAGACCGCCAAGAAACTGCAGGACCACGTCAAGGCGACGATCGCGCCGTACAAATATCCGCGCTCGGTGAAATTCACCGAGGCGCTGCCGAAGACACAGACCGGAAAAATTCAGCGTTTCCGGCTGCGGACGAACGCGTAAGGAGTAAAGCCGGGATATGAGCGATACACACACAATGCTGCATCCACGCCACTGGAAGAAGGCCAAAGGCTTTGCCAACGGCGTCGTCGCCGAGGGACGCGTGGTGTTTTTGGCCGGTCAGATCGGCTGGAACGCCGAGCAGAAATTCGAAAGCGTCGATTTTGTCGGGCAAGCGCGCCAAGCGCTGGCGAATATCGTCACTCTGGTCGAGGAAGCCGGCGGCAAGGCCGAACACATCACCCGGCTGACCTGGTTCGTCACTGACAAGAAAGAATATATGTCACGCTTGCGCGATCTCGGGGACGCCTATCGCGCCGTGATGGGCAAGCACTTTCCGGCCATGACGCTGGTGCAGATCGCGGCCTTGGTCGAGGACGAGGCCAAGGTTGAAATCGAGGCCACGGCTGTGCTGCCGGCTTGAGCGGGGAAGGACACGATAGATCGGGGGCTTACCTGTGGGGCGCACTATTCTGCTCGTTTGTCTGATCCTCAGCGGCGCCACCACGGCGCGCGCTGCTGGCCCGTTTGTGCTGGAGCCCGTGCGCGTCCTTCTTGGCGGCGACTCGGGCGTGCTAGAAGCCCTGTTTGTTCGTCCGAGCGAGCCGGGCCGCTATCCGCTGGCGCTGTTGGCGCACGGCTCGCCGCGCACGGGCGCCGACCGGCCGAACATGACGCCGCTTGCGATGCTGCCGCAGGCGCTGGAATTCGCCCGCCGCGGTTGGGCGGCGGTGATCGTGATGCGCCGCGGTTATGGTGGCTCCGACGGCGGCTGGGCGGAGAGCTACGGCTCGTGCGACAATGCCAATTACGGTGCCGCCGGCTTGGCCGGCGCCGCCGATCTGAAAATGGCGCTCGAATTCGTCGCGCACCGTCCCGATGTCGACCCGACACGCATGATTGCCGTCGGCGTTTCTGCAGGCGGCTTCGCGACTGTCGCCCTCACCGCTGATCCGCCGCCTGGTCTCGTCGCCGCCATCAGCTTCGCTGGCGGCCGCGGCTCGCTCGAGAGCGACCATGTTTGCCGGCCTGACCGATTGATCGAGGCCTTTCGCACTTTTGGCAAAAGCTCACGCGTGCCCATGCTCTGGGTTTATGCCGAGAACGATCACTTCTTCGGACCCGCCCTGGCACAGCAATTCAAAGCAGCTTTTGTCGGTGACGGCGGAAATGTCGATTTCATCGCCGCGCCGGCTTACGGCAATGACGGCCATGGCCTGTTCTCGCCGCTGGGCATTCCGCAATGGACGCCCTATGTCGATACATTCTTGCGGCAACAGAATCTCACCATGCGCACAACGCCGCAGCCATTGCCGCGGCCCGCGATCGCGGCGCCAAGCGCCTTGGGATCGAACGGTCAGAAGGCCTTCGCAACCTTCGTCATCGAGGCGCCGCATAAGGCTTTCGCAGCGTCACCCGATGGATATTTCGGCTGGCAAAGCGGCATGCGGACCGTCGACGCGGCGCGCGCCAGCGCACTCAAATTCTGTCAGCAGAACGCCAAGAATTGCCACGTCATGTTTGTCGACGATGCCGCCGTCGCGCCGTGACTCCAGGCAAGATCTCACGCCTCCCGCCGAAGCTCGAAATGTCGAGCCCGAGACGCGCGTCGTCGGCCGCAGCGATCAGCGAGTGTTACGGCTGTGGCGGAACAATAAATATCACATAGTGCCCCGGCCGCCCCGGGAGGCCCAGAAAGTCGCGTGTCGCGACGAAGTCGATACGCTGGCTCGCCGGGTCGCGCGCGGCTCTCGCGGCGGCCGATTCCAGCCAATTGCTTCTATCGATCGAGCAGACCAGCGCCATGCCCGTTGCCTTCAGTTCCGCAGCACTCGGCACAGAATCATTGAAGGAGCTCGGCGGCCAATCGTGCGCATCGGCATAGACCGTATCGGCGACATCGCCCTTGAAGACCCGCCACGGCAGCCCATGAGGCCGGTCGCGCGCATAGGCGACCACCTCGTCGGCGACATCGCAGCCGACGAAACGCAGTGGCTGTGATGTCGCTTGGCGCCAGGCGCGCTCTGTTTCGCCCGCCAATAGGCGGCCGTGGGCGGCCGGCGGAATAACGCCGATCAGGTGGATGGCGATCGCAACCGCCGGAGCGGCGATCAGCATCACCAGCGGCTCCGCGACGGCCAGCCCCAGCATCAGCTGAAGTCTCGACGCCTCGATCTTGACCGCCGGCGGCGAGAGCAGCATCACCGGGAGCAGCATCCACGCCGGCATCGACCAGAGCGCGGTCGGGGTGCTGCCGATCGCGAGAGTACCCACGATCGGCAACAGCAACGGTCCCCAAAAAGCCGCAGCCACGAACCGGCGCTCACGGTCCGATGGCCAAATCATGTCGGCAATTGTTGCGCGGCTGGGCCGCACCACTATCAGCGCCAAGACCACTGGAGCGGCTGCAAACGCCACCGTCCCGCTGAGATAGACGAGAACCTTGTCCACGCCGTTGGGGACTGACCGCACAGCGTGCCTTGCGAGCGCATAATCCACCGAAATGAAATCGTGCTGATACAACCAAATCAGATGCGGGCAGAGGACGATAAAGCCGGTGGCGACCGTGATCCAAGGCGCCGTTGAACGCAGATAGTCCCGGCGGCGCTGATCGATCAGAGCCGCTGCAATCAATCCCACAATAAGGAACAACGACCAGTATTTCGCCAGCATGCTCAACGCTGCGCCGATACCCGCGAGCACGGCATAAACCACACTGCGATGTCGATACGACCGCAGGAACGCCAATATCGTCAGCGCCCAGGCCGGCATCAGCAGCGTGTTGGCGTTATATTTGAGGGCGTGAAAATTGTAGAACGGCATCACCATCAAGAGCGCCATACCGATGATGCGCTTATCGATGTCGAGATAGTCCGCCGATAGTCGCCAGAATATCCACAATGCCAGCGTCGGCATCAGCATGGCGAGAAGATAATAGGACCAGTCGGCCAGCGGAAAGACGCTGAACCAGAGCCAAACGATCCACGCCCCGAGCGGCGGATGTTTGGGATAACCGAGGCCGAGATCCCGCGACCACGAGATCAGCTCGACCATATCAGGATGCAGGTCCTGGCTGCTTTTGGCGATGCTCCCGTAGACGGTCCACGTCAGCGCGTAGGCGACCAGCAGCAGCAACACTACCCGATCGTTGCGCGACGCATCACACAATATATCCGCCAGCCTCGCAATCGGATTGCGAGCCATTCGGACAGATTCTGCTGAGGCCGTGGGCATCTGCTAAAGCCGTAGACGAGCGCTTCGGCACGGTAACGATGTTCAACTTTTACGGGCTGAGAGCGACGAACCAAAGCGGCGGTGTAAAAAATCCGGTACAAGCCGCAAAACTCCCGGAAAACCGCGGAGAAAGCAGTGACGCCGGGCGTCGCGCTTAGCCCGATGAGAACCAGTTTGCCGCCTCTCGCTTACCCTCCTGACCGAATCACCAATTGCGGCTGTAATGGGTGGTCTCGCCGAGACGACGGTCTCAGGTGCCTTCCGCCGGTGCCTCAGGTAACGCCGCCGGCGCTGCCGCAGCTCCCGCCTCCTCGCGCAGGAAAAGCGTCTGAATCGCCGGCACGACAACCAACAAGATGAGCGGCCCGATAAACATGCCCCCGACCACGACAGTCGCCAGCGGCCGCTGTACCTGACTGCCAATGCCGGTTGAGACCGCGGCGGGCAACAGGCCGATGCAAGCCGATAGCGCCGTCATCAGCATCGGCCGCATGCGCTGCGAAGCCGCATGATACATGGCTTCCCTCACGCGCGCGCCGCCGGCTTTGACCTCGTTGTAATAGGTCATGATCAGAATTCCGTTCATCACCGACACGCCGAACAGCGAGATGAAACCGACGGCCGCCGAGATGCTGAAATGCAAGCCTGAAAGATAGAGCGCTATGATGCCGCCACCGGCCGCGAACGGAATGCCGGAGAGCACCAACAAGCTGTCGCGCAGCGAATTGAACAGGCTGTAGAGCAAGACGACGATCAACAGCAGACTGATCGGGACGATGAGCGCGAGACGCTTCTGCGCGTTCTGCAGATCTTCGAATTCACCCGCCCAGACGATGCGGTAGCCGGGCGGAGTTTTTACATTTTGTGCGATACGCTCCTGCGCTTCGGCGACGGCGCCGGCCAAGTCGCGGTCACGCACACTGAACTTGACCGGAATATAGCGCTCTCCGGACTCGTGGTAGATGAAGGAAGCGCCGGTATCGAGCGTGATCTTGGCAAGCTCGCTTAACGGCACATAGGCATTGCTGCCGTTGGGCGCTTGATAGCCGACCTTGATATTGCCGACCATTTCCAGATTTGAGCGATATTCCTGCGGCAACCGCACGGCGACATCGAACTGGCGATCGCCTTCGAGAAGCGTAGTCGCCGTGGCGCCGCCGAGCGCGGCCTGAATCACGGTATTGACGTCGCCGGTATTGAGGCCGTAGCGCGCGGCCTTCTCGCGGTCGACTCTGATGTTGAGGTTCGGCTGCCCAAGCACATGGAAAATGCCGAGGTCGGCGATGCCTTTGACCTGGCTCATCTGCCGCATGACTTCGGCGGCCAGCCGCTCGATCGTCGGCAGATCATGGCCGATGATCTTCACCGAATTGGCGCCTTTGACGCCGGATAGCGCCTCCTCGACATTGTCCTGGATATATTGCGAGAAATTGAAATCGATCCCCGGCAGTTCGTCGCTGAATTCCTTCTGCAACTGCGCGACGAGCATATCCTTGGTGACGTTGGGCGGCCATTCATCGAACGGCTTCAAGGGCACGAACAATTCGACATTGGAGAATGGCGAAGCATCGCTGCCGTCGTCCGGCCGGCCATGCTGAGATACCGCCGTGATGACTTCGGGATGGCGCAGGAGGATCTCGCGCATTTTCGCGGCGGACGATTCGCCCGCTTCCAATCCGATGGTCGGAGGCATGGACGCCCTGATCCACAGATTGCCCTCTTCGAGCGCCGGCAGAAACTCGCTCCCGAGCTGTGACCCGAGGACGGTGACGAAAGCAAGAAAGGCCAACGCAATCGCCACCATGGTCTTGCGGTGATCCAAAGACCAGCGCAACAGCGGCACATAGCCCGCCCGCAGCCATCGCACGACAACGGTTTCGGTTTCCTCCACATGCTGGGGCAGCAGGAAGGAGGCCAAAACCGGCGTGACGGTGAAGCTCGACAGCAATGCGCCAAACAACGCCAGCCCATAGGTGCGTGCCATGGGACTGAAAATCTGACCCTCGACGCCCTGCATCGTGAATAGCGGCACGAAGGCAGCGACGGTAATCACGGCGGAAAAGAAGATCGCCTTATCGATCTGCAGAGCGCTGGCGAGGATCAGACGCAGCCGATCACTCCAATCCGGGCTGCTGGTGGTGCCGACCGTGCGTGTTGGATCTGCGCCGAAGCGTCCTTCGGCGAGCTGCGCCAACAGGCTTTGGCGTTCTGCGGGATACTGAAAGTTGCGGAACACGTTTTCGATGAGGATCACCGCGGAGTCGACGATAATCCCGAAATCGACGGCGCCGACCGATAACAGGTTCGCATCCTGTCCCATCAACACCATGATGATGACGGCGAAGAACAGCGCAAACGGGATATTGGCGCCGACGATGACCGCGCTACGCAAATTGCCGAGAAATACCCACTGAATGACAAAGACCAGAAGGCAGCCGAAAATCAAATTGTGTAGGACGGTGTGCGTCGTCACCGCCACCAGCGTCGAACGGTCGTAATAAGGAGCAAGCTTGACCCCCGGCGGCAGCGTGCCGTCGTTGTTGATCTGGTCGATCTTCTCTTTGACGCGGGGAATGATGTCGTTGGTGTGATAGTTTCGGCCCATGACGACGATCGCCAATGCGACGTCGCTGTCATGATCCTTGCCGGCGATGCCGAGCCGCGGCCGGTAACCGACCGAGACTTTGGCGACGTCTTTGATCTGGACCGGAACGCCGTTCACCTGCGTGAGCACGACATTGTCGATGTCGTTGACCCGCCAGCCTTGGGTCAAGTCGGCATCGCCCCCGGAATCCATCAGGCCGATGCCGCGTATATTCACGGACTGCTGGCCGACGGTGATCTCGCGGCCGCCGACATTGACATTGGCGTTGCCGAGCGCGGCGATGACCTGCGGGATCGTCACATTGTAGGCGTCGAGCTTATGCAGATCGACGTCCACATCATATTGTTTGGTGGTGCCGCCCCATGAATTGACCGCCACCACGCCGTGCACCGACAAAAGCCGTCGCGTGACGATCCAATCCTGTACCGTGCGCAGATTGGTGAGGCCGAAATGCGGGGGACCAACGATCTGATAACGGAAGATCTCGCCGACCAGGCTCGATTGCTGAATCTGCGGCGACTGTCCACCCGGCAGGCTGACATTCTGCTGCAACATCAGCTGCGTCTGCGTGAAGGCAAAAAAGTAATCGACGCCGTATTGAAAGGTGATGCGGACGAATGACAGACCGTAAAAGGAGGTCGAACGAATATTCTCGATGCCAGGCGTGGTGTAGAGGCCGACCTCCATCGGCACCGTGTAATATCGCTCCATTTCTTCGGCTGAAAGGCCAGGCGCTTGCGCGGTTATTTCGAGAATGACCGGCGCGGGGTTCGGATAGGCCTCGATATTCAGCCGGGTAAAGGCGGCAAGGCCGGCGACGACGAACACCAGCAGTCCAACCAGAACGACGGCGCGTCGCGTGAGCCCGAAAGTCAGAATGCCTTTGAGCACGGCTAGTCTCTAAATTGAACGTCGCGGGGACAGGCCGTCATTGACCGGAGGCAAGCGCCAGCATGTTGCTGAGAAAAATCGCGCCGTCAGTGGCGACCAGTTCGCCCGCCTGTAAACCGTTGAGGATCTGCCGATAGCCGTCACGCTGAATGCCGATCTTGACGGTTCGCTGGATGAACTGCCTGCGATCGGACGTCACCCAAACGGTCTGCGTGCCGTCGCCCTCGCGCACGACGCCATTGATCGGGACCGCCGGAGATTGCACAGGCGCGCCAATCCCGATCACAAAATTCGCGAACATACCGGAACGCAATTCGTGCTGCGGATCCTTGATTTCGGAGCGCACCAGCACCCGCCGTGTATTGGGATCGACAATGGCGCCGACAGTCGTCACCTTTCCTTCGAAGACGCGGCCGGGGAAAGCGCTGATCTTGACTTGAAGCGGCTGGCCGACGCGGAAGGCCGGGCTGTCGGTCTCGGTGACATTCGCCAGCATCCACATCGTGTCGACATTCGCCACGACAAAAGGCGCCGGCGGGTTGCCCGGCTGCACGAACAGGCCGGGCGAGGCATTGCGCTGCGTGATTCGGCCGTCGATCGGGCTCGCGACGACCAGCGTCGGATCGGCAAGGCGATTGGCAACGATCGTGTCGATCTCGGCATCGCTCTTGCCGAAGATGCGCACGGCATCGCGTCCGGCGCGAAGATTGCCCTCGGCGGTCTGCTGATCGGAAATCGCTTGCTCCAACTGGGCCTGCGATACGGCCCGCGTCTTGTAGAGCTCCTGCAGGCGCGCCAAATTGCGCGTGGTCAAATCCAGCACGCCGGCCGCGGCAATGAGGCTTGATTCGGCCGCGAGGAGATCCGGGCTGTCGATGGTGAACAGGGTCCGCCCCTTCTTCACATCGTTACCAACCTCGGCAAAGAGCGAGATGATCTTGCCCTGGTATGGCGTGAAGACTTGGGTCTCCATATCCTCGTTGAAATCGATGCTCCCGATCGCCTCTTTCTCGACGGGGAATGCGCGCAGCTCGACGGGCTCGACTTTGACGGCGGCAAGCTGGGAGTCCGATAGTTCGAGCTTGTTGCCGTTGGCGCTCGCGGAATTCGGATCTGTGACCGCCGCGTCGGCCTTGGACGTAACGGCAAGATCGGGCTGCGATTCGCCGCGGAAATGCATCCATCCATAGATGGCGAGCGCGCCGATGATGAGCACGCCAAACACCGCCGCTCTCTTATCGATCGTCAGGCGAACACTCATCTTGGCGCGCACTCCGGGCAGCTAAGCGCGCCGCGACATAATCTGTGATTTGTGTGACGGTCTACTGTCATTAATCCCGTCCCTCTCGGCTGGCACCACGCGAACCGGCTCACAAATAGCACGCAAGTTGATCAGACCCCGCCATGGCGATCAGCACAGATATTAATTGACTATTCTTATTTCTCGAAAAAGCAATTTAGTCGCGCATTACCGGAAATTTTTCTTTCCGAACCTCCCCATCTTCTGTTCATTGCGCGGGCAGGCGATATTACAACAATGAATGAGTCCCGCGAAATCGGGACGATGTGATTTCTGACAGTCGAAGACTTCGCCGAAATACTTAGAGTGTGGCTGACCCAACACAGCCGTTAGGCGACAAATCTGAAATAGTGACTGACTGCCCGGGGAAATTATTAGTCGCGAATCTTGCGTTTGGCTTCGAATGGACTGGTCCAAGATTTTTCATCATCGCGCCGAGCGATTGCGTGCGGGTGTCTCTTGCGTAGTCGCGACAGCATTGCTGACAAGTTGCGCCGTAGGTCCGGATTTTCATGAGCCTGCGCCGCCGGAGACTGAACGTTACACAGCAGAGCCGACACCGCTGCGGACGGCGTCGGCCGATGCACGCAACGGTCAGGCGCAGCGTCTCGAACCGGGCCGCGACATCCCGCAGGACTGGTGGACGCTGTTCAAGTCGCCGGCGCTCAATGCGCTGATGCGGCGGGCGCTCGACAATAATCCCAACCTGCAATCGACCATCGCGTCACTGCGCGCCGCCCAGGAGGCGGTCTATGCCCAAGACGCGAAATTCTTCCCGCTGGTGCAGGGCAATTTCAACCCGACCCGGCAGCAGTCGCCGGCGGTGCTGTCGGAGCCTTTGGCGACGGGCACGCCGCCAACAACTTTCAATCTCTACACCGCGCAGCTGTCAGTATCTTATGTGTTCGACGTCTGGGGGCTGAACCGCCGCGAGGTCGAAGCGCTGCAGGCGCTCGCCGACAATCAGGGCTTTCAGGTCGAGGCCGCCTATCTGACGCTGACCTCGAGCCTTGCCGGCGCCGTCATCACCGAAGCGTCATTGCGCGGCCAGATCGACGCCACCAACGAGATCATCGCGCTCAACAAGAAAATGCTCGACGTGCTGCACAAGCAGTTCGACACCGGCTTTGCCAACCGCAACGACGTGGCGCTCCAAGAAGCGGCGCTGGCCCAGGTCGAGGCAACGCTGCCGCCGCTGCGCAAGGCGCTGCAACAGAACCGCGATCTGATCGCAGCGCTGACCGGCGCCTATGCCAGCCAGGGACCGCACGAGACCTTCAAGCTTGATAGCTTGCAATTGCCAACCGACCTGCCGATAAGTCTGCCCTCGCAGCTGATCGAGCAGCGCCCCGACATCCGTGCCGCGCAGGAGCAATTGCATGCCGCCGGCGCCCAGGTCGGCGTCGCCACCGCCAATATGCTGCCGAGCTTCGCCATCAACGGCAATCTCGGCACCATGCAGACCGTGATCGGCAGCTTGTTC
>DATAQN010000186.1:0-1849 GCA_036264635.1 Xanthobacteraceae bacterium | reverse complement strand
GTCGGCGGCTTGACCAAAACCTCGACATCGCCGCGGGCAGTGACGCCGAGCATGCCGAATCCAAGCCGCCGGCAGAGATTGCGATAGCGCGCGTCGCTTTCGCGCCCCTTGCCATTGATCGACATCCGGGCGGCGATCCAGACTTCGTCGGCGGCACCTGCGCGGTTCACCGCTTGCAGCACTAATTCGAGATTGAACGAGAGTTTCAGCTCCCCGATCACGACGATCGGCGGGTCGTCGCCGCTCAGCGCGACGAGATCGCAGCCGCCAACCTCGCCCTTGACCGTGAAGCCGAGCTTTTCGAGGAAGCGTTTGACGGGCAGATAAAGCGCGGTTTCCAAAGGCAGCACCGTTCCAGCGGCGCGCGGCCGCGACTCAATTCGTAGATTCTAGCCGAATTGGAGCCGTGATCCCTAGACCCGGCCCACGACCGGTATCAGCGCGCCGGTCACCGCGCTTGCGGCGTCGCTCGCCAGGAACAGGATAACGTCCGCAAGCTCCTGCGGCCTGACCCATTTGGAAAAATCGGCCTTGGGCATGCTCGAGCGATTGGCGGCGGTATCGATGGTCGAGGGCAATACCGCATTCACCGTGATCTTGCCCTTGTGCTCGGCGGCAAGCGCTTCGGTAAGCCGGTGCACGCCGGCCTTCGACGCGGCATAGGGGCCCATACCGGCGCCGGCCTGCAGCGCACCCATCGCACCGATATTGATGATGCGGCCTCCGGAAGACGCCACAAGATGGGGGATCGCCGCCTTGCTGATATTCAGCGCGGTCAGCACGTTCATCGCGTACATGCGCTGCCAGCTCTTGATGTCACCGTCAGCGACAGTCTCGAAATTGAAGCCGCCGGCGATGTTGACCAGCGCATCGAGCCGGCCGAAATGCGAGGCCGCCGTGTCGATCGCCTGCTTTGCCGCTGCCACGTCGGACAGGTCGACACTGCCGAGCTCGATCCGTTCGGCCGTCGCTGCCACCTGCGACGGCGCGTGATCGACGCCGGCAACCCGCGCGCCACGCTTATGCGCGGTTTCGACGACCACCCGGCCGAGCGCGCCCAGCGCTCCCGTGATGACGATGACTTTTCCGTTCATGACTACTTCTCCGCGACAGGGTAGGCGGCGCACACTAACGTCATCGTAAAATCACTTGCAATGGTGGCATCTTTCGCGGCGAAATGGGCGTGCAACGTCAGATGGTGCGCGCAATGACCCTCTCTCCGCCTGTGGTCGAAACTCCCGATGATTTTGTCACCTTCAAATACGAACTGCCCCATTTCGCCAAAGCACTTCGCGGTGACACGCCCGTGCGCGTCGTCGCCATCGGGTCGTCGTCGACGGCCGGCAGGGGTGACGACGTGGTGCCTTATCCGGCGAGGCTCGAAATGTACCTGCGGTGGAAATACCAGCAGCCGTTTCCGCCGCAGTTCAAACTTGACGTCCTCAACCGTGGCATTGGCGGCCAGGAGGCGCCCGACGAGTTCAATCGATTCAATAGTGACATTCTCGCCGAGAAACCATCCCTAGTCATTTGGCAGGTTGGAACAAACGCGGTTTTTCGAAAGACCCACAAGATCGCGGAGACTGCCGAGTACATCAACAAGGGGCTGGATAAGCTATCAGGAAAGGATTTCGACGTTCTGTTGATGGACCCGCAATATGTTACGGCAATGCTCCGGGACGAAAGTGGCGGCGAGTGGGAGCAAATCGTGTCTCTGATCGCGGCAGCAGCAAAAAAGGCCGAGGTCAACTTGTTTCGCCGTTGGGCGCTGATGCGGCATTGGCACGTTTACGATAACATTGCACTGCCCGACATGATTGATCCAGCTGATAAAGACGACCAGCTTCAT
>DATAQN010000161.1:0-22441 GCA_036264635.1 Xanthobacteraceae bacterium | reverse complement strand
GCTGCAAATCCGCCCTTCATTGACGCTCGATGGCGGCGATTTTGGCTGGCTCAGGGCCAAACACCATTTTGCCGTAGGGCCGGATGGCAATCCGGCCCATACGCCGCTTGGCGCGCTGGTCGTCTGGAACGATGACGAGATCGCGCCGGGAACGGGCTTTGGTCTCCACGGCCACGCCAACATGGAGATCATCTCTTATGTCCGCGACGGCATTGTCACCCATAGCGACAGCATCGGAAACATCGGCCCGCACGGTGGCCGGGGACGTACAGGCGATCAGCGCCGGAACGGGAATACGGCATTCCGAATACAATCGCGACGCCGAACCGTTGCGGCTGTTTCAGATCTGGCTGCGCCCTCGTGTGAACGGCGGGGAGCCTTACTGGAACACGCGACGTTTCCGCAAAGCCGATCGCACCAACCAATTCGTCGTCCTCGCCAGCGGATTTTCCGCCGACGCCGAAGCGCTTCCGATACGTGCCGATGCGAGGGTTCTCGGTGCGACGCTCCGCGCCCGAACGCAGCTCCGGTATGAGCTTGGCGATTTCCGCCACGCCTATCTCGCGCCCGCACGAGGCGCCGTCGCGGTGAATGATCTGCGCCTAGCGGTCGGTGACGGGATCGCCGCGCTCGACGAACTCCATCTCACAATTTCCGCCGAAGAGAACTCCGAAGTGATCCTCGTCGTCACTGACTGAAGTTCAATCACCAGCACAGGAGCCTTACCATGAATACGCGTTATCTCCCCTTCATCGGCCGTGTTCTCATCGGTGTGCCGTTCATGATGAGCGGCTTGAGCAAGCTCGCCGCTTACGGCGGGACCACCGCGATGATCAGCGCCGCGGGGCTTCCGTTCCCGCCGCTCGCCTTCGCGGTGGCCGTAGCTGTCGAACTCGGCGGCGGACTGCTTCTCGTTCTCGGTTACCACACGCGGTCGGTCGCGCTCGCGCTGGCCGCCTTCGCGCTGGCGACCGCCGTTTCGTTCCACAGCAATTTTGCCGACCAGAACCAGATGATCCACTTTCTGAAGAACGTGATGATGGCCGGCGGACTTCTCCAAATCGTCGCCTTCGGCGCCGGAGCGATCAGCTTGGATCACGGACGCGGGAAGAGCGGAGCGCCTGCAACGGCGAAAGCGGTTGCCGCTTGAGGAATAGCGTCGCCAGACCATGATCCGATCAAGTTGAATCTGATCATGGTCTAGTTTGTTTGTTGGAGCATGATTTTTTCGGAAAACCGGTTTCCACCCCCGGATCAAGTCCAAGGGAATGCTTTTCCGGATCATGCTCTAGCGAGGGCCTACGGAGACAGGCTATGTCCGAGAGAATTCACGAACTCCTGCACCGCAACCTTCAGGACGTTTTTGGCGAAGAGAATCCCGCCAGCCGTCGCGCCGCAATTGCGGAGCTGTATACGGACGACTGCGTGCTCTACGTGCCGCCTGGAGTTTTTGTCGGGCATGAAGCGCTAGACAAATTTGCCGGAGACCTGCGCGCGACGCACCCGCACTTCGCCTATGTGCCTCACGGGGCTCCGCAGGCCTTGCATAACGCGGGAAGGCTTGCGTGGGGGTCGGGCCCGCGCGGCGGCAAGCCGGACTATACCGGCCTGGATGTGATCATCGTCCGAGACGATAAGATCGCGGCACTCTACGTGTTTCTCGACCCTTCGCCCTCGTGATGGGATCTGCTCGGGCCGCTGCGACCAATCGAGATGGTGGCGTCTTCGCGCCAACCAAAATGGAACAGAAGCAAGGGAACAGAAAAGAGGAGACAGAGATGGCAAAGATATTGGTTCTCTACTACTCGGCCTATGGACATATCGAAACGATGGCCAATGCCGTTGCAGAAGGGGCCCGCGAAGCGGGCGCGCAGGTTGACATCAAGCGGGTGCCGGAGCTCGTGCCGGAAGAGATCGCGCGCAAGTCATACTTTAAGCTCGACCAGGCAGCACCGGTCGCGACTGTTGAAGAACTAGCGAATTACGACGGCATCATCGTCGGCACCGGCACTCGCTTTGGCCGCATGGCGTCGCAGATGGCAAATTTTCTCGATCAGGCCGGCGCGTTGTGGATGCGCGGCGCCTTGAATGGGAAGGTCGGAGGCGCCTTCAGTTCGACGGCGACGCAGCACGGCGGCCAGGAAATGACGTTGTTCTCTATCATCACCAATCTTCTGCACTTCGGGATGATTGTTGTCGGGCTTGACTACGGATTTGCCGGTCAGATGACCTTGAACGAGATTACCGGCGGATCACCCTACGGGGCGACGACAATCGCGGGCGGCGACGGCTCACGCAAGCCCAGCGAAAACGAACTCAATGGCGCCCGATACCAGGGCCGCAAGATCGCCGAGACGGCTATAAAACTTAGAGGCTGATCCGGCTGCGGAGTTGGCGAGCGAAATGGCCCCGCACGGGCTAAATAAGCCGCAAGCTCTTCAGGCTCACATGCCCGTCCTTGCCGACGATAAGATGGTCGTGCACGGCGATGCCGAGCGAGCCCGCCACTTCCATGATCTGCTTGGTCATCTGGATGTCGGCGTGCGACGGCGTCGGATCGCCGGAGGGGTGATTGTGCACGAGGATGATCGCGGTCGCGGACAATTCCAGAGCACGTTTGACCACTTCGCGCGGGTAAACCGGAGTGTGGTCGACGGTACCGCTCTGCTGCACCTCATCGGCGATGAGCTGATTGCGCTTGTCGAGAAATAGAATGCGGAACAGCTCGCGGTCGGCAAAAGCCTGCGCGCTGCGGCAATAATCGAGCACGCTCGATGACGACGACAGCGCCGGGCGCTTGGTTACGGCGCCGCGCAAAAAGCGGCTCGCCGCCGCTTGCACGACCTTCAGCTCGGTGATGCCGGCCTGCCCAAGGCCTTTGACTTCTGCGAGCCGCGTTTCCGGGGCAGAGATCACTTCGGCAAACGAACCGAATTTCTCCAGCAGCGATTTGGCGAGCGGCTTGACGTCGCGCCGCGGCAGCGCCCGAAACAGCAGGAGCTCAAGAAGCTCGTAGTCGGATAAAGCATCAGGCCCAGCGTCGCGGAAACGATCACGCAGGCGCTCGCGATGGCCATGATAATGCGGAACGGCGGCGGGGCCGTCGCTGTCGCCGATTTTCTCAGGACGTTTCAAGGATCAAAGCCGCCACACCGCCACGCGATTGCGGCGGAGCATGCCCGGATTGGTGGAATTTGCAATCGGCGATCACACCTTTTGCAGGCGCGACTTTCACGAGACCGCGTTCACACCCGATAGGGCGGCTTCTCCAGGCCGGCCGGCGACAGCGTAAAGATCTCGACGCCGGTCTCGGTCACGCCAACCGAGTGCTCGAACTGCGCCGACAGCGAACGATCGCGCGTCACCGCGGTCCAGCCATCAGAGAGCACTTTCACATGCGGGCGGCCGAGATTGATCATCGGCTCGACGGTGAAGAACATGCCGGGCTTGAGCACGATGCCTTCGCCGGCGCGGCCGACATGGACGATGTTCGGCTCGTCGTGAAACAGCTGGCCGAGCCCGTGGCCGCAGAAATCGCGCACCACGCTCATATGCTGGGCTTCGACGAAGGTCTGGATCGCCTGGCCGATATCGCCGGTGGTGGCGCCGGGCTTGATCGCGGCGATGCCGCGCATCATGCCCTCATAGGTGACCTCGATCAGCCGCTCGGCGCGGCGCGGGATCTCGCCGACCGGATACATGCGGCTGGAATCGCCATGCCATTCATTCAGGATCAGCGTCACGTCGACATTGACGATGTCGCCCTCGCGCAGCGGCTTTTCGTTCGGGATGCCGTGGCACACGACATGGTTGACCGAGGTGCAGGTTGATTTGCGGTAGCCGCGATACATCAGCGTCGCCGGCGTGGCGCCGTGGTCCATGCCGAACTCAAAGACCAGCCGATCGATATGGTCGGTGGTGACGCCGGGCCTGATCTCGGGGACCAGCATATCGAGGCATTGGGCGGCGAGCTGGCCGGCCTTGCGCATGCCCTCGAAGGCGGGGGCGCCGTGAATCTTGATCTGGCCGGTCTTACGCAACGGCGCGCAGGCCGCATCGACATAGGTCATCATGGGTGTGGGGTCAGTCGAAAGCCGCTCTCAGCAATGTAAGCATAAGAGCCGCCAAAGCAAGCAAAGCAAGGCGCGGGAAACCTGGGCTTGCGGGGCGAAAACCACGATGGAACCGGCTTTTACCGGGGCAAAACTGGCCGAAATCGGCCGGTTCACGCGGCGATCTTGCCGCCCAATTCGTCGTCGATATGGGCGCGGATGATATCGTCGAAGGAGGCCTCGGCCTGGAAGCCGAGCGCCAAGGCGCGGGCCGGATCGAAGCGGCTCGGCCAGCCGGCGACGATGCCGGCGACCAGCGGGTCCGGCGCGCGGCGGATGCGGGCCGCGACCTTGTCGCCGGCAATGCGGCGGAGGGCCGCGATCTGCTCGCCGACGGTGCAGCAGACGCCCGGCATGGTCAGGTTGATGCGCGGACCGAGCTTGCCCGCGTCGAGGCCCGCGGCATGGACCAGAAAGCCCACGGCGGCGCGCGGGCTGGCGTGCCAATGCAGCACCGAGTCCTCGACCGGCAGCAGCGCTTCCTCGCCGGCCAGCGGCTCGCGGATGATCGAGGAGAAGAACCCTGACGCCGCCTTGTTCGGCCGGCCCGGCCGCACCACGATGCTCGGCAGCCTGATGCCGACGCCGTTGATGAAGCCCCGCCGCGTGTAGTCGGCGAGGAACAGTTCGACCATGGCCTTCTGCGTCCCGTAGGAGGTCAGCGGCGTCAGATGAAAATCGTCCGGGATGGCTTGCGGGAACGGGGCACCGAACACCGCAATCGATGACGAGAAGACCAGGCGCGGCCGATAGCCATCGCCGATCGCGCGAACGGCCTCAAACAGCGCACGCGAGCCATCGAGATTGACCCGCACGCCCTTCTCGAAATCGAGTTCGGCCTCGCCGGAAACGACGCCGGCGAGATGGAAAATGACATCAGGTCGGCCAGCGACCGCAGCGCGAGCCGCGCGCTCATCCGCGATGTCTGACGCAGCCGTCTCGACCTCGCCGGTGAAACCGTGAGGCCTTTGCGGCGCGACCACATCGACCAGCGTGAGCTTGTCGACCGGCTTGCCGTTGAGAACGCCGTCGCCGGCAAGACGCGCAGTCAGCTTGCGCCCGATCATTCCCGCGGCGCCGGTGATGAGAATCTGCATCTGTGCGTTCTGCCCCCGATTGTCACGGATGCCTTTGCGGCATTTCGCTTGATGTCGTTACAGCGCCATCCCGCCATCGACGAGATGGGCCTGCCCGGTAATGTAGCTTGCCTCGTCGCTGGCGAGAAAGAGGGCGAGCGCTGCGACTTCCTTCGCCTTGCCAAGACGGCCCATCGGCTGGCGGTCGACGAAGGCTTGGCGCACCGTGTCGATGGATTGCCCGGTCGCCTTGGATTGCGCGGCGATGCGCTCTTCGAGCGACGGCGATTCGATCGTGCCCGGGCAAATGGCGTTGCAGCGGATGCCCTGCCGGATGAAGTCGGCGGCGACCGATTTGGTCAGTCCGATCACCGCGGCCTTCGTCGCGCCATAGGCATAGCGGTTCGGCACACCGCGGATCGACGACACCGCCGAAGAGATATTGACGATGGAGCCGGACTTTTTCTGCAGCATGGCCGGCAGGAACGTCTTGATCATGCGATGCATGGATTTGACGTTGAGGTCGAAAGAAAAATCCCAATCCTTGTCGGTGCAATCGAGCACCGAGCCGTTGGCGACATAGCCGGCGCAATTGACCAGGATGTCGAGCGCGCCGAACTCGCCGGCCACCGATTTCGCCAGCGCATCGATATTGTCTTGCGCACGCACGTCGAGCTTCTGGCGCTTCTTGGCTTTGAGATCGTGGAGCTTGTCGTCGGCCAGGTCGGTGGCGATAACCACGCCGCCCTCAGCAATCAGCGCTTCGGCGATAGCGCGGCCGATGCCCTGCCCTGCGGCGGTGACCAGCGCGACCTTGTTCTGCCCTCTGCCACTCATGTCATGCTCCAAATTTGCTTGAGCATGATCTCATCCGAAAGCCGGTGCCCACCCTCGGATCAAGTCCAAGGGCAGGCTTTTCGGGATCATGCTCCGTTTAAAGCTCCGAGGCTGACCTTCTGCCGGCCCTCGCTGTCGAAATTTTCCGGCGCCAGCCAGCGCTCGAAATTGCTTTTGCGTTGCGGCCATTCGCCATCGAGCATCGAAAACCAGGTATCGTCGCGGTTGCGGCCTTTGGCGATGATGTGCTGGCGAAAAGTGCCTTCATAGACGAAGCCGTAGCGCAGTGCCGCACGGCGCGACGGAGCGTTCAACGAATTGCATTTCCACTCATAGCGCCGGTACCCCAACGTCTCGAACACGTAACGCGCCAGGAGGTATTGAGTTTCGGTGCCGAGCGGCGTGCGCTGCAGTGTCGGCGAATAAAGCACGTGGCCGACCTCGATCACCCGATTGTGCGGCACGATCCGCAGCAGCGTGAGATAGCCGACGGCACGATCGGCCAGGTCGATGATCGCATAGGCATAGGGGTCTTCTGCCGCCGCACGCATGGCGATGAAGGGCGTGAACTCGGCCTCGGTGGCGAACGGCCCGTCGGTCGAAATATAGGTCCAGACATGGTCGTGCCCGCCGAAGGTTTTCCATAAATCGGCGGCGTGCTCGGGCTTAAGCTTCTCCAGACGGCCGTAACGGCCCTTCAGCACCACCGGGCCCGGACGCGGCGCCGGAGAGCTATCGACGACAAGATGCCCGATTGGCTGACCTGTCTGCGGGTGCAGTTCGAACTTGTCGGTCATGGCGCGCTTCGCTTCCGGTCTTCGCTGAAGAACTTGTTCAGTTCCTGATTGGTGATCAGGCCATCAAAGCCGTCGAATTTGCCCTGTTTGGCGATGTCGGTCGCGACGCGAATGAAGGCATGCATGGCGACGCGCGCGAGCGAGCCGCCGACGCTGATCCGACGCACGCCCATTGCGGCGAGGTCGTCCACGGTGAAACCGAAAGCGCCGCTGTTGAGGAAGTTCACCGGCTTGGGCGCAACCGCTTTGACCACGGCGTCGATCTGCTCGCGCGTCTTGATGCCAGGTGCATAAAGGCAATCGGCGCCGGCGGCGGCATAGGCTTTCAGGCGACGGATGACGTCATCGATATCGTTGACGCCGCGGATGAAGTTTTCCGCGCGCGCGGTGAACACGACATCGCCGCCGGCACGGTCGATCGCCGCGCGCGCGGCTTTCACGCGTGCGACCGCCGTATCGAGATCGTAGAGCGGCAAGACCCCGTCATTCGGCGAGTCTTCGATCGACAAGCCGGCAACGCCGGTTGCGATACAGCGTGTCACATTCTCCGCCACGCCCTGCGGGTCGTCGGCAAAGCCGTTTTCGAAATCGGCATTCAGCGGCACGTCGGCCGCTTCCGCGATTTCGCGGAAATGCGCCAGCACCTGATCGCGGCTTTGACCGCCGTCGGGAAAGCCTTCCGCATGCGCGGCGCCGGAGCTCGTTGTTGCGAGCGCTTTGAAGCCAAGCCCCTGCAGATAGCGGGCACTGCCGACATTCCACGGATTGGGAATGACGAAGCAGCCAGACTCGTGAAGCTTACGGAATGTTTTCCGCTTGTCGGCGGTCGAAGGACGATTTCCGGTCATGACAAATCCCAGCAACAAAGTTCATAGGTGAAAGGGATTAGTGATTATCGCGCGGGATGAATTTCTGCGCTACCCGCTGATATTTCACCGCCGGTTCCAGCACCATGCCATTGCCGAGCTGATCGACCATGGCACGTTGAATTTCCTGCCACGGCGTCTGGCTCGGCGGATAGTGATAGCCGCCGTTCTTCTGTAATAGCGCTGAGCGCTCGGCCAATTCTTCGACCGAGATCAAAATATCGGCGGTGCCTTTATTGAGGTCGATACGCACCCGGTCGCCGGTCTTGAGCAGCGCGAGCCCACCGCCGGCGGCAGCTTCCGGCGACGCATTGAGGATCGAGGGTGAGCCCGAAGTCCCGGATTGGCGGCCGTCGCCGAGACAAGGCAGCGCGGTGACGCCTTTTTTGATCAGCGCCGACGGCGGCTGCATGTTGACGACTTCCGCCGAGCCCGGATAGCCGATCGGCCCGGCGCCGCGCATGAAGAGGATCGTGTGCTCGTCGATGCCGAGCGCGGGATCGTCGATGCGCTTGTGATAATCCTCGGGCCCGTCAAACACGACGGCACGTCCCTCGAAAGCGTTCGGATCCTTCGGATTGTTCAGATAGCGATTGCGAAACTCATCCGATATCACGCTCGTCTTCATCACCGCATTGTCGAACAGATTGCCGTGCAGAATCTTGAAGCCGGCATGCGGCTTCATCGGCTTCTGATAAGGGCGAATGACTTCGGGATTATTGACCTTGGCCGGCGCCACGTTCTCGGCCATGGTCCGGCCATTGATGGTGCGTGCGTCACCATGGATCTTTCCCGCGGCGAGCAATTCATGCATCACCGCGGGCAAGCCGCCGGCACGGTAATAATCCTCGCCGAGATATTCTCCGGCCGGCTGCATGTTGACCAGCAGCGGCACGTCATAGCCGATCTTTTCCCAGTCCTCGATCACCAGCGGCACGCCGATATGGCGGGCGATGGCATTGATGTGGATCGGCGCATTGGTCGAACCGCCGATGGCGGAACAGGCAATGATCGCATTCTCGAAGGCTTCGCGCGTGAGAATATCGGAAGGCTTCAGATCCTCGCGCACGATTTCGACGGCGCGCAGCCCCGTCGCGTAAGCTATTTGCGCGCGCTCGCGATACGCCGCCGGAATTGCGGCGCAGCCGGGCAGCGACATGCCGAGCGCCTCGGCCAGCGCGTTCATAGTCGAGGCGGTGCCCATCGTGTTGCAGTGACCGATCGAGGGCGCCGAATCGGCAACGATGTCGATGAATTCCTTATAGGTGATCTTGCCCGCCGCCTGGTCTTCGCGCGCCTGCCAGATCAACGTGCCCGAGCCCATCAGCTTGCCGTCGCGTACATAATCGAGCATCGGGCCGCCCGACAGCACGATCGCCGGAATGTTGACGGTCGCCGCGGCCATCAAACAAGCGGGCGTGGTCTTGTCGCAGCCCGTCGTCAGCACAACGCCGTCGATCGGATAGCCGAACAGCACTTCGACGAGACTGAGATAAGCGAGATTGCGATCGAGCGCGGCCGTCGGGCGCTTGCCTGTTTCCTGGATCGGATGCACCGGGAACTCGAAGGCAATGCCACCGGCGTCGCGAATGCCGGCGCGCACGCGTTGCGCCAGTTCGAGATGATGGCGATTGCACGGCGACAGATCGGAGCCGGTCTGCGCGATGCCGATGATCGGCCGGCCGGATGTCAGTTCTTCGCGGGTCAGGCCGTAATTGAGATAGCGCTCCAGATAGAGCGCGGTCATGCCCGGATTATCCGGATTGTCGAACCACAATTGCGAGCGCAGGCGATGACCTTGTTGACCCTTTTGCGGAGCCTTGCCGTTTGCGCTCATAACCGCCTCCCTCTTTCATTGCCTGCCTTGCGATTTTTGCAGGGCGATAGTCCGTGCGCGGCTGTTTCACCGATTTAACGCCGTGGCGGCGAAAAAATCTGCACCTCGTTGGACATAAAAATGGCCGCAGATCACGGACGGGTTTCGCCAAAAAGCAGCTGTTGATTAGCTTTTTTGCAGTGCAAAATAACGGCATAAACGGGGGCGTAAATTTCGCATTAATACGTTGATTCTCATAACTAATTCGTGAACCGTCGGCCATTGTGCAGTGCCAGATGTCCATTAGGTAGTCCGGCATGGGCTGATGGCCTCAGATGGAGATTCGCAATGAAGTCGCTCAACATGAAATTGGTTCTATCGGCGGTCGCTGTTGCCATGCTGGCGACGCCGGCTTTCGCGCAGCGTCAGCATCAGCGTCAGCGCGTGCAGTACGACCACCTGTATAATTATGCCGGCAGCGCGGGCAGCAACGAGACCTATCAGAGCGCCCCGGCGCTGCACTATCCGGACTTTGGCGCCGGCCGCACCGGATCGCTTGAGTCGGAAGAATCCGGCGCTGCGTTCAGCCTCGGCCGCTGAAGCCTTCCGTTTCGTCAGTTGTGTGTGCGAAGGGGCTCTGGACATACGTGTCCGGGGCCTCTCGCATTTTGGGCCGGTTTGCATTTGAGCAGCGCTTAGGCTGAACTGCGCCCCCGCAAACGAGATTTCCGGGGGAAACGCCATGCTGAAAACCGTCGCCGCCTTCGATCGCATCGGCGAGGAAAACGCCTTCGCCGTGCTGGCACGCGCCATGCAGCTGATGGCGCAGGGCCGCGACATCATCAATCTCGGCATTGGCCAGCCGGATTTCCGCACCCCGGATTTCATCGTCGAGGCGGCGGTGAAGGCGCTGCGCGACGGGCACCATGGTTACACGCCTGCAGTCGGCATCGTGCCGCTGCGCGAAGCGGTCGCCACCGATCTGCACAAGCGTTTCAACGTCAGCGTATCGCCCGACGAAGTGATGATCATGCCCGGCGGCAAGCCGACCATGTTCATGTCGATCCTGATGTTCGGCGAGCCGGGCGTCGACATTCTCTATCCCGATCCCGGCTTTCCGATCTATCGCTCGATGATCGAATATACCGGCGCGCGGCCAATACCAGTGCCGATCCGCGAGGAGAACCATTTCGCTTTCTCGGCGGAAGAGACGCTCAAGCTCATCACGCCGCAGACGCGGCTGCTGATTCTGAATTCGCCGGCCAATCCGACCGGCGGCGTGACGCCGAAAGTCGAAGTCGACAAGCTTATCGCCGGCCTGGAGCGCTTTCCCGATGTCGCGGTGATGTCGGACGAGATCTATGACCACATGGTCTATAACGGCGAAAAGCACGTGTGCCTGTTGTCTTATCCTTCGATCCGCGATCGCCTGATCCTGCTCAATGGCTGGTCGAAGACCTATGCGATGACCGGCTGGCGGCTTGGCTACGCGATCTGGCCCGGCAAGCTTTACGATTTCGCCCGCAAGCTCGCGGTGAACCTGCACTCCTGCGTCAATGCGTCGGCGCAATATGCCGGCCTTGCGGCGCTCACCGGGCCGCAGGACGAAGTGCACAAAATGGTCGCCGAATTCGACAAGCGACGCAAAATCGTGGTCGCCGGCTTGAACAAGCTTCCCGGCACGTCCTGCGCCACGCCGACAGGCGCATTCTACGCGTTCCCCAACATCAAACGCACCGGCTGGAAGGCAAAAGCCCTGGCCTCGGCGCTGCTTGAAGATGCCGGCATTGCGCTGATCGGCGGCCCGGATTTCGGCGTTCTCGGCGAAGGCTATGTGCGCGTGTCCTATGCCAACTCGACCGAAAACATTTTGAAGGCGCTCGACCGTATGGGCGATTTCCTGACCAGTCGCAAGGCGGCCTGACGCCTGCTCTCAATTCTTCTGCGTCAGCCAGAAGCCGAGAACGACAACAGCAAGTCCGACAAGCTGCAACAGGCTTGGTGCTTCGCCCAGCACGACAAAGCCGATCAGCAGCGTGAACGGCGGCACCAGTGCCGGAAACAATGCGGCGCGGGCGGCACCGAGCAGGATCGCGGCGCGCGTGAACAGATACACGGCGCCAGCGCCGGCAAAGACGCCTTGCACCACGGCCTGCAAGAGATTCTGGACGAGGCCCGCGGCAAGAAAATTGTTCCAGTCGAGAAGCATGAGCGGCAGGCCGGCGAGCGAAACAATGCTGGTGAGCGCGACCGCCGGCATGGCCGAAATGCGCCACAACCGCAGCAGCATGCCGAAGACTGCAAAGAAGGAGCCCGCGGCAACAAACATCATGTCGCCCAAGAACCCTTGCGCGCCGATCGTATGCACCGCCTCGATGCCGATAATGACGAGGCCCACGATTATCGCCAGCGCGCCAAAAATACGCCGCAAGGGCAGCGCCTCGCGAAGAACGAGATGCGCCAGAACAAGGCCGCCAAGCGCGGCGCAGGACGGCTGAATGATCGCGCCATGGCCGAGCGGCACATGGACGTAGCCGTAGTAGCTCCACAGCGCGAGCGGCAGGCCGCCGAACAACGTGAGTGTGACGGCGCGCCATGGGCCGACACGGCCCAAATCGTCAAAACCGCCCCATGCAGCGACCGGAAGGAGCGCCAAACCCGCCCAGACATAGCGGTGCAGCGCCAAGACCAACGGCGACATGCCGATCAGAATGCCGTGCCGCGCCGCGACAAAGCCCGCGGCCCAGCATAGGGCTGACGCCGCGCCACAGGTGACGCCCAAAGCCGTTGCATGCTTGGGTGTTGGATGTTCGGCGACGGCCATTTGGGCCGTCGGCGCGGTTGAATCAGCCATCGCGAACCATTGTCATGCACAGATCGGCGGGACAACACGCGATTAGTTATGTCTGACTTCGCCAAATGCGAAGCTCATTTTTAGGCAAAGACATCTGCTTCGGCATCCTTGAGAAGCTCGATGCCGCCGGTCGCAACGACCTGGCCACGGTCGAGACGCACGACAGTTGTCGCAATCCGGCGCACTTCGGCCGGAGAGTGGCTGACATAGACGATCGGGATTCCGGCATCGTCGCGCAGCCGCACCAGATAGGGCAGGATTTCGCGCTTGTGCCCGGCGTCGAGCGACGCCAGCGGCTCGTCGAGCAGAAGAAGCTTCGGCCGCATCAATAGAGCGCGGCCGACAGCGACGCGTTGGCGCTCGCCGCCCGAAAGATGTCCCGGCCGCCGCTCGAGCAGACGATCGATATCGAGAAGCGATGCGATGCGCGCGAACTCATCGCCGTCGCGCGGGACTCCGCTCATGCGGCGGCCATAGTCGAGATTTTGCCGCACCGAGAGATGCGGAAACAATCGGCCTTCCTGAAACACATAGCCGATGCGGCGCTGGTGCGGCGGAACGTTTATGCATTTGCCGGCGTCGAAGAGGATGGTTTCGTCGAGCGAGATCGCGCCGCGATCAGGTGTCAGCAGGCCCGCGATCATGTTGATAACGGACGTCTTGCCGGAGCCGGATGCGCCGAACAAAGCCGTTGCACCGCGCGTGGCTCTGAACTTCACGCTGAGCACGAATGCGCCGAGCTGTTTTTCCGCGTCCACGGCGAGCATGATCAGTCCCCGTGAAAGCGGATCGCAGCGCGCCGGCTCAGCCATTCCGAGGCGAAGAGAGCGGCGAAAGCGAGCGCGATGGAAATCAACACGAGCCGTCCGGCCGCAGCATCGCTTCCGGGAATTTGCGTGAGCGTATAGATCGCCGCCGAAATGGTTTGCGTCTCGCCGGGAATGTTGGAGACGAAAGTGATGGTGGCGCCGAATTCGCCGAGCGCGCGGGCGAAGCACAGAACAATGCCGGCGATGATGCCCGGCAAAGCCAGCGGCAGCGTAATGGTGAGGAACACCAGCGCGCGATTGGCGCCGAGCGTCGAGGCGGCCTGTTCGAGCTTACGGTCGATGGTTTCGAGCGCAAGCCGGATCGGCCGGACCATCAGCGGAAAGCCCATGATGCCGCAAGCGAGCGCGGCGCCGGTCCAGCGGAACGAGAACACGATGCCGAAATGATCGTAGAGAAACGCCCCGATCGGCGCGCGCCGGCCGAACGAGATCAGCAGAAGATAACCGGTCACCACCGGCGGCATGACGAGCGGCAGATGAACAAGTCCGTCGAGCACGGATTTGCCCCAAAAATTTCGGCGCGCCAGAAGCCAGCCGAGCGCGATGCCGAACGGCAGCGCGCACAGCGTGGCGACGATCGAAATGCGGATCGTCAGTTCGACCGCAGTCCAATCGTCAGGTGATAGACCGAACAAGATCGACCGATCTGGCTACGTCACTTACGACGTCGGCTTCACTAGAACGGCGAAGCCATAGTTCTCGAAAATCGTCTTGGCAGCCGCCGAGCGCAGGAACGCAAGATACTGGGTTACGTCTGGCTTCGCCGTGACCGTTGCGGCGACCGGATAGATGATCGGCTCATGCGAATCTTCCGGGAAGGTGGCGACGATCTTCACCCCGGGCTCGACCTTGGCATCGGTCGAATAGACGATGCCGAGCGGCGCCTCGCCGCGCGCGACCAGTGTCAAAGCGGCGCGCACATTCTGCGTCATCGCCATTTTCGGCTCGACCGCGTCCCACACGCCGAGCTTCTGCAGCGCAGCCTGCGCGTAAATGCCGACCGGCACGGCTTTCACGTCGCCGGTGGCGATGCGGCCGTCGCCGGCAAGCTTGGCAAGATCGAAGCCCGGCTTGATGTCGACATGATCGATCTTGGAATCTTTGGCTGCGATCAGGACCAGCGTGTTGCCGAGGAGATTGACCCGGGTATCCTCTTTGATCAGCTTTTTCTGGATGCCGTAATCCATCCATTTCAAGTCGGCCGAGACAAAAGCATCCGCAGGTGCGCCGGCCTCGATTTGCTTGATCAGGGCGGAGCTTGCATCATAGCTCGCGACCACTTTGATGCCGGTCTTCTTGGTGAAGGCCGCATCGACATCGTCGAGCGCGTTCTTCATCGACGCCGCAGCGAAAACAGTGAGCGACTGCTCCTGCGCGATGGCAACGTTTGGCGCGGCGGCGATGGCGAAGGCAGCGGCGACAGCCGCAAGGACATTTCTTCTTTTCAGCACGACGGTTCTCCGATGCAGCGACCTGCGCGCAACAACACGCACAGGCCCGTGACCTGTTGGCAGCAATGACGACCGTAGATAATTGCGACCCGAGGAACCGCCGTTCCGCGTTCAGCGGATGCGCGCCCAGCGCACCGCTCATCGCACCGCAACAATAGAACCTCCGGCCAAGGCGGACAAGCTTTGGCACCCCTTCCCACGCTGGCCGGCGCTGCTATGTTCGGCGAAAGACGTTTTGCCACAGGGGAGCGAAATTGCCCGATCCAACGGCTGTTTCCGGCGACTATGACTACATTATCGCAGGCGCCGGCTCGGCCGGCTGTTTGCTCGCCAACCGGCTGTCGGCCGACCCAAGCAAGCGCGTACTCCTGCTCGAAGCCGGCGGCCGCGACAACTGGATCTGGTTTCACATTCCCGTCGGCTATCTGTTCGCCATCGGCAATCCGCGCTCGGATTGGTGTTTCAAGACCGAGCCGGAAGCAGGCCTCAACGGCCGCAGCCTGAATTATCCGCGCGGCAAGGTGATCGGCGGCTCGTCGGCGATCAACGCGATGGTCTATATGCGCGGCCAGGCCGCGGATTACGACCACTGGCGTCAGCTCGGCCTTTCCGGCTGGGGCTGGAACGACGTGCTGCCGTTTTTCCGCAGGCACGAAGATCATTTCATGGGCCAGAGCGAGGCGCATGCGGTCGGCGGCGAATGGCCGATCTCGGCGCCGCGCGTGCGCTGGGATCTGCTCGACGCGTTCCGCACCGCGGCCGAACAAGCTGGCATCAAGTCCATCCCCGATTTCAACTGCGGCGACAACGAAGGCTGCTGCGCCTTCCACGTCAATCAGAGGCGCGGCCGTCGCGTCTCGACGGCGACCGCCTTCCTCAAGCCCATACTCCATCGGCCGAACTTGCGGCTCGAGACCGGCTGCCTGGTCGAGGGTATCGTGTTCGAAGGCAAGCGCGCGGTCGGCGTGCGCTGGCGGCAGGACGGACAAGCGCGCACGGCGCGCTGCCGCGGCGAAATCATCCTTGCGACGGGCTCGATAGGTTCGACGCAACTTCTTTTGCTGTCCGGCGTGGGGCCTGCCGCGCATCTGCGGGAGCACGGCATTGCCGTCGTGCTCGACAAGCCCGGCGTCGGCGCCAATCTGCAGGACCATCTGCAGCTGCGTACGATCTACAAGGTCGAAGGCATTGATACCTTGAACGCGCGCTATCACGCGCCGCTCGGCATGGCGCGGATGTTTGCCGAATATGCGTTGTTCCGGCGCGGGCCGCTGACCATGGCGCCATCGCAGCTCGGCCTGTTCACCCGCTCCGACAGCGACCAGGAGCGCGCCAATCTGCAGTATCACGTGCAGCCTTTGTCGCTCGATAAGTTCGGCGACCCGCTGCACAAATTTCCGGCCTTCACCGCGAGCGTCTGCAATCTGCGGCCGACAAGCCGCGGCACGGTACGGCTGCGTTCGGGCAATCCGTCCGATCCGCCGGCGATCAAGCCGAATTATCTTTCCACCGACGAAGACCGCCGCATCGCCGCGCGCGCGATAAAATTGACCCGGCATATCGCCGCACAGCCTGCGCTCGCGCCGTATCATCCGCAGGAATATCTGCCTGGCCGCAGCGTGCGCGACGATGACGAAGCGGGATTGGTGAAGGCTGCGGGCGATGTCGGCACCACCATTTTCCATCCGGTCGGCACCGCGAAAATGGGGCTGCCGAGCGACCCGATGGCGGTGGTCGACGAACGCCTTCGCATCACCGGCCTCGAGCGGCTGCGCGTCATCGACGCCTCGGTGATGCCGGCCATCACGTCGGGCAACACCAATGCGCCGACCATGATGATCGCCGAAAAGGGCGCTGCCATGCTGCGCGAAGATGCCAAAGCTTTTGGCTAGATTTTTCATTCGAGCATGATCTTTGCCGAAAACCGGTTTCCACTTTTCGGGATCATGCTCTCGATTTTTCGTTGGAGCATGATCTTTTCCGAAAACCGGTTTCCACTTTTCGGGATCATGCTCTAAGACCTTCACCTCATGAACGTCATGCTGCGCGCGAAATCGATCGTCACCGATCCGCTTGCCGAATGGGACCAGATCGAACGGGAAACCGACGATCCGGCCCATGTCCTCACGCATTACGTGGCGCCGCTCGCGATCATTCCGAGCCTGTTCGGGTTCATCGGTGCGTGTTTGATCGGCGTCGCGACGCCAAACGGCGCCACGCTGCGTGCACCGCTTATCGACGGCTTGTTCGGTGCGATCTTCGGTTATGTGGCGGCCTGCGCGAGCGTGTTGGCGCTTGCACTCGCCATCTATGTGCTGACGCCGGCTTTCGGCGGCCTGCGCAGCTTCAACAGCGCTTTCAAGCTCGCGGCCTATTCCCTTACCCCCGTCTGGCTCACTGGAATATTTTTGCTGCTGCCGGGCCTGCATTTCCTTGTGCTGTTGAGCGTCTATGGCCTCTACATGCTTTGGCTTGGCGCGCTACGATTGGTCAAAGTGCCACAACACATGGCGCCGGCTTTCGCGATTGCAATAGGCGCATGTGCGGCTGTGCTTGTATTTGCCGCCGCCACAGCACAGCACGTGATATTCGGCACGCCGGGACTTTAATCTTTCACGGTCCCTGCACGACCTGTTTGCACGCCGGCGGCAGGCCGGCGAGCGTCAGCGGCGGCTTCGGCTTCGGCGGCACGGGCGGGGGCTTCGGATGCAGCGTCGATTCCTTGAACCAGAAATCGAGCTCGGGGCCGCAGCCGTCGCCCGGATCGGGCGGCGTTTGCGGCTTGCATTCCGCGCTGTCGGCCGGACAGGCGAGACGGACATGGAAATGCTCGGCATGGCCCCACCATGGCCGCACTTTGCTGAGCCAGGCACGGTCCGAGCCGGCCTCGCTGCACATTTGTTTCTTGATCGCGGCGTTGACGAAAATGCGGGTCGTCGCCGGATCCTGCGACGCGGTACGGACCAGCTCCAGGTAATTGCGAGTCCACACTTTGTCGTCGATGTCGAGGCCGCTGGGCGCGACGATATTGGTCGCGCCGTTCATTTCGCGCTCTTCGCGGCTCAAGACATGATCCGGCATCGGCGTGAACCAGATATCGGCATCGAGGCCGATCTGGTGGCTGGCATGGCCTGAAATCATCGGGCCGCCGCGCGGCTGCGACATGTCGCCGACCAAAAGTCCGTTCCATTCCTGTTTTGCGTGCCCGGCGAATCGCTCGATGAACTTGATCAGCGCCGGATTGCCCCAGTTACGATTGCGCGACAGCCGCATCACCTGCCAGTTCGGGCCGGTGATCGGCAGCGCCACGCCGCCCGCGAGGCAACCATCGGAATAACCGCCGATCGAACGCGCCGGACCCGGCGAAGGCTCGTCCTTGCGGGCGAACAGCTCCCTGGCCGGTACCGTCGGCGAATTCGGATCGGCGAGCGGCGGCAGCGGTACCGGATGGAGCGTGCCCGGAGGCGTCGGATCCGCGTTGGCTTGGGCCAGCGCAGGACCACTGCGCAGCAGGCCGGTGTTCAGAACACAGAGCGCAATGGCAGCGATCAATAGCGTTCGAATGGTTTGCGGCGAACGAGTAGGCAAAAATTTCGGAGCCACCATCATCGTTTCCTGGCTGCAGCTTTCTTTTTCGCCCCGGAAAGACCGGCCTTGCCCGCTTTGCGGCGATAGGCGACGGCACGGGCTTGGCGCAAATACGCTGCCGCGAGTCGCTCGTGTTGTCCAGTTACGAAGAGGCCTTCGCCTTGGTCATCGAGGGCCAGAAGCCGCTGCTCGGTGTTGGCATGCGGCTCGATGGACCCGTCATGCAGAATGTGGCCGACGGAAAGTCCACGCGCGGCGAGCGCGCGCGCGACCAGAAGGCAACGGTGGCATTCGAGCGGCTCGCGCTCCGAACACATCACGCAAACCGGATGACGTGCCGCCTCGGCGACCAGCCGATCGAGGCCGGCGTGAAAATCCGGTTGCTTCGCCATGGCTTCAAAATCGGCGATACCGTCGCGATAGAGCGCGGAGTCGCTCGGCCGTCCGCCGAGTTCGGCGCCGTAACTGGAATAGCCGATGCCCGCATTGGCGAGCAGCGGCGCCAGATTCTTGGCGGAAAACCAAGGGCAAAACCGTGAGAACGGCGTCGAGCGCACGTCGGCGATCGTCTTGATGCCAGCCGCGTGCTGCAGCGCAATGAAGCGCTCTGCTTCGATGTTTGAATGGCCTATGCTGAAGAGATCGAAAACTGTCATCGTTGCTAATTAATGTCCGTCTAGTGTTGTAGTGTAAGAAGTTTTGCGCGCAGGATTAACCGTCGAAACGACAGTAACTTTACAAATAAGATCGTTTGGGCGCTAAGCTATAGTGCGCCAAACAAGAGCGTGTCGGGTCAATCCAATCGCGGCGTAACAGGGCTAGGACGTGTCATGCGTGAATTTTTGCGCAAATCTGATCGCGTGCCTTACATCCGTTTTTTGTTTGCTTTGACCGCATTCGGCTTCATCCTCTTTGGAGCCTCCGGCCGCGCCGAAGCTTCCATTGTTGTTCACATCGATCGCGGCAGCCAACGCATGGCGGTGTTGGTCGACGGCGTCCCGCGCTACAATTGGCGCGTCTCGACTGCGCGCGCCGGCTACGTCACGCCGCCCGGCACCTATCATCCGCAAATGCTGGCCCGGCGATGGTATTCAAAGAAGTATTACAATTCGCCGATGCCGCATTCGATCTTCTTTTATGGCGGCTTCGCCATTCACGGCACATACGAGATTTCGCATCTCGGCGGCCCCGCCTCGCACGGCTGCGTGCGGCTTGACCCCAGCAATGCTGCGACCCTTTACGGCCTCGTCGAGCGCGAAGGCATGGGTGCGACGACGATCGTAATTCACTGACCTCTTTCCCCCCTTGTGGGGAGGGGTTAGGGGTGGGGGTCGGGACGCTGGTGCACTTGCGTAGACAGCTGCACAGAAGGCGTCTTCGCAGAGCGCTAGCGTCTCGACCCCCACCCAATCCCTCCCCACAAGGGGGAGGGAGCAGCAGGCTTCTCGCGCGGACATAGACGTGGGTGCGCTGCAAGCGTCATCCTGTGCTTACGTCCCCCCACGAGCCTGGTTCACTGCCCAGACATAGGCGGCGACAGCGTTCACGTCCGAATCCGATAGCGGCGCGCCGCCTTTGGGCGGCATCGGCACTTCGTAATTGTGCGGCCTCGGCACGCCGTTGGTGATCGTCTCCGCGAGCGATTTGAGACTGCCGTCGCCAATCAGCCAGCGGCCCTTCACCAGCGATGGCGCTTGCGGGCCGCCCTTGGCGTCCGAGCCATGGCAGCCGCTGCAGGTGCCGCTGGCGGCCTCGCCGTGGAAAATCCGATCGCCCAGCGCGACTTGTTCCTTGGTGGCGCCGGGAGGAACCGGCAGCGCCGCCGAGCTGGTCCGGCCGGCATCGGGATGGGTGCCCTCCGGCGGCTGCGGGTTGCCTTCGCTGGTCGCGACGACAGCGGGCGCCGGCGCCAGCGCCGCATCGGCCGCACCGTGATAGGTGACGCGCCAGATCCGGCCGTGCTTGTCATCGGAAATGTAGAGCGCACCGTCCGGGCTCATCGCCAGACCTGTCGGCCGGAACGCGGCTTGCCCAGGCTCCTTGATTTTGCCGGCGAAGCCGTCGGCAAAGACAATAAAGTCACCCGCAGCCTTGCCGTCTTTGAGCGGCTGGAACACGACGTTATAGCCGCCCTGCGGCTCCGGCGCGCGATTCCACGAGCCGTGGAAGGCGATGAAAGCGCCGTCGTGATAGGCGCTCGGGAAGGTGGTGCCGGTATAGATCAAGAGATCGTTCGGCGCCCAATGTCCGGGGAAGGACGCGACCGGCGCCGTCTTGTCGGCACAGACACCAATCTTATGGCCGCCGTCACCGCCATATTCGGGCGCCAGAACAAGTTTCTTCTGCTCGTTATCGTAATAGCATTCCGGCCAGCCGTAATCGGCGCCTTTCTGCTCGAGTACAAGTTCCTCGGCCGGCTCCTCCGCGCTTTGTTTGGGCGTGTAGAGCTTGGCGAAATTCTGCGCGAGCTGATCGCGACCGTGCTGGGTGGCGAACAGCCGGCCGGAGGAATCGATGCCAAAGCCTTCGCCGTTGCGCAGGCCGGTGACGTAGCGCTCCGTCGGCGAAAATTCCTGCCCGCTCTTGTTGGCGTCATAGAGCCATGTGCCGGCGCGCGTCTGAAGTTCGGTGCAGGGATCGTGCCCTGGCGAATTCGGCATGCGGTTTTCGGTCTGGCACGAATTGGTCGCCGAGCCGAGGTCGACATAAATATGGCCCTGTGCATCGATGATGAAGGGATGCATGGGGTGATCGCCGGTGAGCGGCAAGCCGGAGACAATCGCGATCGGCGCCGTGTTCGGCACAATGGAATCGGACGACAACGCGTAACGGATGATCTTGTCGTTCTGTTCGGCATAGACAGCGCCGTTGTAGATGGCGATGCCAGAGCCGCCCGCCGAGCCTTGCGGCACGCCGGCGCCAAAACGCTCGATCTTATCAGCCTGGCCGGTGTCCTTGCTGTCTCTGAGCGCGATCAGAAAACCGCCCGCGGGCGGCGTGTCATTGTGAAAGTAACGGCCGCTCCAGGTGTTGACATAAAGGACGCCGTTCGGCGCGACGGCCATGTGGCGGACATGACCGAGATTGTCGGCAAAGACCGTTGCGCAGAAGCCGGGCGGCAGCGTGATGCCGCCATTATCGCCGGGGCAAGCGCTGCCCTGCGCGGCAGAGGCGGGGGATTGCGCCGAGGATTGAGCCAAGGATTTGACAGCGCCCCACGGCGTTCCAAGCAAAGTGGCAATGGCAATGAGTGACGCACTCGAAGCGATTGTGGCTCGACCTAACATAGTCATTCTCCCGACTGGCAATTATCAGCGGTTCCCGATGAACACATTGTCCCGCCGATAAGATGACTCGGCAATGAGGCGATTACGCAAATGGAACCCGGCATCGCGCAAACTTGATCGCGTGCCAATTTGCCTACGTGCCTCCGAAATTTACGCGGCGATTATTTCGCCACTTGTTTGCGCCATCTCTCTTGGCGCATCTCTTGGCGCAAAGACGCGTTTCGGCGCGAGATTAGTGCGCCGCACGTTTGCTTCGTGTCCGTGCCGCCTTCCTTGCCGAGGCTGGGCGCACGGCAGCGGACCGCTGTTTGTTGGTGTAGCTCGCTTTGTCGCCACGTCTGCCACCACCTGGCATTGGATTGTCCTCCGCTTCATCCGTTGCGCACCGCGATCGCGTGGGCGGCGTATATGGAGCAAAACTTTGGCGCGACGAACGAGTTCCGATACGCACGAAGCTTGCGAAGAGACTGCGGCGCATATGGTTTCCTCATTTTCAATTGTTGCGATCTTTCTCTCATGCTCTTCCGCGGTAGCGGCGGAGGATGAACATGCGCTTCCGTTCTCGCAGTGCATCTGCATGCGAGTTGTCTGTATCGACGCTATGGTGAGAGGCGAAGGGAGCGGCGCGTTTCGGAAAGAAGGGGTGGGGCCTTCGTCTCGTTTTGCGCTTTCGCTTCGCTTTCGTTGTAGCCCGGATGGAGCGCAGCGAAATCCGGGGACGACCGGGACACTTTGACCGCCGCTCCCGGATTACGCTGCGCTTCATCCGGGCTACGAAAGGAAAAAGAAAGGAAATGGAACGCCGACAGACGCTGTAGCCAACCTGCCGTGCTGCTGGGCACGGCCGCGCATCCCAGCAGGGATGCGCACGCCTATCGGCGTCCCACCGCGGCTCTGCCCTGGAGAGTGTTCCATCCCCAGGTGTCA
>DATAQN010000141.1:0-6562 GCA_036264635.1 Xanthobacteraceae bacterium | reverse complement strand
GCCATCGCAAACGCCGCCACGATGACGGCTGCGAATTTAGCGCTGCGGACGATGCTCGCCATGTTCATTCCGGTGTCTCCAATACTTGCCGAACTTTCGCTGTGGCCGGACATGGTTGGTCTCCAACGGGTCTAGCAGCGCCTTCGTTAAGCGAAGGTTCTGTCAACCTTGATGCGACCTTGCAAAGCCCCCTCGACCCTGCGGATTTCCCGGAAACCTTTTGCAATGGTTAATGCGGCCTCAATACGGCGACTGTATGGAACCGCGGCTGGACTATGACAAGAGCGGCGACCAAGCCGGATCCGACCCGTAATTCGGGGTCGGAACGCGCTGATCGGCCCGCCCGGATATGTCGATCGAGTAGAGCGACGGCCCCGAAGTTCCGCCCGGGTCGCGAAAGAACATGATCACCCGGCCATTTGGCGAGAATGTCGGACCTTCGTTGTGGAACCCCGACGTCAGAATGCGCTCGCCCGAGCCGTCCGGTTTCATGACGCCGATCGCGAAGGCATCCGAGGTCTGCTTGGTGAAGGCGATCCATTCTCCCGTCGGCGACCACACCGGCGTCGAATAGCTGCCCTCGCCAAAGCTGATGCGCTGCGCCTGGCCGCCGGTCGACGGCATGACGTAGATCTGCTGGTGACCGCCGCGATCGGATTCAAAGCAGATCTTGCTGCCGTCAGGCGCATAGGACGGCGCCGTATCGATCGCTTGCGTGTCAGTCAGCCGCGTTGTCGCCTTGGACCGCAGATCCATGACGAAGATGTTGGAGTTGCTGCCCTGCTGCAGACTCATGATGACACGCTGGCCGTCCGGCGAGAAGCGCGGCGAAAAGCTCATGCCGGGAAAGTTGCCGACGATTTCGCGCTGGCCGGTCTCGATATTGAAGAGATAGACGCGCGGATCGCCCTGGCCATAGGCCATATAGGTGATCTCTTGCGTCGACGGCGAGAAGCGCGGCGTGAGCACGAGGTCGTCGCCGCGCGTGAGATAGCGCACATTGGCGCCGTCTTGATCCATGATGGCGAGCCGCTTGATGCGCCGGTCGCCCGGACCGGTCTCATCGACATAGACGACGCGGCTGTCGAAATAGCCACCGAGGCCGGTGAGCCGCTCGTAGATCGCGTCCGAAATGATATGGGCGATGCGCCGCCAATTGTCCGGCGTGGTGACATATTGCTTGCCGTCCAATTGCTGGCCGGCCGACACATCCCACAATCGAAACTCGGCCTTCAGGCGCCCGTCGTTCTGTCGTGTGACCGCGCCGCAAACCAGCGCTTGAGCGTTAACGACGCGCCAGCTTTGAAATGTCGGCACCGCGTCAATGCTGGCGATGTTTTCAGTATAGGCCGCCGGATCGATCACATTGAACAGGCCGCTGCGCTGCAGATTGGCCGTAACGATTTGGCCCACGCCGTTTGCCGAGTCGCCATCGCTCGGAGTGCCCGCGATGAACTTCGGAATTGCGATCGGTATAGGCTGAAAATTGCCCTCGGTGATTTGAAGTCGCGTTTGCGCAGTTGCATAACGCGACGACACTATCAGACCGGCGGCGCCGGCAGCGCCAAGCGTGAGTGCGCGCCGGCGCGTCAGTGAATAGCCGGACCTGGAAGGTCCGGAAATGCTGGAAGTCGTCATGATGATCGTATTGTCCACTTAGCCGCCAAGAAGCTCATGAGGATTGAAGTCGAGTTGCAGATCCTTCCACTGATTGTAATGCTCGGGCCGAAGCATCGTGAACGGCTGACACTGCAGCAGGGCGCGTTTCGCGCTTTCCGCAAGGGCCGGGCCGAGTGCCGACGGCGAGCCTTCCACGACCACGGGCGGCGCCGCCAGGGAGCCGTCCTGCCGCATCAGCACGCGCAACGAAACGTAGATATTCGTGTTCGCGGTAATCCCGGCCGGCGGATTCCAGCATTGCGACAACCGCGCCTTCAGCGCATCGATCTCGCTCTGGCTAAGCTGGGCCGACTGCGCCCCGGTAACGGCGCCAAGTGTAGCCAGGTCGTTGATCTGTGAGGCTGCGGCAAGCTGGCGCTGCGGGGTGCGCTGATCAAGGAGCTGCGCCACTTGGTTGGCATCGAATCTCGGCGCGTCCCGTTTCTGCTGCGCCGAATTGTCGTTGGCTTTGGCTTCCTTCGCCGCATCCTTCTTCAGCAGCTTTTCGATCTGGTCAGGCTTGTAATCCGGCGTCTTCGGCTTGTCGGCCTGTTTCTGATCGGGCTTCGGATCAGGTTTGGGCTCGGCCTTCGCGTCCGGCGTCGGATCGGGTTTCGGGTCCGGCGGCTTGGGATCGGGCGGCTTTGAATCGGCCTTGGCGGCAGTTTTTTGTTCGACCTTGGGCTGATCCGGCTTCGGCGGCGGCTCGGATTTCGCGGACGGCGTCGTAATGGCCGGCTTGTCCACGGCCTTCGGCGCGAGCTGATCCACCGATTTTTCCTCGCCGACTTTATCAGCCAGCGGTTTCAGGTCCGGGATTTTCAGCTGCTGGGCGTTTTTGACGCCATTGGTCATCTGCGAAAAATCCTTCTCGGAAACGATCTGAGTCGCCAGCGTCTCCACCGGCGGCGCGTCCATCGGCTGCGCCGAGATCGCAACCACCGCGAAACCGAGCGCTACGGCGTGCCCAACGAAGGATATGGTCATGCCGGGCTTCATTGGCCGCTCTGTTCGACCTCGGTGATGAGCGAGACTTTATGGTAGCCCGCCCCGGAAATGCGGCCCATGACCCGCATCATGGTGCCGTAATCGACCTTCTTGTCGCCGCGCACATAGATCGTCTCGTCGGGATTGGCGCCACGCGCGTCGATGATCGCTTTGAGCTTCGGGATGAGATCGTTGAGCTGAATCTGATCCTTTTGCAGGAAGACCTGACCGTCGCTGGTCACCGAAACGGTCAGCGGCTCGTTGTTTTGTTGCAGCGATTTGGCCTGGCTCTGCGGCAGATCCAAAGGCACGCCGACAGTCAGAAGCGGCGCCGACACCATGAACACGATCAACAACACCAGCATGACGTCGACAAACGGCGTCACGTTGATGTCGCTCATGACCGGCCGCCGCCGGCCGCGCCTGCCGCGCCCGCCGGACGAGGCAACGTTTATCGTGCCTGCCGCCATGTCCCCGTCCTCACCCCGGCCTTAGCCTAGCCCCTTGAGTCCGTTGCTGCTCGGTCGTCCAGGTCCGGACTGCCTCGCCCCGGCGCCGCCAAACCCGATTTACCCGCGCTCGTCAATCTGGCGCGACAAGATCGCAGTAAATTCGTCGGCAAAGCCCTCCAGCCGCTGGCTCTGCCGGTTCACCTCGCTGGTGAACTTATTATAGAAAATCGTCGCTGGAATGGCGGCAACGAGGCCGATTGCGGTCGCAAACAGCGATTCGGCGATGCCTGGAGCCACAACCGCTAACGAGGTGTTCTGCGAGGCCGCGATCGACTGGAAGCTCGTCATGATGCCGACCACGGTCCCGAACAGGCCGATGAAGGGGCCCGCCGAGCCGACCGTCGCCAGCACGAGGAGCCGCCGCTCCATATTCTCGATCTCGCGCGCGATGGCGACATTCATCACCTTCTCGATCCGCATCTGCAGGCCGGCGAAGGATTTGGCGTGGCCCTCGAGGCTCCGCTTCCATTCGCGCATGGCGGCGACAAACAAAGCACCGGTCGAATGGCCGGGATCGGTCGCGAGCGATTTGTAAAGCTCTTCAAGGGATTGGCCCGACCAGAAGGCCTCCTCGAAATGGTCGCCGGACCGCCGCAGGCGCGCGAACAGAAGCGTCTTGTCGATGGCGATGGCCCAGACCCAGACCGAGCACACCAACAGACCCAGCATCACCGATTCGACAACCCAATGGGCATGCAGGAACAGGTGAAACAGCGAGAGATTGGACGATGTCAGCGGCGCGACCGACTGTGCGACGTCGGCTGGGTTCATGGAACGTCCTTTCGGCGATCCGACCGGAGGGGTCGAAGCTTTAGGCCATGACCGGGGCGGCGCACTGCAGGCGGTAGCATTCCGGCTACCATAGGGTCATGACAGGCCGCCGCTCCGCGCGCACCGACCAAGACCCCATTTTTCGCGAGGACCGGCCCGTCACCGGCGGCCCGTAATCATTCGCGAAACTTGACCAAACTAGGGCGCAACACCGGCCATTTGCGCCTAACCAAGCCCGACTATGCTTAACGGGGCGTTAATGCCGCTGCGGCCGGCCGGTGTGGCGGCTGCCTTTCGGATGACCCGGATATACGCAAGAGCCGCCCATCTCGCGTGAAATGGACGGCCCTGTGCGAACGAATGCAGGGGAAAATCGCGGAATTCAGCTCTGCGGCGCCGGAGGAGGAGAGTCTTGCGGCGGCGTCTGTGGCGGGCGGTTGCGCCGCTCGGCCATGAATTGATCGAACTCCTCGCGGTCCTTGGCGAAGCGCAGCCGCTGCAGGAAGTCCTTGAACTCGCGCTGCTCCTCTTCGAGCCGGTGCAGCGTTTCAGTGCGATAATCGTCGAAGGCGCGGTTGCCGCTCGAGGGAGAGCCGCCCCACCAATCACGGCACCCGGAGAAGCCACGCACGCGATCCATTTTGTCCTGCATATTGCCCTGCATGCGATCCATCTTGTTCTGCCAGCGGTTCGCGCCGTTGTGGTTCCAGCATCCCATGCGTCCGCTCCCGAACATGAAGGCGAGGATGGCCAATCCCAGCGGCCACCACCAGACAAAGGCGAGGATCATGAGGATGATCCAAGCGGGTTTTCCGAATTCATCGAGTCTTGCTGCGATGGGCATGGCACAACCTCGCGTGTGAATGTAAATTACATTTACATCGCCTTTTGTCGCTGTCAAGGGCGGCCTGGTTTGATCCTATGACTGCGGCACTTTGGCTCGGTACCGGCTGTTCGAAGACATATGCTGCGTCCGTGCATGCGCTAACGCGTAGCGTTGGCGGCGGAGAGGCCCAAGCCGCGCAGATAGATCAAAGCCTGCGCCTCCAATAACTCCTCGGCCGACATCGGCAGCGTGCGGCGCGCCTCATCGCCACGGCCGAACAGCGAAGCGACGCCGTGCGCCATCGCCCAAATATGGAGCGCAACCATCAGTGCCGGCGGGCGGCGGCCCTGCACCGGCAATTGCGCACAGAGCTTTTCGGCGGCGCCGCGCAGCACCGCAAAGGCGCGGTCGCCGGCATCTTGTAGTTCCGTGTTGAGACTTGGTGGAATGCCAGCCTCGAACATCGCCGAGTAGTAGGCGGGCTCGCTGCGCGCGAATTCGAGATAGGCCTTGCCGAACCGGTCGAGTGCCGTGAAGACATCAGGCCGCCCATCGTCCCAGGCGCGCGCCAGAACGACTTCGAACTTCTGAAAGCCGCGCAGCGCGACATTGGCCATCAACTCGTCGCGGTCACGGAAATGCCGATAGGGCGCGGCAGGGGAAACCCCGGCCCAGCGGGCGGCTTCCGCAAAGGTGAAGCCGGCCGGACCTTTTTGGGCGATAAGCTCAAGTGCGGCGCGGATAAGCGCCTCTTTCAGATTGCCGTGGTGATAGCCGCGCGGCTCGGCGCGGTCGTCCTTCGACCAGGTCATGTAAAGAGGCTTTACATCAAGCGCCGGCTGGCGTCGATGCGTCCGCTTAGACCTGTGACCGGCGTGGTGAACGGTTTTGCGCGGCCAAAGGCAGCTGCTCGAACAGCGACAATTGGTCGGTCCGGGTGGTGGCGCCGCCCCGCGCCTGCTCGATCGTCAGCATGCGCATTTTGGTGCTGACCCCGCCGGGCGCGGAGAAGCCGCCGGTCTTGCCGCCAGCCGCCAGCACGCGATGGCACGGCACGATGATCGGAAACGGATTCTCGCCAAGCGCCTGGCCGACGTCGCGCGCCAGAGCGCGGTCGCCCAGCCGTTCGGCGATCTCGCCGTAGGTCAGCGTCGCGCCTGGCGGAATGGTGCGGGCGACATCGTAGACGCGGCAGTTGAATTCGGGGATGTCCGAAATGTCGAGTTTCACGTCACTCAGATCTTTCGGCTCACCACCCAACAGCGCGATCATGTCGTGGATCGCCTGCTCGACCTCGGCTGGGGGCGCGGTTTCACCCGCCGCCGGATAGCGATTGCGAATCCGCTCTCTGGTGGCCTGCTCGCTCCTTTCAGGCAGCCGCGTGCGCACCACGCCTCTCTCGTTCCACACGATGCTGCAGCGGCCGATCGCCGTATCGAAAAACGCAAAGCCGAAAGCTGTATCGCTCATTCTCCAACCAACATAATGCGCACCGGCCACAATTGCAGGGCCCACGCGACAAGCGCCACCCGATTTGTGACGCCGCGTTCAGGGCTGGATCGCGTCCTGATCGGCTTTCATGGCGATGCGCAACGGCTTCGGAATCGGCCGAGCGCGCCCGCCCGAGACGAAGGCGACGCGCACCCGCGCCTCAACCAGCAATTCTTCGCCGCGCATGACGCGCTGGCGTACGGTGGTCGAAGCGCCCTTCACTTCCTCCGGCTCGGTAATGATCTCCAGCAGGTCGTCCATCCGCGCCGGCCTCAAGAAATCGATGCTCATCGAGCGCACCACGAAGGCGAAGCCC
>DATAQN010000132.1:0-1650 GCA_036264635.1 Xanthobacteraceae bacterium | reverse complement strand
GCAGCACGCCGGCAAGGTGCTGACCCATAAATTCCTCTTGAGCCAGCTGTGGAGCGATCTCACCGACGCGCAATATCTGCGCGTCTATGTCCGGCAGCTGCGGCAAAAGATCGAAACCGATCCCGAGCGCCCGCATTACATCCTCACCGAAACCGGAATCGGTTACCGGCTGCGTGCCCCCGATTGAACGGCGGCGAGGCGCTTGCAGCCGGTGGCGCGTCATCCCATATTGCGCCGCTCATTTCGGAGTATACGCCATGGCCGACGAACTCGTTCTTTACACTAATCCGATGTCGCGCGGACGCGTTGCGCGCTGGATGCTCGAAGAGATTGGCGAGCCTTACAAGGTCGAAGTGCTCGATTATGCCTCAACGATGAAGGGGCCGGCCTTTCTCGCAATCAATCCGATGGCCAAAGTGCCGGCGCTGCGCCATGGCGATGCGGTGGTCACCGAAACTGCGGCGATCTGCGCTTATCTCGCCGATGCCTTTCCGCGGGCGCGCCTGGCGCCGCCTCCCGGCGATCGGCTGCGCGCCCCCTATTATCGCTGGCTATTCTTTGCCGCCGGTCCGTTCGAGGCAGCTGCCAGCAATAAGGTGTTGGGCTTTGTCGTGCCGCCTGAGCGCGAGCGGATGATGAGCTATGGCAATTTTGCCAAGACGATAAACACGCTTGAAGCGGCGATCTCCTCCGCCGATTACCTGGTCGGCAATCGGTTCAGCGCCGCCGATGTCTATGTCGGTGCGCAAATCGGCTTCGGCATGATGTTCGGCACGCTGGAGAAACGTCCGGCTTTTGAGCTCTACTGGCAGCGGATGAGCGCCCGGCCGGCCTATGCGCGCGCGACCAAGCTCGATGACGAGAAGGCCGCAGAATTGAAAAAAGCGGCGTGCTAAAGCGAAATGATTTGAGTTGTCCGCTCGCCGCAATCAAGCTAGCCGCATCAGCGGCTCGCCCATGCGAATCGCGGCGCCGTCGCGGATATTTTCGCACAGAGCAAATCCCTCCGGCGCGAACACGATGATGGTCGAGCCATGCTCGAACCAGCCCAGTTCGTCGCCCTTGCGCACCGAATCGTCGCGGATGACGACGCTGCGCCCGCGATAATTCCGGATCAAGGCCACGTCGAGACAGTGTAGGCGAATGCTGGCGACGAGAATCGCCGCGACCGCGACCAAGGTTACGATTTGGCCACTGGATTCGATCCTTAAGCGCACGACCGCCCGCTCGTTCTTGCAGAACAGCCGCTCGATGCGTTTCAGCGCGATCGGATTGACGTTCCAGGTGTCGCCGGAAATGTAGCGGACCTGCTCGATGCGGCCGTCATGCGGCGCATGGAAGCGATGGTACATGCTCGATTTCAGCCGCAGCGTCGCGTAAGAGCCGTTGCGATAGGTCTCGACAAGAGCCCGGTCACGCAGCAGATCCTCGAGCGTGTACGGAAATCCCTTGGCCTGGAACAGCGTGGTGCCGCCGATTGTGCCGCAGGCGCCGACAATCGCATCGCACGGGCTGATCAGAATGTCATTGCTGCGCTCGATCGGGCGAGCGCCTTCCTTAAGTTCGCGAATAAAGCAATCGTGAAGGCTAGAGAACTGCGTCTTCTTGGCCTCACTCAGATCGAGATCGGAGAATAGCCGCCAGACCGCA
>DATAQN010000088.1:0-1794 GCA_036264635.1 Xanthobacteraceae bacterium | reverse complement strand
TGACGTCGGCACTTTGTTGTCAAAGACGTCGGCCATGCTCGCACAAAAGACGCGCCGCCGCGTGCCTTCGGCTTGCGCGCGTTCGCTCCAGCGGAGCGGCCCGCGCCAGTAGGCCGCGCTCGTTCGCTTGCGGTCGGCGCTTACGTCCCACAGATCGCGCCCGTTGCCGTCGCGCCACCCGTAGCGCCATGAAAGCGCCGCCGCATAGCAGCGGTCGCAGGCGGTCGAGACGCGCAGACATCCGACCCACGGATTAAATGTCGCGTCGCACCAGGCGCTTCGTGTGATCGCACCCATCCGAAAACGTCGCGTGTTAAAGGCGTGCAGGAGCTTGACGAGCTCGACCGATCTTTACCGGATCGTGCGGTGCCCCGCCACGCGGCCCGAACCTCCGTCGGTGACTTTTGTCAAAACAGCTTAAACAGAGCGGCGATGTCGGACCACAGCGATTTCCGAGGGACGCGCAGCGCGCTGGACCGCGGCAGGATGGTCAGAGCCTGGCCCACCTCGTCGGTTTGCCCCGATAGATTGGTTGATCAGTATGGCAGCCCAGATGTGCTGGACGCCGAAGATCACCGCCAATGCCACGGCACCTGCGGCGGCCGCGAGCGCAAAAAGACCGGTCGGCCACGGCGGCGATCGCGAGATTTCGTCGATGGTTTTCTTGGCAGCGTCCCGGAGCTAGGCGGCCCGCCGTGATATCCTCGATCTCCCGGGTCGTCGACGCCACACGATCCATTTCTGCGCCCGCAGGAGCGCCACTTGCTTGGACCCTCGAGTGCGGCATGTTCGCTGTTGGCCACAAGTTGCAATTCGCCTCAGCGCGGTATGATCGTGGCGCGCAATCTCAGCGTGCGGCCCAGGCGCTTGGCCGCATCTACCATCTGCTCGGTGGCTTGTCCGTTAACATAAAGACTTTTTTGAAAGCGAGAACGAGTTCAGCGCGCTCGTGCCCCGTCATGGGGCTTCTCGCAGGCTGTCGTGCAGCCAACTCGACGTGTGCCGGTCGTCACTAGGGGGCGCCGGAGCTCTCCGCATTGGCGGCCACATAAGGCCGCACCATTTTCTTCGGGTCGACAACTCGATCGAATTCGGCCTCACCGACAAAGCCGAGCTTCAACGCGGCGTCCCTCAGCGTGAGGTCGTTGTCCATCGCATAGTGGGCGATCTTCGACGCCTTGTCGTAGCCGATGACGGGTGAAAGCGCCGTCACCAGCATCAGCGAACGTTCGACGAATTCGTTGATCTTCTTCAGATTGGGCTTTGTGCCCTCGATCAAGAACTTCCGGAAGTTTGTGCAGCCGTCGGTCATGATCGTGATCGAATGAGCAATGTTAAAGATGATCAACGGCTTGTAGACGTTCATTTCCAGATAACCGCTGGCACCGCCGAAGCCCACCGCCACATCATTGGCCATCACCTGCACGGCGATCATGGCTAGGGCCTCAGCCTGGGTCGGGTTCACCTTGCCAGGCATGATCGAGGAGCCGGGTTCGTTCTCGGGGATCTGCAATTCCGCAAAGCCGGCGCGCGGACCGCACGACATCAGGCGGATGTCATTGGCGATCTTGTAAAGCGATGCCGCCAGGGTCCGGAAGGTTCCGGACAGCTGCACCAACGCATCATGCGCGCCCTGCACGGTGAACTTGTTTAGCGCGCTGACGAAGGGCAGTCCGGTGAGCTTCGCGATTTCAACCGCCGCCGCTTCGGCGAAGCCGGGAGCCGCATTGATGCCGGTACCTACTGCAGTGCCGCCGAGCGCCAGCCGGTACACACCCTTCAGCGCGTCCTCGA
>DATAQN010000247.1:0-2001 GCA_036264635.1 Xanthobacteraceae bacterium | reverse complement strand
CGGCCGAGCCTCGCCCTCGCCCTCGAGCAAATCGGCGATCAACTCGACATAATCTTCGTGCAACGCGGTCGACTGCGCGGAGCGCGTTTTGCCGAAACGGCGCGCTTGGGTTCCTTCCGCTGGAAGCTTGCCCATTGACCTGGCCCCGGAGCGGGCACCTGAAATTCGGTCCTGCCGCTCCCCGATCATAACATTCTCGCCGTGTCAAAATGTAGTCTTGGCTACAATATGAGCCATTGACCCAAACTGGCGCAATACCTATCCTGTAGCCTGTGCTACATTTTGCAGTAAGGGCTTCCAGAGCCCGGCCCGGATGAAACGATGCGGCAGGATTTGACGGCTCGTGCGACGGCAATCGAGCCGGCGGTAGAGCGATCCACGCTGACCGGGCGCACCATCGCCCGCGCCGTGGCGGCGCTCGCTGGCGGTCCCGGCGGGTTGCGCACCGCGATCGCCTTCGGCGGCCCCGCGATCATTGCCTCGATCGCGTACATGGATCCGGGGAATTTTGCCACCAACATCCAGGCCGGCGCCAAATACGGTTACAGTTTGCTGTGGGTGGTGCTGCTCGCCAACATCATCGCGATGCTGTTTCAGGCGCTTTCCGCCAAGCTTGGCATTGTTACCGGCCGGAATCTCGCCGAACTGTGCCGCGACCACTTTCCGCGGCCGGTGGTTCTTTCGATGTGGGTGGCCAGCGAGATCGCCGCAATGGCGACCGATCTCGCCGAATTTCTCGGCGGCGCCATCGGCCTTTCCTTATTGCTGCACATCCCGCTGCTTGCCGGAATGACAGCGACGGCGGTCATTACCTATGGACTGTTGATGTGCGAGCAATTCGGCTTTCGGCCGCTCGAACTCGTCATCGGCGCGATCGTCGGGCTGATCTGCGTTTGTTATCTCATCGAGATGTTCATCGCGCCGATCGATTGGAGCGCAGCTCTTTTCCACACCGTCACGCCGGAACTTGCCGACGGCGAAGCACTCTTGCTCGCAGTCGGCATCATCGGCGCCACCGTGATGCCGCATGCGATCTATCTGCACTCGGGGTTGACGCAAGCGCGCGTGCCGGTGCGCAGCGATGACGACCGCCGCCTGGTGTTACGATATTCGAACCGGGAAGTTGTCATCGCGCTCAGCATGGCCGGCGTGGTCAATATGGCCATGGTGATGATGGCGTCGAGCGCGTTCCATGCCGGTCACCCTGAAGTGGCGGAAATTGAGACGGCCTATCACACGCTGACCCCGCTCCTTGGCGCCGCCGCGGCCGGCATTTTCCTGATCTCGCTGATTGCTTCCGGCGTTTCGGCATCGACCGTCGGCACGCTTGCCGGCCAAATGATCATGCAAGGCTTCGTGGGATTCCGCATCCCGCTTTGGCTGCGGCGGCTCGTCACCATGCTTCCCGCATTCGCCGTGATCGCGCTCGGGGCCAATCCGACACGCGCCCTCGTCATCAGCCAAGTGGTTTTGAGCATTGCACTACCGCTGCCGATGATCTCGCTCATCATTTTCACCAGCAGAGCCGACGTGATGGGGGCGTTCGCGAACCGCAGGTTGACGCGCGTCATAGCAATCTCCGCTACGGCGCTGGTGCTCGCGCTCAATGCCGTCTTGATCTATCAGAGTTTGTTTTAAGCGCCGCGATCGGCCCGTCTACTCGCCGACCAAATCATCGCCGACCAAGTCGCCGCCGGGCCAATAAAGAGCCCCGGACCGCTTGCCGCGACCCGGGGCTAAACTGCGACGCGATCGATGCTTCCGATCGCGCCGAGGCGTTACGTCGCTTTGAGATTTTCAGCAGCCGACTTGCCGGTCTTACGATCCACCACGACTTCGAAGGAAACCCGCTGACCTTCCCGCAGTTCGCGGAGGCCGGCGCGTTCGACGGCGCTGATGTGGACAAACACGTCCTTGCCGCCGCCCTCGGGTTGAATGAATCCATAACCCTTCTGCGCGTTGAACCATTTCACGGTGCCGTTGTTCACGAGAGTCTCCTCA
>DATAQN010000242.1:0-7669 GCA_036264635.1 Xanthobacteraceae bacterium | reverse complement strand
CTCGCGGCCTGGTCTGTAGTGCCAGGAGACTGATGCCCGAAACCGCCCGGGTGCGGGTCGTAACGCCGCCCGCGGGCACCGCACTCGCTCCAGCCCCCAGGTCTACCTCCCGTGGGCGTCCTTCACGAGCGAGATCGAATCAAGTGTAACTCAAACAGTGACACACGTCAATATAGCAGTGACGAATTTTCCGAAAGCACAAGCTTGCTCTTCCCCTCCCCCTTGTGGGGAGGGGTTAGGGGTGGGGGTCGGGACGCCGTGCGTAGGTGCAGACGTCTCCCCCGAGAGCAATCGTCTCGACCCCCACCCCAGCCCTCCCCACAAGGGGGAGGGAGCAGCAAGCGGCCCGCCCGGCATGTAAAATTCTACGCGCCAGTAAGGGCTATGCCGCCGCTGACAGCGACGCGAGCGCCTGCCCCGCGTCCCATGGCTTCCACCACAGTTTAAGGCCGAGATCGCGTGCGATGATGCTGGCGGAGATGTAGCCGGCGCCGCCCGAAATCGCGCCGCCGGGATGGCCTGAGGAGCCGGCGAGATAGAGATTTGGAACGGGCGTGCGGTAGCCGAAGTGATTGTACATCACCTGCTCGGCATTGAATGCGCCCATGAAGATGTCGCCGTTGCGCATGTTGGGGAATTCGACGGCGTATTCGTCGGCCGTGTAGACATATTTCTCGATGACATTCTTCTTGGTCATGTTCGGACAATAGCGCGCCCAGGTTTCCAGGATCGCCTCGGCGAATTCTTCCTTGAACGTCTCGGGCGTGCGACTGCCGAGATCGGGATGACGCGGCATCACGTGCCAGGCATAAGTCGTGTGCTTGCCCGGCGGCGCCTGTGTCGGGTCGAGCAGGCTCAGCGGACCCGAGCCGAATTGCACGATGCGCGGCACGCGGCCGGCTTTGACATCTTCGAAGGCGGCAGACAGATCCTGCATCGTTTCGGCGCCGACGCTCCATTTCAGCGTGCGGTTGATGTTGGGATCGAATTTTTCCGCGGCGAAGCGCGGGCTTTCGTGCAGCGCCAGATGGAGGCCGAACAGCGTCCAGCCGGTATATTGAAATTTGTCGAGCCGTTCGAGCAAAGCTGTGGGCATCTGCGCGCGGCCGATCAGCGTCTCGAAAGTCTGATGCACGTCGATGGCGCTGGCGACGAATTGTTTGGTGCGCACCGTGCGGCCGTCGCGCAGCGCGATGCCCGTGGCGCGACCGCCTTCGATGACGATGCGTTCGATATCGACCTGCGGCTGGAAGATGCCGCCGCTGGCAATAAATGTTTCCATCAGCCCGCGCGCCAGATTGAACGAGCCGCCCTGGCAGAGCTGATAACCGCTTTCGAGGTCGAAGGCGCGAATGACCGAGCCCATCGGGCTCGTCTTCGACAGCGTATCGGTGAGCCAGGTGCCGAACAACGACACTTTAAACAGAAACAGCAGCTTGACGTGCTCGTTCTCGAACAGCGTGTCCACCACGTCGAGCGGCTGGCGCTGCGTCACTTCGAGGAAATCGCGGCCCACGGCCGTGCGTGACAACAGGCGGTCGCGCTCCTCCTGCGGCAGCGGCTCGGCGTAACGTTCCGGCAGCAGAACGCGCCGCGTGATCTCCTCGGCCTTGCGATTCCACTCACGAAACGTCGCGGCATCCTTTTTCGAAAAGCGTGCGACATTGGCGACCGTCTCCTCGAGATCGCGGCCGAAGACCAAAGCGCTTCCGTCGCGATGCGCCTGGCCGAGCTCGTAGCGCGGCGTGATGTAGGTGACTTTGTCGGCAAGGCCGAGATCGGAAAACCACGGCGTGTGGCTGATGTGGAAATGATTGATCGAATGCAGATTGTGATAGAAGCCCGGCTTGGTGACTTCTTTCGTGCTCAAGCCGCCGCCGTATTCGAGGCGCCGATCGACGAGCAGCACGTCGAGGCCGCACTTCGCCAGATACGATCCCAAGATCATGCCGTGGTGGCCGGCGCCGATAATGATGCCGTCGTAAGTCCGCTCGAGATTATGTGCCATCGTCTCCGCCCCGACATTTTACGCATGCGCTTTACGCGCATCGAGATTATTCCACGCGGAAGGCCGTTCGACAAAGCACGCTGTGCTAGGATTTGGTGCGCTGCACCCGCGCGGCTAGAGTGTCGATGCGCGACAGGAACGTCTTCAAGATCGGCGACGTATTCGCCTTGTGATAGCCGACCACGATATCGATGGTTGGCGCGTCCCCTGCGATCGGCCGGGTGACGACCGACCACGGCACCAAATTCTCCGCTGACGCCGGCAACAGCGCGACGCCGCGTGTCGAGGCGACCAGCGAAATGGCCATCGCGTAATTGTCGATCTCGAGCGCCGGGGTGATATCGATGCCGATGCGCTTGAAATAATCGCGGATCACGGTGCGCAACACACGGGGCACTTCCGAAATGCCGATAAACGTCTCGCCGACGAGGTCGCGCGGGTCGACCGCCGTATGCGCTGCCAAGCGATGATCGCTCGGCAGCACGACGACGAGCGGCTCCTTGGCCACGAGTTTGAATTCAAGATCGGGCTTGGGCTCCGGACGCATGAAGGCAATATCGAGCTTGCCGCGCTGCAGATCGTCAGCGAGCGTCAGCGAGTGATCGCTCGACACCTTGATTTCGATGTTGAGCAATTCGTCACGCAACACATTCGTCGCGTGTGGAAGCCAGTCGACTTCCTGCCCGGTGAGGAAGCCCATGGCGAAAACCGGCTTGGCGGGCTGCGCGGCGCGGCGCGCGGCTTCCGCGGCTGCTTCGGCTTGGGTGAGCGCAAGACGGGCATGATCGAGAAAAGCGCGGCCGGCGGGGGTCAATTCCACGCCGTGCACGCTGCGGGTTAGAAGCGGAACGCCGACCTCGTATTCGAGATCGCGAATTTGCCGGCTCAGCGATGGCTGCGCCGTGTGCAGCCGCTTCTCGGCAGCCACCGTGAGGCTGCCCTCCTCCGCGACCGCGACGAAATACCGAAGGTGGCGGAGCTCCATGACGCATTCCATACTTTTGAGGCATGGAACGCAGCTTACAAAGTCTTTTTCAAACGCGCCAGCCCTCGCCAAATTGCGGTCACACAACACGCCGGTCACCAAATTCCATACCCTGGCGGCAGGGTTTGCAGATTGAAAGGACAACGAAAATGACCACTCCCGTCATCCTGATTACCGGCGCGCTCACCGGCATCGGCCGGGCCGCAGCGCTGGCCTTTGTCAAAAACGGCGCCACCGTCGTCGTCGCCGGCCGCCGCGAGGCCGAAGGCAACGCGCTTGAAGCTGAGCTCCGGGCGCTCGGCGCAAAAGCCGCCTTCATCAAGGCCGACGTCCGGCACGAGGACGAGGTGCGCCATCTGGTCGATGAGACGGTCGCGCGCTTCGGCCGGCTCGACATCGCCGTCAACAATGCCGGCACCGAGGGCAAGCCCGGTCCGGTCACGACGCAGACGCCCGACAGCTACACGGACATGTTCGACACCAATGTGCTCGGCACGCTCCTGAGCCTCAAGCACGAGCTGCGGGTGATGCAGCCGCAGGGCTCCGGCAGCATCGTCAACATTTCCTCGACCATGGGCGAGCGCGGCGCAGCGAACCTTTCGCTCTACACCGCGAGCAAGCATGCGGTCGAAGGACTCACGAAATCGGCAGCGCTGGAAGCCGCCGCATTCGGCGTACGCGTCAATGCGGTGGCGCCGGGGCCGACCGACACAGCCATGCTCGACCGGCTCACCGGCACTCCGGAAAAGAAAGCGGCGTTCTACGCGGCGGTGCCGCTCAAGCGGGGCGCCAAGCCGGACGAGATCGCCGACGCCATCGTCTTTGTCTCTTCAGACAAGGCGTCGTTCGTCACCGGACAAATCCTGCGCATCAACGGCGGCAAAACCGCAAGCTGACGGCGTGAGCCGCAGCCGCGACGTCAACCAAGACACCAAACCAAAAGGAGAATGACCATGTCCAATCTCAATGGAAAAACCGCTCTCGTCACCGGCGCCTCTCGCGGCATCGGCCGCGCCGCGGCCCTCGCGCTCGCGAAAGCCGGCGCTTGCGTGCTCGTTCATTACGCGCGCGGCGCCAAGGAAGCCGATGCCGTGGTCGACGAGATCCGCAAGGCCGGCGGCCGCGCCGAAGCTGTGGGGGCGGATCTTTCCGCCGCCGACGGCCCGCACGAGCTCGCCGAACAGGTGCATCGTATCGTCGGCGAGCGGCTTGATATTCTGGTCGCCAATGCCGGCGTCGCCAAGGCGGCGCCGATCGAGGACACGTCGATCGCCGACTTCGATAATCTCTTTGCCGTCAATGTACGCGCGCCGTTCTTCCTCCTGCAGCAATTGCTGCCAATTCTGTCCGAAGGCAGCAGCGTCATTTTCACCTCCTCGCTTGCGGCGCATGCCGTCGTCGGCACACTGCCGGCCTATGCGGCGACCAAAGGCGCGATCGACACGCTGGTGAAGCATTTCGCCGCGGCGCTCGGCCAGCGCGGCATTCGCGTGAATGCGGTGGCGCCTGGCGTCGTCCCCACCGACATGTCAAATTTCGCTAAAACGGACGAGGGACGCGATTACACGCTTGGCCTGCAGACGCTGAAGCGGCTCGCGGAGCCCGACGATATCGGCGATGTCGTTGCCTTCCTAGCTTCGCACGATGCGCGTTGGATTACCGGCGACACGATCCATGTCGACGGCGGCTCTAAGCTTTAGAGCATGATCCGGAAAAGTGGAAACCGGTTTTCCGGAAAGATCATGCTCCAACGAAGAAACTAGGCCATGATCCGATTCAGCTTGATCGGATCATGGCCTAGAGCGGGAGGATTTCAGGTCAGCAAACCTCGCCGTCATTGCGAGCCAACGGGTCCGGCCCGAAGTGGCCGGCCCGATGGCAGGCTCCGCGAAGTAATCCAAACTGGCGCCGCGGCGCTGGATTGCTTCGTTGCTTCGCTCCTCGCAATGACGAGTATGCGCGGCGGGCTTCGTTCACTCTTCCTTATAGCCATAAGCCTGGGCGTTGCCCGTCGCGCCGTAATATTTGTACGGCAGGAATTTGCCGGACATCGACAGGCGCACGCGGTCGCCCTTGGGATCGGGCTGGCGCTCCATGGCGATGTCGAAGTCGATGGCCGACATGATGCCGTCGCCGAATTCTTCCTCGATCAGCACTTTCAGGGCCGGGCCGTTGACCATGACGAGCTCGTAGAAGCGGTAGATCAATGGATCGGTCGGCGGCATCGGCGTGCCGCGGGTCGGCACCTCGTTGAGGAGAGCTTCCTCGCTTTTAGTCAGCCCGAACAATTCGGCGGCCTTGGCGGCCTGCGGCTTGGTCATTTTCATCTGGCCGAGCACGGAGCCAGTGATCAGGACCGGCGACATGCCGCCGATCTCTTCGCAGATGTGTTTCCAGGTCCAGCCCTTGGCCCGCTTGATGTCGAGGAGCTTCTCGGTGAGATCGGAACGTTTCATCTGCGGTCTCCCTTATCGCTGGAATCGAAAAATGCGTTTCATCGACGCTTGTTGCATGCCGTGCCCCGCCGGGGTGCGGCATCGCAAACAAGCCGGCTCGCATTTTTCGTGCCAGACTGGTCGGTTGCCTTGTCAGGCCACGCCGAGCTCGGCGGCGGCCTTGGTTTCCTCGGCAATGCGCCGCCGCGCCAGCATGTGAGCGCGGGCGTCGTTGACGGAATCGACCGCGATCAGCCGGCCGTCCTTGCGATATTCGATGGAAAAACGCGCGCTGGCGGGATCGGCGGTTGGCGCGGTCTCGTCGTGGCCGTCGAACAGGCCGGCGATCTGCAGCTTGAACTCATATTGATCGGACCAGAACCACGGCACCGGATCGTAGCTTGCCGGCGCGCCGAGAATCGCAGCCGCGGTAGCCTTGGCCTGATCGATGGCATTCTGCACGCATTCAAGGCGGATCTCCCGGCCGTAACGGGCGCTGGGAAACCGCGCGCAGTCACCGATGGCGAAAACACGCTCCACGCTGGTGCGTCCGACGGCGTCGGTCAAAATGCCCTCGCGGCAAGCGAGGCCCGCGGCTGCCGCCAACTCGTCATTGGCTTTGGCGCCGGCGGCGAGCAGCACGGCGTCGGCTTCGACGTCCGCGCCGTCGGTCAACCGCAGCACCAGTGCCCGCCCCTCGCCGCCGATGGCAGCGACCCGGGCGCCGGTGCGGATATCGACGCCACGCTCGCGATGGATGCCGTCAAAGAAGCTGGCGATGGCGGGCGCGGTGACGCGCTTGAGCACCCGGTCCTCGGCTTCGAGCACGATGACGTCGCGCTGTTCGCCGCGCATCACCGATGCGGTCTCCAGCCCGATATAGCCGCCGCCGAGAATGACGATGCGCCGCGCTGTGTCCAAGGCCGGGCGCAGGCGCTTGACGTCGCCGATCGCGCGCAACGTGAATACGCCGTCGCGGTCGAGACCCGGTAGCGGCAGACGCCGCGCGCAGGTGCCGGTGGCGAAGACCAGATTATGGAAGGCAATTTCGCGGCCGTCGGCCAGCGACACACTGCGCCCGCGCAGATCGACTTCCGCAGCGGCCACGCCAAGCTGAAAGTCGATGCCGCGTTCGGCCCAGAACGGCGCCGGGCGCAGATAGAGCGATTCCGCCGGCGGACCCTCGGCGAGGAATTTTTTCGACAGCGGCGGACGCTGATACGGCAGGAACGGCTCGTCACCGATGACGATGATCGGTCCGGCAAAGCCGCCCGAGCGCAGGCTGATCGCCAGCTGCGCGGCGGCCTGTCCGGCGCCGATCACCACCACATTCGCGGTACCGCTAGCATCCGACTCAGCATTTGCCATTCAAGATCTCCCGATACAGGGCACCGCTAAACAGGCGGGGGGCCCATTATCAGGGGTCTCTCTAGCATCCCTTCTCCCCGGAGGGGAGAAGGACAGGATGAGGGGGTTCGGCGAGCGAAACGCCGCCTCGCCGTATCGCTCATCAATGATTCCGAGTACTAGCCCGCTTCCGGCGGCGCGGTTCCTTCGACCTGGATGCGAAAGCCCGAGCGCACATTCGGCCAATAGTCCCAGATCGCCTTGTGGTGCGTGCAGCGGTTGTCCCAGAACGCGATCGAATGCGCGCGCCAGCGGAAACGGCAGGTCCATTCCGGCTTGTTGCAGTGGTCGATCAGAAAGCGCAGCACGCGCTCGCTTTCGAGCGCCGGCAGTTCGTTGATCTTCGCGGTGAAGTCGGTGTTGACGTAAATGATTTTCTTGGCCGTGACCGGGTGCTTGATGATCACCGGATGGACCGAGACGGGTGTGCCGGGCCCGAACACGCGCGTGCCGTCATGGGTCGCAGTCAGCCCTGACAGATACGCCTTCATGCGCGGCGACAGCGCGTCATAGGCCGCATACATGCTGGCGAACATGGTGTCGCCGCCGCCATCGGGCGGCACGGTGTGATTATAAAGAATGCTGCCGAGCGGCGGGATCGCGGCACAGGACTGGTCGCTGTGAAAATTCTCGCCGGAGATCTGCTTCGAGGTCTCGTCGTAATGGAATTTCCGGACATAGGGGTTCTCGGTCGTCTTGCTGATCGTGGACTTGCCGACATGGGAGCCGAGCGGCCCGAAATATTGGCCCAGCCTGATCTGATCATCAAAACTGATCTTCTGATCGCGAAAGAAAATGACCTGGTACTGGACAAAGGCGCGGTGCAGTTCCTCG
>DATAQN010000202.1:0-11638 GCA_036264635.1 Xanthobacteraceae bacterium | reverse complement strand
CACGAAGCCCGCGGCGATGCAATAAGGCGTCGAGAATTTTCCGGCATAGCCATTGCCGGGTTTCTGCTTGGCGGCGAGCGGCTCCCACAGCCGATGCACGGTGCCTTCGCCGACTTCGCAGACGATGTCTTTGATGTCGTCAGCCTTGACGCGCTTGGCGAGCCGCCGCGCGCAATCGATATAGGGATGCGTCATGGTTCCGCAGGGATAGGGCTTGAAGGCGAGCGTCTCGGTGACCCATTCCGTGCCGAACGTATCGGCGATCAACGTGTAATCGCCCTTGGTGGTCGTATTGGCGAAGCCATGAAAGAAACCGTGCACGCCTTCGAACACCGTGCGCGGACCCAGGAAGCCGGCGCGGCCGAGTAGTGCCGCGCGCATGCCCGATTGCGCCGCCCAGCCGGCATGCAGCCGCTTGGTCCAGGCGCCTTCGGCGAGATATTCGATGATGCCGGACGCCATCGAGCCGACCGTGCCGAGCGCATCGACCAATTGCCACTCGGTAAGTTTCAGCGCGGCGCCGACGCCGGCCGCGGCGCCGACTGCGCCGAACACTGCCGTCGGATGAAAACCGGCTTTGTGGGTGAGCGTCGGCGCCACCGTGCTCAACCGGCACATCGTCTCGACGCCGACGGCGATGCCGAGCAACGCCGCCTCGCCGGTCAGATTGTGCCGCTCGCAGGCTGCGAGCACGGCCGGCACGACCACCGCGCCGGTGTGGATCGGGCCGCCTTCGAATGTGTCGTCGAAATCCTCACCGTGGATGGCGGTGCCGTTGACGATCGCGGCCGCGGCCGCACTCAAGGTGCGATCATGGCCGATCGCGGTGCAGGGGCCATCGTCATCACACGCGGCGAGGACGGCTTTCACATAGTCTTCGTTACGCGCCGTGACAGCGAGGCCGACGACATCGATGAGGAGCTGTTCGCACTTCTCGCGCACGGCTTGCGGCAGTTTCCCGGCGTCGAGCGCGCAGATCTTTTGCGCTAAAGTTTCGGCGATAGCGATTTTGGGCAACGCATCGGAAGCCATGTTCAGTCTCGCTTTCACGGAATTGGGCCGCATGGCCCGTCACTGGTTTTTCCGCCCCGCCAAGGACTTACCGCAGCCGAGAAACCTTTTCGAGCCCCGTAGCGACTAAGAGGACAGCCGATCTCTCCGCAGCCGCTATAATCACGCTTTCGCAGAGCGGGATGGTTTTTGGTTGAATCTGGGTCCCGCTCTATCTTTTATTTTGCGCATGATCATTTCGGAAAACCGGCACCCCCCTCGGATCAAGTCCAAGGGCATGCTTTTCCGAATCATGCTTTAGGAGGCTTTCATGCGCCGCACGGTTCCGCTTTTGGCGGCCTGCTTGGTCGGTGGCGTTTCATCAATTGCGGCGGTTTCCGCGGCTCATGCCGAAGCGACCAATGCCGACATCTGCGCCTCGACCGACGACGACGCTTATCCGCCGCAGCGCCGGATCAGGGCCTGCGGCGACCTGATCGACACGCTCAACGACCAGCCGGCGGCGCAGGCCGCGGCTTTGGTCAATCGCGGCACGGTCTATTGGTATATCGACAGGACGCAGCTCGCGCTCGCCGATTTCGATCGCGCCGTCGCACTCGATCCCGCCAATGAGCGCGCATTCCGCGAGCGCTCGAACACCTATCGGACCATGGGCCGGCTCGACAAAGCGCTGCCTGACGCCAACGAAGCGGTGCGTCTCGATCCCAACGATGCGCAGGCCTTCGAGAAGCGCGGCGACGTTTTCTTCGACAACAAACAGTACGATCGCGCCATCGCCGATTACAACGAGGCGGTGCGGCTGAGCCCCAACGACTCGCTCGCCTATATGGATCGCGGCGCCGCCTATTATTCCAAAGGCGAATACCAGACCGCGATTACGGATCTGAACCAAGCTATCAAGCTCGATCCGAAGAATGCGCGCGCTTACACCAATCGCGGCGCGGCCTATAAGAAGCTCGGCCGCACCGACCAGGCCATCACCGACGAGACCGCGGCGATCAAGCTCGATCCGTCGCACCCGGAATTCTTCGACAATCGCGGCCTGGATTATGCGGCGAACGGCGACTACGACCGCGCCATCGCCGACTATAACGAGGCGATCCGGATCAGGCCGCAGGCCAACTTTCTGACCAATCGCGGCGATTCCTATTATCACAAAGGCGATCCTGACCGCGCCATCGCCGATTATGATCGCGCCATCGCGCTCAATCCGGGCTTCGTACTCGCCTACAACAATCGCGGCGCCGCCTATGACAAGAAGGGCGATCTCGACCGCGCCATCGCCGACTATGAAGCGGCGCTACGCATCGATCCACACTCCGACCTCACCGCCGAAAACCTCGCCGACGCGCGGCAGAAACGCGACCGGCGGCTTGCCTCCGGCGGCGACAATTCCGCCGTCGTGTTGCCGACCTTCGACTGCCGCAATGCGAGCCGCGCCGTCGAGAAAGCCATCTGCTCCGATCCCGATCTGGCGCGGCTCGATCGCGAGATCGGCACCGCCTACAAGGCGGCACTCGCTTCGCACAATGGCAAGGCGCTGACGCAGCTGCGCCAGGAGCAGCGCGACTTCATCGCCGCGCGCAACAAGTCGTTCGGCAATCCGCAATACAATCTGAAGCGCGAGATGGAAGCGCGGCTGGACGCGCTGCGCAGCGCGAGTGCAGATCTTTCGCACTAGGGGGAAGTCACCGGCTCGTCATGCCCGGACTTGTCCCGGGCATCCCGCTAGACACGGCAAGGCATTGCCCATGGAATCGAGATGGCCGGAACAAGTCCGGCCATGACGTGACCCTCGCGCCGCGCCTGACCGAATCGCGTGCTTGGATTTGTTCCGAGCAGGCTCGGCAAGACCAGTTTCGTTCAGTTCTCGTTACCGAGCGGCTGCGCTAGCTCGGCGCGGCGCGATCACGGCTCGAATGCGGCATTATGGTGAAAAGATCATGAATTTCAGTAGTTTAATACCGCGCGGGGTGTGGCGGCGAATCCACAGGCGGACAAATTCCGGCAGATGGGTCGGCCAAAAGACCGGCTAGGGCGTTTGTTCCCAAGCATTGCGCGCCAAAGGCCTGTATATTGGACACGGATGCGACGGGAGACGGGGATGAAAAAGTTTCTTCTTAGCGGTGCGGCTCTATTTGCTTTGGTCGGCGCGGCGAACGCCGCCGATCTTCCGCGGCCCATGCCAGCGCCGGCCGTGGTGGCCCCGGCAGCCGTTCCCTACACGTGGACCGGTTTCTACGTGGGCGGCGCCTTCGGCTACGGCATGTGGGACACGAATTCTACCGTGATTGTTCCCTCGGGAATTCAAGGAACGACCAACAATGGCGGCAGGGGCTGGCTCGGTGAGGCCATTGCCGGCTTTGATTATCAATTCGCGGTCTGGAACTTCAATCTAGTGGCCGGCGCCTTCGCCGACTGGAATGGCGGCGACCTGAGCGGCACGTCGAATTTCCAGGCGGCATTCGCCCCCTTCACGACGATGACCGGGGTCGAGAAAGAGAAATCCTTCTGGGATGTCGGCGGGCGCATCGGCTGGCTGCCGACGCCGCAGATCCTTTCATATTTCTCCGCCGGTTACAGCCAAGCGCATTTTGACGGCATGACGCTGCAGTCGATCGGCGGCCTGCCGATGTCGACGTCATCGCACAATTATGGCGGCTGGTTCACCGGCGGCGGCATCGAAACGCAGGTGCAATCCATTCCGGGATTGTTCTTCAACACCGAATATCGCTACTACGGCTATAACAACGCGACCTTGCCGGTCACAGGCTCGACCGCTGTTTTCGGCACGCCGGTCAGCTTGAAGCTCGAGCCGCATGTGCAGACCGTGATGTCCGGAGTGCGCTACAAGTTTAATTGGCAATAAGACCCATAGCTTCCTCGAAACTGAAAACGGCCGAGCAATGCTCGGCCGTTTTTGTTTGGTGCGGCGTATAGTGACTCGTCATTGCGACGAAGCAATCCAGAACGGCGACGACGCCTGGATTGCTTCGCTCTGCTCGCAATGACGATCGATCAATACTTCGCCGAAATCGGCAGGTCTTCGGCCGGGAACAGCGAGATCAGCGTGCAGCCTTTGTCGGTGACGACGACTTCTTCCTCGATGCGGGCGGCGGAGTAGCCGTCCTTCGCCGGGCAATAGGTCTCGATGGCGAAGACCATGCCTTCCTTGATCTCGGTCGGATGATCCATCGACACTACGCGCGAGATGATCGGGCGCTCGTGCAGGTTCAGGCCGAGCCCGTGGGCGAATTGCAACCCGAAGGCCGACATTTCGTCGGGGAAGCCGAATTCATTCGCTTTCGGGAACACTTCGCAGATATGCGCGGTGGAGGCGCCGGGCTTGATGCGGGCGATGGCATTGTCGAGCCATTCGCGCGCCGTCTTGTAGGCGTCGCGCTGATCGTCGGTGGCGCGCACGACATTGAAGGTGCGGTAGTAGCAGGTGCGATAGCCCATGAACGACTGCAGGATGTCGAAGAAGGCCTGGTCGCCGGGGCGGATCATGCGGTCGGTGAAATTGTGCGGATGCGGCGAGCAGCGCTCGCCGGAGATCGCGTTGACCGCTTCGACGTCGTCGGAGCCGTGGGTGTAGAGGAACTTGTTCACCTCGGCGACGATGTCGTTCTCGCGTATACCGGGGCGGAGCTTCTCGTTGATCAGGTCATAGGCGCCGTCGACCATGGCGGCGGCGCGGTTGAGCAGCGCGATCTCGTCGGAGGATTTCACCTCACGCGCGCTGAGCATGACCTGCTGGCCGTCTTTGATCTTGAGGCCGGCTTTTTCCAGCTCGAACATCATCGGCGGCTCGATGATGTCGACGCCGATCGGCATTTTGGCGACGCCGGCGTCGCGCAGGATCGCGGCCATTTCCTCGGCATGGCGCTTCATCAACCCGAAGGCCGGATCGACAGTGCCGCGCAGGCCGACAAGGCCCGCCTTGCAATTCTCAGGCTTCAGCCACGGCGAATAGAGCTTGTGATGCACGGCCGCCGAGCCGAAATCCCACAGGATGGGATCACCGCCGCGCACCAATAGCGCAAAGCGCGAAAGCTTGTCGCGCGCCCATTCGCCGATCTTGGTCGAAGTGACGTAGCGGATATTGTTGTCGTCGAAGAGCAACAGCGCGCCGAGATCGGAGGCTTCCAGTGCCGCCTGGGCGCGGCCGAGCCGGTAGCGATGCAAGCGCCGGTAATCGACGCGTTCCTCGAAGTCGACGCCCATGGTGCCGAGCACCGGCAGGTGGCGGCCCCAATTGTAGCGCGGGTTGATGTCTTCGGCGGTGATCTTGATCGGATCACGCTTGGTGATGTCGTCCATAGCAAACTCCCTGGGTTCTCTTCGTCATCCTGAGGTGCGGGCGAAGCGAGCCTCGAAGGATGCGGGGCGATGACCTCGTCGCGCCCATTGTAACCTAAATTACGGCTTTGTTGACTCGGTTCAGGCTATTGAACCGCCTTACGGCATCGGGATCGGGCCCGTATCCTTGGGCACTTTGTAGCCCTTCTGCACCGCGGGCCGATTGGCGATCGCGACATACCAGCGCTTCACGTTCGGATATTTGTTCAGATCCACGGTCTGCCACTCGAAGCGCGACACCCAGGGCCACAGCGCGATATCGGCGATCGAATATTCATCGGCCAAGTATTCATGCTCTGCGAGCCGCTTGTCGAGCACGCCATAGAGCCGGTGCGCTTCTTTCAGATAGCGCTCCTCCGCATACGGTGCCTTGCCCGGATTGTATTTAGTGAAGTGATGCACCTGGCCGAACATCGGGCCGGGTCCGCCCATCTGCCACATCAGCCATTCGATGGTGTGGTAACGGCCCTCGCCTGACTTCGGCAGCAGCTTGCCGGTCTTGTCGGCGAGATAGATCAGGATCGCGCCCGATTCCATCAGGCTCATGCCGTTGTCACGATCGACGATCGCCGGAATGCGATTGTTGGGGCTGATCTTGAGGAACTCCGGCTTGAACTGCTCGTCCTTCGAAATGTCGACCGGATGCACGGTGTAAGGCAGGCCGAATTCCTCGAGCGCGATGGAGGCCTTGCGGCCGTTCGGCGTGGTCCAGGTATAAAGATCGATCACTGTTGTGTTCCTGTCCTAGGTCGGGTTACGCGGCGCTCTTTTTACCCCAAAGCCGGGCGGAAGCGATATCGGCGCCGGCGCGGATCGCCTTGAGCTTGAGCCACACCGCCGGCTCGATGACCCATTCGCGCCGGGTGAAGGTGCCGAAGCCGCAGTCGCTCGAGGCAACGACGCGCTCGCGGTCGCCGACCGTCGCGACGGCCTCCTCGATCCTTCGCGCCACCACTTCGGGATGCTCGACGAAATTCGATGTGGTCTCGACCACGCCCGGAATGAGGATCATGTCTTTCGGGAACGGCACGCGCTTGAGCGCGGAATATTCGTGGGCGTGGCGCGGATTGGAGAACTCGATCGACAGCGCGCCGACCTTGGCCTGATAGAGCGCCGGCAGAATCTTTTCCAGCGCGATGTCGTGGATATGCGGGCCTTCCCAATTGCCGTAACAAATATGTAGCCGCACGCGGTCTTTCGGAATGCCCTCGATGCCTTTGTTGATCGCCTCGACATGGCGCTCGCAGCGCCTGACGAAATCCGCCTCAGAAAGATCGCGGTACATCATGGTGCGGTCCATCGCCAAATCCGGCGCGTCGATCTGCAGCACGATGCCGGCTTTGTGGATGGTGTGATATTCGTTCTTCATCTCGCGCGCGAGCGCATCGAGATAAGCGTCATGCGTGTCGTAATGGGCGTTCAGCATGGTCGTCGAAATGATGCCGGGCGACGGCGCGGTCATGAAGCGCTCGGAAAAGGCGTGCAGCTCGTCGGCGATCTTGTTGAAGCCTGACGTCTCGTCCTGGATCGGCTTGAGGTCCTTGTAGTGGATCTCGCCTTGCGCCTCCGGGGCGCCCTGCTGGCTCTTCGGCGGATTGGGAAAACGCCGCATCAAATAGGCAAGCAGTTCGGGAAATTCCTCGAACTCCTTGCCGCGGCGGCGCTTCGACACGCCACCGAAGCCGGTCATGCGCTGCGGCACGTAAGTCTGAAAGCCGATGCGGCGCTGCTCGCCGTCATTGCCGACATCGATGCCGGCTTCAAGCTGCTTTTGCACGACATGGCGGACCGCCTTATCCATCTCGGCCGCCATTAGTCTTTCGTCGTAGCTCTTGCCTTCCTCCTGGACGATCAGAAGGTCGCTCAAGGTCCCGTTGCGCGGCAGGCTGCCGACATGGGTGGTGAGGATGCGGTCACGACTGAGAATCATTGCGGCGGGCTCCGGCAGGAGGGCTCTTTGGCGGCCATATTTGGCGGTAATGTCATAGCGCAATTTCGCACTGATGACAGGGCGGTCTGCTCTGCACTTTCGCGACATTGACTTGCGCCATTGGAGACTTGCGCCATTGGAGACTTGCGCCATTGGACTTGCGCCATTGCCGGAGAATTTTTGGGTCGGCATAATGCAGGGGTGGTGGGCCGCCAGTGGGCGAAACCAGCGAAACCCGCGCAGCCCCCCGCAATGATCGAGGAACCCGTCGAGGAAACACGCCGCGATGAGTGTCGCTCAGCCCAGCGCAAGCTTCGGCGCATCAGCCATCCCGCGCGACTACAATTTCGCCGCCGACATTCTCAGACGCAATCTCGATGCCGGCCGCGCCGGCAAGATCGCCTTCATCGATCATCGCGGCAGCACCACCTATGGCGAACTCGCCGAGCGCGTCGAACGCTTCGGCCATGTGCTGCGCTCGCTGCATATCCGCCGCGAAGAGCGCATGCTGATGTGCCTGTTCGACACCATCAACTGGCCGACGGTGTTTCTTGGCGCGATCAAAGCAGGCGTGGTCGCGGTCCCGGTCAATACGCTGATGACCGAAGACGACTATTGTTTCATGCTGCGCGACAGCCGCGCGCGGCTATTGGTCGTCGTGGAAGACCTGCTGCCGAAATTCGGCAAGGCGATCCGCGAGTCCGAGGATCTCGAGCACATCATCGTTGCCGGCGCGCCTTCGCACGACAAGCCGCGCCTCGACGATCTGTTGGCACAAGCGAGCACCAAGCCGGTGACGGCACCGACCACGCGCGACGACATGTGTTTTTGGCTCTACACGTCGGGTTCGACCGGCCGGCCCAAAGGCGCGGTGCATACGCATGCCGATCTGAAACTCACCGACGATCTTTATGCCGGACCGATCCTCGGCCTCACCGAGAACGACATCTGCTATTCGGTGGCAAAACTGTTCTTCGCCTATGGGCTTGGCAATGCGCTGACTTTTCCGATGTCGGCGGGCGCCACCACGGTTCTGTTGCGCGACCGGCCGACGCCGGATCTGGTCGCCGGCATCCTGAGAAAGCATCAGGTCAGCGTGTTCTACGCCGTGCCGACGTTCTATGCCGCGTTTCTGGCGAGCGCCGCGGCGTCGCAGCGCGGCGAGGTCAAGCTGCGGCGCTGCGTCTCGGCCGGCGAGGCGCTGCCCTCCGATATCGGCCGGCGCTGGAGCGAGCGCTACGGCGCCGACATTCTCGACGGCCTCGGCTCGACCGAGATGCTGCACATCTTCCTCAGCAACCGTGTGGGCGAAGTGAAATACGGCACCACGGGCAAGCCGGTGCCGGGCTATGAGATCAGGCTGGTCGATGACGACGGTGAGATCATCGAGAGCCGTGGCGAGATGGGCGAATTGCAGGTGCGCGGCCCGACCAGCGCGATGATGTATTGGAACAATCGCGAGCAGTCGCGCGCGACCTTCCTGGGCGAATGGACGCGCTCCGGCGACAAATATGTCGAAGACGATGACGGCTATTACGTCTACTGCGGCCGGCGCGACGACATGCTGAAAGTCTCCGGCATGTATGTCTCGCCCTTCGAGGTGGAGGGCGTGCTGCAAAGCCATCCGGACGTGCTCGAAGCCGCCGTGGTCGGCTGGCCGGACACCGATGCGCTGATCAAGCCGAAGGCCTTCGTGGTGCTGAAGACGCCGAGCCTCGCCTGCGCCGAATTTGCGCAACGGCTCCAGGACGAATGCCGGCAGAAGCTCGCCGTCTATAAATACCCGCGCTGGATCGAGTTCCGCAGCGAACTGCCGAAGACCGCCACCGGCAAGATCCAGCGCTTCAAGCTGCGCGCGGAAGCGGAGCGGTGATCGCTTAGAGAGAGAGAAGACCATGGATGAAGACCAGACCATTCGAGCGGCTTTGGATCGTCACTGGGCGGCTTCAGATGCGAACGATTTCGAGGCGGAGCACGAGATTTACCGCGACGATGCAGTGCTCGAGTACCCGCAGTCCGGGGAGCGGATCCGCGGTCGACGCAATATTCAAGCGTCTCGTTTTGCGCAGCCGAACAAGAAGCGCTTTACGGTGCGACGCATACTCGGTGCTGCCGGCCTTTGGGTCACTGAATTCGTCCTTACATACGACGGCTTGCCGTCTTACACGGTGAGCATCATGGAATTCACAGACGGGAAGGTCGCTCGCGAGACCCAGTACTTCGGCGATCCTTTCGAGCCGGGGCCCTCGCGCGCTCAATGGGTCGAGCCAATGCGTTGAAAAGTTCGCTATGAAATTGAAGCCACCAAGTAGGTGGCTTCCGCGAATCCGATTGCCCCGCAGCCGTCCGGAGATCGACGATCATGATAAATCATCTACTGTTCGTTGGTGTCGGATGGACCGACCTCGCGCTCACCCTGAATCGGATCGCGGTCGGGGCATTCTTTATGCTGTCGGGGTATCACAAGCTGTTCAACGCAGACCGTCACCGTTTATTTGCTGATGAACTCAAGGGGCTCGGCGTTCCGGCGCTGGGTTTCAATCAATGGTGGGTGCCGATAGTCGAGTTCGCCGCCGGCGGCGGCGTCCTTATCGGGCTCTTTGCGCCGCTCGCAGCGCTTGGCCTGCTTGTCATCATCGTCGTCGCCATCGTCACGTCCGGGCGGCCGCGACTCAAGCTCTACAAGCCGATCGATGAAGCGGATCGCATCGACGATTGGCTCTATTTACCGGAGACGCTTTACGCTTTTATGTTGATCATAGTCGTCTCGGCCGGCGCCGGGCCGTACAGCCTCGACGCCCTGATCCTCGGGCTGATGAATAAGCACGTCGCGTGACATCCCGTTCTTGCCGGTTATCGTTCTCGGATGCCGCGGCAGGCCGGCTAACCGCCGGCATCACGAGTGGCCCACCATGATGGTCACGACGATGTGGTGGATGAGTCTTTCCGGTCCGAAGAGGACCGGGCCGCAAGGGTCGCGTTACAATGAACGACATCAACGATGAGCTCATTCTTGCGGCCCGCCTTCTTCTTACGACGCTATTTCTGATTTTCGGCTGGAGAAAGCTGAGGGACTATTCGGGCACGGTAAGTCAAATGGTGCAGCTCGGCGTTCCGACGCCAGTCCTGGCCGCCGTCGTAGCGACCTTTATGGAGCTTCCGGTTGCATTCGCGGTCGCCGTTGGCGCGTTTACGCGTCCTTTGTCTTTACTTTTGTTTCTGTACACGCTGGGAACTGCGCTTATTGGGCATCGCTATTGGACAATGGCATGCGCGGATCAGGTCGACAGCATGGATGCCTTTTACAAAAATCTCAGCATCATGGGAGGCTTCTTGCTGTTGTACATCACTGGTGCGGGAAAATATTCGATCGATGTATTGTGCAGTATCGCCGCGCCATAACCTGTGTGCTGTTGGGCAGACGATGCAACGCGCGCGACATTCCTCGGCGAATGGACGCAGTCCGGCGCGGACTATAAATATCCGCGCTAATTTGTGAGACTCACCTAACTAAGCTGGCCCCTATGCTCCATCGAGAACACGTTTGCATAGAGATTGGCAATCCACTGTTGGCCCTCCTGCGTGACTCGAAGGTAGCGTAAGGCGTCTCCGATATAAGGCCGGACCGTTTTCCAGAAAAAATCCGGATAGTTGGCTCGCAGATCAGCGACGCTCTTGTATTTCAGTTTATTGCTCATTCCCGTCTCGCGAAACTCGTTAAACAGGGCAGCCTGCTTTCGCAGATAATTGATATCAGCGAGTTGACCGATGAGATCCGCCGCCCGCACGAGGCCCGGAAAATCGTCAGTCGAGTCGTGTTGTTCGTCCTCGGGAACCGGGAATCGCGTGTGTTCTATGTTGGCTTCGATCGCTGCGGTGTCCAGATGGATGAGGGCCTTCGCCGAACGTTCGCGCACAAACAGCTGGGACCGGGCGACATGATACGGCGCCATTGACGCGTCTGTGGCGCCCTCCGGGAGCGTCACCTTGTCACCGGCCAAGTTGATCACGTAGGAGCCGTTCCCGTCACCTCGACAGATTCCTCGCACATACCCGATGTCGTGACATAGGAGTGCGATGATGAAATAGAGCCAGTCGTGCGGGGTCACGCCGCCGACGCTGATGTGCCGGCCGCGCAGAATTTCCTGCCCAACAAGCGTGACCATGATAGTATGATTGACATCGTGATATGCGGCATCGCTGGTCGCGATATTTTCAAGAGCAAGCTGGCCAACGAAGCTGATGACGCCTGGATAGTCGGGCTCCATCCTCCCGTATGTCCGTTCGTACATTGTCCGAAGTTCGCGGATGAAGGCTTCTATAACTATCAATGTT
>DATAQN010000173.1:0-32706 GCA_036264635.1 Xanthobacteraceae bacterium | reverse complement strand
CGGTTTCGCCGACAAGTTCGATAGGAAGCGCTTCTTGCTGTTCTTCTATGCCGGTTTCATCGTGGGAACGGCGCTGTGCGCGCTCGCGCCCAATTATCCGGCCCTGCTGTTCGCGCGCATCGTGACCGGCGTGTTCGGCGGCGTCATCGGCTCCATCGTGCTGGCGATCGCGACGGACCTGTTCCCGTTGCAGATGCGCGGCCGCGTGATGGGCGTGGTGCAGACCGCGTTTTCCGCGAGCCAGGTCTTGGGCGTGCCGGCCGGGATTTACCTCGCCAATCTATGGAACTGGCACGTTGCCTTCCTGGCGCTCATTTTGATCGCGAGCCCGGTCGGCTTGGTCATCGTATTGTTCATGAGGCCGGTGTCCGGGCATCTCCTGCTCAAGCAAGAGAGCAGCCCGTGGGCGCATCTGATCGACACCATCGTGGTGCCGAAACATCTGCTCGCGTTCGCCACGACGACGCTGCTGGTCACCGGCGGCTACATGATCATGCCGTTCGGCAGCGTCTATACGGTGAACAATCTCGGCATTCCGCTCGCCGAGCTGCCGACGGTTTATTTCGCGTCCGGCTTGTTCACGATCGTGACCGGCCCGCTGGTCGGGCGCGCGAGCGACGCCTTCGGCAAGTTCAACACCTTCATCTTCGGCTGCGCCTTATCGATCGTCATGGTGCTGATCTACACCCATCTCGGTCATGTCTCGCTGTTTGTCGTCGTCGCCGTCAGCGTGCTGATGTTCGTCGGCATATTTTCACGGATGATCCCGTCGCAAGCGCTGATGTCGGCGATCCCGGAGCCGGCGAAGCGCGGCTCGTTCAACGCGATCAACGCGTCGATGCAACAAATGGCGGGCGGCGTGGCGTCGGTCGTCGCCGGCATGGTGGTCGTGCAGGCCGCCGACGGCAGCTTGGAGCACTTCGATTGGCTGGGCTACGTCATCGTCGCGACGACGCTGCTGTCGCTGTGGCTGATGTATTTCATTCAGCGGGCGGTGGCCCAAGTGGCGCACTGACGACCCTTGCCCGCCACGAGCCTAATGTCCGTTTTTGGAAGTGACCAGGTTTGGCGAATCTTTGGGGCTTGTCATGCGTCCGCACGGTATTGGGGCAATCCGGCATCGGTCACGTTGCGTAACGTCCGCTTTGGATCCACTCGGCGACTTCGGCCGCCAGCCCGATTATGTCTGCTTTGGCTGTAATCACGGACATCAACTGACCGGCGTGTTGAGGTCAGCAACGTGCCAAAAGGCGACCCGAGGGACGTACAATCGCTCCTGGGAAACGCGATGTTGCCGATCTCTCAATCCCGGTCGCACATATTGCCGCGAGCAGGTTCGCCGATTAGTCACTGGCCGATTTTGGCTGCCATTGGAGATTTTGGCTGCGACTGGAGATTTTGGCCGCCATCGGAGATTTTGCCGCTACCACGAACCGCGGTGCTCCGGTATGCGGGCGATCAACGGGAACGCCACCACGAGCAGCGCGGCTGCCGCCGCGAAGAGCCAAGCTTGGATGTGGCCGGGGTCGTGGGACGTGGCGAGAATCGCAGTGGCTATCGAGATTGTGATGATTGTCCCGGTAGACATGCACATCGTCCGTAGCGCGGCAAGCGTCGAAGAGTGCTCGGGTGCCAGTTGCAGTCCCGCATTGCGGCTGGCCGGGTTGTTCGCCCCGCGGCCGACTCCGATAAGGAAGGCAGAACCGGCGAGCCACGCATACGGTGATATACCAGCGACTGGGCTAAGGCTCAGCAGCAGCATCCCAGCTACGATAGCGACGCCCCCAACATACAGCGGCGGCCGGTAACCCGTGCGCCGCAAGGCGAACGCAGCGGCGATTGAGAACAAGATGGCGGCGGCCCCTTGCGCGGTAAGCAATGTACCGGAGTCGAGAGCGCTGATGCCGAAGCGGTTCGTTGCGTATAGCGGGACCAGCGCTATTACGCCCGCGGTGACGCCCCCGTAAAGTCCATTAACCAGATTGACCGCGCCGAAGCCTGGTCCACTGATCAGGCGCGGAGCTATGAACGGATACGCCGAACGGTTGATGTGACGAAAGAATATCCATAGCGCGACAATTGCGACCCCCATCAGGATCACGAACAAGGGCGACCATGCATGCACACCCTTTTCGGCCAAATACTCGATAGCGAGCATGCCGCAGAGCAGACCGCTCCCGAGCAGCGCCATACCGGCGGCATCCATTCTCGAGTACGTATCTTCTGTCCGTGGTCGATCCCGAGGCACATAGCGCAGCGCCAGCACAATAACCACCGCGCCGATTGGCACGTTGACCAAAAAGATGCCGCGCCAAGTCCAGTACGTCACGAACAGGCCGCCGAATATGGGGCCGATCATCGTACCGATCGAGAAGATACTGCCGAACAAGCTGACCGCGCGATCGCGCGCGTCGCCGAAGTGATCCACGATGATCTTGGTTGCTGAGGGTGTAAAGCCCGCTCCACCCGCCGCTTGCAGTGCTCGCAACGCAACGAGCACATAAATATTGTCGGCCAGCCCGCAGCACAGTGAGGCTACGGTGAAGGCGATGACGGAGCCGAGGAATACCCTGCGGCAGCCGTACTGTTCGCTGAGTTTCCCGGTGACCGGCAGAATGACCACAAATCCGAGCGAATACGCCGTGATGGTCCACCCGGCCCAGTCGATCGATGTCTGCAACCCAGTTCGCAAGGAGTGCAATGCCGTCGCAACGACTGTCGAGTCGATCGACATCATCAGCAACGCGAGTGCGACGATGGTGAAGACCAACCCGCGGTGAACCGGCCGACTCTCCCCGCGAACACTCAAAAGGCCGTCGGCCGTGGGGGCTTCATTCTGGATACTCATATTGGGTCTAATATCAGCCGCCTGGGGATTCGAGCCCCTCCACTCCTGCGAGCCAGGCATGATGCCCGCGAGGACCTCGTCCAGAACGGCCAGGCCCCTGGCGGTTACTGGCGGCTGCGACCGGCGTCGGCCAGTCGATCCGTGGTCGCCGATGTCTTCAGCGGGTTAAACATGGTGGCCGCCGCCGCGGCATAACCGCTTCTCTCCGATAACCGGACATCGGGCGAACTCGTAAGCGGGACTCGACCTCGGGGATCGGATGCGCGTTCACAGATAGCGCATATTGGCAGCGATCTCGCGCATGAGCTTGACCTTGTAGCCGTCCATCCATTTCACGTAAGGCAACACGCGCTCGCCGCGGCTCGATGCTTCGAGCCGATATTGCCGATAAGATTGATTGACGGATTTCAGCGCACCGGATCGCATTTGCGTCTCGATCTCCTGATCAAGCCGCGCGATCGCATGTGTCGCCTCCTCATCGATGTCGGCATCGCTGCGAATTTGAAGCGCCAGCCGATGCGCAGCGCGCGTGACCGATTCACAGGCCAGCGAAGATTCATCGGATGACTTTTGTCGTAAGCGCCGAAACGATCGCGCCGCGCTGTCGGCGAGGCATTCGGCCTCCGCTGCGCGCCGGCACCACCAGCGCGCAACAAGGCTTTCGCTTGGGCCAAGCGTACCGTCTTGCGCCATCGTCTTAATGCACAACCCGTCGGCACGGGCAGTGACGGCCACGGCAGCAAACGCCAATCCTTCGCGATAAGCCGCGATCAAGGCATTCATGATGATTTCCTCCGGGAGGAGTGCAGTTACGCGCGACTAGCCGCCCGTGCGCTAGCGGACCACCACGCGATGGCGAACCAGTTCCTGGGCGATGATACGGAAGCCTTGCAGCGTTCGTGCATTGAAGGTGCGCCGCGTGATTTTGATGCGCTTCACGGCCTTGTCGATATCGACGTCGAGCGCAGCCCATAACGAGCCGAGATTCACCGCACGCGCCAAATGATGAAACTCACGCCCGTTCAGATAAGCGGAGGGCCAATACAGCGCCTCCTCCATTCTTTCGACCTCGGCCGGTGATGGCCGGACTCTCACGCAATTCCGGATCCGCGCCATGTGCTCGAGTTCCTCGGCCTCGAGCTGCGCATTGAGATCGGCGCGGTCGTAAATATAGGTCGGCATCGAATTGACATAGCCCCGCGGCCGCGTCGGCATCGGCAGCCGCGACAGCACGCGAAACGCTTCCTCCATGCGGTCCATGACGTGAAGGAAAGACCAGCGATCCGGAACGATTCTGTTCCGCGATAGCGTCGCCGGGCCGGCCTCGCCGATCGCGCCGAGAATGCCGAGGCGGTTGCCGCGCAGTTCGGCGCGGGCTGCTTCCTCGGCATGTTCGACAAGACTGAACCTACCTTGATTGCTATGCTGATCGGAGCTTCGCGACCGGTGGCGTGATGTCATGATGCACCGCCGGTCCGTCACGCCGCCCTGGAGACGACGCGCCACGGCGTAAGAGACGTGGCGGGTCGGGTCGTTCCGGTATTTTCCGGCGGAACGACATAGGCGCGCCGCATGTGCTGCGGGCAGTACGGCAGACCGTTTTCAAGATCAGCGCCGGATGCGCCGCAGAAAAAGAAATTCTTGGTGCCCGGCTGGCCATGCGGCCAGCGGCAGCACTTGTTCGTGAGTTCGAGAAGCGACTTGCGCCCTGACGGTCCTGATGCCTTCGCCGCGATCTCCGGCGCCACGCCGCGGCGGCGCGCCGGCTGATCCTGCTGCGGAATTCGATGACGCTTTTGATCGGCGGCTTTGGCCTTTTCTCGTGTCTTCTTCGCGGACTTCTCGGCTGCCCCGAGCCGCAGACGAAAGATCTTGCCGAGCACCGCCGCACGCGAAACGCCGCCAAGCATTTTGGCGATCGCACCTGCGGATTTGCCTTGCGCCCACAATCGTTTGAGCGTGGCGATACGTTCTTTGGTCCAAAAATCCGTTCGCATCAGCGATCCCCGTGTCATTCCAGCGTCCAATTCAGCCTGGAATCGTCACATAAGCGGTGACAACGCCGTCGTCAAGTCACCGTTTTAGACACTAGGCCCCGTGCACCGAATCCGTGACAATGGGATCATTGGACGTGACGGATGTAGCCGCAGGATTAGCCGATGGCACGGCGCGCAAAACAGACCAAGCAGCAGCATACCGGCCTCTTTCACGCGCGCGAGGCGCGCGGCATGAGCCGCAGCGAACTGGTGCGGAAGTCCGGTGTTTCCAAACAGCAATTGTCACGACTCGAGAACGGCCTGATCAGGCTCCGGCTTGATCACTTGAAGCCGTTCGTCAACGCTCTCGGCTATACGGCGGATCAGATCCTGCTGTGGGGCCGTTATCCGGGCACCGGCGACCATATCGAATCGAGCGATGTGCTCCGCGATGAGGGGCCGGGGGAGTCGATCGGCCCCGCTCCCGGCCAGATCCCCGAGCTCGACACGCGCGCCGGGTTGGGCGGCGGCGGTGTGCCGGCCCGCGAAGTGCGCAAGGAAGGCCGCCACACCGATCCCGTCAAATCAGAGGGGTGGGTTTTCCCGCCGAGCTTTATTCGCGACCAATTGCACACCTCGGCTTCGGGCCTTGTGGTGCTCGATACCCATGGTGACAGCATGGCGCCGACGGTCCTGTCCGGCGAACGGGTCGTCGTCGATACCGGCCACAAGAGCCCCTCACCCGACGGGCTTTATGCGATCCGCGATTCCTTCGAAGGCATCGTCGTCAAGCGCCTACAATTGTTGCGCTCAGCCAAGCCCACGCGGGTCAAAATCATTTCCGACAATCCCAATCACGCGACCGAAGAGGTCCCCCTCGCCGAGCTCGAGATCGTCGGCAAGGTTCTGTGCTGCCTCAAGCTATTTTAGGCGGTTTTCGGTCCTTCCTATCGCTGCTCTGTGTCGCGTGCACGCCCATTCAGCCGGGCGCTATCGCGCCGATGTTTCGTAAATTTTTTAGTGACGCATATTGACGGTTGTCACTGTTTAGGTTACATCCGCGGTCGACGTCTTTTCGCAATTTGGGGCTCTGGGACAATGCCATACCGGCCACGTGCCGCGCGTGAGGCTGAGCGCTTGCGCGCCGCGGCGGCGCATCGTTCAGCCACCGGCTCCGCAATGGATCGCGCCTTGGCGCAAATCGAAGCCGCCTTCGGCGATGCCGCCGCAGTGAACGACTTCAAACTGAGAGTCGAGCGCCTGTTCCGGCTGGGTCCGCACCACCCCGCTCTGCGCGCACGCTTTCGTACACGAGCGGAAATGCTGTCGGTATGCCATCTCACTTCGGCGACCACGAAAGTCGAGCGCTGGTGGCGCGAAGAACGAAGGGTATTCCAGATCGCGAGCGCCCTCGGCTATGGCAACCGGCTCTCACTCGAAGTCTTGCGCGAGCTGCGCCTTGCGCTCCGCCTCATGCGTTTCAAACGCATGCACGCGGAGTTCCGTACGATCATCGCTGCATTGCGTGGCGATCTCATCGCTGAGGCAGCCGAATAATCCGCTTGCCTCGGTCAGTTCCGATCCTCGTGAGTTATCGCAAAATAATTAGAATTAGCTCCACGCGATCGTAAGGTCGAACTGTTAGTAGGCTCGGTAGCCTTAAGAACGCACACAGATTTTCTTCACAATTCTAGGAGATCGGTGATGAAGAGATGGCTTAAGTCCGCCCTGTACGTGTGCACGATTGCGTCAATGACTTTCGTGTACACCGACGGCTTCGCTCAATATAGTTCGCAGAATTGGGCGAACAGCCCACAAAACTGGCGGAATAGTCCTAACAACTGGGACAACAGCTCGCAAAATTGGGAGAACAGTCCACTGAACTGGAACAACAGTCCGCAAAATTTCCAAAACAGCATCAACAATTACAATAACGCCAACGGCATCTATGATAGGAACGGCAATCGCCTCGGCTATATCGTGCCGAAAGCGAATGGCGGCGCAAATTATTTCGACAACGCCGGCAGACGTTTGGGCTACCAGCCCGGCGACTAGAGCATGATCCGGAAAAGTGGACACCGGTTTTCCGAAAAGATCATGCTCAATCAAAATGCTGGAGCGACAATCGATTCTATCTAAAACAACTTCGCTCTAGCCAGTATTTGACGCCCTACTCCGGCTTGACGACGCGGATGTGCAGTTCGCGCAATTGCTTAGGCGTCGCTTCTGATGGGGCACCCATCATCAGGTCTTCGGCGCGCTGGTTCATCGGGAACAGCACAACTTCGCGCAAATTCTCTTCGCCGCACAGAAGCATGACGATGCGGTCGATGCCGGGCGCGATGCCACCGTGCGGCGGCGCGCCAAGCGACAGCGCGTGCAGCATGCCGCCGAATTTCTCTTCCAGCACGCTCTCGGGATAGCCGGCAATGGCGAAGGCCTTCTTCATCACCTCCGGGCGATGATTACGGATGGCGCCGGACGACAATTCCACACCATTGCAGACGATGTCGTACTGAATGGCCTTCATCGCCAGGATCTTGTCCTTGTCGTTCGGATCGAGCGCCAGGAATTCGTCGACCGGCATATTCGGCATCGAGAACGGATTATGGGAGAAATCGATCTTCTTCTCCTCCTCGTTCCATTCGTACATCGGGAAGTCGACGATCCAGCACAGCTCGAACCGGTCTTTCTGCACGAGACCGAGATCTTCGCCGACCTTGGTGCGCGCCGAACCCGCGAATTTGTAGAAATTCTGCGGCTCGCCGGCGACGAAGAACACCGCGTCGCCGTCCTTCAAGCCAAGCTGCGTGCGCAAGGCTTCGGTGCGCTCCGGCCCCAGATTGTTGGCGACGGGACCACGACCGAGGACAGCGCCGTTCTCGAGCGCAAAGAAAATATAACCGAGCCCAGGTTGGCCCTCGCCCTGCGCCCAGGAATTCATGCGATCGCAGAAAGCGCGCGAACCGCCGCCTGCCGCGGGGATCGCCCAGACCGCGCCCTTGGCGTTCGTCTCCAGAATGCGCGCAAAAATCTTGAAGCCTGAGCCGCGGAAAATCTCCGACACGTCGGCCATGACGATCGGATTGCGCAGATCCGGCTTGTCGGTGCCGTATTTGGCGATCGCCTCCGCATAAGGGACGAGCGGAAACTTCGCCGTCACCGGCTTGCCTTCGGCAAACTCCTCGAACACCCCGCGCATGACCGGCTCGACCGCGTCGAACACGTCTTGCTGCGTGACGAAGCTCATCTCGAGATCGAGCTGATAGAACTCACCGGGCGAACGGTCGGCGCGCGCATCCTCGTCGCGGAAGCACGGCGCGATCTGGAAATAGCGATCGAAGCCGGACACCATGATGAGCTGCTTGAACTGCTGCGGCGCCTGCGGCAGCGCATAGAACTTGCCCGGATGAATGCGCGACGGCACGAGATAATCGCGCGCGCCTTCCGGCGAAGACGCGGTCAGGATCGGCGTCTGGAATTCGAAGAAGCCCTGCTCCTTCATGCGCCGGCGGATCGAATCGATCACCGCGCCGCGCTTCATGATGTTGTTGTGCAGGTGCTCGCGGCGCAGGTCGAGAAAGCGATATTTGAGCCGGATCTCTTCCGGGTATTCCTGGTCGCCGAATACGGGCATCGGCAATTCGGCGGCCGGCCCCAGCACCTCGATCTCGCGGATATAGATCTCAACCGCCCCCGTCGGCAGATCGGCGTTCTCCGTGCCGTCCGGGCGCCGGCGCACCTTGCCGTCGACCCGCACCACCCATTCCGACCGCAAGGTCTCGGCCACCTTGAACGCCGGGCTGTCGGGATCGGCCACCACCTGGGTCAGCCCATAATGGTCGCGCAGGTCGATGAACAGCACGCCGCCGTGGTCGCGGATACGGTGGCACCAGCCGGACAGCCGGACCTCTTTGCCGATGTCGCCCTCACGGAGCGCGCCGCAGGTATGGGTGCGGTAGCGATGCATGCTCAATTCCGCCAATGCTGGGAAAAGCCGACGCACAAGCACATGCGTCGCGCCGACTTGTCAAGCCGGGCCGGTCCTGACGGGTCAGCCGCGCAAAGACGATCCATTATAACCCTCGGCGCCTTGGTACCGGTACCGCCTCGACAGATGTGCGCCAATCTGCACACTGGCGCTGCAGGGACCCCTTCATGCAGCGCAGGATCAAGGCCGCCGAGACGGCACAAACCATGACGGCAGCTGAGGCCGTCGTCGCAACCCTGATCGGCCACGGCCTCGATACCGTCTATGCGCTCCCCGGCGTACAGAACGACCTGCTGTTCGAGGCTTTGTTCAAGTTCTCCGACCGGCTGCGCACTGTCCACACCCGCCACGAACAGGGCGCGGCCTATATGGCGCTGGGCGCGGCGCTGGCCACCGGCAAGCCGCAGGCCTATGCGGTCGTCCCTGGCCCGGGTCTGCTCAATTCCGCGGCCGGGCTCCTGACCGCTTATTCCATGTGCGCACCGGTCCTGGCGCTGGTCGGACAAATTCCCGGCGGCGACATCGGCAAGGGCCTTGGCCATCTGCACGAAATGCGCGACCAGGCCGGCATCATCGCGCGCCTCGTCGACCACCAGGCGCTGATCCGCAGGCCGGAACAGGCCTCGCGCACGACGGCGCAGATGCTGCGCGCGATGCGCGAAGGCCGGCCTGGGTCCGCCGCGCTCGAATGCGCCATGGACGTCTGGGGCAAATCCGGATCGGTGCGGCTGCAAGCGCCGCTGCCGGTTCCGGCGCCCAAGATCGAGCTGGGCGCGGTCAGGCGCGCGGCCAAGCGGCTGGGCGCCGCAAAACGGCCGCTGATCATCTGCGGCGGCGGCGCGCAAGATGCGTCCGCCGAGGTTACGGCGCTTTCCGCCATGCTGCAGGCGCCCGTGCTCGGCTATCGGCGCGGCCGTGGCGTGCTCGACAGCCGCGATCCGCTGAGCGTCACGCTGCCGCTCGGGCGCGACCTGTGGGGCGAAGCCGATGTTGTGCTGGCGATCGGCACCCGGCTCCACATTCAGTTCAGCCAGTGGGGCATCGATCGCGAGCTGGCGGTGATCCGCGTCGACGCCGACCCGATGGAGCAGGATCGCGTGCACCGGCCGGCGGTCGCGCTCACTGGCGACGCCAAACCCATTCTGCAACGGCTTCTAGCGGAATTGCCGGCCTGCAATGCCAAACGTCCATCGCGCGCCGCCGAGATGCAAGACCGCCACGCGGCGTGGCGCAAGCGCCTGGAAAAACTCGCACCCCAGATGGCTTTCCTCGATGCGATCCGTGCCGAATTGCCCGAGGACGGCATCTTTGTCGACGAAGTCACCCAGATCGGCTTCGCCTCGCGCCTCCTTTTCCCGGTCTATAAGCCGCGCACGTATCTGTCGCCCGGCTATCAGGACAATCTCGGTTGGGGCTTTGCCACCGCGCTTGGCGCGCAGCACGCGCGGCCCGATGTGCCGGTGGTGGCGATTTCCGGCGACGGCGGCTTCATGTTCACGGCAAATGAGCTGGCGACGGCCGTGCGTCACCGCATCCCGCTCACGACGATCGTGTTCAACGACGGCGCCTTCGGCAATGTGCGGCGCATCCAGCAGGAGCGCTATGGCAACCGGCTGATCGGCAGCGATCTCGCCAACCCGGATTTCGTCGCCTTCGGCAAGAGTTTTGGCGCCGAGGCGGTGCGGGCGAAAAGCCCCGAGGAGTTGCGCCAGGCGCTGCGCCGCGCCTTCGCCCACCGCGACGGCCCGACCCTGATTGAGGTCCCGGTCGGAGAATTTCCGAGCCCATGGGAGTTCATTATGATGGAGCGAATACGCAGCGTTTGACGGATATCCGGGAAAAGCATGCGCTCGGACTTGATCCGAGGGTGGGTACCGGGTTTTCCGAATGGATATGCGCCAAAAAATGGGTTCCAGCGGCGGGCTGATAGTTGCATATCGGCCTTGCCACCCCCGCGGCACCTGAACGACACTACCCCCCTGAGAAAACGATGCTTGATTCCCTAGCCACTGGCGCAATGCAGCCCATCACCACGACGTCCGAGCTCGCCGCCGCCTGCGCACGGATGGCGACGCAGCCTTTTGTCACTGTCGATACCGAGTTTCTGCGTGAGACCACTTATTATCCGCTGCTGTGCGTGGCGCAGATGGCCTCGACCGACGAGGCTTGGGTGATCGATGCGCTGGCGCCGGGAATCGATCTTGCGCCGTTCTACGAATTGATGGCCAACGAAAAGGTGATGAAGGTTTTTCATGCCGCGCGTCAGGACATCGAAATTGTCTGGCACGCGGCGAAGCTCATCCCGCATCCGATCTTCGATACCCAAGTCGCCGCCATGGTGCTCGGCTATGGCGATTCCATTTCCTACGATCAGCTGGTGCAGCGCATCACCGGCGATACGCTGGACAAATCGCATCGCTTCACCGACTGGACGCATCGGCCTTTGTCGGATGCACAGTTGCGCTATGCCGTCTCCGACGTAACGCATCTGCGTGATGTCTATCAGGCGCTGCTCGCCGATCTCGAGCAGCGCGGCCGCGCCCATTGGGTCGAGGACGAGATGCGCGTCCTCACCTCGCCTGACACCTACCGCATGGACCCTGACAGCGCCTGGCAACGCCTGAAGACGCGCGTGCGCAAGCCCAAGGAGCTTGCCGTGCTCATCGACGTCGCCGCCTGGCGCGAGCGCGAGGCGCAGCAGCGCGACGTGCCGCGCTCGCGTATCCTCAAAGACGAGGTCATTGCCGATATCGCGGTGCAGGCGCCGACCACGATCGAGAAACTCAAGGGCTTGCGCTCATTGCCCAAGGGCTTCGAGCGGTCGCGCTGGGGCGAAGCCATCGTCACCGCCGTCAATCACGGCCTGGCACGCGATCCCAAGTCCTTGCCGCACCACACCCGCAACCAGCCGGCGCAGAACGGCGCCGCGACCGTCGAGCTCCTCAAAGTGCTCTTACGCATGATCTCGGAGCGCCACCACGTCGCCGCCAAGGTGATCGCCACCGTCGACGATCTCGAACGCATCGCCGCCAACGACGACGCCGAAGTCCCCGCTTTGATGGGCTGGCGCCGCGAACTGTTCGGCGAGAAAGCGCTCGCGCTCAAGCACGGCAAGCTAGCGCTCGCGATCGAGAAGGGACGCGTGGCGGCGATCGAGCGAGAGTGATGCGTAGGATGGGTTGAGCGGAAGCGATACCCGTCAGCGATCCGAAAGCCACGATGGGTTTCGCAAGAGCTCAACCCATCCTACGGACCACGCGCTCGACCTTTACTCACCGACCAGCAGCGCATTCAGCTGATCAGGAAAATTTGCATCGAGCTCTCGCCAGAGCACGTCTTCGACGAAAATGAGGTGGTGACCGCTGTAACGCCTGTTCCCGACAATCCAAGGGGGATCGTGCCAAGTCAGCGGTTCTCCGATGGCGCGCTCGCGCAACTTCCAGTTGCGGATGTCCGGTAGCAGGCCAAAGCGCTCGATACCGTCCTCTCGTGTCGGAAACCTTTGTGTCGGTATCTCCAGCCACTGCAGCCGCTGGGCTCGACCAAGCACGTTTATGAAATAATAAGCGCTGGCAAAATTCAGCCGGGTAGCGATGTCTGGCGCCGCCTGAACGGTCACGGGAATGAACTCGACCTGACCAGGGGCCCAATCTTCCATGACGAGCCGCGCCCGCTCGGAGAACACGATGATATCTCTCGTCGTGTGAAACATGTCGGGCAGCGCGGCCGCGGCTCTGTCGAACGTCAAAGACTTTGGGAAACAGGAAGCAGGTATGGGTAGGTTCTTGCGCTCATACTCGTCCCAATCGCCCGACATCTTCCATGTACGATCGAGATGAAAGATCGTCCCGTTCCAGTACATGGGGTCGAACCTATAGACCATGATTGGCTGTTTTCATTTGTTGGGTCTGCGGGCTGAGGCGAGCAACGGGAAACGAGATCCTTTTGCCGAGAAGACCCCCTCACTTCTACAGACGATTGAGACTGGCCAATCCCGCAGTGGTTTTAAAAATAAATTTTGCCACCTTGCGTTCTTGTTGCTAAGCCGTAGTCCCTGGCCGTCCCAGTCAATGCCCTCCACTTGCAATCCAGTCCGATCACCTTGGCGTTTTTGAAGCTGTTTGAGCCGGCGTCCCCGCGCACCGAGGCGACCGGTCGCGCGCCAGCAATTGCGATCTTGGGAGTGGTCTTGCTCCTCCTTGCCGGCCTTGCGGTGCTGGGCATTAGTTGCGCCGGGGCGCAAACGCCTGAGGACGATCAGCCACCCCCGCCGGCCGCGTCGGACGAGTTAGCTCCGCCCCCGGCGAGCAAAGCCACGTCGCCCGAAGATCTGCCACCGCCACCCGGCTCACTGCAGCGCGAGCTGAGCATGCCGCGCGCCGCCAAAGCCGCGCCCGCCGATACGCCGACGGTCCTGTCGAACCCGATCGAGATCCCCTTCACACTCGAAGGCGGCCACATCCTCATCGAGGCGTCGATCGACGGTGGGGAGCCCAAGCCCTTCGTGTTCGACACCGGCGCAATCAACACCATCACGCCGGAGACGGCGCACACGGTCAATGCGCCGTTCGTGCGCAACGCGCGCATGGGCGGCATCGGTCCGCAGGTCTCGCAGGCACAGATCATCAAAGTCGGCCGGATCACGATCGGCAAGGCCGTGCTCGATCAGCCGCTCGTCGCCGTCACTGAACTCCGCAACATCATCGTGGATCGCGGCTCACGCCCCCGGCTGGCCGGCTTGATCGGCGCCAACCTGCTTTCGCGCTACACCGTCACCATCGATTACCAGCATCGCACGCTGACCTTGAACAGCCCGGGATTTCGGCCGCAAGCGGGGTTCGCGCTGCCGCTCGGCTATGCCATCTCGCCGGACGGATTGACCCATCCCTCCATCAAGGCGGAGCTCGACGGCGTGACCGGAGAGTTCGTGCTCGACACTGGCTCGGGCGGACAGGTCTTCCTCTCTGACGCTTTCGCCCGCGCGCATCCATCGTTCGCCCTGTCGGGCAAGATCTTCAGCTTTCTCGCCCCAGGCGGGCTGGGTGGCCCCCTCAACGAACAGCTTGCGCTCGGCAAACACCTGCAGCTTGGTGCGGCGACACTGACGCCGCCCGCCATCAACAGGCCGGGCAGCGGCGCGAGCTTCGGACTGCATGCTGACGGCCTTCTCGGCGCTGTCGTCCTTTCACAATTCGTCGTCACCATCGACTACTCATCCGGACACGCCTATTTCGAGCCGGTGGCCGGGCGGACGCTGCCGCCGATCTTGCGCGCTACCGGAATGATTTTTGACAAGCCCGATCACGAGGCGTTTGAAGTCTTGGACGTATTGCGCGGCAGCGGAGCGGAGCGCGCAGGATTGCGGCGCGGCGAGCGCGTCATCGAAGTTGCGGGGAAGCCCGCGCGCGATTTGTCGGCCGCCGACGTGGCGAGCCTGAGCTCATTTCCGGCCCATACCTCGTTGTCAGTACGGACCTCCGACCAGCGCCGCCTCGACCTCGCTATCGGTCAGATTTTGCCGTGACGAGCCGTCATTCTTCCGAATGGGTCAAGCGGGGCTAGACCTTGATGCAACGTGGATAGTCAAGGCACACCTCTCCCCGCCGCAACAACGCGAGCTTTGGAATTAACGAAAGAGCGGAATTCCAATGCGCCGCTACAGCTAAAACGCGTCAGGTCATGTCGCCAAATCGGCCGGCGTCGTATCAAAAAAAACGGATCACGCCTCGTATTTGAATGAGAGTGCGACACGCGTGCGAAACGCCGTAACCTTTCCGTTCTCCACCTTCATGTCCATCTTGGTGACTTCGGCCACACGCAAATCACGTAACGAGCTGGCGGCCGTCTCTACCGCGCTTCGACCAGCATCCTCCCATGATTTCTCGCTGACGCCGACAACATCAACAATGCGATAAACGCTATCGAGCTCTTTCGTCGCCATGGATTGATCCTTTCGCGCATGATGGACGTGGTCGCGCATCAGTCGCAGGCACGACCTCACTCCTGCATCGTCAATGTACGCCATTTAACATTGCATGCGGAAGGAGCATTATCGGCGCCGCTCTTAAAGCCTCAGGATCATCTATGAGATTCATTGCCTGCCTTGCGGCTGTTGCTGTCCTGCTACTGGTCACCGTCGGCGCACTCGGTCTCATTTCATCCGCCAAGGGCCAGAGCGGCACACTCACGCCGGCGCAATCCGATACGCTCGCCGCATACAACAATGCCTTGAACCAGTTCAAGTCCGTCTTGAGCGAGCGGCGCGCGCAGATCGATGCAAAACAGCCGTTGCCGAACCTGCCCGGTCAGGCGCTCTATCTCGCGCGCATCAACGTGATGAGCACGTACAAAGATCTGACTGACGCCCTGCCCTCCAGAATTGGCAGGCCGAATAAGTTTGGGGTTCCACCGGCCTATTTCGACGCCGCGATCGAGCCGCTGATCGATGAATATCAGCGCCTGTTCGAGATCATGCAGGCGCCGCCCGCCAATGCACAGAAATCCGATACGCCGTTTGAGGATGTGGCGTGGCTCGGGACCACCATCGCGCGGGCCAAAGGATTGGATGCGGCGAACGCCCAAGTCGCAGGGCGCATCAGCGTGGGTCTTTTCTTCGCCGAGACCAACGGCAAGCAAAATATCGGCAATGCGCGCTCCAACACCTACAAGGGCAGTTTTCAGACCGGCATCGCCGAAGATCGCAACGGCCAAAGAAAGTGGGCGTCCTTCAAAGATAGAATTGCGGCATTCGACCCGACGCTCATAGCGCGCGACAGCAAGGAAGAAGCGCGCGCCGGTAATCTGGATCAGCGCTTCAATCATTGGACCGCGGTGCGCAATGGCCTCATGAACGCGCATGCCGAGCTGTTCCTGGAAATTCCAGCCATCGCCAAAGCCCTGCCGGACCCGATCGATCAGATGAAGCTCTTCGAGCTGATCCAGATCGTTCCAAGTCCAACAAGAGCCGCGATCAGTTCAGGCAATATTCTGAGTTATCGGATTTCCGACCCGAAAATCATGGGCTATCTGCGCAACAACAGCATTTTTACCTTCGGCAAGGCCGACCGCGCGAAAACATCCGCCAGCTATCGCGAAATTCTCGACGCGATGTGGCTGTTCAACGACAAATTCGAACACGCGCTGACGCGGTTCAACGCCATTACGAGCCGAAAAGGCTGATGCCCTCCAGCGGCACAATAGCGCGGCAATGCTAGAGCGACGCCGGCAACCGAGAGCCTGTCGCGGACAACCGGACGATAGCCAAGCGTGGGCGATTACGGACCCACGAATGCAACGTCAGTGCTGGCCTGCCGCGCAACGGGGCTCGGCGTGAACAGCGCGGCGGCCACGGTCACGGCCAGTGCCGTGCAAATCAAAGCAAGAATGAAACTGACCTCGGGTTTGCCGTCGCCAATACCGAATCTGGATTTGCGTTTGGTGCTTCCGCCGCGGCCTTCGTAGACGTCGCCTTTATCAAGCAGTGACATGGTCGCCTCCTGATCAAGTTTCGGCCGGCGTGCATGCATATGCATGCGCCGTCGCAATCTCTGTGCCGTTCGTCACATTAATGAGCGGCCGACGACAACAAACCAATTTCACGAGGCGACATCGCGTCAGCCGACGAACGCGCCGCAACGAGATACCTCCGCGCTAGCTTGCCGCGCGACCATTCGTATGGTCCCCGACATTTTTCGTTCAATTATTTCCTCGTCATATATCTGATCAACAACTCTGTGCGGTGACAAATCATCGTAGCATGCGTGTCACAAAGCAGAATTATTCACCTCGGCAATCTGAAAGCAGCGAGATTTGTTTGTTTCAAAACAAATGCTTCGCTTCAAACAACGGCATTGTGCGGCGCATCACATCAATTGAGCGCTCGCGCCTCAAATCTCACCGGGCAAACACGGAGAGCATCGATGAGCACGATGATGGTCGGTTCAATGACGCTTCGGCGCGTTACCGCGTCGCGTATCGCGTTGTTCCGTAAGCAGATAAAGGGGATATTGATCGAGTGGCGGCATCGCGCCCGGTCGCGCCGCGAATTGGCCGACCTCGACCGTGCCGGGTTGCGCGATATCGGCATGTCGCCGGCTGCCGCGAAATACGAAGCTTCCAAGCCATTCTGGACGGCTTAGAGCATGATCCGGGAAGAGCATGCCCTTGGACTTGACCCGAGGGCGGAAACCGGTTTTCCGAAAAGATCATGTCCGATCAAAATGCTAGAGCGACAATCGTTTCAATCTTAGACGACTTCGCGCTGGTTAAATATCTGAACAATCGCCGGAAGCTGGAATTGGGCACGCTTCCTGCTTCTGCATTCACCAATACCTGACGCGTCATCGGCGGAGCGCCCGCCGAACCACGGCGTGTTCGGGGTCCTGAAATAGCAAAACAGAGGAGCTGCGTATGCCGATGCGAGGTGAGCTTTCACTTCCCGCAAGATCGCGAGTATGGGGAAGATCCGCGCCCAAATCCGTTTGGCGACTGATCAGCAATGAGTTGCAGAATCCCGATCTGCAGGCGGTTCTGATCTTCTCATTGATCGGCTTGTTGGTGTGCCTGATAATGACGCGGTTTTTGCCGTTTTCGGCCGATATCGCGCTCGGGCTCTCACAGCTCTCCTGACGCGCCGCTCACCCCAGAAGCGTCACCGACTCTCGCCCGATGAGGCGGGCGAGAGTACGCAGGCGGTTCGTCACGCGCTCGCCGTTGAGCGCGGCGAATTCACCCGGGAGCCGCAGCGCCAGCCGATGGCGCTCAACCGCCAGCATTGTTTCCGGCAGCACGCCCGGCATCGCCGCGGAAATCACATAAGCGAGACGCAACGCGGCGCCCAGCACGCGGGCGCGGTCGAGCATGCGGGTCGAGACCAGTTCGCGCAGCCGCGGCGACAACTCGTCGTCCATTACCAGGCCGACATGGCGAAAGAAAACGGCGAGCGCCAGATAAGCGCGGCCGGGATGGTCGATCGCCATGAAGCCCGCATGCGCGATGATATTGAGCGACTGCTCGCCGCGATAATCCGGATGCGCGCGCCAGCCGATGTCGGCAAGGAGGCACGCGGCATGGCGCAACCGGCGTTCCTCGCCGGTCTCGTCGAGACCGGACGTCGCCATGAACCGGTCGGTCCACGGAATGAGCTCCTCGCCGTGCTGCGGCGAGCGCGAGCGCAATCGATTGAGATGACGCGCCGCCTCGAGCAGCGCATCTTTTTCTTTGTCCTTTTTCTTGAGCAGCGAGAACAACAGGCCTTCGCGGATGCCGAGCGCCGAGAACACCATCTGCCGCGGCTTGCCGACGCGCAAGATATGTTCGAGAACAAGCGCGGCGTAAGGCAGCAATGGCCGCCGCGCATTGTTGACGATTTCGATATTCGACAACGTCTCGACATCGACCCGGTGCAGCAGCCTGGCGAATTCGAGCGCTTCCTCGGCCGCAATGGCATAGCCGTGCATCACGTGCAGCGGATAGCCGGTCTGCCACATGTGCAGCCGCGCCAGCGAGCGCCAGGTGCCGCCGACGGCATAGAAGATGCGATCCTCGCAGGCCTTGAGCATCGTCAAGGTGGAGAGCGTCTTGCTGACGAATTTCTCCGCCTTCTTTACCGACTTCGATGAAATGTCGGCAAGCGCCAGCCCGCCGAGCGGGCGCGTCACGCCATGCCGTGCCTGCGTGCCGCGCACGTCGACGAGTTCGAGCGAACCGCCGCCGAGATCGCCGACAATGCCATCGGCGTGGTGGACGCCGGAAATCACGCCCAGCGCCGTGAGATCGGCTTCGCGCGTGCCCGACAGGATCTCGATATTCGTACCGATCGTTGCCTCGGCGAGCTTGATGAAGGACGAGCCATTCTTGGCGTCGCGGCAAGCCGCAGTCGCAATGGCAAACGCCTTTTTCACGTGCATCGTCTGGCACAGTGCGCGAAAGCGCTTGAGCGTCGCGAGCGCGTGCTGCACCGCATCCGCGGCCAGGAGCTTGGTCGACTGCACCTCGCGGCCGAGGCCGCACAAAGCCTTTTCGTTGAAAATCTCGGTCGGGCTGCGGGTCAGGCCTTCGTACACGACCAGGCGCACGGAGTTCGAGCCGATATCGATCACGGCGATCGGCGGGCCATGATCGAGACGTCCTTGGGCCTCGTCTTCAGCAAGCGTCATCGATCGTGATCAGCAGCGGGATGATTTTACGTTGAATCATGATCCCGCTCTATTCACACCGGCTCTGGCCGATGCCGCAGTCGGGGCACCGCATCTTTCGGTGACTTGCCGCGTCCCGACAGGCTTGGATTGGTCATGAAATACGTGGTGCAGTTGAACACTTCCTCACCCGGCGCCGGCGTCATGCGCGCCGAGGAACCGTCGCCGAGAAGCTGCCAGCTTTGCTCGTTGTCTTTCAGATTAGCGACCATGATCTGCTCGAGAATCTGCTCGTGCACCGTCGGATTGAGGATCGGGCACAGCGCCTCGACGCGACGGTCGAGATTGCGCGGCATCATGTCGGCGGACGAGATATAAACGGCAGCCTTCGGATGCGGCAGGCTGTGACCGGCGCCAAAGCAGTAGATGCGGCCGTGCTCGAGAAACCGCCCGACGATCGACTTGACGCGGATATTCTCGGACAGGCCCGGAATGCCCGGCCGCAGGCAGCAGATGCCGCGCACCACGAGATCAATCGGCACGCCGGCCCCCGACGCGCGATAAAGCGCGTCGATGATGTCGGGATCGACCAGCGCATTCATCTTCATCCAGATCGCCGCCGGCCGCCCGGCTTTGGCATTTTCGATCTCCTGATCGATATGTTCGTGGATGCGGTCGCGCAGCGATACCGGCGAAACAGCCATGCGCTCGAGCTCGGCCGGCTCGGCATAGCCGGTGACGAAATTGAATATGCGGGCGACATCGCGCGCGATGATCGGATCGCAGGTAAAGAACGAGAGATCGGTATAGATGCGCGCTGTCACCGGGTGATAGTTGCCGGTGCCGACATGGCAATAAGACGCAAGCGAGGTGCCTTCGCGGCGCACGACAAGCGACAGTTTCGCGTGCGTCTTGAGTTCAATGAATCCGAACACAACCTGAACGCCGGCGCGCTCGAGGTCGCGCGCCCAGCGAATATTGGCCTCTTCGTCAAAACGCGCTTTGAGCTCGACAAGCGCGGTGACCGATTTGCCGGCCTCGGCCGCTTCGGCCAACGCCTTGATGATCGGAGAGTCGGCCGAGGTCCGATAGAGCGTCTGCTTGATGGCGACGACATCGGGGTCGCGCGCCGCCTGCTGCAGGAAGTTCACCACCACGTCGAAGGACTCGTACGGATGGTGGACGACAAAATCCTTCTGCCGGATCGCCGCGAAACAATCGCCGCCATGATCGCGGACGCGGCCGGGATAGCGCGGCGTATAAGGCACGAATTCGAGATCGGGCCGGTTGAGATTGGCGATCTGGCCCATCTCGTTGAGCGCCAGCACGCCGTCGACGCTGAATACGCCTTCGTCGGTGGCGCCGAGGATGTGCTGCACGAAGCGCCGCAACTCGACCGGCATGCTCGCCTCGATGTCGACCCTGATGACAAATCCGCGGCGGCGGCGCTTGAGCGCCGTCTCGAAGACGCGCACGAGGTCTTCGGCCTCTTCGAGGATTTCCACTTCGGAATCGCGGATGACACGGAAAGCGCCGAGCCCCTTAACGGCATAGCCGGGGAACAGCTTGCCGATGAAGAGACTGGTGACGCCTTCGATCGAGATCAGGCGCACGTCGCTGGAGTCGGGGGCCTGCGGCAGCCGCACGAAGCGATCGATACGGCTGGGCATGCGGATCAGCGCATTCATCGCCTTGCCGTCCTTCACGCGGGACAGCTGCAACGCCACAGTGACGCCGAGATTCGGGATGAACGGGAACGGATGCGCCGGATCGATCGCGAGCGGCGTCAACAGCGGAAATACATGGGCGAGGAAGTAATCCTCGAGCCAGGCCTTTTCCTGTCGCGTCACGTCGGGGCCGTCGATCAGGCAGATCCCGGCCTGGCCGAGTTCGTTGCGCAGTTCGCGCCACTGCGCCTGCTGGTCTTCGACCACGATCGAGACGGCTTCGGCGATGCGCTCGAGCTGCTCGGCAGGAGTCAGGCCCTCGGGGCTTTTGGTGGAAATGCCTTCGCGGACCTGCGCGCCAAGGCCGGCGACGCGCACCATGAAGAATTCGTCGAGGTTGTTGGCCGAGATCGCCAGGAATTTAAGCCGCTCGAGCAGCGGGTTCTTGCGGTTGGCGGATTCTTCGAGCACCCGACGGTTGAAATTCAACCACGACAACTCACGGTTGATGAAACGATCGGGGCTTTCCAGGAGATTCGCGCCTGCCTGACGCGCAGCCTGGTCTCCCAAGCGCCCCTCGGCCCGCCGCAACGAAGCGGATTCTCGCGCAGCGGCAGTAGCTTGGCCGCGGTCGGCCATGGCTTTCTCATGCTCCTCGAAGGCGACGTTGGCCACTTATGCAACAATCCTATGAAGAATACCTAGCCAGATAACGCGGACGCACGCCGCATCGTCAAGGCTAAGGTCAAGGGTCAGTAAAGCTTCACAAGCCAAGCGAATCCTCACCGGCAAGGCTTCCCGGGCAAAGCGACCTATTCGCGGCCGCACCGCGACCGGCGAAATCTCTCTTGGAGCATGCTCTTTTCCGAAAACCGGCTCCCACCCTCGGATCAAGTCCGAGGGCAGGCTTTTTCGGGATCATGCTAGGCACCATCGCGAAACATCTCCGCCGCCAAAGCCCGGCTCGGCGGACGGCCCTGCCGCAGCGCTTCCTTGTCGAGCGCGATCACGGCGGCTCGCGCCGCCGCCAATGAGCGTTCGATATGGGTCAAGAGGTAACGGACGACACTTTCGTCAAGCGTGAGCTGCCGGTCCGCGGCGACTTTGAGCAGCACCCCGTGCAGCAAAGTGTCGTCAGGCTCTTCAAGCGCCACCACCGGCAGCGCGCGCAGCCGCGACACCAAGTCCGGCAGGCTTACCGGCCAAAGTGACGGCACGGCTCGCGCGGTGAAAAGCAGGAACGCCCCTTCCTCACGCGCCAGATTGATCAGGTGGAACAGCGCCTTCTGGTCCTCGACCGCAGCGCCATCCTCGACGACCAGCGCGCCCGTTGCGAGCGCAGCAGGCAAATCGGTTTCACCGACATTGCGGCCGGACACCACGCGCGCGCCCGCCGCCGCCGCCCAGATCGTCGCCAGATGCGTTTTCCCCGAACCTTCGGGACCGGCGAGCGCGACGGCCCGCGCCGGCCAATCCGGCCAGGACTCGATCAACGCCAGCGCCGCCTCGTTCGACGGACCCGAAAAGAAATCCTCACGCGCGTAGCTTTCGGGATGATCGAGCGCGAGCGCGAGTTGACGCGGCGGATAAGCGGACATCGACGGCGGCACGAGCGGCAATGTGGACAACACGATAGTCAAAGACAGCGACTGTGGCGTGGCGAGAATGGCGCGGATAGTCAAGACGAAGGCGGATCCAGGCGCCCCATCGAGAATCCGATCTGAGACGGTTGCTCCCCGGTATAAAGCGGCGAAGCGAGATAGCGCCGCACCGCAAAGCGGATGAGCACTCCCGCAGCAGCCGCAAGCGGCACGGCGAGCAGCAGCCCGACAAACCCGAACAGATAGCCGAAGGCAAACAGAGCGAACATCAGCCAGACCGGATGCAGCCCGACACTATGCCCAACGAGATAGGGCGATAGCACATTGCCTTCGAGGAACTGCCCGAACAGCACGATACCGGCGATAACCAGAATGTAGGTCCAGTCCGGGAAGAACTGCGCGACCGCGACTGCAAGCGACAGCACGATGGCCGTCAGCGAGCCCACATAAGGAATAAAGCTGATCAAACCGGAGAGGACGCCGATCAACAGCCCGAAGCTCAATCCGGCAAATGTCAGGCTCAGCGCATAGTAAGTTCCAAGAATCAAGCACACGCCGGACTGACCGCGTACATAGGCCGAGATCGTTGTGTTGATCTCCCGGAACAGACTGCGCACGGTCTCACGCTGCGGCAGCGGAACCAGGCGATCGATCGCTTCAACCATGCTGTCCCAGTCGCAGATCAGATAGAACGCCACGACCGGCGTGATGATGAGCAGCGAGAAGATCGATATCAGCGCCTGACCGCGTTCCCAGAGCGAGGCAAGCAATCCGGTCAGATAGCCGGAGGCCTTATTGAGCAGATCGCCGACCGATTTATCGGCGCCGGCGAGATTGTCGCCGACGAATTGCTTGATCCAGGGATGGCCCGGGTCGCTGACAAAGGCCTGCAGCCGCTGTGTATAGACCGGCGCGTTCTCGATCAGACCGGCAAATTGCCGCGCCAAAACCGGCACGATCAGAAGCAAAAGGATAGCAAAGACCAGCACGAAGCAGAAAAGGATAATCAGCGCCGCGATCAGGCGGCTCATGCCGCGCTTGGTCAACCGCCCGGCGAGCGGATCGAGCACATAGGCGATCGCCATGCCGAGGACGAAAGGCAACAGGATCGGGCTCAGCAGCCAGAGCAGCGCGACGAAGATGACAAGCGCCGCAAGCCAGAACACGATATTACGCTCAAAAGGCATTGCCCGCCCCCGCCCGCCGGATCACAGGATGATCCCGAAAAGCATGCCCTTGGACTTTTGATCCGAGGGTGGAAGCCGGTTTTCGGAAAAGATCATGCTCCAACGAAAAATCTACTCGGTGCCAAACGAATTCATATGGCGAACCCACTCGGCGAGATAGAAGGCGATCGAGAGTAAGGTCAAGAGAGCAACCAGCGCCATCAGGACGTTAGCCTCGAGCGATGCATCGAAATTGAAGGCCTTTTCGGCCAGAACCAGAACCGCGAGCAGGATCTGCGCCGCCGTATTCGCCTTCGAAACCATGAGCGGCCGGACCGGCATCGGCTTACCGATCAGCAAGGTCAGCATGAAGGCCGACACGATCATGATGTCGCGCGATACCACCAGAATGACCAGAAAGATCGGCAGCGCCATGGCGATGCCGAGCGAAATATAGATGGACACGATCAGCGCCTTGTCGGCGAGCGGATCGAGATAGGCGCCAAGCTCGCTCTTCATCTGGAAGCGCTTGGCCAGAAAGCCGTCGATACCGTCGCTGACCCCGGCGAGGAGAAAAAGCAGAAAGGCGACGCGCATCTCGCCGGAGATGATCGCCCAGACCACGACCGGCACCAATAGGATACGGCCCAAAGTAATGAGATTTGGGATACTCAAGAGCTGCCCCGGCTGACACGTCGGCGGTTTTCAACTGGGCTAAGGCCGGGTCCAACCGACATTTCGCGCGCAGTCCAAACTTCCCACAAGATATGGTTCCTACAATATAATATAACGGCCGGGCGCGCTTGCGCACCCCGCGATTCCGACGTAGGAGGCGCGAGCTATGCCTTCCCGCCGGGGAGGCTTTCGATCCGATTTGGTGGCATTCCGTGGATGAGGCGCGCTACGCGGACTCAGGCGTCGATATCGATGCCGGAAACCGCATGGTGGATTTGATCAAGCCGCTGGTGCGCGCCACGGCTCGTGCTGGCGCGGGCGCCGAGATCGGCGGTTTCGGCGGCCTGTTCGATCTCAAAGCCGCAGGCTTTACCGACCCTATCCTGGTGGCGGCGACCGACGGCGTCGGCACCAAGGTCAAGATCGCCATCGAGACCTCCCGCCACGACACGATCGGCATCGACCTCGTCGCCATGTCGGTCAATGACCTTGTCGTGCAAGGTGCCGAGCCGCTGTTTTTTCTCGATTATTTTGCCTGCGGCAAGCTCGATCCTGTGGTCGGAGCCGACGTGGTGAAAGGCGTCGCGGCGGCCTGCCGTGAGGTCGGTTGTGCGCTGATCGGCGGCGAGACCGCCGAAATGCCTGGGGTCTATCACGGCCACGATTATGATCTTGCCGGCTTTGCTGTCGGCGCGGTCGGCCGTAGCGATCTGTTGCCGCGCAACGATATCGCCGCGGGCGATATCGTCATTGGTCTCGCCGCAAGCGGCGTACATTCGAACGGCTATTCGCTGGTTCGCCGCGTGGCGGACATGGCAAAGCTCACCTGGAAAGATCCGGCGCCGTTCGAGCCGACACGAACACTCGGCGAGGCGCTGCTCACGCCGACGCGGCTTTACGTGCGTTCGTGCCTTGCCGCGTTGCGCGAGACCAAAGCGGTCAAGGCGCTGTCCCACATCACTGGCGGCGGCTTCATCGAGAATATTCCGCGTGTGCTGCCGCAGAGGCTTGGCGTGTCGCTGGACCTCACTCAGGTTCCGGTCCTGCCGGTCTTCAAATGGCTGGCGACGGCAGGACATATCAGCGAGCACGAAATGCTGCGCACGTTCAATTGCGGCATCGGCATGGTGGCCGTGCTCGATCGCGCCACCGCAGATGCCGCCTGCGCTTGCTTCGCCAAGAACGGCGAGACGGTGGTCCGTCTCGGCGAAGTCGTCGCGGCGTCGGGAAGCGAGCGCGTTACCTTTCGCGGCCATCTAGATTTGAGCTTTAAAGCCGCATGAGCCAACCCGCATGAAACGGCCATGAAGAAGCGCGTGGCGGTGCTGATCTCGGGCCGCGGCTCGAACATGACGGCGCTGATCGAAGCGGCCAAGGCGAAAGATTATCCCGCGGAAATCGTTCTCGTCGTGTCGAACCGGCCTGACGCGCCGGGACTTTCCCGCGCGCGCGATGCCGGTATCACCACCGCGCTCATCGACCATAAGGCCTTTGGTAAGGACCGCACAGCCTTCGAGCACGCGCTGGATGTGGAACTTCGGGCCAAACAGGTCGACATCGTCTGCCTTGCCGGATTCCTGCGGCTGTTCACGCCTTGGTTCGTCGACCGCTGGAGCGGCCGCATGATCAATATCCACCCTGCTCTGCTGCCGCAATTCAAAGGGCTCGACACCCACCGCCGCGCGCTCGAAGCCGGCGTCGAGGAGCACGGTGCGACGGTTCACTTCGTCAGCGCCGGAATGGATGAGGGTCCGGTCATCCTGCAAAAGTCGGTTCCAGTGGTGGGGAGCGATACCGAGGCTTCGCTCGCTGCGCGCGTGCTGGAAGTCGAGCATCAGATCTACCCGCAAGCGCTACGAATGGTCGCTGAAGGCCGCACCCGTTTACCCGATCCGGTTCCACAAAAATAAAAATAAAAACCCCCGGTGCGAAGACCGGGGGGCAACAAGCGCTTGCGATGTGGCGGGGGCCGGAATCAAAATCTTGATTGCCTTACGCAACTTTCAAGTTCTCTGCCGAAGTCCTGCCGCGATTGGTGACGAGCTCGTACTCCACGCTCTGACCCTCGTTGAGTGAACGCAGCCCGGCACGCTCCACTGCGGAGATATGAACGAAAACGTCCTTATCGCCGCCGGATGGCTTGATGAAACCGTAGCCTTTAGTCGAGTTGAACCACTTGACGGTGCCCTTCTGCATCGTCTGTCTCCTAATCCATTCCAGATGTCAGTGAAGACACGGGCGCGACCCCTGCAAACAGCCTCGCAAAGACTCCTGCGAGTGATTTGCATGACGCGTGCGAGAGCCATGCTCCGCGCCACAAACTAGATTTTGGGGGGCAGTCCGAAGCGGAGAAGTCCGAGACGATTGAGTCGGCAAGGCAGCACCGAGCGGAAGACCAAAATCCGTTGCAACGTCAAGAAAGCCAAAGAAATGCGGCGCAAGCGTGGCTGTGTTGTTCCAGTGAATCGCGATAGCGACGTTGCACGTTCGGTCATCACAATGCATGCGGACGACGCGAATGCAGTCTACGTGGTGTTCTCTTCCGCGTGCGCCGCGTTCGCACGAGCTCTCGCGGCCTCGTGCAGACGCGACCACAAACCGCCCGCAGCAACAGCAAGAAAAGCCGCGGCACTTGCTGATGCCAGTTCCGCTTCATGTGCGGTCGCAGCGCCGAAGACAGCGGCGAGATACTTTGCCACGGCAGGATCAGTCGCCATCACGCCGCCGGCGACCCAACCGAGCAGCGCCGAACCTGCCCAAATCAATATCGGGAAACGATCGAGCAGACCCGTGATCAAAGCCGCGCCGACCATGATCAGCGGAATAGAAACCGCAAGACCGATGAGCAGCAGCAGGACATTGCCCTCCGCGATCGCAGCAATGGCGATGACATTGTCGAGGCTCATCACAATGTCAGCGACGACGATGATCGCCACCGCGCGCCACAGATGCGCGGCGGCCTGGATCTCGTCTTTGTCGGGATCGTCCGGCACGATCAGCTTGGCGGCGATGATCACCAAGGCGATGCCGCCGACAAGTTTCAGATAAGGAAGCAGCATCAGCTCGGCGACAATGCCGACAAAGACGACGCGCAGCAGGACGGCCGCGCTGGCGCCGAGCACGATACCCCAACGTCGCCGATCATCCGGCAGTCCGCGACAGGCCAGCGCGATGACGACAGCGTTGTCGCCGGACAACAGAATGTCGGCGATGATAATCTTAAGAAGAGCAACCCAGAATGCCGACGCGCTCAACTCGGCGGCGCCGGCGGCGAACCATTCGCGCCACTGTGTAAGATGCAGAAATTGCGTGAATGATCCCACGCCGCCTAGGCCCCAGAGGGACGCGCCTTAGCCGACAATCTCATTGCCGGAGAAGAACTGCGCGATTTCCTGTTCCGCGGTCTCGGACGCGTCGGAGCCGTGCACCGAGTTCTCGCCGATCGACTTGGCGTGTTCCTTGCGGATGGTTCCGGCCGTGGCTTTGGCCGGATCGGTGGCGCCCATCAGATCGCGATAGGCGGCGACCGCGTTCTCGCCTTCCAGCACCTGCACGACGACAGGCCCGGAGGTCATGAAATCAACGAGCTCGCGAAAGAACGGCCGCGCACGGTGCACGCCATAAAATGTCTCGGCCTCGGCGGTCGACATCCGCACACGCTTTTGCGCAACGATACGCAGACCCTTCTTTTCGATCATCGCGTTGATGGCGCCCGTCAGGTTGCGGGCGGTCGCATCCGGCTTGATGATCGAGAATGTACGCTCGATCGGCATCAAATTATCCTTTGGATCAAATTTTTCCGTGGGGCGGCTTTGCGAGTGCGGCGTGAAACCGCGCCGCGCTTATAGCCTTCATGTTCGGCTGCGGCAAGCGTGCGGAGGAGCGGCATGAACGCGCGATGAACGCGCTTTCGGCCGCGTTCGTTGGGATCGCAGAGCAACAGAACGACAGCGCGAGATCGTCGCCGAGGCCGGCGCTCAGTTCTGCGCGGACCTCTTCTGCTTGACCGGCTTTTTCTTTGCGACTTGCGGCGGCGCAGGCGGTGCGGCAACAGCATCCATTTCCGTCAGCGCTCCGCGCACAAAGTGGTAGATCCCTGATCGCGGTCCACCCTCGAATGTGAGAGTAGCGGTGCGATCGCCATTCGGCAGGCTGCCGATCTGCACCGAGGAGGGCTGGCCGGAACGGTTCACCACCTCACATTCACTCATGCCGAGCGCGATACCGCTGCCCAGCACCGAGGATGCGTCGCCAGCTGGCGCAGCGGCTGAAGGCGCGCTTCCAGTCGCGGCTCCTGCAGCGCTTGCGGGTGCGGGCGGCGGCGCCGCGGAAACCGGTGTTGCTGGCGCCGGGCAGGAGCCGTTGGCATTGACCAGATCGTTGGCTGTGATCGAAGGCCGCCCCTTCTTGGTTTCCGCAAGTTCGGAGAAGGAATAGCCGGCGCCGCGTCCGCTGACATCGAATGGCTTGGCAAACCAGGCTTGGCCGGAGCTGAAATCCGCGCAGCCGCCAAGCGCGGCGGCCACAGCCAACGCCGCCAGAACACCGAAGCGATGCGATCGAAACAGCACGCGGCAGTCCCCTAAACCCGACCTACCCCGCAGCTTGCGGGAATTTGTGTTGCGATGATGACGTCGAGTTCCAGCGCAAAATATAAGCATTGCACAACTGACACATTTGTATCAGAACCCATTGAGCTACTCCCGTAAAGGTTAAAATCACTCGGAGCGCCAGAGGCTTGACTGAATCCCCCCCGAATCGCCGATCCGTGCCATTGTGATACAGATCACGGATTTTTTTCCCGTCCGACGCAACAATGAGTTTCGTCCGAGCGCCCAACACGGCTTTGGGGGCCGTTAGTCGCCGGGGGACCTTTATGCACTTGCAAGTCATCGGCTGCGGCGACGCATTCGGCACCGGCGGCCGGTTCAATACCTGCTTTCATCTGGTTGGCAACAAAGTCAACGCGCTGATCGATTGCGGCGGTTCTTCCCTTGTCGGCCTGAACAAGCTCGCCGTCGACCGCAATGCGATCAGCACTATTCTGATCACGCACTTTCACGCCGACCACGTAGGCGGCCTGCCCTTCTTTATTCTGGAAGCCAATTATGTCCTCAAGCGTCAAACGGCGCTGACGATCGCCGGACCGCCGGGCCTCAAAGCGCGTTACGTCGAGATGATGAACAGCGCCTATCCCGGCACTTCGAACCTGCAACTGTCCTTCCCGCTGACGCTGCGCGAAGTCGACATCAGCAAGCGCAACGAAATCGGCAACATGCGCGTCACGCCGCTTCCGGTCGTGCATGACGAGCGCGCCGGCCCGTGTCTCGGCTACCGCTGCGAAGCGGAAGGCAAGACCGTCGCCTATTCGGGCGACACGCAGTGGACCGACGCCGTCATCGATATTGGACGCAATGCCGATCTCTTCCTTTGCGAGGCCTATACGCGCGACAAGCCGATCACCAGCCACATGGCCTTGAGCTCGCTGGAAAAGCATCTCAACCAGATCCGGCCGAAACGGCTCATCCTCACCCATATGAGCAACGACATGCTGGCGCGCCGCGCCGAAGTGCCGTTCGAGTCCGCCGAAGACGGCATGCTCGTCGAGCTCTGAACACGCCCAGAGAGCTAAGACGTGGATGGCCGGAACAAGTCCGGCCATGACGGCCTCGGACTCTAAGCTCCAAGCGCCGCTTCGATTGCCGCAAGCGCATCAGCGGCCTTCGAACCGTCCGGGCCACCCGCCTGCGCCATATCGGGCCGGCCGCCACCGCCTTTACCGCCCAGGACTTCCGCGCCCTTGCGCACAAGATCGACAGCGTTGAAGCGCGTGGTGAGATCGGGCGTGACGCCGACCACGACGCCGGCTTTGCCGTCGCCGGTGACGCCGACAATCGCGACCACGCCGGAGCCGACTTTCTTCTTTCCTTCATCGGCGAGGCTGCGCAGGTCCTTGAGCTCGATGCCCTCGACCGAGCGCGCCATCAGCTTGAAGTCGCCGATGGTGCGCAAGCCGTCGCCGCCGTCGCTCTTGCCGCTGCCGGCCATCGCGAGCTTCTTCCTGGCGTCGGTCAGGTCACGCTCGAGCTGCTTGCGCTCTTCCACAAGCGCAGCAACGCGGGCGGGCACATCGTCGACCGGCACGCGCAATTCGGACGCGGTCGCTTTGGCGAGCTTGACGAAGTGATTGGCATTGGCGCGCGCGGCCTTCGCGGTGAGGGCTTCGATGCGCCGTACGCCGGCGCCGACCGCCGATTCACCGACCACCGAAATGATGCCGATGTCGCCGGTGCGTTTGACATGCGTGCCGCCGCACAATTCGACCGACCAGCCCATCGTGTTGCCGCCTTCGCCCATCGCAACCACGCGCACTTCGTCGCCGTATTTCTCGCCGAACAGCGCGCGGGCGCCCGAGGCACGCGCATCATCGATCGGCATCACCCGCGTCGTCACCGGCGAGTTCTGCAGCACGATATCGTTGGCGATGTCTTCGACCCGCTCGATCTCCTCGCCGGTCAAGGGCTTGGGATGCGAGAAGTCGAAGCGCAGCCGATCGGGCGCAACCAGCGAGCCCTTTTGCGCGACATGATCACCAAGCACCTGCCGCAGCGCTTCGTGCAGAAGATGCGTCGCCGAGTGGTTTTTGCGGATCGCGCCGCGCCGTTCATGATCGACATCGAGCGCCAGCGCCAGTCCGGGCTTCAGCGTCCCTTCCTCGACGCTGCCGATATGAGCGAACAGGTCGCCGGCATATTTTTGCGTGGCGGTGACCTTGAAGCGCACGCCATCCGCCGTCAGCACGCCGGTATCGCCGACCTGACCGCCGGACTCGCCATAGAACGGTGTCTGGTTGAGCACGACCGCGCCGCTCTCGCCTTTCTTCAGTGTGGCGACTTCCTTGCCATCCTTGACCAGCGCGACGACTTCGCCTTCGGCACTTTCGGTTTCGTAGCCGAGAAATTCCGTGGCGCCATTCTTCTCGCGCAGCGCAAACCACACCGCTTCGTCAGCAGCCTCGCCGGAGCCCGCCCACGACGCGCGCGCCTTGGCGCGCTGCTGCTCCATCGCATCGGTGAAAGCAGCGAGATCGACGCCGATGCCGCGCGGCTTGAGCGCATCCTGAGTCAGGTCGAGCGGAAAGCCGTAAGTATCGTAGAGCGTGAACGCCGTGACACCGTCGAACATGTCGCCGTGCTTGAGCGACTTCGCGGCCTCGTCGAGGATGGCGAGCCCGCGCTCGAGCGTGCGCCGGAAGCGGGCCTCTTCCAGCTTCAGCGTCTCGGTGATCAGCGCATCGGCACGGTGCAATTCCGGATAGGCTTGGCCCATCTCGCGGATCAGCGCCGGCACGAGGCGCCACATCAACGGCTCCTTGGCGCCGAGCAATTCGGCATGGCGCATGGCGCGGCGCATGATGCGGCGGAGCACATAGCCGCGCCCCTCGTTCGAGGGTAGCACGCCATCGGCGATGAGGAAGGACGACGCCCGCAAGTGGTCGGCGATGACGCGATGTGAAACGCGCTGGTCGCTGTCGGAATCGACGCCGGTGAGATCGGAGACGGCTTCGATCAGCGCGCCGAACAAGTCGATCTTGTAATTGTCATGCGTACCTTGCAGCACAGCCGCCATACGTTCGATGCCCAGGCCGGTATCGATTGACGGCCGCGGCAGGTCGATGCGCTTGCCGTCGGCAAGCTGCTCGTACTGCATGAAGACGAGATTCCAGATTTCGACAAAGCGGTCGCCGTCGGCATCCGGCGAGCCCGGCGGCCCGCCCGGAATATGGTCGCCATGATCGTAGAAGATCTCCGCGCAGGGACCGCACGGGCCGGTATCGCCCATCGACCAGAAATTGTCGCTGCCGGCAATGCGGAGGATTTTCCGCTCCGGCAGTCCAGAGATCTTCTTCCAGAGATTGAAGGCCTCATCGTCGTCGATATAGACCGTCGCCACGAGCTTATCAGCTGGAACGCCGTATTCCTTGGTGATCAGGCGCCAGGCGAGCTCGATCGCGCGCTCTTTGAAGTAATCGCCGAACGAGAAATTGCCCAACATCTCGAAAAAGGTGTGATGCCGGGCGGTATAGCCGACATTGTCGAGATCATTGTGCTTGCCGCCGGCGCGGACGCATTTCTGCGCCGTCACCGCGCGCGAATAGGGACGCTTTTCCAGGCCGGTGAAGACATTCTTGAACTGCACCATGCCGGCATTGGTGAACATCAAGGTCGGATCGTTGCGCGGCACGAGCGGCGACGACGGCACGATTTCGTGCCCTTCGCGCGCGAAGAAATCGAGGAATGTCGAGCGGATATCGTTGACGCCTGTCATTTCTTGTCTCGGAACTGGAGTGGGCCACTCTCTAGCCACCCCCCGCCCACCTGTCCAGGAAGGCCCCTGCCGCAAGGCCCGAATCGGCGGCGGATTTGATGTATAGCCGCAAAGTATATAAGTGCTGTTGCGGTGGCGCGCCCCGTCTACGCCTGCGAAACTGAGCAAGTAATGAACGACCAGACCGCGAGCAGCTCCCTCCCCCCGACCCTCCAAGATCGACTTCGCCAAGAGAGCACACCTGGCGGACCCCACCGCCGCTTCGTCATGACGGCGGAGATCACCCCGCCGGTGGCTTTCGACGGACAGGAACTGTTG
>DATAQN010000169.1:0-5371 GCA_036264635.1 Xanthobacteraceae bacterium | reverse complement strand
CCGGCAGGTTTCCGCCGGCGTGCCGTTGACGATTTGCTCCACCGGGAAATGCTGGCCGTCGCACAGCCGCACGCAGTACGCCACCGCATGCCCGGTGCTGCCGCCGCCCTCGGTCACGCTTTCCTGCCCTAACGGCGCCGGTGCAACGCGGCCGATGCCCGGGGCCGGCGGCGCCGGATAATTTTCCTGTTGCGCTGGACGTTGTTGAAAGCCGCCGAACAGGAAATCAAAAAACCCCTGGGCCGATGCCGGGCGCGGCATCGCCATCGCGGCGGCAAGCGCGCCGCTTAATATCGTGCGCCGCCAAGCGCAATGACTGCCGTGTCGCTCACTGACCATGACGCCGCTTCGACTCTCCGGCGATAGGTGCCTGCTAATTTGTCCGGGAACATGACCTGCAATTGGGGCGCCTTGCGGGCAGGATGTAAGCCAGGGTTGGGGGAGCGGCCTAAAAGTGCCCCCACCCTACCTTTCCCAACAGGGGCAGGGGAAAAGCGTCCCGCGAATCAAACCACCTGGAAAAAAAGCCCGCTCACTCAAATCCAAGGAAGCGGCAATACTCCTGCGGCTCCGCGCGCGGCGAACGGAACCTGTTCGCCGGATGGCCGCGGTCGCGATAGCCGATCGAGACCGCGCAAAACGGCATCTGCTCCGGCGGCATGTTCACGAACGGTCCGACGATGCGGTGCATGCGCGCCCAGGATTCCTGCGCGCAGGTGTCGAGCCCATGGCCACGCGCCAAAAACATCAGCGTATGAATATAGCCGCCGAGATCGGCCCATTGGCCGGGCCCGAGCCGCCGGTCGATGGCGATGAACAAGGCGACCGGCGCGTTGAAAAACTCGTAATTGCGCTTGTATTGGAAAAGCCGCGCCGCGGCATCGCTGCAGTCGATGTTAAGCGCGCCGTAAAGCTGCACGCCATGATGCTCGCGCCGCGATCGGTAGGGCTCCCACATCGTCTTCGGATAAATCGGATATTCCGCGTCGACGTGGCGCGGGTCTCCGCCGGCGATCGCGGCGGCAACCTGCCGCTTGACCTCGGCCAGTGCCGCGCCGGTCAGTGCGTAGACCTGCCACGGCTGCAGATTGCCGCCGGAGGCCGCGCGCGCCGCGCCCGCGATCAAATCGCGCACCAGTTCAGCGACCGGTCGGTCGAGAAACCAGCGGCAGGAAATGCGGGAATCGACGGCTTCGAACACATCCATGGCGTGCGCGTTCCTGGAAAGCTTGATCGAGGGCAAGGTCGTATACTATCGAAACGGCGAGTGCGAATTCGGCGTCCAATGCTGGGGGAATAACATGGCTACCGATGCTGCGGTCACCATAGCGGCGCGGCTCGACCGGCTGCCGCCGTCGCGCCACACCCGCTGGCTGGTGACACTGCTGTCGCTCGGCGGCTGGTTTGAATTCTACGATCTGTTCTTCACCGCCTATATCGCCATCGGCCTGTTCAAGGCCGGAATCTTCACGCCGACCACGCAAGGCCTGTTCGATTTGAAAGGCTTTGCCAGTTTCGTCGCCGCATTGTTTCTGGGCTTGTTCATTGGCACGCTCGCGTTTAGCTGGCTGTCGGACCGGTTCGGCCGGCGCTCGATCTTCACCTTCGCGCTCCTTTGGTACTCGATCGGCGCCTTCATCATGGCGTTCCAGAACATGCCGGAGACCGTCAATCTGTGGCGGCTTATTGCCAGTATCGGGCTCGGCGTCGAACTGGTGAATGTCGATGCCTATGTGTCCGAACTGGTGCCGAAGGAGCAGCGCGGGCCAGCTTTCGCCTATAACCAGTTCGTCATGTTCACCGCGGTGCCGGTGGTGGCCTTCCTGGCCTGGCAACTCGTGCCGTGGACCATCCTGGGACTCGACGGCTGGCGCTGGGTCGTGATCATCGGCTCGATCGGTGCCGCCGTTATTTGGTGGATCCGTAGGAATTTGCCGGAATCGCCGCGCTGGCTCGAACACCACGGCCGCACGGCGGAGGCTGAAAAAATTGTCGCCGATTTGGAGCGGCGCATCCGCGCCGACGGCGTGGAGCTTGCAGCTCCTGAACCTGTCACCGGCGAAACGGAACGCAAGACCGGCGCCTGGGCGGAAATGTGGAACGCGACCTATCGCACCCGCACCATCATGCTGGTGGTCTACAATTTGTTTCAGACCATCGGCTATTACGGCTGTTCGAGCTGGGTGCCGACGTTGTTGATCTCCCAGGGCGTCGAAGTGACAAAGTCGCTGACCTATACCTTCATCATCGCCATCGCCGCGCCGGTCGGACCGTTCATTGGGGTGTTCTTCGCCGATCGCTTCGAGCGCAAATGGCAGATCGCCTGGGCCGCCGCCGGTATCGCCATGTTCGGGCTTTTGTTCGCGCAGCAGACCAGCGCGGCCGGCGTCGTCGTCTGCGGCTTTGCTGATCACGCTGTGCAATAATTGGATGTCGTTTTCGTTTCACGCCTATCAGGCGGAGCTCTATCCGACCCGCATCCGTGACCAGGCGGTCGGCTTCGTCTATTCATGGAGCCGGTTCTCCGCGATTTTCTCCGGCTTCATCATCGCGTTCTTTCTCGGCCGTTACGGCACCATCGGCGTGTTCAGTTTCATCGCTGGATGGCGATTGTCTTTGTCGTTATCGGCGTGTTCGGGCCGCCAGTGACCAAACGCCGGCTCGAGGCGATCGCGGCATAGGTCCCACCCTTCCCTCCCCGGCAAGCGGGGGAGGTTTAGGGAGGGAGAAGCCAGCGCACCCGAGCGGCCTTATTTCCCTTCCAGCGCGTTGACGGCGTCCCAATCGAGCGCCGGCGGATGCGCCAGAAATTTCTTGGCCCGCTGCAACAGAATCGCCGACGGCGCATCGGCGGCGGCCACCGGCGCAAGCGCCTCGGTGCAGCGGACAAAATCGCGGCGGCGCCACCACGCCAATGCATGCGCGTAGGCGGCCGTTACGACTTTCTGCTCGGGAGTTTCTTCGCCATGACGCGCAAGCGGTTCGTAGATGCTGACCGGCTCGTCGCGGCCTTGGACGCGCACAGTGTCGAGCTCGCGCCAGGCAAAGTTTGCCGCGGCGCGTTCGAACGTACTTTTTGCGGCCAAGATCTCGGTGCCGAAATATTTGTTGGCGCCTTCGAGCCGCCAGGCGATGTTCACAGTATCGCCCGTCGCGGTGTAATTGAAGCGCTGCCGCGAACCCACATTGCCGACCAGAGCGTCGCCGGTATTAAGCCCGATGCGCTGGCGCAAGGTAAAACGTTGCCATTCCGCCGGTTCTATGTTGAGTCTGTGAAGGCGCCCGCGGCACCGCAATGCCGCGCTGACCGCATTGCCGGCATGATCGGGGTCGTCGTACGGCGCACCGAATACCGCGAAAATGGCGTCGCCGATATACTTTTCCACCAGACCGCCGTGCTCCTGGATGATATCGGTCATCGCCGAAAAATATTGGTTCATGAATTTCACAAGGTCCGGGGGCGTGAGCACCTCGGAAATCGAGAAAAACCCCGCGAGGTCGGAAAAGAATACGGTGACATTGCGGATTTCGCCGCCGAGCGCCGGCGGCTTGTTGGCGGTGACCATTTTCTCGATCACGCTAGGCGCGACATAGAGCCCGAAGGTCTTGTGCAAAAATCGCCGGTCCTTGTCGGCGACCAGAAACCGGAAGCCGGTCGTCGCGCCAAGACTGACGACGCCCGCGAGCAAAGGCTCGATCAGCGGCAGCGCCAGCGGCGAATATGTGAAAGCGAGCGCGGCGCCGAAGGTCCACAAAAGGGCCGCGGCCAGATAAGCCGGCACTGCGGCGAGCAGCGGCAGCGTCAATGTTGCCACCGCGATTATTGCGGCGAATGCAAAAGCAATCGCGCCGCGGCCGATTACGCCAAGCTCAATCAGCGCATCGCCGCGTATGAGGTTGTTGACCGCGGTGGCGTGCGTATAGACGCCGGGCGTCGAGTCGCGGGCAAAAGCCGTGCTCGGCGGCGGCTGCGCCAGCACGCAACGCGTTCCGATGGGGTTTTCCGGGGCAGTGGCGAAGCGTTAGACGTCACCTGCCGATCTTCAACGTCGAGCACGGTCGCGATGAGCACGACCTTGCCGGCAAAGTTGGCGTGGAAAAATTCGTTGTCGCCTTTTTCGATGCAGGCGCGCAGATCGGCGAGAAAAAGTCGGGATCGGATCGGCGCCGCCGTCGAAGTTGAGCGCCATCGTATTGGGGATCTGGCTCGGTACACTTGACCCGGAAATGTTTCCAGGGGCGACGCCAAGGGCGCGGGACGCCAGTTCGACCGCCATGGACGGTTGTGGCTTGCCATCGACCGTCACGTTGAGCGGGATACGGCGGACCACGTCATCCGGATCGTTGTAGACGTTGAGCGAGCGAATATTCGTGGTTTGGCCAACGGCGATGCGCTGGGCCGGCGACGGCAGAATCGGAAAATCGCGATGCTGCGCCTCCCCCAGCACCACTTTGCCGTCACGCGCGCCGAGCGCCAGCGCGCGCAGAAAGTCGCGATCAAAACCGCGCAACCGCCCACCCAGCGTGCCGTCGCCGAACGGGATTTCCGATTGCTCGATCGAGGTCGGAAACACGATGTCGAAACCGACCACTTTGGCGCCGCCGCCAAGAATCGCGGTGAGAACCTGCCCGATCTCGGTGCTCCAGGTTATCGCCGGCGTGCCGGCGAATGGCGGCGTGCGATAGGTTTCTTCATCGAGCGCGACCACGACCGTCGGCGATTGCTCTGGCTTGTGCATGCCGCCGAACACGCGCCAGCGCAGCATGGTGAGGATGTCGATCGACAAACCACGGAACCGATCGAGCGGCGGCGCCAGGATCAGGACGCTCGCCACAAGCGCGATGCCGAGAACGGCAACCGCATCCCGAAACCCTCGCGATACCCTGGCCATGCGCGCCGGCGACTAGTGCCGCGCCTGCAGGCGGGCCAAGCGGCCGACGAGCGGCGCGTCGCCTGGCTTCGCGTCGGGATCGATTTTGAAAACGATTTCCTGGTCCGCGAGTTTAGCCCGATAGATTCCGCCGGGAGCGAGCGCCACGCCCGACTTGGCAAAATCCAGGAACGCGCCGCGCACGAGCTCGCGCTCGGTGACGGCAATCTCGTGGCGTTCGCCCGGCTGATCGAGGCGCTCGACCACAAGTTTGCCGGGCGGCCGTACTTCGAAGACCGGCGACAGTCCGTAGAGCGTAAACTCCGGGTGCGGGATGGCGGCAACCGCTTGCGGTTTCGGCGCTTGGCGAAATACCATGGCGCCGCTTTTGCCGGCGAGTTCGGCGGACAGCATCATCTTGCCGCCTTCGCACGCCACCTTCGCCCGCGCCACTTCGCCGCCGGCGACTGCGCTTTGCTCGGCGCCGACCGTCACCGTGC
>DATAQN010000100.1:0-10021 GCA_036264635.1 Xanthobacteraceae bacterium | reverse complement strand
AGCGCGGTCACGGCTGCCGCGCGGCGCGCAAGTGACAGCAGTGCCGTGGCGAGGAATTGCCGGGCGAATGCTCGGGGATCGCCGAACGCATGCATCACGTCAGGCAGCGGGGTCTCGCTGTTGGTGGTGGCGCGGTCGGCGAACGCTTCGTGCAAATGGTCCTCGACCTCGGCGCGGAGACGGCGTGCAAGTCGCGGATCGAAGCTCAATTCGCGCGCAACCGCGTCGCCGAAATCAGCGATGGGATCGCGCGGGCGCACGGGCTTTTTCTCCGAAAAGGCCGCCGATGGCATCGGCAAATCTCTGCCAGAGCGCGCGGTGGTCCGACAGTGCGCGTTCGCCGCGTCGTGTCATCTTGTAGACGCGCCGCTTGCGTCCTGACTCCGCAGTGCTCCAGTGGCTCGCAAGGTAGCCGGCTTTCTCGAGCCGATGCAGTGCGGGATAGATCGTGCCCTCCGGCAGATCGAAGGCGTTGCCGCTCCTTTGCCTGATCTCCTGGATGACGCCATAGCCATGCGCTGGCCCGCTCGCGAGCGCGGCGAGCACGATCATGTCCAGGTGGCCCTTCAGCATTTCGCCTTCCATCGCCTCATTATACCTAGCAGCGCGATGCTTTGGGTAAAAGCTGCGTGATCGTGACCTCCGCGCCGTTCATACCTGGGTGTTATACCTCGTGACATTATGCCTAGTATAGCGAGGTAATGATCCGGAACCCCGGAGGGTCTGATGAGAACTTTGGTTTTGATGGGAATAGTCCTGGCTAGCGCGCTGTCGCCGGCGTGTGCAGGAGACGCCGAGGCGAATAAGAAGCTATATCGCCACTACATCGAGGATACGTGGAACAAGAAGAATCCAGCGGCAGTGGATCGCTATCTGACGCCCGACTATATCGAGCACAACACCAATCTGCCGCCGGGGGTCGATGGCCGCAAACGATTTATGGCTACGGTGCTTGCGGCGTTTCCCGACTACCATGCCGAAATCCAGGAGGTGGTCGCCGAAGGTGACAGAGTCGTGGCGCGGGTGGAGTTTACCGGCATCAATGATGGCCCCTATGAGGGGCGGCCACCCACCCATAACAAGCTGCGCTTCTCAACGGCCGATTTTTTCCGCATCGCCGACGGCAAGATTGCCGAGCACTGGGATGTCGTCAACGTGCTCCCGCGGATGATTGCACTTGGCCTTATTCAGCCGCCGGCGCCCGCTCCGAAGCCCGCCGAAGATGCGACGGCAAAGCCGCGCTAGTTCATCATCAAAAAACGGCCGGGTCATCTCCGACCCGGCCGCGACCAGATTCGACGAAGCCCACCGGCACGCCGAAACGAAATGGCGTTTCCGTGATATATTTTCGGGGCGGCTCGCGGTACGCCAACGTTCGACGTAGGAGCTTTCGAGGTGGAAGGCTTGAGCATCACGGAATCCGCAGGCGGCGTGCCACCACCCATTGCCGGCGCGCCGACGTCGATTGCGCTGTTTGCCGGCTGGGCGCCGTCCGGCCCGATCGATCGCACCGTGCGTTTGCAGAGCGTTCTCGACTACCAGGACAATTTCGGCAGCATCGATCCAACCTCGCTGCTCGGTCATGCCGTCTATCATTTCTACGACGGCGGCAACGCTGGTTCTGATGCCTATGCGCTGCGCGTCGCGGGCGCCTCGATCGCACCAGTCGGCCCGAATGATGATGTGTTGCTGTCGTCGCTGCGTGCCGCCTTTGTAGCCGGCGGTCCGGTCGATCAGATCGAGTAGCTCAATCTGATCTGTGTACCAGGCCTGACCGAGCCGGGCACGATCGCGATGTTGCAGGCCTATGTTCGTCGCCGCCGTGCGTTCCTGATCGTCGATGGCGACGAGGGCGCCACGTCTGCAACGATAGCTGCCTCGCTAAAGGGAAAGACCGGCGTGGATGCGCCAAACTCGGCACTGTATTTTCCCTGGATCGTGGCATCGGATCTTGCGCCGAACAGTACCACCACGCGCGCGTACCCGCCCTGCGGCTTTTGTCGCAGGCCTGTATGCGCGGACCGATCGAGAGCGCGGGGTGTAGAAGGCGCCCGCGGGCGACGGCGCCGTTCTGACCGGTGCGCTAGGTCTTTCCGTCAATATCAATGATGCGGAAAGCAGCGCGTTGAACCCGCTGGGGATCAACTGCCTGCGCAGCTTTCCAAACACAAGTCCCGTTGCCTGGGGCGCGCGTACGCTTGCCGCCGGCGCTGCCGGCGGCTCGGATGGTCTGTATGTTTCGGTACGACGCCTGACAATCTTTGTGGAGCTGAGCATCTCCGCCGGCATATAATGGGCCGTGTTCGAACCAAACGACGAGACGCTGTGGGCGGTGCTTCGCCGATCGGTCGACGCCTTCATGAATGGCCTCTACCGGCAGAGCGCCTTTCAGGGAACCGCACCTGCGCAGGCCTATTTGGTGAAATGTGATGCCTCGACCACGACCCGGGCCGACATCGATCGCGGCGTGGTCAACATCGTCGTCAGCTTCGCGCCACTCAAGCCCGCGGAGTTCGTTGTCATCACCATTGCGCAGCTTGCTGCAACCGGAGCCGCTTCTCGAGGTTGATATCAACGAGCAACGGCGGAGCGGCCTCATGACAAAGAGCTTCAAAGTCGGAGACCATGTCAGCTGGAATTCGGAAGCCGGTCGTGTTCGGCGGCAGGGTAGTGCGCGTGCATACGGGGATGTGAACTACAAGGGCTACATTCATCACGCGTGCCGCGACGATCCACAATACGAGATCAAGAGCGACAAGACCGATCATATCGCCCTGCATAAGGGCAAGGCGCTGCGGTTGCTGCCGCATTGAACACGCTGGAACCACGCCTCGTTCGCGTCAGCCCCGCATCGTTCGGAACGTGATCGAATAGCGCTGCTGCTCGACCGGCGGGATGCTGTGTTCCCAGCTGCTGCGCGACTCGCCGTCCATCAGATAGATCGAGCGCGGCTCGGCCTGCAGCGCAAAGCGCTCCCATTTGCCGCCTTCTTTATTTCCCTGGCGCCGGCGAAAGCGGAAGCGGCAAGCGCTGCCAAGCGAAATCCCGAACACCTTGTCGAAATGCGGCCTGTCGCGGTGCCAGCCGATGCCGACGCCGACGTCATATTCGGTGCACAGCACCTGCCGCACGCTGCCCGGCGGCAGTTTGCCAAAGCGCTCCACGGCGCGCGCGGTTCGCTCGAGCCATTCCGGGATCGGCTCGCTCGGTTGAAGTTTTTGCAGCGTGTAGTCGTAGCGGAAGCCGAACGATTTCACGCGCCGGTGGCCTTCGAAGGCGCCGAACTGGAATGGCTGCAAGGGCAGCGCCGCAATGCCCGCGATCAGCTCCTGCTCATCCGCTGCCGAGATGAACCCCGCCTGATAACGCAGCCCCGCCGGGCCAACGGCCTGATCATCGAATAAAGCAAGCTGACTCACGGATCACACGTCGTGCAAGGGAGGTTGTTGGGCTCACCTCATATGGTGTCGCGCGCCTCTTTCGGTAGGGCTTTCAATTCGCCGGCGAGATAGTCCACAAGCGCGCGCACCTTGGCGGACGGCCGCCGCCCGCTCGGAAACAGCGCGTGCACGTCGACCGAAGGAAGCTGATAGCCGCGCAAGAGCTGCACCAGCGTGCCGGCCTTCACCTCCGGCCCAACCATCACGCTCGAAGCCATCGCAATGCCAAGCCCGGCCATTAGGCTCGCGAACAGGCCGGGGCCGGAATTGGTTGCGATGCGCCCGGAAACATCGACCGATACTTCGCTGCCGCCCCGGCGGAACGACCAGCTGCTTCTGCCGAAATTGCCGGGGCCGGCGATGCAATCGTGCAAAGCGAGATCGGCCGGCGTCTTCGGCGTGCCACGCGCGGCGAGATAGGAGGGGGCGGCGACGACTATGGTCGGCAGCACGGCAAGCTTGCGCGCGCCAAAGGAGGAATCGTCGAGATCGCCGAAGCGAACCGCAAGGTCGGTGCCTTCCGCAACCAGGTCCTGACGGGCATCGACGACCTGCATCTCCACACGCAACAGCGGATGCATCGCCAGGAACTTCGGCAGCCGCGGGATAACCTCGCGTGTGCCATAGACGATGGGCAGTGCGAGGCGGATGGTGCCGCGAAGCGAATCCAGCCCGCGCGCGGCGTCCTCGGCATCCTCGATCTCGGCGAGGATTTCGCGGGCGCGATCGAGAAACAGCGCGCCGGCATCGGTCACGGTGATGCGGCGCGTAGTACGCAAGAGCAGCGTCACGCCAAGCCGCGCTTCGAGCTCACCGATGATGCGCGACACCGAGGGCTGCGACAGTGACAGCTCGCGGGCCGCTTGCGAGAAGCTGCCGCTTTCGGCCGCGCGGACGAAAACCTGCAATTCCTGCAATCTGTCACTCATTTGCATCTCAAATAGATGTTGTTCGCGTTCGCCATATACCCCTTTTCCGGCAAATGGACCAGATTTCGCGGGCCAGCTTGATCCAAAGGAGATTCTTAATGGCCCTGCAAGACCGTCTCGATGCCTTCAAAGCCGACTTCGTCGCCGGCAAGCTCGCCTTCAAGCCGACCAAGGAGAGGCTCGCGCTGATGGAGCGCTCCACCCGGGAGCTGATCGAATCCGGTCAGGCCCGGCGCGCCAAAAAGGCCGGCGATCGCGCGCCGGAGTTTTCGCTGCAAGATCCCGCCGGCAACCTGGTGTCCTTGCGCGAGCTGCTCGCCAAGGGACCGCTGGTGCTCTCGTTCTATCGCGGCGTCTGGTGTCCCTATTGTAACCTCGAGCTGCAGGCGCTGCAGGCCTCGCTCTCGGCCATCACCGCGCGTGGTGCCAGTCTTGTGGCGATCTCGCCGCAGACCATGGCCAACAGCCGCAAGTCGCAGCGCGACAACAAGCTCGATTTCCCGATCCTGAGCGACGTCAAGAGCGAGGTCGCCAACGCCTTCGGCATCCGCTTCGCCCTGCCGGATTATCTTGCGGAGACCTACAAGGCGTTCGGCAACGACCTCGCGGTCGTGAACGACGATCCGGCCTGGGTGCTGCCGATGCCGGCCCGTTATGTCATCGGCACCGACGGCATTATCGCCTATGCCGAGGTGAATCCCGACTACACGAAGCGGCCTGACCCCTCCGAGTTGCTGCCGTTGCTGGATCGCCTGCGCACCAACAAGGCGGCGTGATCTGAACTGACCGGCGTGCGTAGCGCGCGCCGGTCGCTAGTGCATGATCCGGACCCGGAGGGCCGCGTTAGCGCAAAGTGTGCAGCGTTTTTCCCTCGCGGCAAACGCGATGCGTTTGCGTGGAGATCATGCACCATCAAAAACCTGAAGCGAGATGACGATCGCGCTTTAGGGCAGTCCGCGCGCATCGATCTGCCCGATCAGTTGCCGCAGGCGATCGTGCAGGTCGGCGCTCGTGCCGTCGAGATCGAAGATAGAAGCGGGGCTCGAGGCTTTGCTGAGCAGCGCGGAGCGCGGGCAGTGGCCGGCGCCGCAGAGGATGTCCTTCAGCTTCTCGCCCTGGACGATGAAGCGCTTCGCATCCGCCGATGACCACGCCACCACCAGCGGCACGTCGATCTTGGTGAGGCCGGGCAACGCAGACTCGCCATCATATTTGCTGGCGTCGCTGCCGAAATACGACTTCTCGCCGTCGCCCGCGTCGCTGTCGGGCCGGTAGATTCCCGATACAAGCACGGCGCCGGCGACATAGGAGTCGTTCTCCTGGAATTGCTTGTGCGCGAGGAAGCTCGCCAAGTGGAACGCGCCGGCGGCGTAGCCGACCGGGATGATTTCGTCCTTGTTGCCGCCGAACAGGTCGGCGTTTTCATGCACCCAGGAAATCGCCGCGGCGACGTCCTTTGCGCCTGCCGGCCAGGGCGCGGCCGGCGCAAGGCGATAGGACATGCTGAAGGCGACAAGTCCGTTATGCCCGGCAAAGCACATGGCCTGCTCGACCAGCGGGCTTCCTGCGGCGGTCTTGCCGTCGCCGGAAAAACTGTCGCCCGCGATGAACACGATGACCGGCCGCCTGGCTCCGGGCGCCTGCGCGCTCGCGACGTCGAGCACGTTGAGGTGGTGGTCGCCGTATTTCAGGTTCCGCGTGAAGGTCACGCCGTCGCAGGAGGCCGCATCAGTTGGCGCGGAATTGTCCGCCTCCGGGGCAGGCGAAGCGGACGGCGCGGGGGCGGGATCGCTGTCGAGGCCGACCGTGATGAGATTGCCGCCGAGCCATTGCCGCGGACCGGGCAGGCCGGAGACCGCCGTCATCGTCATCAAGAGAATAAGTGCAAGGCATTTTATCATTTTTTTGAACCGCGCTTATGCCGCCTTCTATCGCTCCAAGGTAGGGCGATTTGACGGCATTTGCCATGGCGGCGGCGGTGTCGCAAGCAAGCGTGCATATCACCGTCGACGCATCGCCAGAGCCGAACGAACGGTTCTTGCGCCGGCACGCCGATGCAGGCACTTTAAGGCTCGCGTATCGGAAATGAACCATGATCATCCGCCTTATCGCCCAAAGCCGTTCGATCGAGATCGACGATCCCAAAAACTTTCGTGCATTTTCCGCGCGCATCGAAGGTGCGCTTGAGCCAGTGGCCCAAACCGAACTCCTTAGCCGCATCGCGGTGAAGCATGACAGCGAGCATGCCTGGATTTCCGAACAGGCCCTGCGCGATTGGCCGTCTCTGAAAGCCGAAGCCTGGTGGCAGGATGGGCTCACCGGCATGATATCAGCGGTGCAGAAGTTCGGCTGGATCGACAACGAGAACCATGCGATCCGCGCGCATATCGAGCATGCGCCCTAACCGACATGCCGGACGGACTGACCAAGTCGGCGCGCCGGGTCTTCGATATCCTCGAACTGTTCCGCGAACGGCAATGTCCGCTGCGGCTGAAGGACGTCGTCGACGCCCTTGATATGCCGACCTCGAGCGCCGCGGCGCTTTTGAAGACCATGGCGCAGATGAATTATCTCTCGTTCGAGAGCGCCTCGCGCGCCTATCTGCCGACGCCGCGGCTGTCGCAGCTCGGCGACTGGGTGACGCCGGCGAGCTATGAGGGCGGCCCGATCCAGGAAGCGTTCCGGCGGATCGGCCGCAAGCTCGGTGAGACTATCCTGCTTGGGACATTGACCGACATCTATGTCGAGATCGTCGACATCCTGCGTGCGCGCGAGCCGCTGCAATATGTCACCCATGTCGGCTCGCGCGTGCTGCTCGTCCATTCCGGCCTCGGCTGGCCGCTGCTCAGCGAATTGCGCGACCAGGAAGTGGCGCGGATCTACCGGCGCACCGTGCGGCAGAACAAGATCGATCGCGGCATCGCCTCGCTCAACCACCTGAAAAACGGCGTCGAGCAGGTGCGCCGCGACGGCTATTGCCTGTCGCACGGCATGGTCACGCGCGGCGTCGGTGTGGTCGGCATGATGGTGCCGACACCGGCGGGCCACCGCCCGCTCGCGATCGGCATCGCCGGCCCGCAGGACCGGATCGAGAAGAACCTGACGAAGATTCTGGCGGCGTTTCGGGCGGAGAATGCGCGGTTGAAGAAATTTGCGGGGGAGGGGAATTGAGCGGGACTCTGTTCCTTCTCCCACAAGGTGAGAAGGGAAACCGCCTACGTCCCGCCCTCGCGCGCATTGTACCGCTCGATCGAATCGAACCCTGCCATCAGCCATTGGTGCCGCGCCTCGATCCATTCGCGCGGCTCTTCGTGGGTGAAGATGAAGAACTCGCCGCGCGCGATCGGATCGAGCACACGCCGGCCGACATCATAAGGCGGAATCCCGGCGGCATGAAACGCCTTGGCGCTCGGTGTTCGGCCGGCCGAACGGGCCGCCAGGCCGCTCGGGGCGGCGTTGGGCCGAGGCGTACAACGTGGTGGCGACAATCGCCGGGCATAGCACGGAGACGCCGAGACGGCCGCCCTCAAGATCGAGTGCCAGCGCCTCGGAGGCCGCGACCACGGCGTATTTCGTCATGGCATAGGAGCCGTTGCGCAGTTTCGGGTTGACCTGCAGCCGGCCGATGGACGCCGTGTTGACGACATGACCGGCCTCGCCATGCGCCATCATGCGCGGCACCAAGGCGCGGATACCGTTGATGACGCCGAAAATATTGACGCCGAAAATCCATTCCCATTGCGCGAGCGTGATCTCCCACAGTGGCTTGGGGGCCATCGTGATGCCGGCATTGTTGAACAGGAAATGGATGTTGCTGAACTCGCGCTCGGCCTCGTCGGCGGCGCGCGCGAACGCGGCCGCATCGGATACGTCGACCTCGATCGCGCGCGTGCGGACGTTGAAGGTCGAAAGCTCGGCGCGCGCCTTTTCCAGCGCCGATTGCTCGATATCGGCGAGCACGAGGTTGACGCCGGTCCGCGCCAGCGCCCGGCAGATGCCGAGTTCGATCCCGTTGGCGGCGCCGGTGACGAACGCCGTCTTGCTTGAGAATTCCATTGGTTGCTCCTATTCTCTATCCCTCGTCCTGAGCAGCCGCGGAGCGGCGTCTCGAAGGACGAGGCCACCGACCGGGCATCATGGTTCGAGACGGCGCTTCGGCGCCTCCTCACCATGAGGGTGAAATTATCCCGTCTTGCGCTCAAACCCATCGAGCGCGTCGAAACCTTCGAGCATCAGCTCGTAGCAGCGCTCGACCGCAGCACGGGTCTCGGCGTGGGTGAACACAAACAATCGCCGCGCCTCGATTGCGCCGATCACGAGATGCGCGACATGAGCCGGATCAAGCCCGCTCTCCAGCGCCCTGGCGTAACGCGCATTGCGCTCGGCATTGGCATTGTCCGCGTCGAGCTTGATCGGCCCGCCGAAACGGGCGGGGCGGTTGCGGCCATTGTCGAGCATGCGGGTCTTGACCCAGCTCGGGCAGAGCACGCTGACGCCGATCGGCGTCTCCGCCAGTTCGGCGGCGAGCGCTTCTGACAAACCGACGACCGCGAACTTGGTGGCGGTGTACGGACCGGCGAGCGGTGCGCCGGCGACGCCATTGATCGAGGCGGTGTTGACGATATGGCCTGCCTCGCCATGCGCCTTCATGTGCGGCAGGAAGAGCTGCAAGCCGTGAATGAGGCCTTTCAGATTGACGCCGATCACCCAGTCCCAGTCGGAGGCTGCGATGGTCTCGATCGCGCCGGCGCGGGAAACGCCGGCATTGTTGCAGAGCACGTGCACCTTGCCGAACTCGGCAAAGGTGCGCTTGGCAGCCTCCGCCAGCGCCTCGCGGTCGGACACGTCACAGGCGGTGCCGATCGCGATGATGCCCTCGCGCCGCAAGGCTTCGACCGCCCTGGCGCAACTTTCTGCCTCGACATCGGCGATTGCGACCTTCATGCCGCGCTGGCCGAGGGCACGTGCCATCGCAAGCCCGATGCCGCCTGCGCCTCCCGTGATGAACGCGGCCTTGCCGGCGAAATCTTTCATGGTCTCACCGGCATTGTCCGTTCACGCCGTACGCGCCTGCGGCGCGCTCGCGACGACCTCGCGGTTGCGCGCGGCCTTCATGGTCAGCATGAGCGTGGAGGTCGCCGCGATCAGCGCGGGCCCGCAGGCGCAAAGGAAGATCTGCTTCGGCGGCCAGCCGAATGCGAGCAGCGAGCCGCCGATCGCGGGACCGGCGATGCCGCCGAGCCGGCCAATGCCGAGCGCCCAGCCGACGCCGGTCGAGCGGATGCGCGCCGGATAGAGCGCCGCGACCATGGCATTGGCGCCGAGCTGGCTGCCGATCATCGCCGCACCCGCGCCCAGGATCGGGATCGCGATGAACGGCGCCGGCACACTGGCCAAGCCGATGGTGAGCACGAAGATCACGCCGGAAGCAAAACTACATGCCAGCACCTTTGGTGCGCCGAAGCGGTCGATCATCGGTCCGAGCAGCAGGCAGGAGAGAATGCCGCCGAGCTGGAACATGCTGGCGTAGAACACGGCGACTTCAGGCTTGAGGCCGGACAGGTTGAGCACCGTCGGCATCCAGTAGCTGAACAGATACATGTTGAGCAGGTTCGCAAAGAACACGATCCAGACCAGCACGGTGGTCGCAGC
>DATAQN010000112.1:0-22520 GCA_036264635.1 Xanthobacteraceae bacterium | reverse complement strand
GTTACGAAAAGCCGCCGAGCGCTCGGTCGAGCGACTCTGGAATCGCATTGCACATCTCCTCGAGGCCTTCCAACCAAACGAATGCGCCAATTACTTCCGCAACGCCGGGTATGCTGCACATTAAGTGGAAAATGCTCTAGCGCACGGAAGCCCAGAGAAAAGCAAGCACCGCCGCAAATCCCAGCGCAGTGCGGATGGCATGCAATTCGGCCCATGCCTCGATGAGTTTGCGCGTGTCGCTTTCCGGCCACCGCCGGCTCAGTGGCCATGAGCCGGTTATTCGTCGGCATGATGCCGAGAAGCGTATAAGGCCAATTGGCGATCATAAGGACCGCGCCCAGGAGCCACAGCCAGCCGCCAGCCTGCCACCACGCCAGCAGCCCGAAAAGACAGCCCAGGATCGCCAGCGGCGCCTGCATGGCAAAGCCGCGCTTATACGAGGGCTTCCACTCCTGCAGGAGTGAGCGGTCGTCGAGGCTGAGCCGCGCGGGCTGCTCGACGATGTTGACGTAAAGCGCCGCACCGGCAAAAACGGCGGCAACAACGAGTGCAAGCTGTCCGGCCACCATGGTCTTTCTCCGTCGCGGCGGCAAGCCGCGTCACAAGCCCTCCCTGAAGATTTGATTGGATCCCCGATATGTCAAAGCCTCTCGCCGACCGTATAGCGCTCGTCACCGGAGCCTCGCGCGGCATCGGCCGGGCGACCGCGCTCGCCTTGGCGCGCGAAGGCGCCCATATCGTCGCGGTGGCGCGCACCGTCGGCGGGCTCGAAGAAGTCGACGATGCGGCGAAGAAGCTCGGCAGTTCGGCGACGCTGGTACCGCTCGACATGCGCGACTATGGCGGTCTTTACCGGCTCGCGGCGGCGCTCAACGAACGCTACCGGCGCCTGGACATTCTCGTCGGCAATGCCGCAATCGGAGGTCAGCGCTCGCCGCTCGATCACATCGAGCCGCAGGCTTGGGACGATGCATTCGCCGTCAATGTCACCGCGAACTTCCATCTCATCCGCGCCATGGCCCCACTGCTCAGGGGCGCCACAGCCGGCCGCGCAGTGTTCATCACCTCGGGCGCCGCGACCCATGCGCGGGCCTATGCCGGCCCTTATTCGGCATCGAAGGCGGCGCTCAATGCGCTGGCGCGCACCTATGCGGCCGAAACGAGTTCGACGCCGATATGTGTCAACCTTTTCAATCCGGGCCCGACACGCACGCGCATGCGCGCGCAGGTGATGCCCGGTGAAGATCCGATGACCTTGCCGACGCCGGAAGAGGTTTCAGAGAAGATCCTTGAACTATGCCTGCCGAGCTGCAGCGAAACCGGCAAGCTCTATGACTTTCCGGCGCACAAGCTTTTGGATTTTATCGAGCCCGCGTGATCCTGCGACTCGCCGGCTCCCTCACCTTATTCCGCGTCGCGCGCCAAGCTGTAAGTCCGGCGAAAACCAGAAGCGCGGTCGCGATCAGAAACGGCGTGCCGGGCAATTCCCAATGACTGCCGGCGCGGATCGCAAAAGCGAATGTCAGGGTGAAGATGGTCGGCCCGATGAGATTGGCGACGCCCGTGATGCTCGAATTCGCGCCCTGCAATATGCCCTGCTCCGACGCGCTGACGCGGCGGCTCATCAAAGCGAGCGACGCCGGGCTCGCCAAGCCCCACAGCGCCATCAGCGGAATGCCAAGCCAGAATTCAACACCGGTTTGGGCCATCGCGAACACAAAGAAACCCAAAGCACCGAAAGCAAGCCCGACGAACAGCGCGCCGCGCTCGCCGATCCGTTCGGTTACTGGGCCGATGACGAGGCTCTGCACGATGATCGAGGCGACGCCGACGCCGGCAAGCGTCAGGCCCACGGCACGTTCGTGCCAATCGTAACGATACGACATGTAAAGCACGCCGATGCTTGGCAGCGAGGCATGGGCCAGATTAGCAAGGAAATTGGAGCCGGCGAGCCCGAGCAATTCGTGATGCGAACGCAAGAGCTCGAGCGCGCCGAGCGGATTGGCGCGCGCCCAATCAAATTTCACGCGGCGCTCCGCGGGCAAAGATTCCGGCAGGATGAAAAGGCCGTAAGCCGCGTTGGCGAGGCTCAACCCGGCAGCGATCCAGAACGGCAGTCGCGGCGAGATGGCGCCGGCCATGCCGCCAAGCGCCGGGCCGAGCACGAAGCCGGCGCCAAACGCCGCGCCCAGGAGACCGAAGCGCGCGGCGCGCTGCTCCTGCGGCGTGACGTCGGCGACATAGGCATAGGCGGTGGGAATGCTCGCGGCCATGACGCCGGAAACAACGCGGCCGGCGAATAGCCACCAAATATCGGGCGCAAGCGCCATGATGATGTAGTCGATGCCGACACCAAAATTTGAGATCAGGATCAGCGCGCGCCGGCCGAACCGGTCCGACAAGGCGCCCTGCAGCGGCGAAATCAGAAATTGCATGAGCGCCCAGGCCGTGGCGAAAAGGCCGAAAACTTCGGCGCCGACTGCCGTATCGCCGCCCATGAAATCGACCACGAGCTTGGGCAAAACCGGAATTATGACGCCGAGCGACAGCATGTCGAGCAGGATGGTCACGAAGATAAAAACAAACGCGGCCTGACGCCGCGACGTGGCGGGCGTCGCGTCCGGCTGCTCGACCGTCTCCATCACCGGCGGCGCTTCTTCTTGGCGAAGGGGTTGACCTTGGCCCGCAGCGCCAGCCGGATCGGCGTACCGGGCAGCGCGAAGTTCTCGCGCAGCCCGTTGATCAGATAACGGCGATACGTCTCCGGCAGCGCTTCCGCGCGCGCACAGAACAGGACGAAAGTGGGCGGCCGCGACTTCGGCTGCGTGATGTAATCGAGACGGAATCTACGGCCGCTGATCGCGGGCGGCGGATTGGCCGAGATCGCGTCGCCGAGGAAGCGGTTGAGCGCGGCTGTCGGGAGGCGGCGATTCCACACAGCATAGGCCTTCATCACGGCTTCCATCAGCTTGTCGAGGCCGTTTCCCGTCTTCGCTGACAGCACCACGACAGGCACGCCCTTGATCTGCGGCAACATGCGATCGACCGACGCGCGCAGGCGCGACAGCGCGCCGGGCTCCGCCTCCACCGTGTCCCATTTGTTGATCGCGATCACGATAGAGCGTCCTTCCCGCTCCACAAGATCGGCAATGCGGGTGTCCTGTTCTTCGAACGGCGCCTGTGCATCGATCAGGACGATCACCACTTCGGCGAAGCGGATGGCGTTGAGCGTGTCGGCGACGGACAGCTTCTCGAGCTTCTCCTCGATCCGCGAGCGGCGGCGCATGCCCGCCGTGTCGTGGATGCGAAATTCCTTGCTTTGCCAGGTGAGATCGACGGCGATCGCATCGCGGGTGATGCCGGCCTCGGGTCCGGTCAACAGCCGTTCCTCGCCAAGGAGACGATTGATCAGCGTCGATTTGCCGGTATTAGGCCGCCCGACAATGGCAATGCGGATCGGCCGCTCTTCGGATTCGGCGGCGGCCGCATCCTCATCTTCGTGCTCTTCCCCGTCATCATCCGCGGTCGCCTCGGGAAGCGCCACGCGAAGCGCATCGAAAAGGTCGGCCAGGCCCTCGCCATGCTCGGCGCTGATGGCCACCGGATCGCCAAGGCCGAGCGCATAAGCCTCCAATGCACCGTCGGCGCCGGCGCGGCCTTCACTCTTGTTGGCGACGACAATGGCGGGTTTGCCCGACCTGCGCACCAGGTCGGCAAAGGCGCGGTCAGCGGGCGTGACGCCGGTGCGCGCATCGACGACGAACAATACCGCGTCGGCCTGCTCGATAGCGGCCGCCGTTTGCGCTTGCATGCGCGCCGACAGGCTGTCGCGCTCGGCGTCTTCGAGACCGGCGGTGTCGATCGCCTTGAATTCAAGATCGCCGAGCCTGGCGTCGCCTTCGCGCCGGTCGCGGGTCACCCCCGGCAAATCGTCGACAAGCGCCATCCTGCGGCCGATCAGGCGATTGAACAAAGTCGATTTGCCCACATTGGGCCGGCCGACAATGGCGATGGTAAAGGACATGAAAGGATCAGGGCTCTGGAATGGAACTTGGTCATTCTAGGCCATGATCCGATCAAGTTGAATCGGATCATGGCCTGGTTTCTTCGTTGGAGCATGATCTTTTCGGAAAACCGGTTTCCACTTTTCCGGATCATGCTCTAGCCGAGACGCCGCAGCAAAGCGCGTATGACGCGCGCCGCGGCGGATATCGGCAAAACGGCTTCGCGGATAAAACGTTGCCTACTGGCTGGCTCGGCGGCGGGTTCGGCGAGACCTATTGCGACGGCTGCGTAGCCTTTTGCGCCGGCGCGTTCGAGGATGACGACGGCCAATCCTGCTGCACGCGCTGGGCCGGTGTGGTTGTGGGCGGCGCCGCCGGCCAATTGGTCTGCGCCGACGTTGCCTGAGGCGCCGGCCAGTTGGTTTGCGAGGCTGCACCCTGATCTTGGCTAGCGCCTTGCGCGGGCGCGCCAGCCTTCGGGCCGACACTGATGCGCGTCGGGCCGCTCCGCGCCGGTCCCGCCTGGGTCTGGTTCCAGACCGGATCTTGCGATTGCGGTTGCGACTGCGCCGGCGCACTGGCGACCTTGGGCTTGGGCCGCACCTTCTTCGGCTTGGGCTCCGCGGTCGCAGCCGGTTCAGCGGACGCAGTCTTCGGCGGGGCCTGGGCCGCTTCGGCCCCTGGCGGCGGCGCTTGCGAGGCATCCGCGTCATTCTGATCAGGCGGCGCCTGGTAGCCTTTCACGAGATCCGCCGGGACACCTGTCTGGGTGCCGGGGACCCCACCGGGAAACACCGGCACGCGCTGGCCCGACAGCTTCTTCTTGGCGTCGAACACGTCGGAATTGAACATTTCGGTGGGATCGAACTGGCCGCCTTTGGTGCAGGCGCCAAGGAGCGGCAACAGCACGAGCACGCTTGCAAGCACCAAGCCGGTACGAGCGAATGATGGAAGGCCCTGCGCTCGCATCGCGTCAGCCCTTTGCGGTCGCAGAGGAGATCAGCTGGTTCAAGACCTCGGCCCGGCTGCGCAGGCCGGACGGTGTTTGCGGATCGGTCACGATGAGATCGGTCCACTGCTTTGCCGCGGCAAGATCGCCGGACTTCCACGCCGACAGGGCCAGAAGCTCGCGGGCGCTGTGACGGAAGATGCGGTCGCCCGCACTCAGAGGCTCGAGCCGCGTGCGGATTTCCGCGTAGGGCGCGTTATCGACAAGCAGCAAGCCAGCGCGAATTGCCGCCAAATCCTGGATCGCCGCCCCGGCATTCTTGTCGGCAGCAATCTTATCATAAGCGGCGACCGCAGCTTTGCTGTCGGTCCGCGCGAGCCCGGCGGCTTGGCGGAGCCCGGCCAGGACGCGATAGCTCGCCGTGCCGTCGGTGGCGAGCTTGCCGAACGCGGCTTCCGCCTCCTGAGCCTTGCCGGCCTCGGCCAGAGCCGCAGCCTGTTCAAAGGCGGCGCCGGATTGTGTGGCCTGCTTGGCCTCCCACCATTGGTAGCCGCGCCAGCCGGCCACGCCGACGACGACGAGAACGCAGAGGGCGACGAAATAATTCCCGTACTGCGTCCACAGTCTGGTGAGACGTTCGCGACGAACTTCCTCGTCTACTTCATGGAATATGTCGCTCACGGAACCCGTCCCAACCCTACTCGCCCCGATACTCGAGCCTGACCGGAGCAAGCCATCCCGGTCTTAGGCCCCGAAACTGGAAACCGGCCCCTCAAGGCCGAAGGCGCAAACCCCGAACTTTGGGCCCATATGAGGCCCATTTACCCCTGGCGCCGACTACAAAACCGCCCCGCAAAGCCTTGCCGCAACTAGTGTAATGATGTGGCGCGAGCAAGGCAAAATAGGACTTTGGGCCCACCCCGCGCCCTGCGACCTGTGCATATGGTCGAGACCGCAGCGCGGCCAAAATGGCTCAGGCGCGGGAAGGGCCTTTGCCGCGCTCGGGCAGCTTGGTGACGCTGGCCGCACCCTGGTTGGGCCGCATCGGATAGACGTGTTCCGTGCCCGGGAAGGTCCGCGCCCGGACCTCCTCCGCGTAGCTCTTCACCGCCTGCTCAATCGAGGGGCCAAGCTCGCCGAAACGCTTGACGAATTTCGGCACCCGCGGCGACAGCCCGAGCATGTCTTCGAGCACCAGGACCTGCCCGTCACAAGCGGGGCTGGCGCCGATGCCGATGGTCGGGATCGGAATCTGCGCGGTGATGCGGCGGCCGAGCGGCTCGGCGATCGCCTCGAGCACGACCGAGAACGCGCCGGCCTCGGAAACGGCGCGCGCATCGTCCTCGATCGGCGCCCAATCGCTCTCGTCGCGGCCCTGGGCGCGGAACGAGCCGATCGTATTGATGGCCTGCGGTGTCAAACCGACATGCGCCATCACCGGCACGCCGCGCTCGGCCAGAAAGGCGATGGTCTCCGCCATGCGCCGGCCGCCTTCGAGCTTGATCGCGCCGCAGCCGGTCTCCTTCATCACCCGCGCCGCCGAGGCAAAGGCCTGCTCCTTCGACACCTCGTAGCTGCCGAACGGCAGATCGACGACGACCAGCGCGCGCTTCGAGCCGCGCATCACCGCGTGACCTTGCAGGATCATCATGTCGAGCGTCACCGGCACGGTGGTCTCGAGCCCGTGCATCACCATGCCGAGCGAGTCACCGACGAGAATGACATCGCAATGCGCGTCGACAATGCGTGCGGTATGCGCGTGATAGGACGTCAGGCACACGATCGGCTCGCCGCCCTTACGGGCGAGGATATCGGGCGCAGTGAGGCGGCGGATTTCTTTTTGGACTGACATGACTCTTACCCACCCGAAGTTGGTTAGGACCCGAATGCTGCCGTGCCAAAGACCGGCACGCCGATGACGATCGGGTGAAACGCCAAGCCGAGCGCCAGATAGATAATGGTGCCGACAATGACTGCAATGATGTCGTTCTTGGTTCCGCCATACGGAATTGACCGGCCGCCGGGATCGGTACGGCGTTTCAGCGAGATACGGTCATAGACCCCCCAGGCCAGAAACGATCCGAACAGGATGATGCCGCCGAGATCGCCGTTGGCGCACAGATGCGCAAAGGCCCAGGTTTTGACCGCCACCAGAAACGGATGCCTGAGGGCCTTTTTGATATGTCCCGGAATATAGGCGGCAGCAATCAGGATGCTCGCCGGCCACATCAGCACGATCACGATGTGGCGCGTCCATAGCGGCGGATTCCACACCGGAACAAGGCCCGACGCGCGATACTGTGCAAAGCCATAAGCAATCAGGCCGATGCCGACGATCGAGACGAGCGAAAACAGGCCGCGATAGGGCCACTCGCCCAATCGGGCAATCAGTGCGGCGCGCTCGTTGCGTCGCGTGACAAATACATGCGCCCCGAGAAAGACCACGAGGCCTAAGATTTCGACGGCAAGTCCCATGACACACGCAAGCCCCGGCGGCCGACACTCCTGGCCGCGGCCGGGATCATGGCGAGCGCGCCCGCCTTGTCAACGGATCATGCTCTAGGCATTTCTGCGCATGTCCCTCCCGGAGAACCGGCGCCCACCGAAGCCCAGGCAGTCATATTCGAGGCGCACCGACCGTCACACTGCCGCGCAACGACGCTCATGTGCTGCCTGTATTCCGCAGAAGCAAATAACAATGATCGCGGGAAAGATGGACGCTGCAGCTCAGCTTGCGGCGACTTGCGACTCGTAGAGCTCCGGCTTGAAGCCGACCAGCAATTTGCCGCCGCCAAGATCGAGAACCGGGCGCTTGATCATGGAGGGTTGCGCTACCATCAGCGCGATGGCCTTCTTGGCATCGAGCCCGCTCTTGTCCTTGTCGGGCAGCTTCTTGAACGTCGTGCCGGCCTGGTTGAGCAAGGTCTCCCAGCCGACTTTTTTGCTCCAGGATTCGAGCTGCTCACGCTCGATGCCGGCCGTTTTGTAATCGTGGAATTCGTACGCGACGCCGTGCTTGTCGAGCCAGGCCCGCGCTTTCTTCATCGTGTCGCAGTTCTTGATTCCGTAGATCGTGAGCGTCTTAGCCTTCGCCATCTCGCTTTGCCTCCCGCGGAAGAGGCAACGATACGATAGATCGCGGTACGCGGCGAGACGCGTCAGTTGGTCTCGACGTCACGGCCTTCCATGAGGCGTGCGACCAGCGCCAGCGCCACCAAGGTGCCCACCGCGCCCGAGAGGAGATATCCGCCCGACGACATCAGGCCGAAGCGGCTCGACAAATAAAGGGCGACGAAGGGCGCGAAAGCAGCGCCAACGAGCCAAGCGAGATCGGACGTCATGGCCGATGCCGTATAGCGGTAGCCCTTGGCGAAGGTCGACGCGACAGCGCCCGATGCCTGGCCGAAAGACAGGCCAAGCAGAATGAAGCCGAGCACGACGAAGATCAATTCGCCGACATCGCCGCCATCGAGCAGTTGCGGGGCGAAGCCGCTGAAAGCAGCGATCGCTCCCGCGGTGACGGTCAACAGCAAGCGGCGACCGAACCGGTCCGCGAGTACGCCGGAAGCGACGATCGCAACGACACCGAAGGCGGCGCCGATCGATTGGATGATGAGGAAGCGTGCGGGCGATTGCGGCGTGAACAGAAACACCCAGGACAGCGGAAACACCGTCACCATGTGGAACAGGGCAAAACTCGCCAGCGGCGCAAAGGCGCCGATGACGATATTGCGGCCCTCGAGGCGCATGGTTTCGATCACCGGCGCAGGCTCAAGATCGCGATTCTCGAACTGCCGCTCGTATTCCGGCGTCACCACGATGCGCAGCCGCGCGAACAGCGCCACCACATTGATCGCGAAGGCGACGAAGAAAGCGTAGCGCCAGCCCCAATCGAAGAAATCGTCTGCCGAGAGATTGGCGACGAAGTAAGCAAATAGTCCGCTCGCCACCATGAGGCCGAGCGGCGCCCCGAGCTGCGGGATCATTGCATACCAGCCGCGCTGCCGCTCCGGCGCGCTCATCGCGAGCAGCGACGCCAAGCCGTCCCAGGCGCCGCCGAGCGCGAGCCCCTGCCCGACCCGGAACAGCCCGAGCAGTACCGCAGAGCCGGCGCCGATATCCGCATAGCCAGGCAGGAACGCCATGGCGACCGTCGAACTGCCGAGCAGAAACAGCGCCACGGTCAACTTGACGCCGCGGCCATAGGCGCGGTCGATCGCGGTGAAAATGAAAGTGCCGAAAGGACGCGCGACAAAGGCCAGCGCGAAGATCGCGAACGAATAAAGCGTGCCGCGCAGCGCGTCGGTCTCGGGGAAAACCAGCCGCGGAAACACCAGAACGGAGGCGATGGCGTAGACAAAAAAGTCGAAGAACTCCGACGTGCGGCCGATGATGACGCCGATCGCGATCTCGCCCGGATGAAGCTCGTCGTGGTCCGACGTCATGAGCCTCCGATCCTGTTCCACCACCGTCGATGACGCCAATGTAGCCTCCGAAAGGCGCGGCCAGACCGTGCCGTTGCCGTGGATTATCGAGCGCCGGATCGATGCCGGCAGCTCCTGTGCCTATGAGCCAAGGCGGCCCATAGCCAAGCCGATTCCACGCGCTTAGCGGTTCTACCGCATCTGCACAATAGCCAAATTGCTGCAATGCACATAGTCAACGCGGCACTATGCCGTATTATGAGCATTGCATTGTGGAATATCTGGCATACCGAGCATATTGCGCTGCAGCTAGACATTAATATTGCAGTGCATTAAAGCGGCCTCAGGCCCCCGGGCGGCCAGGCGTCCCTCGCCGGCCGGCCCCGACCGTTAACAGGACTTTGTCTTGAAGCGCATTCGTATCCTCGCCCTGCTGCCTCTTTTTGCCTTGCTCGGCGGTTGCAACCTCGTGGTTCTCGACCCCGCCGGCACCGTTGCCTCGCGCCAGAGCGATCTGCTGATCGAGTCGACCGGCCTGATGCTCCTCATCATCGTGCCGGTGATCGCGCTGACATTGTTCTTTGCCTGGCACTACCGCGCATCGAACACGAAGGCGACCTACGCGCCGGAGTGGGACCATTCGACACAGCTCGAGCTGGTCATCTGGGGCGCGCCGCTTCTCATCATCATCTGCCTTGGTGCGATGACCTGGATGGGAACGCATCTGCTCGATCCGTTTCGGCCGATCGACGCCGCTGCCACGCAGCGCGCGAACGGCGACGCTAATGCGCCCGCGGATGCCAATGCGCATCTGGAAGTCGATGTGGTCGCGCTCGATTGGAAGTGGCTGTTCATTTATCCGCAATATGGCGTTGCCACCCTCAATCAGCTTGCCGCGCCGGCAAACCGCACCATCGATTTCCACATCACCTCGTCGTCGGTGATGAACTCATTCTCCATCCCTGCACTCGCCGGCCAGATTTACGCCATGCCGGGAATGGAGACGACGCTCTACGCAGTGATGAACCGGACGGGGACCTATGACGGCTTCTCCGCCAATTATAGCGGCGCCGGCTTCTCCGGGATGCACTTTCCTTTTGAGAGTCTCGCCAGCGGAGATTTCGACAAGTGGATCGCCAAGGCGAAAGCTGATGGCGGCGCGCTGAGCCGCAGCGACTACTTGCAGCTCGAAAAGCCCAGCGAGAACGAGCCGGCGCGCAGCTATGCCAGCGTCGAAACCGGCCTGTTCAACGCCATTCTCAATGAATGCGTCGAGCCGGGAAAGATGTGCCTCAATGAGATGGCCGCGATCGACGAGCGAGGCGGGCTCGGCCTTGCCGGCATCAACAATGTGTTTCCGCTCGAATACGACAAAGAGGCGCGACGTGGTGCTTTCGGACCCGACGCGAGTTATGTCGCGAGCCTGTGCGATCCGAAACATCCGATGGGGATGACCGCCGCCGCGGCTGGCGCCGCGCAGGCTTCTCCGGCAGCGCCATCGCTGGCTAATGGGGCGCCGCTGCGCGGCGCTGCCCTGCCACGCCCGCCGTTCGCCACGTTCCTCGGGCCGCCGACCCCTGAGCGGCCCACATCGACCTCACTGCCCGCGCCCGAGCCGCAAACGCCGGCTCCGCCGAGCCGTCCGTCCAACACGTGAAGACGTACACACTATGTTTGAAAATCACGCCGCGCTCCTGAAATTCATCTTCGGCCGTCTGACGCTGGATGCCTTCCCGATTCACGAGCCGATCCTGGTCGGCACCTTTATCGTCGTGGCGACCGGCGGCGCTCTGGTGCTCGGCGCTCTGACCTATTTTCGCCTATGGGGCTATCTGTGGAGCGAATGGTTCACCTCCATCGACCATAAGCGCATCGGCGTCATGTATATGGTGCTCGGCGTCATCATGCTGCTGCGCGGCTTCGCCGACGCGGCGATGATGCGGGCCCAGCAAGCGTTTGCCTTCAACGGCTCGGAAGGCTTCCTGCCCGCGCATCACTACGACCAGGTCTTCACCGCGCACGGCGTGATCATGATCTTCTTCGTGGCGATGCCGATGATCGTCGGGCTAATCAATATCGTCGTGCCGCTGCAGATCGGCGCGCGCGACGTGTCGTTTCCGTTCCTCAACAATTTCAGCTTCTGGATGACGGCCGCCGGCGGCATCATCGTGATGATCTCGCTGTTCGTCGGCGTCTTCGCGCGCACCGGCTGGCTCGCTTATCCGCCGCTATCGGAATACGCCTATAGTCCCGATGTCGGGGTCGACTATTACATCTGGGGCCTGCAAGTCGCGGGCCTCGGCACGCTTCTGTCCGGCGTCAATTTCGTCTGTACGATCGTGAAGCTGCGCGCGCCCGGCATGACGATCATGAAGATGCCGATTTTCACCTGGACCGCGCTCTGCACCAATATCCTGATCGTCGCCGCCTTCCCGGTGTTGACCGCTGTGCTCGCGCTGCTGACGCTCGACCGTTATGTCGGCACCGATTTCTTCACCAACGACTTCGGCGGCAACCCGATGATGTATGTGAACCTCATCTGGATCTGGGGCCATCCGGAGGTCTACATCCTCATCCTGCCCGCCTTCGGCGTGTTCTCCGAAGTGACCGCGACGTTCTGCGGCAAGCGGCTGTTCGGCTACACGTCGATGGTCTACGCCACCGTCGTCATTACTATTCTCTCCTATCTCGTCTGGCTGCATCACTTCTTCACCATGGGCTCGGGCGCCAGCGTGAATTCGTTCTTCGGGATCACGACGATGATCATTTCGATCCCGACCGGCGCCAAGATGTTTAACTGGCTGTTCACGATGTATCGCGGCCGTATCCGTTACGAGCTGCCGATGCTGTGGACCATCGCCTTCATGATCACGTTCGTGATCGGCGGCATGACCGGCGTGCTGCTCGCCGTGCCGCCCGCCGACTTTGAGCTGCACAACAGCCTGTTCCTGATCGCGCACTTCCATAACGTCATCATCGGCGGCGTACTGTTCGGCATGTTCGCCGGCATCAATTACTGGTTTCCCAAAGCCTTCGGCTTCAAGCTCGATCCGTTCTGGGGCAAGCTGTCGTTCTGGTTCTGGGTGATCGGCTTCTACCTCGCCTTCATGCCGCTTTACGTGCTCGGCTTGATGGGCGTCACGCGAAGGCTGCGCGTCTTCGACATCCCCTCGCTCCATATCTGGTTCATCATTGCCGCGTTTGGCGCGCTCTTGATCGCCGCCGGCATCGGCTGCTTCCTGGTCCAGATCGGCGTCAGCGTGCTCAAGCGCAAAGAGTTGGCCGATACGACCGGCGATCCGTGGAACAGCCGGACGCTGGAATGGTCCACATCTTCGCCGCCGCCGGCTTATAACTTCGCTTTCACTCCGATCGTCTACTCGATGGATGCGTGGTGGGACATGAAGGAGCGCGGCTATCACCGCCCGCTCGCCGGGTTCAAGCCGATCGCCATGCCGAAGAACACGCCGACCGGGATCATTCTCGGCGCGCTCTCTATCGCCTTCTCCTTCGGCATGATCTGGTACATCTGGTGGCTCGCAGCGCTCGGCTTTGTCGGCGCGCTCGCGGTGGGCATCGCCCACACCTTCAACTACAACCGCGAATACGACCTCTCCGCCGACGCCATTGCGGGCGCGGAAGACGAGCGTACGCGTCTCCTCACCGCGCAGGCATGACATGACGACTTTGGCCGAAACCAACGACACGCTTGTCGCAACGCCCCTCGCCGGTACCCGCGGCGGGGTCGCTGCGCTGCAAAGCGCAGCCCAAACACCCTTCTACGTCCTGGACGAGCATCCGCATCCAGCAGGCTACAGCACCCAGCTCGGCTTCTGGATCTACATTATGAGCGACTGCCTGCTCTTCTCGGTGCTGTTCGCCGCCTATGGGGTGCTCGGCGGCAGCTACGCGGCGGGCCCGGCGCCGAAGGATCTGTTCGATCTCAACATCGTGGCACTCAACACCACGATGCTGCTGTTGTCGTCGATCACTTACGGTTTCGCCATGCTGTCGATGCAAAGCAATAGCGTGGGCCGCACCCAGATCTGGCTCGCGGTCACGGCCTTCTTCGGCCTCTGCTTCATCGGCATCGAGCTGCACGAGTTTTACGGCATGATCCGCGAAGGCGCGACGCCGCAGCGTAGCGCCTTCCTGTCGTCCTTCTTCACGCTTGTCGGCACTCACGGCCTGCACGTCACCACGGGCCTCGTTTGGATGGTGACGCTGATGGTTCAGGTTGGCCAGCGCGGCCTGATCGAGGCCAACCGCCGCCGCCTCCTCTGCCTCTCAATGTTCTGGCACTTTCTCGACGTCGTCTGGATCGGCGTCTTCACCTTCGTCTATCTGATGGGAATGCTCCGATGAACGACGCCCACGCAAGCCACGGCGGAGCGCATGATGTGGCGCACGCGGCCGCTCACGACAGCCACGAGCCCCATATTACGCTTGACGGTTATCTGATCGGCTTCGGCCTTTCGGTGATCCTGACCGCAGTGCCGTTCTATCTGGTGATGTCCGGCGTGCTCGAGAGCAAGACCGCGACCGCCTTTGCGATCACGATCCTCGCCGTGGTGCAGATTGTCGTCCACATGGTCTACTTCCTCCACCTCGACGCAAAGTCCGAGGCCGGCTGGAACCTGATGGCGCTGATCTTTACCGCGGTGATCCTGATCATCGCGCTGACCGGCTCGCTGTGGATCATGTATCACCTCAAGGTGAACATGATGCCGATGAATATGAGTCATCTGCCGTAGGTGCAGCGTCCTCACGCTCGCAAAAACTTCAGCAACTCAGCCGTGAACGCTGAGGGGTTTTCCTCTGCGATCCAATGCCCGGTATTGGGCGCGCGAAAGCCGGTAACGTTCTCCGCGACTTCGTGCATCATTTCCGCCATGAGCGGACCGGTCGTGCTTGCACTGCCGCCCACGGCCAAAACCGGGACGGTGAGCTTGCCATTGCGACGCAAAGACTCCCGGTTGTCATCGCGGTCCTGATCGAACGCGCGATAAAGCTCGAAGCCGGCGCGCATGGCACCTGGGGCGGAATAAGCCGACACATAAGCGCCGAACTCGCTTTCATCGATCGCCGCCGGATTGAACAAGCGTACGTCGAAGAAGGCGCGCAGATATTCGCGCTCGCGGCCCGCGACCAGCATTTCCGGAACGTCTCGCGCGCTGTGAAACGCGAAGTGCCACACCCGCGGATCGGCACGCAGCCGGTCGAATACGTCCGTTCCTGGCAAAGGCGCGTCGAGCACGGCCAGATGCGAAACCTCGCCGCGATAGGCTTGCGCGTAGGCGTAGGCCACCATCAATCCGATATCGTGGCCGACCATCACGACCGAGCCCTCGATCTTGAGATGCTCGCGCAGCAGCCGATGGATATCGTGCGCCATCGTGCGCTTATCGTAGCCGGCCAAAGGCCGCGAGGAATTGCCGGCGCCACGGTAATCCGGCGCGACGATGCGAAAGCCGGCATCGACCAGGGCGGGAATCACCCGATGCCATTCCCGCCACGTCTGTGGAAAGCCGTGCAGAAGCACAATCGTGCGCTCGCCCGCGCCTGCAGTCACAAAATGCAGGCGCAAACCTGGTTCGATATTGGCCATGCCGTGCGCAAGCAGGGCACCGGGCTGATCATGCGGCATCGAGGCTCCTTAATTCAAAATGACGAATGCTGAGCGGCGCGCCGCTCTATCTGGCGGCATCCTGCGCTAGTTCGTCGGATTTTTCCGGTTGATTCTTGGGCATGCTCGCCAGCCATCTCGCCCGCAGCTGCGATGGCCGGGCAGGAAAGCGTTCTTCCATGAACGTCGCGCCGAGGATGCGATCGATGCGGAAGCTGCGGAAATCCCGGCGCAGCTCGCACCAGCCGATCAGGAGACGCACCGCCTCGTGATAGCCGACGACGATCGGCCAGATCACGCGCTCGGTCTTGCGGTTCTCGGCGTCGAGATACTTAAATGCGATCTTCCGTCCGAGACGTATCCAAGCGCGCGCCTGCGCCACGTCGAGGCCGTCCGGCGGGATTTTCCAGCCCGGCGGCGTCCGCGCGCCGGCATCGATCACAAGCGGCCGCAGGTTCTCCGGAATGGCCGCCGCGATCTTGGCCATGAGATCGCGCGCGGCACGCGCGAGCGCAGCGTCGCCATGGCCGGCGACCCATTGGGCGCCGAGCACGGCCGCTTCGACCTCCTCGCTCGTCAGCATCAGCGGCGGCAGATCGAAGCCGCCTTCGAGCACATAGCCGAAACCCGCCTCGCCACGGATCGGCACGCGCTGGCCGATCAGGGCTGAAATATCGCGATAAATCGAGCGTTTGGACGTCTCGAGCTCGTCCGCCAGATGGGCCGCTGTCACCGGCCGGGTGGTACGGCGCATAATCTGGATGATCTGGAACAGGCGGTCGGCGCGGCGCATGCAGCGACCGTACGCGTTCCATGCTGACAGCATGGTGGCAGCAGCCTTGCAGTAGCTTCCGCGCCGAACAATCGACCCCAATTAAAGAAGACGTTGAAAGACGAAATGGAGTTTCGACGATGCTGAAGACCTACCACGGCAGCTGCCATTGCGGCGCCATCCGGTATGAAGCCGATATCGACCTCGCCCAAGGCACCGGCAAGTGCAACTGTTCGATCTGCACCAAGACGCGCAACTGGGGCGTGATCATCAAGCCGGCTGCGTTCCGGCTGACGTCCGGAATCAACGAGATCAGCGACTACCAATTCGGCAGCAACAGCGCCCATCACCTGTTTTGCAAGCATTGTGGCGTGCGCTCGTTCAGCCGCGGCTATGTCGAACAGATCGGCGGCGACTATGTCTCCATTCAGGTTTGCACGCTCGACGACGTGACGCCCGAAGAGCTGATCGCGGCGCCGGTGCGCTACAGCAACGGCAGAGACAATGCCTGGTGGAATGCGCCCGCGGAGACGGGGCATCTCTAGAATGGCGGCGCGATTACATTTGGTGCGAGTCCGCCTGCCTTGAGCGCAGGAGATTGTCGCGAAGCCTGGTCACCATCTCCTGCACGGCGGCGAAACCCCTGGCGAGCCCGGTGGCTTCAAGCCGTGACGCGCCGCCCTGGCTATATGAGACGTATCCGCTTCGATCGGATACAATCTGACCCTTTAGCAGAAGGGATTTCGCCATGTCCGAGAAGCTTCTTTTCAGCGGCAAGACCCACACCACCAGCGGCCACGATGGCTATGCCAAAAGCAGCGACGGCCGTCTCGACATCAAACTCCCGGAGCCGCATCCCGCGGCCGAAGATCTGTTCGGCGCCGCCTGGTCGGCCTGTTACATGGGCGCGATCAGCGTCGCCGCCGCGCAAAAGAAGATCAAGCTCCCGGCCGATCCGGCGGTCGACGCCGAAATCAATCTATACAACGGCGACAGCGGGTTCTTCCTGCGCGCGCGCCTCAATGTCAGCCTGCCCGGCCTCGACCGCGAGGTCGCGCAAGAGTTGATTCACGCCGCGCACGGCATCTGCCCCTACTCCAAGGCTGTTCACGGCAATATCGAAGTGACGACCACTCTGGTGTGATGACGGCTTGGCCGGAACCAACATGGCACGAGATACATGGGGCCCTGGCGAGATCTTGCGCGGCCGCGCGGGTTTTTGCGAATGTACTCTCTCCAGGACACCCCTCACTCCCACTCGATTGTTTAAGGCGATGATAGTGCGCTGATTTTTCGCGCAAATTTTTTCTGCACACGAGGAAGAACCGTCTCCCTAATCCGTCAGAAATTCGCGCTCTTGAATTCAAAGGAGATTTTCGGCGATCCGTGATTTGCTCGGTTTCCGCTACTATCGGTATCGACCGGTCGATTCTCGAAATCTCCCGCGAGAACGGCATCACCAGCTCGGCCCAAAAAGACCGTCAGCGACGGCGAAGCGCGCATCCATCCGTAGCGCAGCAGTCGCACCGATTGCAAGACGGCTCAGCTCAAACGGTTCAGCTCGGAGCGATCATCTCCTGCTAGACACGGGTGAATTTCAAAACGTGAATCGACAACGGTAGTCTTGCGGAGTGACGGCGAGCAAGCGCGGGAAGCTGCGGCGCATTTTGATGGTCAAGCGCTGTGAGCTCTCGGATCAGCAGTGCGGTGAGCTCGAAGAGGTTTAGGGACAAAACACCGCGATGCGACCAAAATGGCTACCACCATCGCTGGCGGCTTCGTGCCGGCGCAATAACGTCACCCGTGAGAAAGCTGAGGTCCGATCCCTACCAACCATTTTCGATATAGCCCTCAGGTTGAACAACGTAGGGCGATTTAGCGCGCCTCCCGCTAAACGGCATTGACAGCAGGTTGACCGGGACTGGGCAGCGTATCGCCGTCGCAGTCATCGAAATATTTAGCATCTGCTGGAGCACGCCGCGCTGATCGTCCCGCAGTCCATGCTCGGAAAGCGTCAATTCACTAATTGGAAAACCATCGCCATTCTGCGAACGCGCGCAAATCCTGGAAATTAATCGATAGGGAAAATCAGTGCTGGAAACCACACGTTCGGACGGGTTCGCCACGCACTCAGGACCGCTCATCTCCAAGAAAAGGAACGCGGCAGTCGCTCGGTCGCAGTCAGGCTGCTCCACCACCCACTCGACGAAGCGTTTGGTAGGACTAAGATCAAAGTTAACCTGTCGCACAATGAGATGCCAAAGGTCTGGATCGCGATTTGCTTCAAGCCAGTCGAAGTCATCTATCGACGTTTGAACTCGTTGGCGTGTCGGATACGGCGGGCCGTACTCGCGCGCGATGTTGACGATTTTGGTCGCTGTATTAATCAAATTTTGGAATTCGGCAGGCTGTGCAGTCCTTCCCGTCATCAAGCCAGAGATTATACTTCTAAGAACACTGATTTCCCCCAGAACCCTGGGATAATTGCTTATAGGATCACCCACCTCGGCAACCACTTCATACAAAATTTTGGCAGCGAAACGTTCCTCCGGCGTCAGGTCTTCATATTGCGGAATAGAATGGACGTCTTTTCCGCGCCGCGCATCGAGGACCGCCAATGGCATGATGGCGAAGAGTTTTGACGCCTGGTCAGGACTGCGTTGACGGCGGCGTAGCTGCATCAGAGCAGTCGTATAGGCAGTTTCGGAACCCAAGGAGGCCCTCGCCATGGATATCTTCCCTCGCGGAGATCGTCGGATTGTCGACTTGACGCGACCCCCTTTTATCACCCAACCGTAGCGAGAGGCTGCGCAAACATCGCGGCGCGTGCCATTCACATCGTGTAGCCGCCGAGTTAACTCGTCGAGGGCGGCCACCGGGTCGTCTTTCTCTCGAGCGACGACGAGGACGCGACCGCTCCCGTGGCGGCCTTGGCCAAACAACTCGGGTTCGCACCCGTCAAGCTGGGAAGGCTCAGCGAGGGTGGCGCGCTGGTGCACGCACGCGGCCGCACGTGGGGCCAGCTCATCTTCCAGGATTTGTTCAAGAAGGCGCAGTAATCGATCCACAACCGTGTGATTTGGCCCGAGAAGTACGATCCAAAAACGTCGGCCATCCGGCTCTGCACTTTTGGATCCTAAAGCATGAGTGTCGTCTTCTATCCGATACTAGTCCACGGTACTCCCCGTCACTCCCACTCAATAGTCCCTGGCGGCTTGCTGGTCACGTCATAGACGACGCGGTTGACGCCTTTCACTTCGTTGATGATGCGCGTCGCCACGGCGCCGATGAAGGCCATGTCGAAGGGATAGAAGTCTGCCGTCATGCCATCCGTTGACGTCACCGCACGCAGGCCGACGACGTAGTCATAGGTGCGGTAGTCGCCCATGACGCCAACGGTGCGCACCGGCAGCAGCACGGCGAAGGCTTGCCAGATGTCGTCGTAGAGGCCGGCGCGGCGGATTTCTTCGATATAGACGGCGTCGGCGCGGCGCAGGATTTCGAGCTTCTCCTGCGTGATCGGGCCCGGGCAGCGGATGGCGAGACCGGGTCCCGGAAACGGGTGGCGGCCGACGAAGGCCTCCGGCAGGCCGAGTTCGCGGCCGAGCGCGCGCACTTCGTCCTTGAACAATTCGCGCAACGGCTCGACGAGCTGCATGTTCATGCGCTCGGGCAGGCCGCCGACATTATGGTGCGACTTGATCGTCACCGACGGGCCGCCGGTGAACGAGATGCTCTCGATCACATCGGGATAGAGCGTGCCTTGCGCCAGAAAATCCGCCGAACCTTTTCCATCATTTGCGATCTTCTTGGCTTCAGCCTCGAACACATCGATGAACAATTTGCCGATGGTCTTGCGCTTGACCTCGGGGTCTTCGACACCTTCGAGCGCTTTCAGGAAAGTCTCCGATGCGTCGACATGCACCAGCGGAATATTGTAGTGGCCGCGGAACAGCGTGACGACATTCTCAGCTTCACCGAGCCGCAACAGGCCGTGATCGACGAAGACGCAGGTGAGTTGCTCGCCGATGGCTTCGTGAATGAGAACTGCGGCGACCGCGGAGTCGACGCCGCCGGAGAGCCCGCAGATCACCCTGCCCTTGCCGACCTGGCGGCGGATTTTCTCGATCGCTTCCTGTTTGAAGGCGCGCATCGTCCAGTCGCCGGTGCAGCTGGCGATCTTGCGCACGAAATTGCGCAGGATGGCGGCGCCGTGCGGCGTGTGCACGACTTCGAGATGGAATTGTGTGGCGTAGAACTTGCGCGCATCGTCGGCGATCATGGCGATCGGCGCATTGGGCGACGTGCCGACGACCTTGAAGCCTTTGGGCAGCACGGTGACGCGGTCGCCGTGGCTCATCCACACAGGGTATTTCTGGCCGACTTCCCAGACACCGTCGAACAACGGCGTTGCCTCGGTGACCTCAACTTCAGCGCGGCCGAATTCGCGGTGATGCCCGGCCTCGACCTTGCCGCCGAGTTGCTGCGCCATGGCCTGCTCGCCATAGCAGATGCCGAGGATCGGCACGCCCGAGTCATAGATCGCTTGCGGCGCGAGCGGCGCGCCCTGATCGAGCACCGAAGCCGGGCCGCCGGAGAGGATCACGCCTTTCGGCTTCATCTCGCGGAAGGCGCTTTCCGCCTTCTGGAACGGCACGATCTCACAATAGACCTTCTCCTCGCGCACCCGCCGCGCGATGAGCTGGGTGACTTGCGAGCCAAAATCGACGATGAGAATTTTGTCGTGGGATTGCGAATCTTGCGCCATGACGGGTTCTAAAGCAGGCGTGGCGGCCTGTCGAGCCTGAGCAGCAGAAGACATTATTTGCCCAAATCCGGGAGTTCAGAACAGCCAGCTAGGCGGAACGCCGCAACAAGCTGACGAAAAACCCGTCGGTGTCGGTCCGGCGCGGCGTCATCAACAGGCCCTCGCCTGAAACAAGCACGGCGCGGCCGAAAAGATAGGCGCGCTCGCCCAAGGCCTTGGCCACCTCCCCTGGTTTTTCCACGGAAAAATCGGGATGGCGGGCGGTGAAGGCCCGGACCTGGTCGCCGTTCTCCTCCGCCAGCACCGAACAGGTGACGTAAGCGATGCGGCCGCCCGGCTTGACCAGGCCGGCGGCGCGCTCGAGCACCGTTTCCTGCTCCTTGAGGCGCTCGGCCAGCGAACCCGGGCGAATGCGCCATTTGGCGTCGGGATTGCGCCGCCAGGTGCCGGTCCCGGTGCAGGGCGCGTCGATCAGGACGAGATCGGCTCGGCCGGCGAGATCGGCAAGAATGTCGGCCTCTCCTCGCGGCGTGCGAACCTGGATGTTGCGCGCGTCCGCGCGCGCGATGCGCTCGTGGATCGCGGCAAGCCGGCGTTTGTCGCTATCGGCCGCATAAATCTGGCCGTGGTTCTCCATTGCCGCGGCGAGCGCCAGCGTCTTGCCGCCGGCGCCGGCGCAGAGATCGATCACCTGCTCGCCGGGCTTTGCGTCGGCCAGCAAAGCAGCGAGCTGCGAGCCCTCGTCCTGCACCTCGATCTGGCCCTTCAGATAGACCGGCTCGGCGTGAATGGCCGGGCTCTTGGCATCAGCGGCAAGGCGGATGCGCAGACCCGCGGGCGACCAGCGCGAAGGCTCAGCGCCGAGATGCGAGAGCCGCGGCAGCACTTCGTCGCGCGTGGCGGACAGCGTGTTGACTCGCAGATCGAGCGGCGCGCGGCTTGCAAGTGCCTCACCTTCAGCGGGGCGCTCGTCGCCAAACACGCGTTCCAGATAAGGATCGAGCCAGTCCGGATAGTCGCCTTGAACATGCGCCGGTGCCGCTTCGAGCGTGCCGGCATCGAGCGCCGTCTTCTCCGCAGCCGTCAATGGCGCCGGCGCAAAGCGCGCGCCGCTGCAGAGAGTGGCGATGTCGGCCGTGGCAAGTCCGCGCTCCCGATGCAACATGCCGATCAGTACCGCGCGCGCCGTCGCCTCGCCTATCAGCCAAGCCGACGAGGCCTTGCGGCGCAGCGCGTCATAAACAAGGCCCGCGATAGCCGCACGATCGCCGGAACCGGCGAAGCGGTGCGACAGGCCCCAATCCTTGAGTGCATCCCCCGCCGGACGCCGCCGCGCCTCGATATCGGCAAAGACCTCGATGGCCGCCGAAAGTCTCCCTGACGGTGTCATGAGCTTTGCGCAACAAATGGACGGCGGCGATCTACCAGCATCACACCAATCTCGGCAGCGTCAAAACCTGGACGATATAGATGAGCCACATGATCGCGAGCACCGCAGCGGACACGCCAAACAGCACACCACGCAGCCTCACGACATTGCTCGTCACATGCACATAGGCATGAAGAACACGAAAGATCACGAATATCCACGCCAGGACGACAAAGATTGTGCCGGCGAGATGCGTGACATATTCGAGGATCGTCAGCACATAGAACAGCACCGGCAGTTCGAACTGATTGGCATAAGCATTGCCGAATTGCGCCGTGCGCTGCGGCCATTTCGGTTCGCGCAGCGCGACATCCTGCGGCCGCACCGCGCCGGAGGCGAAATCGCGGTTGCGTAGCGGCGCGAGACAAAAGAACAGAACAAAGGTGAGGATCACCTCGACGAACAAAGGCAGCAGAATTGCCTGAACGGTCATTGCTTTGCCCCCGGCTGACGACTTCGTCCAGAGCCTGATCCGATTCAACTGAATCGGATCAGGCTCTTTTGGTTTAGCATGATCTTTTCCGAAAACCGGTTTCCACTTTTCGGGA
>DATAQN010000109.1:0-96008 GCA_036264635.1 Xanthobacteraceae bacterium | reverse complement strand
GTTACGAAAAGCCGCCGAGCGCTCGGTCGAGCGACTCTGGAATCGCATTGCACATCTCCTCGAGGCCTTCCAACCAAACGAATGCGCCAATTACTTCCGCAACGCCGGGTATGCTGCACATTAAGTGGAAAATGCTCTAGTACGCCTCTTCGGTGTAGATCGGATCAACCGAGCCGCCCCACTCGTCACGATATTTTGTCAGCAGCTCTTCTGCCGGCGTGGTCCCGCGCGCGAGGCGATCTTCCAGCACTTCGAGATAACGCGTCTCGTCCCTGCCGCTCAGATCGAGATGTTTGCGCCGCGCAAGTCCTGCGCGCGCGAGCTTGAGCACATCACCCGCGATCTCAAAAACCGTGCGGCCCGCGATGTTTGCGGCGAGGCCGAGCTTTGGAACTTCGTCGCGAAGTTTCTGCCGCTGCTCGGCGCTCCAGGCCTTGGCGATATCCCAGGCCGCATCAAGCGACAAGTCATCATAAAGGAGGCCGACCCATAGTGCCGGCAGCGCAAGAAGACTCGGCAACGGCCCCGAATCGGCACCGCGCATTTCGAGATAGCGCTTGAGGCGCACTTCCGGAAAGGTCGTGCTCATATGATTGGCCCAGTCGGAGAGCGTCGGCCGCTCGCCCGGCAGGGCCGGCAATTTGCCCGCCATCAGTTCGCGAAACGACTGGCCGGATGTGTCGATATAGGTGTCACCGCGCTTAACGAAATACATCGGCACGTCGAGCGCGTAATCGACCCAGCGCTCGAAGCCCATGCCCGGTTCGAATACCCAGGGCAGCATGCCGGAGCGTGCCTCGTCGGTGTGACGCCAGATCTCGGAACGGAACGAGAGAAAGCCGTTGGGCTTGCCGTCGGTGAACGGCGAATTGGCGAACAGCGCCGTCGCAATCGGCTGCAGCGCGATCGAGACGCGTAGCTTCTTCACCATGTCGGCTTCGGAGGAGAAGTCGAGATTGGTCTGCACCGTGCAGGTGCGATACATCATGTCGAGGCCGAGCGTGCCGACCTTCGGCATGTAGGCGGTCATGATCTTGTAGCGGCCCTTCGGCATTTTCGGAATTTCGTCGCGCCGCCAATCCGGCGTCATGCCGAGCCCGAGAAAACCGATGTGCAGCGGCCGCGCCACTTCGCGCACCTGCGCCAGATGCGCCATCAGCTCGCTCGAGGTCTGATGAATGGTCTTGACCTGCGCGCCGGAGAGCTCGAACTGGCCGCCAGGCTCGAGCGAAATCGCGCCGCCACCGGTCACATCAAACAGGCCGATAATGTTCGGCCCTTCCATGATCGCCTGCCAGCCGAGCAGATGCTCCATGCCCTCGAGCAGGGCGCGAATGCTGTGCCGGCCCTCATAAGGCACGGGGCGGTGCCCCTCGAGCGTAAACACGAATTTCTCGTGCTCGGTGCCGATATGGAATTGCGATTTGGGTTTGACGCCCTGCGCAATCCAATCCACGAGATCGTCGCGCCGTTCGAGCGGCGTCAGGTCGACTTGATCACGTGCCATGCAGGGTCCCGGAAAAACGGCCGCGACATTACACGCGGCTTGAGGCGGAGGGCAATGCCGCCCCAAAGGGCTGACGACCCCTTAGGTAGTGCGGCGAAGCCTTATGCAACAGGTTCGGGCTATGCGGGAAGTCTCATAAAACAGGCCTTAGGCCGCGGCCTTGCGCTGCGGCGGCGGGAAACGGCGGTAGAACGTGTCGCCCGACCTGGCCATATCGAGCAACAGGTCACCCGGCCTGAAGCGTTCGCCATAGGCATTGCTGAGATCATTGCAGAGCTCGACAAAAGCGTCAGTCCCCATGCCGTCGATATAGGAAATCGTGCCGCCGGTGAAGGGCGCGAAACCGAAGCCCAGGATTGAGCCGACATCGGCCTCCCGTACATCGGTCACCACCTGTTCCTCGATGCAACGGGCGGATTCCAATGCCTGAATCGCCAGCAGCCGCCGCTTCACCCGCCCAATGTCGACGCTGTCGGGATCGACTCTTTTCGGCTGCAGATCGGCAAGCCCCGGCCACAGCCGTTTCGGCCCACTCGGTGGATAATCGTAAAAGCCCTTGCCGTTCTTGCGGCCAAGCCGGCCGCGCCTCTCGACCATCTCCTCAAGCAGCGCTTTTTGCCGCGGATCGACCGCCTGCGGCCCCAGATCGGCTTCGGTCGCCTTGAGAATCTTCCAGGCGAGATCGACCGCAACCTCGTCGTTGAGCGCGAGCGGCCCGACCGGCATGCCGGCCATGCGGCCCACATTTTCGATGAGCGCCGCGGGCAGCCCCTCCATCAGCATCAGATGGCCTTCGCGCAGATAGGTGCCGACGACCCGCGAGGTGTAGAAGCCGCGTGAATCGTTGACGACGATCGGCGTCTTGCGAATCATCCGCACATAATCGAGCGCGGTTGCCAGCGCCTCGTCGCCGGTCTCCTTGCCCATGATGACTTCCACCAGCATCATGCGCTCGACCGGCGAGAAAAAGTGGATGCCGATGAAGCGCGAATGATCCTTGAACGCTGCGGCGAGCGACGTGATCGGTAGCGTCGAGGTGTTCGAGCCGAAGATCGCGCTGCCGCCGATCACATTCTGCGTTCTGGAAATCACCTCTTCCTTGACCTTGCGATCCTCGAACACGGCTTCCACCACCAGCTCGCACCCCTCCAATTCGACGAAGTCGGCAGTGGGCGTGATGCGCGAAAGCACGGCATCACCGTCGTCACTGGTCGCCGCACCGCGATTGATCTGATCGGCGAGCAATTTCTCGACATGCGCCCTGCCCTTCTCTGCCGTCTCCGGATCGCGGTCGACCAGCACGACGTCCAACCCGGCCAGCGCGCTGACATAGGCGATACCAGCGCCCATGAAACCCGCGCCGAGCACGCCGATTTTCTTCAAGGTCTTCTGAGGCACCGTGGCGGGGCGGCGCGCGCCGGTATTGAGGTCGTGCATGGACACGAACAGTGAGCGGATTATCGCCGCTGCTTCCTGAGAGCGCAGCACCTTGGCGAACCAACGCGATTCGACGCGCAACGCCGCGTCCATATCCAATTGCAGGCCCTCATAGACGACCTGCAAGATGGCGCGCGCGGCTGGATAATTATCGTAGGTTTCGCGCCGATAAAGCGCATTGGCCGCCGGAAAGAAGTTCATGCCAGCCTTGGAATAGACCGGTCCGCCCGGCAGCTTGAACCCTTCAGCGTCCCACGGCGCCAGGTGCAGCGGAGCCTTACCGCTGCCGCCTGCCTTGATCCACTCCTTGGCTACCCTGATCAGATCGGCCGGCGGCACCACGGTGTCGATGAGCTTGAGCGTCTTGGCGCGGTCGAGCTTGAGCTGGTCGCCTTTGATCAGGACTTGCAGCGCGTCGGTCGGCGCAAGCATCCGCGCCACGCGCTGCGTGCCGCCGGCGCCGGGAAACAGGCCGACCTTGACCTCAGGCAGGCCGACCCGCGTTCGCGGATTATCGGCAGCGATGCGGCGGTGACATGCCAGCGCCAATTCGAAGCCGCCGCCCAGCGCCGTGCCGTTGATAGCGGCGACCCATGGTTTGCCGCAGGTTTCGATGCGGCGGTAGAGCTGGGACAGCCTCCGGCTGTCCTCGAACAGTTTCGCGCTCGCGGCCTCCTCGCCTTCTGCCGCGGCAAGATCCTTGAAGCCGCGGCTCATCGATTCCAGCATGGTGAGATCGGCGCCGACGCAAAACGTGTCTTTGCCCGACGTGATGACGACGCCTTTGGTCTTTGCGTCGCCGGCGATCTGTTCAACGATCGCCGACAGCTCCGACATCATCGTCATGTCGATGAGATTCACCGTACTGCCGGGCGCGTCCCAGGTGACGAGCGCAATGCCGTCGCTATCGACATCGAGCTTGAATTTGGTGAAAGCCGGCTTCCTGGCTTTACTCATAGGGCGACCCGTCCTTGTGGGTGTAGCGACCGCCCTTGTCGTCGCGCACGACCAACAAATCGGCCTCGGGATATTCGACACGCTCGTGTTTGGATCGGGTGCCGACCTCGAGATACACGGCGTTGCGCGCCGTTCTGTTGACCAGATGATGGCCGTTACCACTATTGGCCTTGAACGCGGCAGCGTCGCCTGGCTTGAGCACGGTCTCGCCCTCGTCCTCGATCAGAACCAGCTCGCCTTCCAGCACATAGACGAACTCGTCTTCGCGCTCGTGCCAGTGCCGCAGCGCCGACGATGCGCCCGGCTTCAAGGTCGTCAGATTCACCCCGAACTGATCGAGGCCCGCCGCGTTGCCGAGGCGCTTGCGTTCGCGGCCGACAACGACGCGGTCATAGGGCGCCGGATAACCCGTGCGGGTGTCGGTCGGTATCTTGCCGATATCGATTTTAGGCATCAACTTTCCCCTAGTCCGTCATTCTGAGGTGGCGCCGCACAGCGGCGCCCTCGAAGGATCTGCGCTGCGCGGGCCGCATCCCAACGGATCATGTTCAAACGCGCTCGATGATGGTCGCGGTACCCATGCCGGCACCGATGCACAGGGTGACGAGACCGGTTGTCAGATCGCGCCGCTCGAGTTCGTCGATCAGCGTGCCGAGGATCATCGCGCCGGTGGCGCCGAGCGGATGGCCGAGCGCGATAGCGCCGCCATTGGCGTTGACCTTGGCCGGATCAAGTTCGAATGCCTGCAGATAGCGGAGCACGACCGAGGCGAAGGCTTCGTTGACCTCGAACAGATCGATGTCGGCGATATTCATGCCGGCGGCTTTGAGGACCTTGTTGGTCACGTCGACCGGCCCCGTAAGCATCAGCGCCGGATCGGACCCGATATTGGCGAAGGCGCGCACCCGCGCCCGCGGCTTCAGTCCGGTCTTCTGCGCGGACTCCTTGCTGCCGATCAGAACGGCAGCGGCGCCGTCGACAATGCCCGAGGAATTGCCGGCATGATGCACGTGATTGACGTATTCCACGTCGGGATGCGCCTGGATCGCCACCGCGTCGAAGCCGCCAAGCTCGCCCATTTGTGTGAATGACGGCTTCAGCGCGGCCAGCGACTGCATGGTCGTGCCCGGGCGCATATGCTCGTCTTTGGCCAGGATGGTCAGCCCATTGACGTCTTTGACCTTCATCACCGAGCGATCAAAGCGGCCTTCGTCCCAGGCCGTCGCGGCGCGCGTCTGGCTCTCGACCGCATAGGCGTCGACGTCGTCGCGGGAAAATCCGTATTTGGTCGCGATCAGATCGGCGGAAATGCCTTGCGGCAGAAAGTAATGCGCGACCGCGATCGAGGGATCCATCGCCCAGGCGCCGCCCGCCGCGCCGATGCCGACGCGGCTCATGGATTCGACGCCGCCGCCGATCGCCAATTGCTGCTGCCCGGACATGATCTGCGCCGAAGCGAAATTCACGGCGTCGAGACCGGACGCGCAGAAGCGATTGATCTGCACCCCGGCGACGCTGTCGCCATAGCCGGCCACCAGGGCCGCGGTGCGCGCGATATCGGCCGCCGCCTCGCCGACCGGATCGACCACGCCCATCACCACGTCGTCGACCATGGCGGTATCGAGCTTGTTGCGGCTCTTGATCTCGCCGAGCGCCTGTGCGGCGAGATTGAGCGCCGTGACTTCGTGCAAGGCGCCGTCGGGTTTGCCACGGCCGCGCGGCGTGCGCACATGATCGTAGATGAAGGCCTCGGGCATGACGTCCTCGTATGTGCGCTTGCGCGAACGCGCCGCACCGGATGATCGGCTAGAATGCCTCCAACGGCAATGCCATGGTGCTCGCAGCGCCGGCCTTGATGCGTGCGAGATGCATGCCGGAAGCCGGCAATGTCCGCTCCATGAAGAAGCGTCCCGTCGCAAGCCGCTGCGCCATTGTATCGTCGGCGCCATTCCCGGCTTTGGCCTTCGCCGCTTCCGCGATCAGGCACCACATATAACCGAGCGCGACCAGGCCGAAGAGCTGCATGTAATCGGTTGCGCCCGCGCCGGCATTGTCTGGATTGGTCATGGCATGCTGCGCAAACCACATCGTCGCCTCTTGCAATTCGCCGAGCGCCTTGCCGAGCGGCGCCGTATAGGGCGCCATGGCTGCATCCGCGCCATGTTCTTTGATGTAGGCGGAAACCTCGCCGAAAAAAGCGCGCAGCGCCCGGCCGCCGTCCTTCGGCAACTTGCGGCCGACGAGATCAAGCGCCTGGATGCCGTTGGCGCCCTCATAGATCATGGCAATCCGCGCATCGCGCACGAATTGCTCCATGCCGTGCTCGACAATGTAGCCGTGACCGCCGAAAACCTGCTGCGCCGCGACCGTATTGGCAAAGCCCTGGTCGGTCAGCAGGCCTTTGATCACCGGCGTCATCAGGCCGAGATGATCGTCGGCAGCTTCACGTTCCTTGGCATCTTCGGAGCGATGCGCGATGTCACTTTTCAGCGCCGTCCATAGAACCAGCGCGCGAGCCGCTTCATTGAAGGCGCGGATGTTCATCAGCATGCGGCGCACGTCCGGATGCACGATGATCGGATCGGCGGGCTTGTTGGGAAATTTCGCGCCGGTCAGCGCGCGTCCGGCAAGGCGCTCTTTGGCGTAAGCCGCGGCGTTCTGATAGGCGACTTCCGACAGCGCCAGCCCCTGCAGGCCGACGCTCAATCGCGCTTCGTTCATCATCACGAACATCGCCTGCAGTCCGCGATTGGCTTCGCCGACCAGCCAGCCGGTGGCGCCGTCGTAATTCATCACGCAGGTGGCATTGCCATGAATGCCCATCTTTTCTTCGATCGAGCCGCAGCTGACCGCGTTGCGCGCGCCGAGCCCGCCATCCGCCGTCGGCAGAAATTTCGGAACGACAAAGAGCGAGATGCCCTTGGTGCCCGCCGGCGCGCCTTCGATGCGCGCCAACACGAGATGGACGATATTCGCCGTGAGGTCGTGCTCGCCGGCGGAGATAAAAATCTTAGTGCCGGTGATTTTGTAGCTGCCGTCCTGTTGTGGCGCCGCGCGCGTGCGCACGAGCCCGAGATCGGTGCCGCATTGCGGCTCGGTCAGATTCATCGTGCCAGCCCATTCGCCGCGGATGAGCTTTGGCAGGTAGAGCGCCTTCTGCTCCGCTGTGCCGTGCGTGAAGAGGGCCGCGACCGCGCCCTGGGTGAGGCCCGAATACATCGAAAATGCCATGTTGGCGGAGCAGACAAACTCGCTGACTGCCTCGGCAATCACCGTCGGCAGCCCCTGCCCGCCAAATTCGGTCGGCCCCGAGAGGCCGAGCCAGCCGCCCTCGGTGAACTGCTTGTGGGCGGCCTTGAAGCCGCTGGGCGTCGTGACGCTGCCGTCGTCGTGGCGCCGGCAGCCTTCCTTATCGCCGACGCGATTGAGCGGGGTCAGCACGTCCGCGCAGAACTTCGCCGCCTCGCCGAGCACGGCTTCAATGAGATCTGGCGTAGCTTCGGCAAAACCGGCCAGATTGTTGTAGCGGTCGATGTGGAAGACATCGGTCAAAAGAAACATGACGTCGTCGACCGGGGCTTTGTAGCTCGGCATGTCTCCTCCCCTTTCGCCCGCCCGCCGCGGATCGGCCCCATAGGCTAACCGATTCACGCCCGGGCGACGACGCCCCCTGTACCGGGGACTTACCTGGGACTTACTTGGGCTTCCACGGCCACCCGCCCCCCTCTCAAGAGGCTGATCTTGCAAGGTCCGGGGCAGTTCTTAACCGCTTGTTTACTCTAATCTTGAAAAGTCGGCTTTCGAGGACGCCGCGCCCTCTGCTTCGTCCGTTTGCTGAGCAAAAGCTCGGAAACGGAGTCAAAGGGCGCGCCAAACCGCTCCTCCCGATGTGATCTGGGCGCGCAATGAAATCTGGCGGTCCGTGGAACTTGAGAGGCCTCCGTACAGAAGCGCGCGAAGCTGCCCGCGGCGCCGCGCGCGAAGCCGGCATGTCTGTCGGCGAATGGCTCAACGACGTCATTCAGCCTGAAGACGACGACTATGACGACCGCCGCCACGCCGACGACGAAGAGCGCGAACGCGAATATGACCGCGATTCGCGTCGCGAATCAGCGCGCGACGTACGCGACTCCGATGACGCCGCCCGCCATCAAAATCGCCGCCGGCCGCGCTTCGATGAGCCGGAACTGAGACTGGAACCCGAACCAGACTCGCACCACGGTCGGGGCGAAAGCCGCAAACGGCGCCGGCATCGCGACCACGACCGCGCTTTTGACCGCGACCAGGATCGCGATTTAGACCGCGCTCCGCCGCGGCTACACGAAGCAGCGCGCGTTGCCGCCCGCGCCCGCGACGAAGAGCGGCGCGCCCGCGAGGAACAACAGCGGGCCATAGCTCGCGCGCGCGAGGAGGAACTACGCGCTGCTCGCGCCCAGGCACGCGAAGCCGAGCGCGCCAGACAGGAGGCGCGGGCACGCGAGGAGGAACAACTCGCCGCTCGTGCGCAGGCATGTGAGGCCGAGCGCGCCAGACAGGAAGCGCGGGCCCGTGAGGAGGAACAACTCGCCGCTCGTGCGAAGGCACGTGAGGCCGAGCGCGCCAGACAGGAAGGGCGGGCCCGCGAGGAGGCCCGTGAGGAGGAACAACTCGCCGCTCGTGCGAAGGCGCGCGAGGCCGAGCGCGCCAGACAGGAAGAGCAAGCGCGCGAAGCCGCCCGTGAAGAGATCCGGCAGGCCGCGCGCGAAGAGGTCCGCGAGGCCGCCCGCGCCGAAGAAGTCCGGCAAACGGCTCGTGCGCGCGCGGAAATAGGCGAAGTCCATGCCCGTCTCGACAAGCTTTCACATCAGCTCGAGCGCCTGGCCCGGCCGGAGCCGCCGCGCCTGACCGGTGCGCCGCCGTCACCGCCTCGCGAACGCACGATGCCGGCATCCCGGCCGCAGCTGCAACCCGCCAATAACCCAGCGCCCGGCAGCGTGAGCGTTGACGATGCCATCGTCGAAATCGCCGAACGGCAGCGCGCGCTGTACGGCGACACCCCTGCAACTGCACCAATGGCTGCGCCGACCATTGCTCCGCTCGCACCCCGCGCACCCGTGCCATTCGTTGCGCCGCAGCCGGTTCCCGAAGCGGCTCCGGAGCTGCTGTCATTCAGCGCCAAGGCGCCGCAGCCGCTGCCGGAGATCAAATCGCCGCCAAGCGCGCCTGCGGCGCCGGCACTCGACATCTCCAAGCTCGAAGAGCAATTGCGCAATATGACGGCGCGCATCGAGACGCTGCGGCCGGCGAGCGACCTCGAAGAGCAGCTGCGCAATATCACTTCCCGGATCGAGACATTGCGGCCCGCAAGCGATCTCGAAGAGCAGTTGCGCAATATCACGGCACGCATCGAGACATTGCGGTCGGTCAATGACTTCGATCAAGTCGTTTCGAGCTTCCGCAAAGAGCTGGCCGATATCGGCCGCCAGATCACCGAAGCGCTGCCGCGCCATGCGGTGGAATCGCTGCAGATCGAAGTCCAGGCGCTGGCGCAGCGGATCGATCATTCCCGTGACGCCGCAAGCGTCGACACCGCAGCGCTCGCCGGGCTTGAGCGCGGCCTCAGCGAAGTCCGCGATGCGCTGCACCGCTTGACGCCTGCGGAAAACCTGGTCGGCTTCGACGATGCGGTGCACTCGCTGTCGCGGAAAATCGATCTGATTATCGGCCGGGAAGATCCCGCGGCCCTGCAGCAGCTCGAGACGGCGATCTCCGCCTTGCGGGGCATCGTCTCGCATGTCGCCACCAATGACACACTGACGAAAGTCGCCGAAGACGTGCGCGCGCTGGCGGCTAAGGTGGACGATTTCGCCAAACAGGCAGCGAGCGGACAGGCGGTGTCCGCGCTGGAAAGCCGGATCGATACGCTTGCCAATGCGCTGAACGCCTCGGCGGAAGCGGGCCATGCAGTGCCGCGGGAGCTGGAGAAGCTCCTCTCAGGACTCATCGAGAAGCTCGAATGGGTCCAGCTCACGCATACCGATCACGCCGCTCTCGGCCATCTCGAGGACCGTATCGCGCAGCTGATCAAACGGCTCGACGCCTCCGATGCCCGGCTCGGCAATCTCGAAGCCGTCGAACGCGGCCTCGCCGATCTCCTGGTGCACATCAACGAAGCCCGCACGCAAGGTGGCGCACTGGGCACCGCCGTGGGCTTGACCGCACCCCCGCAACCCGCGGGTGTCGACGACATTAAGCGCGAAGTCGCCGCGATCATGCGCGCCGATCGCCGTACCCAGGATTCGCTCGAGGCCGTTCACGGCGCGGTCGACCACGTGGTCGATCGGCTGGCAAAGATCGAAAGCGGCCTGCATGAGGCGGAGACGGCGCCAACGGCGCCGGCCAAAACAGAGCCGCCTAAAACTCGAGCTGCAAAAGTCGAGGCGGCACGGACCGAAGCCACAAAGCCGGAGCCCACAAAGTCCGAGCCGATCGCCGCGAAAGCTGCACCCCAACCAGCGCCCGCAGCGCCAGCCCTAGCGATGGCGCCAGCACCGCCGGTCGCGATTTCACCGCTCGAGGCTCCACTGGCGCCCGCCGCGGCCGAAACCGGCGCCTTTGACGCCGCGCCGCGCCGCATGGTCGCCCCGACCCGTACGCCGATCGACCCGAACTTGCCGCCCGATCATCCGCTCGAACCCGGGTCCACACCCGGGTCCGGCCTGGCCTCGCGGCCTGCGGCGTCGGCCGCCGACCGGATCGCCGCATCCGAAGCCGCCGCGGGCCTGGTTCCGCCGCCAGCGGCCGCCGAAAACGACAAGGCCGACTATCTCGCGGCCGCACGCAAGGCGGCACAAGCCGCCGCAGCGGCTCCAGCCGAACGCAAATGGCACGCAAAAAGAGAGCGGGCGCAATCCGGCGGCTCACCGCAACGCCTGCGCAAACTCCTGGTGGCCGGCGGCGCCGTCGTCGTTGCTGCGCTGTTCGTTCACGTGGTCCTGCACATGTTCCAGGACAATACGGGTTCGGCGATCTCACCGCCGCCGTTGCCCGAGCAATCTGAAAAGATGCTGGAAAAGGATTCCGCGATCATGCCGCCGCCCCCGGCGGACGCCGCCGGTCCGGTTGTTCTCCCAGCGCCAGGTGGCGCGGCCGACGCGCCGGTGAGTTCTGCTCCGATCGCAGGACCAAACGCGGCGCCGAATTCTGCACCCGGCCAGCCGCTCAGCATTGTGCCGAGCCCACAGCCGCAGCAGGCACCGGTCGCTGCGCCGGCGCCGCAACGCCAGTCGTCGACGTCGCTCGATTCACCTGACATCACGGGCTCGCTGCCGTCACAGGCGCCAGCGCCGAGCTTCACGATGCCCTTCCAAGCCATTCCATCGCCCGGTCCCGCCGCCGATGCCGACAAACTGCCGGCAACGATCGGCGGACCGGCGCTGCGCGCGGCCGCTGCGGCGGGCGATGCGTCGGCTGAATATGAAATCGCCTCCCGCTTTGCCGAAGGCCGCGGCGTTACACTGAACAATGAGCAGGCCGCCCACTGGCTGCAGCGCGCCGCCGACCGAGGCTCGGCGCCGGCCGAATTCCGCCTCGGCGGCCTTTATGAAAAAGGCGTCGGGGTGAAGAAGGACCTCGGCAAAGCGCGCGACCTTTATGCCGCGGCCGCCGACAAGGGCAACGGCAAGTCCATGCATAATCTCGCCGTGCTCTATGCCGAAGGCGTCAACGGCCCGGCCGATTACAAGACCGCCGCGCACTGGTTCCGCATGGCGGCCGACCGCGGCGTCACCGACAGCCAATATAATCTCGCGATCCTCTATGCGCGCGGCATCGGCGTCGAGCAGAACTACGCCGAGTCCTACAAGTGGTTCACGCTTGCCGCCAATCGCGGCGATGGCGACGCCGGCAAGAAGCGCGACGAGATCGGCGCGCGTCTCGACCCGCAGTCGCTGGCGGCCGCGCAGGCTGCGGCACAGAAATGGACTGCGGTGGCGCAGCCCGATGAAGCGGTCAACGCCAAAACGCCACCGGGCGGCTGGGATCCGCAGCAGCCGGCAAAGGCGAGCAAGCCGAAACCCACCGCGAAGCTCGGCATACCCGAAGCCAAACTATAAGAGCTTAGTCCGACAGGCAGCGCGCCGCAGGCACGGCATAGAGCCGCCGCTCGCCCAGCATATGCGCGGTGAACTGCCTCGCGCCAAAGAGAGACGCGATCGCGCGATTGCGCACATTCAGGCCGCCGGCAAAGGCGCCGAAGGCGGGCATAACCAGACGATGGCCGTCGCCGGCGAAACAGCGCCGCCGCAGCGCGCGGCCGCGCTGCACGATGCAGGCCAGTGGATGCAGATGGCCGGCGACTTCGCCCTCGATCGCATCGGCCGAAGGCTCGTGGCGGAAAGTGAGCGCACCGAGCGCCAGCATGTCGGCGAAATGGCCGCCAATATTGCCCGCCGGGTCGGGATCATGATTGCCGGCAAGCCACACCCAGTCACGACCGCGCTGCAAAGCTGTGAGCGCGAGGCGGCAAGTATCCGCCATGCGCGCGGGCCCGCCGCCGTCGTGAAAGCTGTCGCCGAGCGCCACGACCACGCGCGGCGTGTAACGATCGATAAGCCGATGGAGCCGCGCCAAGGTCGCAGCCGTATCGTAGGGCGGCAGCAGCACGCCGCGCGCCGCGTAAGCCGAGCCTTTTTCCAGATGCAAATCGGCGGCGACGAGCAGCTTTTCTTCGGGCCAATACAACGCACCCGCCGCATCAGCAACGAGTGTGACTCCGGCGACAGTTATCTCGATAGTCGCCGCACGCGGCTCTCCTCCCCCTTGTGGGGAGGGGATGGGGGTGGGGGTCGGGACATGAGGCGCGTGCGTCGAAGCTTGCGCATCACGCCGCGATCCGCCTCCCCAGCCCTCCCCCATAAGGGAGGAGGAAGCAGCCACCATGCCGCGCTCCGCACGTCCCCTCACTGCATCGCCTCTTTCACCAATTCTTCCTCGGCTTCAGCCAAAAGCGTCTCGGCCGCCTCGCCATAGACCGCCTCGCGCCCGATCTCCAGCATGACCGGAACCGCCAGCGGCGACACGTGGTCGAGCGCTTTATGGACGATTCGGCCCTTGATGCGCGAGAGCATTTCGCCGAGCCGCCGCACGTCGAGCAGCCCGGTCGCGGCGTCGGCGCGCGCGGCACGAAGGAGCACGTGATCGGGCTGATGGCTGCGCAGCACGTCGTAAACAAGATCGGTCGAGATCGTCAGCTGCCGGCGCGACTTCTCCTCGCCGGGGAACCGCCGCTCGATGAGACCAGCGATAATCGCGCAATTGCGGAAGGTGCGTTTCATCAGCGCCGATTCGGCGAGCCAGGCTTCAAGATCGTCGCCGAGCATGTCCTCGTCGAACAATTCGGCGAGCGACAGTTCCCCGCGCGCGATGCGCTGCGCGACATCGCCGAGCCCCCAGACGGCGAGTGCATATTCATTGGCGACAAAGCCGAGCGGCCGCAGCCGCGCGCGCTCGAGCCGGCGCGTCAGCAGCATGCCGAGCGTCTGGTGCGCCAGCCGCCCTTCGAACGGATAGCAGACGAGATAGTTCTTGTTGCCGCGAGGAAAGGTCTCGACCAGTAATTCGCGCCGGCCCGGCATTTGCGAGCGCCATTTTTGAATCTCGAGCCATTCGCGCACTTGTTCGGGCAATTGCCGCCAGGCGTTCGGATCGGAAATGATGGCACGCACGCGATCGGCCAGATAGGTCGAAAGCGGAAACTTGCCGCCCTCATAGGCCGGCACTTTGGGATCCTCGGACGTGGCCCGCGACACGTAAACCTGATCCTCGACAATGGCTTCGTATTTGAGGATTTCGCCGGCGAACACGAATGTGTCGCCGGGCACCATGGTCTCGACGAAATATTCCTCGACCTCGCCGAGCAGCCTGCCGCCGCGCGGAATGACTTTCGAGGCGCGTGAGCGCACCAGCCGTACTTTCAGCATATCGGCCTCGACGATAGTGCCGACATTCATGCGATAGCGCTGCGCAACATTGGGGTGGGCGATGCGCCAGCGCCCGTCCTTACCCTCGCGAATGCGGGCGAAGCGGTCGTAGGCTTTCAGCGCATAGCCGCCGGTGGCGACGAAATCGACCACGGCGTCGAAATCCTCGTGCGTGAGCGCCGCGTAGGGCGCGGCCATCGTCACTTCGGCATAAAGATCGTCGGTGCGGAACGGCTCCCCGCAAGCGCAGCCGAGCACGTGCTGCGCCAGCACATCGAGCGCGCCGACACGCTGCGGCGGCGTGTCCTGCGCATTCACCGCGATCGCTTCGATCGCGGCCCGGCATTCCAGCACTTCGAATCGGTTGGCCGGAATAAGCACGCCTTCCGACGGTTCGTCCATACGGTGATTGGCGCGTCCGATCCTTTGCAACAGCCGCGACGCGCCTTTCGGCGCGCCCACATTGACGACGAGATCGACATCGCCCCAATCGACGCCGAGATCGAGCGACGAAGTGCACACCACCGCGCGCAACTTGCCGGCCGCCATCGCGGCTTCGACCTTGCGCCGCTGCGCCACGTCGAGCGAGCCGTGATGCAGCGCGATCGGCAGATTGTCATCGTTAAGATGCCAGAGGTCCTGAAAGATGCCTTCGGCTTGGCTTCGCGTATTGACGAAGACCAGCGTGGTGCGATGCGCCTTGATCAGCGTGTAAAGCTCGCCGAGCGCGTAACGCGCCGAATGGCCGGCCCAGGGCACCTGCTCGGTCGAATCGAGCATGACGACATGCGGCTCGGCGCCACCGTCTGCCATGATGAGATCGGCGTGCGCAGTCGCGCCGCCGGGTTCGCGCTGCGGCATCATGAAACGACAGAGATCCTCCGGCTCGGCAACGGTCGCCGATAATCCGATGCTGGAAAGGTCCGGCGCCAGGCGAAACAGCCGCGCCAGCCCGAGCGACAGCAGATCGCCACGCTTTGACGTCACCAGCGCATGCAATTCGTCGAGAATGACGCGGCGGAGCGAGCCGAACAGATACGGCGCATCGGCGGACGCAAGCAGCAGCGCCAGTTGCTCCGGCGTCGTCAAAAGAATGTCCGGCGGATCGCGCCGCTGCCGCTGGCGCTTCGAGACAGGCGTATCGCCGGTGCGCGTCTCGATGCGGATCGGCAAATTCATTTCCGCAACCGGCGTCTCGAGATTGCGCGCGATATCGACCGCAAGCGCCTTCAGCGGAGAAATGTAGAGCGTGTGCAATCCTCCCTCGCGGCGCACATCGCGGCCAGTTGAGAAAAGACGCTTGCGCTCCGAGAGCGACACCAACTCTTCCCCTCCCACTTGTGGGGAGGGGATAGGGGTGGGGGTCGCGAAATTTAGCGTGGGCGGCGTGGACACCTTCGCCCCACTTCCCGACCCCCCTCCCCAACCCTCCCCCACAAAGGGGGAGGGAGCCGTCAGCGCAAGCGGAGCGGAGCGCGGTGATGACGCTGCGCTCAACTCCACCAAGCTCGGCAAAAATCCAGCCAGCGTCTTGCCGCCGCCAGTCGGCGCAATGAGCAGCACCGAGCGGCCGGCCTGCGCCTTGGCTAGGAGCCCCAATTGATGGGCGCGCGGCGTCCAGCCGCGGCTGGCGAACCAGCGGGCAAAGACCTCGGGAAGCGGCGAAATCTTTTCCACTGCAGTCACGTTGTGAGGTTAGCCGTGGTAGCTGAGGAGCGTCGAGCGATAACCATTTATGTGGGGGCGCAAAGCGCGCATTGCACAAAGTTCCAATGGACTGACCGGGAAGCCCAAGCTAAACAGCCGGTACATGTCCATGACAGCCGGTGACGCTGCGTCGCCTCCGCAACGCGGCCTCGTTTTTCTCTCGCTGCTGGCTCTGGTTACCGGGCTCATCACAGGCTTCGGGGCGATTTTCTTTCGCGCCTTGATCGCGGCAATCCACAATCTGTTTTTCCTCGGCATCTTCTCATTTCACTACGATGCCAATGTCTTCACGCCGGCCGGACCATGGGGCGCTTTCATCATTCTGGCACCAGTCATCGGCGGCCTGGTGGTGACCGCGCTGGTGACGAATTTCGCCCCCGAAGCGCGCGGCCACGGCGTGCCGGAAGTCATGGACGCCATCTATTATCGCGAAGGCATCATCCGGCCGATCGTGGCCGTCGTGAAATCGCTCGCCTCGGCCCTCTCCATCGGCTCTGGCGCCGCGGTCGGCCGCGAAGGACCGATCATCCAGATCGGCGCTTCGCTCGGCTCGAGCATCGGCCAGTACATCGCGATGCACCCCTGGCAGCGCATCACGCTGGTCGGCGCGGGCGCCGGCGCCGGGATCGCGGCGACCTTCAACACGCCGATCGGCGGCGTTATGTTCGCCATTGAACTGATGATGCCGGAAGTGAGCGTGCGCACCTTTCTGCCGGTCGCGCTTGCCACCGGCGCGGCGACCTTCGTCGGCAACTGGTTCCTCGGCCCGCAGCCGGCTTTCGCGGTTCCGGAGCTACCTTCGCTGGGTCATCATCCCTCGGCCATGATCGCGCTCGGCCTTTATACGGTGCTCGGCGCGGTGATGGGCGTCGCCGCAGCGGCCTTTGTCCGTGGCCTGTCGGCGGCTGAGGACATCTTCGAACGCATTGCGAATCCTTATCTGCGGCATTCAATCGGCATGCTGATGATCGGGCTTCTGATCTTCGCGTTCTTTCATTTCTACGGGCACTATTTCGTCGAGGGCGTCGGCTATGCGACCATCCAGGCCATACTGACCGATCAGCTGACGCCGCTCGCGATCTTGCCGCTGCTCTACGTGGCGAAACTCGCCGCGACCTCGATCAGCCTCGGCTCCGGCGCCTCAGGCGGCATTTTCTCGCCGTCGCTCTATATGGGGGCGACGCTCGGCGGCGCTTTCGGGCTTCTCGTCAATTGGCTCTATCCGCTGCCCGACGCCAATGTCGCGACCTTCGCCATTGTCGGCATGGCGGCGATGGTCGCGGGCGGCACCGGCGCCGCCATGACCGCCGTGATCATGATCTTCGAAATGACGCGCGACTACGCGCTCGTGATGCCGATGATTCTCGCGGTCGCCATGAGCATCGGCGTGCGCCGCGTTTTGTCGCGGGAGAATATCTACACCATCAAGCTCGTCGCGCGGCGCCATCTGATCCCAAAGGCGCTGCATGCCAACATGTTCCTGGTCCGCCACGCCAGCGACATCATGGACAAGAATGTGCTGGTGCTGCCGGCCGAGACCGACTTCGACAAATTTCTGCGTGAGCAGGATAAGGGCCTGATGTGCCACGTGGTCGTCGTCCGCAATAACCGCATCTTCGGTGTGCTACGGGTGAACACGGCGCTGCGCCGCGGTCTCGAGGATGCCTATACCGGCGTCACGCTCGGCGATGTGGCGCAGCGCGATTTCACCATTGCGCGGGAAGATGACGTCGCCTTCGACATCATCGAGCGGATGTGGCGCAAAGGCGGCACCATGGCTGTCGTTGTCTCCTGCAAGGGCGTGCCGACCGACGCCGATGTACGAGGCATCATCACCAAAGAGCACGTCGCCGATTCCGTCGCCGACAACATCAAGGATTATGCGTAGAGCTGACGTGAACAGCTCTGTCGTCATTGCGAGCGAAGCGAAGCAATCCAGGTGGCGCCGCAGCTCTGGATTGCTTCGTCGCTTCGCTCCTTGCAATGACGAGGGTGGTTAGCTCTCGCAGCACAGCCCATCACGGCACAATCGCCACGACCACGAGGCCATCGACCGGCACGCCTTTCTCGCTGCGCACCGAAGTGTTGGCGAGGTGCTGGATCGCAAACCCATTCGCGCCGAGCAGCTGCCGCAGATGATTTTCACCGTGGGCAAAGCGCAACGTCGGTAGAATCTTCACGCCATCGCCAGAATGCGTTTCTACCGTAAAGGCCAGAAGACCACCCGGTGCTAGAATTTTGCCGATGGCGGCAAAGATCGGCGCGATGTCGCCAACATAGACAAAGACGTCAGCGGCGATAACGAGGTCGTAGCGCGCGTCGTCTGTGGCGGCTCTGCTTAAGAAGTCTTCGATCTTTGCGACATGCGTTTCGTCGTAGATGCCTTTCTCGTTAGCCTTGGCAATCATGGCCGGCGAGAGATCGACGCCCACGAGGTGGCCGGCCAAAGGCCGAAAGACCGCTCCCGCAAGTCCGGTGCCGCAACCAAGATCAAGCGCCTCGCCGAATAGCGGCGGACAGCCCAAGCCCCGCATCACCCGTTGGACGGCTTCAAGCAAGATCGCCGGGCCGCGATAGCGCAGATGCTCGATCAAGGCTGTGTCGTAGCGCCCGGCATATTGGTCGAACAGATGCCGGACGTAAGCTTCCGACATCGCTGGAGTTTCGGCGCCATTGCCAAGCCGCGCGAGCTGAAGGCCGGCACCTTGGCGATCATTGGGGTCGGCGTCGCGCGCCTGCACGAAGGCGACCACGGCACCATCGCGATCGCCGAGCTTCTCCCGCACCTCTCCGAGCGAAAACCAGGCCGCGGCAAAGCCGGGCGCGAGTTCCGTGGTTTGCGCCAGAAGATCGGCCGCACCGGCGAGATCGCCGCGCGCCACCAGATCGAGCGCCCATTGATAGCGCCGGTCGGCAGTCAGATTGCCGGAAGAGACAAACAGCGGGCCGGTATCGGTCATTGCACTCGCGCCTTGAACGGGAATGATTATTTATCAAAAGCGATGCGTCCTGAAGATATCCTGGTTCCGACTGCTGCCGGCCTGTGCTGCAAGCGCGGCGGCTTTCATATCGATCCGACACGCATTGTCGAGCGGGCGCTGATCACGCATGCCCATTCCGACCATGCGCGCGCCGGCCACGGCGCAGTGCTGGCGACGCAAGAGACGCTCGATCTGATGCGGCTGCGCTATGGCGAGAATTTCGCTGGATCGACGCAAGCCATCCGCTACGGCGAAAGCATCGCCGTCGACGGCGTCACCGTCACGTTCCATCCCGCCGGCCATGTGCTCGGCTCAGCGCAGATCGCGGTCGAGGCTGAGGGACTGCGCGTCGTCGCCTCCGGCGACTACAAGGACGTACCTGATCCGACCTGCGCGTCGTTCGAACTCGTGCCGTGCGACGTTTTCATCACCGAGGCAACCTTCGCGCTGCCGGTGTTCCGCCACGGCAATCCCGACGGCGAGATCGCAAAACTGCTGGCCTCGGTCGCGCTGTTTCCTGAGCGCGCGCATCTGGTCGGCGCCTATTCGCTTGGCAAGGCACAACGTGTCATCGCGCTGCTGCGCAAAACCGGCTATGCCGCGCCGATCTATCTGCACGGCGCGATGGAGAAGATCACCAACTACTATGTCGAACGCGGCATCGCGCTGGGCGAGTTGCGGCTGGTGCGCGGTGCAGGCAAAGCCGATCTCGCCGGCACGATCACGATCTGCCCGCCTTCCGCTCTGAACGATCTGTGGACGCGGCGTTTTCCCGAGCCGCTGGCCGCTTTCGCTTCGGGCTGGATGCGGGTGCGGGCCCGCGCCCGGCAGCAAGGCATCACGCTGCCGCTGGTCATTTCCGATCACGCCGATTGGGAGGGCCTCACCGCGACCATTGCCGCGACCGGCGCCGGCGAAATCTGGGTCACACATGGCCAGGAAGATGCGCTGGTGCATTGGTGCACGACGCGCGGACTCAAAGCGCGGCCGCTCGATATCGTCGGTTACGGCGACGAGGACGAGACCGACGCGCCGGGCGCCGCGGCAGGCGACAGCGAAGAGACGTCATGAACCGCTTCGCCGAATTGCTGAACCGGCTTGCCTATGAGCCCGCGCGCAACGCCAAGCTCCGGCTGATCACCGATTATTTTCGCACGACGGGCGATCCCGAACGCGGCTGGGCGCTGGCCGCCCTCACCGGCGGCTTGAGCTTCCCGCACGCCAAAGCCGGCCTCATCCGCAGCCTGATCACCGAGCGCACCGATCCGGTGCTGTTCGCGCTCTCTTATGACTATGTCGGCGATCTCTCCGAAACTGTCGCGCTGATGTGGCCCTCGCCGCTCGCTCAGCGCGCTCCCTCCCCCCTTGTGGGGGAGGGTTGGCGAGGGGGGTCGGGACGTGAGGCAACGGCGGCGACGCATGCCGAGAGTGTGTCCTTGTTTGCGCACCACGTCCCGACCCCCACCCCTAGCCCCTCCCCGGCAAGCTTGCGCCCGGGCGCGCGCAAGCGCGACCCGGGTGGGGGAGGGGAACCGCAAACGTCAGGCGAAATATCACTGACTACCGTCATCGAAACGCTATCCACACTCGGAAAGGCGCAACTCCCGCGGCAGCTGGCACGGTGGCTCGATGCGCTCGACGAAACCGGGCGCTGGGCGTTGATCAAGCTTGTCACCGGCGGTCTACGTGTCGGCGTTTCGGCGCGGCTTGCCAAAGCCGCCGTTGCCGCGCTCGGCGGCAAAGATGCCCATGACATCGAGCTGCTGTGGCCGGGCCTCGCGCCGCCCTATCGCGAGCTATTCGCCTGGCTCGAAGGGCGAGCCGAAAAACCGGTGAGCATGGATCCAGCGCCGTTTCGGCCGCCGATGCTGGCGCATGCGCTCGATGACAGCGATCTCGCTGGGCTCAACGCCACGGACTTCATGGCGGAATGGAAATGGGACGGCATCCGCGTGCAGGCGGTCGCCGCCAAGGGCGATAGCGGCATGATCGCGCGGCTTTATTCGCGCACCGGCGAGGACATTTCAAAAAGCTTTCCCGATCTGCTCGACGCTTTGCACCTGCCCGGCGCCATCGACGGCGAGCTGTTGATCATGCGCGATCACCGTGTGCAGACGTTCAACGTGCTGCAGCAAAGGCTCAACCGCAAAACCGTCACGCCAAAGCTGCTCGCGGAATTTCCCGCGCATCTGCGCGCCTATGATCTGCTTGCCGATGGCAGCGAGGATTTGCGCGAGCAGCCCTTTGCCGAGCGCCGAAAGCGCCTTGAAGACTTTGTCGCGCGGCTCAAAGAGCAGCGCGTCGATCTCTCGCCCATGGTGGCGTTTGCCAACTGGGACGAGCTGATTGCCGCGCGCAAAGATCCGGCAGCGGCAGGCGCCGGCGCGGATGCCGCCGCGGTCGAAGGCGTCATGCTCAAGCGGCGCGATGCGCTCTATCTGCCCGGCCGGCCGAAAGGGCCGTGGTGGAAGTGGAAGCGTGATCCTCTTATCATCGACGCCGTCCTGATGTATGCGCAACGCGGCCACGGCAAGCGCTCGTCTTATTACTCCGACTACACGTTCGGCGTTTGGAGCAGAGGCGAGGCGGGCGATGAGCTTGTTCCGGTCGGCAAGGCCTATTTCGGCTTCACCGACGAAGAGCTGTTACAGATCGATCGCTTTGTCCGCCGGAACACCACTGAGCGTTTCGGCCCGGTGCGCGAGGTGGTGCACGAGCCCGATCAGGGCCTCGTGCTCGAGGTCGCCTTCGAGGGTCTGCAGCGCTCGACGCGGCACAAATCAGGGCTCGCCATGCGCTTTCCCCGTATCAGCCGCTTGCGCTGGGACAAGCCGCCGCGCGAGGCCGATCGGCTGGAGCGGCTCGAGGCGCTGCTGGTGCAGATCGAGCAAGGCCAGTTGCGGGTGCCGGAAGACGTTAGAAAACATCACGAGCAGGCGTCGCAGGCTTGACGTCACCCGCCACCTGTTCGAGCGGCCAGCGCGCCCGTGGCGCAACCGACAACGGATCAGTGAGCCCCAAAGCCAGCCGTTCGGCACCGGCCCAAGCGATCATCGCGCCATTGTCGGTGCACAAAGCCGGCGGCGGCGCCACCAGCTCGGTGCCGACTTCGAAGGCGACGCGTTGCAGGACCTTGCGGATGGCCTGGTTAGCGGCGACGCCGCCAGCGCAGACCAGTGCATTCGGCGCGCCCACCTTCAGGCGGAACATGCGCAAGCCCGCGCGCAAACGGTCCTTGACCACGTCGACCACCGCCTGCTGGAACGAGGCGCAGAGATCGGCGACATCCTGATCCGAAAGCGGCGCGATCTTTTCCGCCTCGATCCGCAACGCCGTCTTCAAACCCGACAGCGAAAAATCGGCATCGCGCCTGCCGCTCATCGGCCGCGGCAGCAAGAACCGCGCCGGATCGCCGCGCTCTGCCTCCTTCTCGACCAGCGGGCCACCCGGATAACCGAGCCCAAGTAACTTCGCCGTCTTGTCGAAGGCCTCGCCGATGGCGTCATCGACCGTGCCGCCGAGCCGGACATAATCGCCGACACCGCGCACTGCGAGAATCTGGGTATGGCCGCCGGACGCCAGGAACAAACAATAAGGAAAGTCGACGCCGTCGGTGAGCCGCGCCGTCAGCGCATGCGCTTCCAGATGGTTGACGGCAATCAGCGGTTTGTCGTGCGCCAGCGCAATCGCCTTCGCGGTCGTCAGCCCGACAATGACGCCGCCGATCAGGCCGGGCCCGGCGGCGGCGGCAATCCCGTCGAGCTTGCGGAACGAAACTTTCGCGTCGGCCATGGCCTTGGCGATGATGCGGTCGAGTGCCTCGACATGGGCGCGGGCGGCGATCTCCGGCACGACGCCGCCGAATTCGGCGTGCTCGCTGATCTGCGACAGGACCACATTGGACCGGATGCGGCCGCGGATAACGCGGTTGGCGCCCGCTTTGGCGTCCGCTTGGCCCGCCTCTATGCCGGCCTGCTTATCGGCATCTTGGCCGTCATCGAGGCGCTCGATAACAGCGGCCGCCGTCTCGTCGCAGGTGGTTTCAATGCCCAGAACGATCATCGGTGTAATATAGGTTACGCCATTGCGGTATCGCAGTGGCAAGGTCGCTGGCGAAGTAGCATCTGAAGGTCCCAAGATACAATCGAAGACACAATCGATGATACAACGATGGCACAATCGCTGATCCCCGCACTCCGGATAGGCTCGCGCGGTTCCCCGCTGGCGCTGGTGCAGGCGCGCGAGGTGCAAAACCGCCTGGCCAACGCCACCGGGCTCAATCCGGCACAGATCGAGATCAAGGTGATTCGCACCACCGGCGACGCGATCCAGGACCGGCCGCTGGCCGATACGGGCGGCAAAGGGCTGTTCACCAATGAGATCGAGGAGGCGCTGCTCGCAGGCACAATCGACCTCGCCGTGCACTCCTCGAAGGACATGCCGACCGTGTTGCCGGGAGGCCTCATCCTGTCGGCATTTCTGCCGCGCGAGGATCCGCGTGACGCTTTCATCGGCAGAGCCACCAACCCCAGTGCCAAGACACTGCGCGATCTGCCTCGCGGCGCCGTGGTGGGCACCGCCTCACTGCGCCGGCAGGCCTTGGTCAAGCATCTGCGGCCGGACCTGAAGATCGTGCCGTTGCGCGGCAATGTCGAAACCCGACTGCGCAAGCTCGAAGCCGGAGATTTTGATGCCACCATTCTTGCTGTTGCGGGATTGAAGCGGCTTGGTCTGCTCGCAGCCGCGACGTCGTTCCTTGATGCCGAGGAGTTCGTCCCCGCGGTCGGCCAAGGCGCGATCGGGATCGAGACGCGCGAGAGCGACGACAAGACGCGTGCGCTGGTGGCTCAAATCGACGATGCCGATACGGCCACTGCGCTGGCTGCCGAACGCGCCTTTCTCGCCGTGCTCGATGGCTCCTGCCGCACGCCTATCGGCGGCCATGCGCGCGTCATCGGCGAGACGATTCGCTTCCGCGGTCTGATCGCCAAAACCGACGGCAGCGAAGTTGTGGAGGTGACACGCGAGGGCCGCGCCGGCGACGCGACAAAGCTCGGCGCCGACGCCGGCCACGATCTCAAAGCGCGCGCCGGCGCCGGGTTCTTTGCGGAGAATTAGCCGGTGCGCATTCTCCTCACCCGCCCGCAAGCCGATTCAGAGCGCACTGCAGTGGCGCTGCGCGCACGCGGACATGACGTCGTCACAGCGCCGCTGCTCGATCTCGAGCTTCTGCCCGACGCCGATCTCGGCGCCGGACCTTGGATCGCGCTTCTAGTGACGAGCAGCAATGCGGTACGCGCCATTGGAAACCACAAGCGCCATGGTGAATTGCGCGGCTTGAAAATCTTCACGGTTGGCGACCGGACCGCCGATGCCATGCGCAATTGCGGCTTCGAACACGTTACATCCGCCGCCGGTAATGTGGATGATCTCGCGGCGCTCGTCATTGCGCGCCTGCAGCCGCCGGCGCGCTTGCTTTATCTCGCGGGCGAGGAACGCTCGGGCGATCTTGCCGGTGTCTTGCGCGCCAAGAATTTCGTCGTGGATACGGTTTTGGTCTATCGCGCGGTTACCGTTGCGAATTTGCCGCGCGCCGCCGCCGAAGCCCTGGCGGCCGGCCTTGACGGCGTTTTCCATTTTTCACGCCGCAGCGCCGAGGCCTATCTGGAGGCGGCGCGTCATTCGGGCCTGCTGCAAGACGCTCTGGCCAAGCCGATCCATTATTGCCTGTCCGGCCGGATCGCCGAGCCCTTGAGGGCGGCCGGCGCGGCGAACATTCGCATCGCCGCGCGCCCCGAAGAAGCGGCACTGATCGAACTTTGCGGCTAGTTAAGCCTTAATCCACCGTCTTTTCGCACCATCCGACATGTTGCCGCTAAAACCGGCCCGTATTATGCCGTGGTGACGTGCTGGTTTTCGCTAGAGCATGATCTCGAAAAGCATGCCCTTGGACTTGATCCGAGGGTGGAAACCGGTTTTCGGAAAAGATCATGCTCAAATGAAAGATCTAGACCTTGGTCCAATTCAATTGAATTGGATCAAGGTCGACCGGGCTCAAGGGACACGATGACAAACGAGTCTGACAGCACAACGAGCGGGACATCGGGCAGCGCGCCGGGCCGCCGGCCGCCGACCATCGAACTGACGGCGAAGGAGGTCGAACAGGCGACAGCGCCGCAGAATACCGCCGAGGCCAAGCCGGACCCCGCGCCACAAACCGAGCAGCCAACGGAAGCCAACTCGGAAAAACAAGAAGCGTCACCCGCGCAACCGCAGACGCCGGACGCACCGGAACCGAAGCCCGCGAGATCGGGCTCCAACCCGCTGACACATGCCATAAGCGCAGCAATCGGAGCGATTGCGGCACTGGCGGTCCTGGCCGGACTCTGGCTTGCCGGTTTTACATTCGCGCGCGATGTCGTGAATTCGCAGATCGCCGCGTCGGAGAACGCCTCGCCCAACAGCGCGAATGCCGAAATCACGGCACGGCTCGACAAGATCGAGCACGCTCTGCAGGCGCCGAGGCCGGAAACCACGAACGTTCCGCCGGCGCTTGGCAATCGGCTCACGGCCGTGGAAATGCAGACGAAAATGCTCGGCGACTCGGCCGCAGCCCTCACGCATCGTCTCGATGACATCGCTGCCACGGCGCAAGCCGCGCAGAAACAAGCCGGCAGCGCCGAAGCTGTGGCAAAAAGCGCCGGACAAAGCGGCGTCCAGACAAGCGACATCGAGACGCTGACGAGCCGTATCGCAACACTGGAAAGCGCCGTGAAATCGCTTTCGGACCAGGTCGCGCATCCACCCGCGGCCGTGGATCAATCACTGCGACTTGCGGTCACCACACAAGCCCTGCAGGCGGCCGTCGAACGCGGAGTTCCCTATCGGGCCGAACTGAAAGCCGTGCAGTCGCTCGGCGCTGATCAAAGCGCCATTGCGCCGCTTGAAGCATTCGCCGCAACCGGTTTGCCGCCCGCCGCCGCGCTCGCGCATGAGCTTGCCGCGCTGGTGCCGGCCTTGCGACAGGCCGCGAACCCCACGCCCGCCGATGCGTCATTTTTCGACAAGCTCAAGGCCAATGCACAGAAGCTCGTCGAGTTCACGCCGGCCGAACCGCCGTCGGGCAACGATCCCGCCGCTGTGAGCACACGCATCGACATCGCGGCTGACCGCGGCGAAATTGGAGCCGCTTTGCAGGACATTGCCGCGCTGCCAGACCGCATCAAACCGCTGACTGCCGACTGGGCCAAAAAAGCGCAGGCCCGCGAAGACGCCATTGCGGCGAGCCGCAACATTTCAGCCGACGCGCTCGCGGCGATAAGCAAGCCGGCCGCGCAATGATCCGAGTCGTCTTTTATCTCATCGCGGTTGGGCTCGCCGCCTTCGGTGTCGCCAAATTTGCCGATATTCCGGGCAGCGTCGTCGTCACTTGGCAGGGCGCGCATCTGAAGACCTCACTGTTGGTCATGGGTGCGGCTCTGCTTGTCGCCTTTGTCGCGCTGTACGTTATCGTTGCCATCATCCGCGCCATTTTGCGCTCGCCGCTCGTGCTGTCGCGCACGCGGCGTCATCGCCGTGGCCTGCGCGCCTATGAGGCGATTTCCAGCGGCCTGATCGCAATCGGCGCCGGCGATATCGCCGCCGCGAAAAAATTTGCCGCGCAAGTCAATCAGCTCGCGCCGAGTGAGCCGCTCGCGCTGCTTTTGAGCGCGCAGGCCGCGCAACTGTCCGGCGATCGCGACGCAGCCGAGCGCGTGTTCCAGGCCATGGCCAATCGCCCCGACACCAAGGCGCTCGGCCTGCACGGCCTGTTCATCGAGGCGCGCCGCCGCAACGATCTTGCAAGCGCGCAAGCCTTCGCCGAGGAAGCCGCGCGCACCGCGCCTTCGCTCGGCTGGGCAGGGCGTGCGGTGCTCGAATTCCGTTGCGCCACCGGCGATTGGGCCGGCGCGCTGACTTTGCTCGAGCGCAGCAGAGACATGCTGGACCGGGCGACCTATCGCCGCCAGCGCGCAGTGCTGCTGACCGCGCAGGCGCTGGCTGCGGAAGACAGCGATCGCGATGCGGCGAAGGCCCATGCACTTGAGGCGCAACAGCTCGCGCCCACTTTGATCCCGGCGGCCGGGATGACCGGCCGCCTTCTGGCCGAAGGCGGCTATTTGCGCAAAGCGAGCCGCATCATCGAAAAGGCCTGGCGCGCCAATCCGCATCCCGATCTGGCGCGGGCCTATGCGCAGCTTCGCTATGGCGATGCCGCGCGCGACCGGCTCAAACGCATCGAAGCGCTCGCGCGGCAAACTCCCGACAATATCGAGGGCGCGCTCGCACTTGCACGCGCGGCGCTCGATGCGCGGGAGTTTGCGCAAGCACGCGCGGCGCTCAAGCCTTATCTCGACGCGCCGACCAAGCGCGTCTGCCTGTTGATGGCGGCGCTCGAACGTGCCGAGCACAACGACGAAGGCCGCGCCCGCGAATGGACGGCGCGCGCGGTGAATGCCGCGCCCGACCCGGCCTGGACTGCTGACGGTTTCGTTTCGGATCACTGGCTGCCGGCCTCACCCGTCACCGGCCGTATCGACGCTTTCGAATGGCGCGTACCGCTCACTGGAACGCTGAGCGCACCGGCCGTCGAACCGGCAATCGAGCCGGAAACACCCACGGTGAAAAGCGTTGAAGCCCCCGCCACGCCTGAACCTGAAAGAGTCGCACCTCCAACCATCGCGCCGACGCCCGTCACGCCACCGATCGTTCCGCCGGCCATCAGCGAGCCGCCATCGGTCAAAACCGAATCCAAGCCCGAGCCCGGCGACGGCAAGCCCGAGCCGGTCATCCCGCTGGTTCACGCACCCGACGATCCGGGACCCGAAGGCGACGAGAGTGAGCCCGCAGCCTCGCAAAGCGACGGCGGCTGGCGCAAGATTTTGGGTTGACGTCGGGTTCTTGCACGGTCCCGACCGGTTGCCAGTTCGCAAGCCGCCGTGCATTATGCCACATGCATTATAGTGCATAGCGCTCCTGCGTGAGGAACACCCGCAATAGGAAGAAGGCCGACCCCGTGGCCACGCCAAAATCCAAAGCCCGTCAAAAGCCTGTTGCCTCCTCGACCAGCGCGCCAGCTGCGGTCACGGCGTTTCTCGCCGCGATCGGCAACGAAGTGCGGCGCAATCGCGCCAAGCGCGGCATGACGCGCCGGCAATTGGCGCAAGCCTCTGAAACATCCGAGCGCTATCTGGCGCAGATCGAGAGCGGCGCCGGCAATCCGTCGGTGAGCGTGCTGCGCGCGATCGCGCTCGCGCTCGACCTGCCGATTGTCGCGCTGTTGCCGGAAACGACGGCGCCCAACACGGCGCTCGGCGCCATTCTCGACCTGCTCACGCAAGTACCGGAAAGCGAATTGCCGGCGTTGACCAAACTGATCGAGGCGCGCGTCGCGCTGCCCGAACAGACCGACCGGGCGCGACGTATTGCGCTTGTCGGACTGCGCGGCGCCGGCAAGTCGACGCTTGGCCGAAAGCTCGCCGAACAGCTCGGCTGGCCTTTCATCGAGCTCGATCGCGTGGTCGAGGAAGAGTACGGCGCGCGCGTCACCGATCTGATCGAGATGGCCGGCATCGCTACCTTCCGCCGCCAAGAGCGCAACGCGCTCGAACGCGTCATCGCCACAAACGAGTCCGCCGTCATCACCACGGCCGGCGGCATTGTGTCGAGCCGCGAGACTTACGCATTGCTGCTGCGCCGGACCCACACCATCTGGATCAAGGCACGGCCGGAGGATCATATGGGCCGCGTCATGGCGCAGGGCGATTTCCGGCCGATGGCGCAGAATCGCGCTGCCATGGCCGATCTGCTTGCGATCCTCGAGGCCCGACGCGCCGATTACGCGCGCGCCCAAGCCGAGCTCGACACGTCGGGCGACACGGTGGAACAGAGCCTCGCCAAGCTGTTACGGCTGGTCACGAATTTGTTGGGTTTGAGGGGACAATAGCCAAGCATGCCCGCGCAAAAGCTGACAGACGAAGGCTTTCTCGACGTCGCGCCGCTGCGGCTCGAATACCGCATGATCGGGCCGCGGCCCGATGAGGCGCCGACCGTCGTCATGCTACATGAGGGCCTCGGCAGCGTCGGGCTGTGGAACTCGCTGCCGGACGAAATCGCCAAGGCAACCGGCGCCGGCGTCTTCCTCTATTCGCGCGCCGGCTATGGCAAGTCGCCGCCCGGGCAATTACCGCGGTCCACTTCGTTCCTCAACGAAGAGGCTTGCGAGGTCCTGCCGCGCGTGCTCGACGCTATCGGCTTTCAGCGCGGCCTGTTGCTCGGCCATAGTGACGGCGCTTCGATTGCGGCGATCTATGCCGGCAGCATTCAGGATCATCGTGTGCGCGGCGTCGTTTTGATCGCGCCGCATTTCTTCACCGAGGAAAAAGGTCTCGCCGAAATCCGCCGCGCCGGCAAATCCTTTGCGACCGGCGCACTGCGCGAACGCCTCGCGCCCTGGCATGCCGACGTCGATGCCGCGTTCCGCTCATGGAACGAGCCGTGGACGCATCCCGATTTTGAAAAGTGGGATATCACCGAAGCGCTCGGTTTCATCCGTGTGCCGATCCTGGTGATCCAGGGCCAAGACGATCAGTACGGTACGCTGCGGCAAGTCGATATCGTCAAAGAGGAATGCTATTGCCCGGTCGAGACCGCGATCTTTCCCGGCATCCGCCATGTGCCCTATCGCGAGGCCCCGGAACTGACGCTCAAGACCATCGCGGACTTCGTCAACCGGCTGTTGCGCGACCACCATGAGGCGGAACGACCGACCGATTCAGCATTGCCGCCTCATGAATTATAGTGCATAGTTCGGGCTAAGACGACACAAACTTAGTGCACTATAGTACATAAAATGCGGGACGTACCAAGGGTTTGAGGGGTCCGGAGGGCGGAGGCATCGTCATGAGCCAAGCTGTAAGCCAAGCAACGGCCGGCGCTGATCACGCGCAAGGCACACCCGCAACCAGCAAATCGGCCAATGACAAACTCGCCAATGGCAAGACCTGGATCGATTTCCAGACCGCGCCTTCGCGCTACCACCATTGGAAGCTCGCGGTCGACGGCGATGTCGCGACGCTGACGATGGACGTCGACGAGAAAGCCGGCCTGTTCGAAGGCTACGACCTGAAACTGAACTCCTATGATCTTGGCGTCGACATCGAGCTTGCCGACGCCATCGAGCGGCTGCGCTTCGAATACCCCCAGGCCCGCGCGCTGGTGCTGCGCTCGGCCAAGCCGCGCGTATTCTGCGCCGGCGCCAATATCCGCATGCTCGGCGGCGCCAGCCACGCCCACAAGGTGAACTTCTGCAAATTCACCAACGAAACGCGCAACGGCATCGAGGACCTGAGCGCGAATTCCGGGCTCAAATCGATCTGCGCCATCAACGGCGCCGCCGCCGGCGGCGGCTATGAATTGGCGCTGGCCACCGATTACATCATGCTGGTCGACGACGGCACGGCCGCAGTGTCGCTGCCGGAATTGCCGCTGCTTGCGGTCCTGCCCGGGACCGGCGGCCTCACCCGCGTCTCCGACAAGCGCAAAGTGCGCCGCGATCTCGCCGACGTGTTCTGCACCACCGAAGAAGGCATCAAGGGCAAGCGCGCCGTCGAGTGGCGGCTGGTCGATGCGGTGGCGCCGGGTTCGAAATTCGAAGAGGCGATCACCGCACGCGCCAAGGAGTTCGCCGCGCAATCGCCGCGCAAGGCCGAGGATTCCGGCATCAAGCTCACGCCGCTTAAGCGCACATTTTCCCCGGGCGGCATCGAGTACGATTCCGTCTCCGTCGAATTGGCGCGTGCCGATCGCATCGCGACCATCACGTTGCGCGGCCCGAAGACACCGCCGCCCGCCTCCGCCGACGCCATGGTGGCGCAAGGCGCGGATTTCTGGCCGCTCAGGCTCGCGCGCGAGCTTGACGACGCAATCCTGTACGTCCGGCTCAATGAGCTCGATATCGCCGCGATCGTATTCAAGTCCGCCGGCGATCCGGCCCAGGTTCTGGCCTACGACCAATTCCTCGACGCCAATAAGAATCATTGGCTCGCGCGCGAAATCCGGCATTTGTGGAAGCGCGTGTTCAAGCGCGTCGATCTCACCTCGCGCTCGCTGGTAACGCTGATCGAGCCCAGCTCCTGCTTCGCCGGCACGCTCGCCGAACTGCCTTTCGCCAGCGACCGCGCCTACATGCTGATCGGCCTGCGCGAGGGCGACAATGAGCCGGCAGCGAGTCTCGCGCTGTCCGATGCCAATTTCGGCGCCTATCCGATGTCGAATGGGCTGACGCGGCTTGAATGCCGTTTCCTCGCGACGCCGGACAATGTCGAAGCGGCGAAAGCCGCGCGCGGCAAAATGCTCGACGCCGAGGCGGCGCAAGAGCTGGGCCTCGTCACCTTTGCGCTCGACGACATCGATTGGGACGACGAAGTGCGTGTTTTCCTTGAAGAGCGCGCGAGCTTCTCGCCCGACGGCCTCACCGGACTTGAAGCCAATCTGCGCTTCGCCGGACCGGAAACGATGGAATCGAAAATCTTCGCGCGGCTCACCGCGTGGCAGAATTGGATCTTCCAGCGCCCCAACGCCATCGGCGAGGAAGGCGCGCTCAAGCGCTACGGCACCGGCCAGAAGCCGGTGTTTGATACGCGGCGGGTGTAATCAGGAGCGATTGTCATGAACATTGAGAACGTCGATTACACAACCAAGATTCCCAACAACGTCAATCTCGCCGAGGACCGGCAAGTGCTGCGCGCGCTCGAGAGCTGGCACCCGGGCTATATCGACTGGTGGAGGGATATGGGGCCGGAAGGCTTCCAGGAGGCGCTGGTCTATCTGCGCACCGCCGTCTCGGTCGATCCGAAAGGCTGGGCCAAATTCGACTACGTGAAAATGCCCGACTACCGCTGGGGCATTCTGCTCGCGCCGAAGGAAGAAGACCGCAAGGTCCCGTTCGGCCGCCACCACGGCGAGCCGGCTTGGCAGGACATTCCGGGAGAATATCGCGCCATGCTGCGCCGGCTTGTGGTGATCCAGGGCGACACCGAGCCGGCCTCCGTCGAACAACAGCGCCATCTCGGCAAGACTGCGCCGTCGCTTTACGACATGCGCAATGTCTTTCAGGTCAATGTCGAGGAAGGCCGTCACCTCTGGGCGATGGTCTATATCCTGCAGAAATACTTCGGCCGGGACGGCCGCGAGGAAGCCGCCGAGCTCTTACAGCGCCGCTCCGGCGATGCCGACAAGCCGCGCATGCTCGGCGCCTTCAATGAAGCCACGCCGGACTGGCTGTCGTTCCACATGTTCACTTTCTTCACCGATCGCGACGGCAAGATGCAGCTCGAGAGTCTGGCGCAATCCGGCTTCGATCCGCTGTCGCGTACTTGCCGCTTCATGCTGACCGAAGAGGCGCACCATATGTTCGTCGGCGAGACCGGCGTGGGCCGCACCATTCAGCGCACTGCGGAAGCGATGAAGGCCGCCAGCATCGAAGATCCGTTCGAGATCGAGAAGATCCGCGATCTCGGCGTCATCGACCTGCCGACAATCCAGAAGAAGCTCAACCTGCACTATTCGCTGTCGCTCGATCTGTTCGGTTCGGAAGTCTCGACCAATGCGGCGAACACGTTTACCGCGGGACTGAAAGGCCGTTTCCAGGAGACCAAGATCGACGACGATCACGTGCTCGAAAGCGCGACCTATCCGGTGCTGAAATTCGTCGATGGCGAGATCAAGCGTGTCGACGAGCCGGCGCTGACCGCGATCAATATGCGGCTGCGCGACGATTACACCGCCGATTGCCAGAAGGGCATCGACCGCTGGAACAAGATCCTCGAGAAGGCAGGCACCACGTTCAAGCTTGAACTGCCGCATGTCGGCTTCCACCGCCAGATCGGCGAGTTCAAGAACGCGAAGATCGCGCCGGACGGCAAGCTGATCGACGAGGCGGCGTGGAAACGCGAGCAAGCCAAATGGCTGCCGTCGAAGGACGACGGCGACTTCATCGGAAGCCTCATGCACCAGGTCGTCGAGCCCGGCCAATTCGCCAGCTGGATCGCCCCGCCGCGCGTCGGCATCGACAACAAGCCCGGCGATTTCGAATACGTGAAGATTGCCGCTTGACCCTGCCCCGCTTCTTTCCCCTCCCCCTTGTGGGGAGGGGTGGGAGTCGGGAAGTAGCGCACCAACTTAGCCAGTGCATTGAAACGAATGCTCGGGAGACGTCTTCGCCGAGACCAACGTCCCGACCCCCACCCCATCCCTCCCCACAAGGGGGAGGGAGTCACCAAGCAGGGAAGGATTCAATCATCCAGCGGCCCTTCGTGCAGGCGCGAGAGATCGAAGCGGTCGATCTCGCGCAGCAATTCAACGAAGGCACGCGCGCCATGCGCCAGCGCCGCGTCACCTTTCGCCGCGGTGGCGATGGTCGCGTCGCCGATCGCGCCGCAGACGTTTATGTCCTGCGTCATCCAGGCAAAGCCCGCCGGCCGATAGGCGCCGAGCCATTTGAATTCGGCCGCCATGGCGATCGTTGCCGGGACTGCGTTGGGCGCCTTGTCCATGTTCACGATACCGGGCTTCGCCGCGAGCATCAGCGAGGTCTCGACATCGCCGCCATGGATGCCGTGCTTCTTCTCTTCCGCCGTGAATGTGCCGTCCGGATAGCCGAAGCGGTGCCATCCGACGGTGACAGCGAGCATCTTAAGCCGCGTGCGCAGTTCGCGTGCCACAATTTCCATGGCCGCGACATTGCCGCCATGGCTCGTGACCAGAACCAGCTTGCGCAGGCCCGTGCGCGCCAGACTCTCGCCAAGTTCCGTCCAGACAGCGATCGCGGTCTCCGCCGAGATCGTCAGCGTGCCGGGGAACGACAGATGCTCGGGCGAGACGCCGACGCGCTGCACCGGCAGAAAGGTCGCAGGCAGGTCCGCGGGCAAAATCCTGGCGACATGATCGAGATAGGCTTCCGCGATGAAGGTGTCGACGCCGAGCGGCAAATGCGGCCCGTGCTGCTCTACCGCGGCCAGCGGCAAAACCGCGACCCAGCGCGCCGTCTCCGCGTCGGCAATGTCCTGCCAGGTCATGTCCATCCAGTTGCGTTTGGGTAGTGTCATGCGAGCTCGTTTCGTCCTGTGTGGCGATTCGAATTAACCGATATGAAGGGCTGCCTCGGCTCAGCCCAATCCTCGGCGCATTCTATTCGGCGCAACGATCCCTCGCCAATCCCGCCCCACTCTCCTATTGTCCCGCCGCCACCACCAGGAGCAAATCATGCGATTGGCCGAAATATCTTTATCCACATGGGCTCTGCCAATCGCACTCGCTTTGAGCGCCGCCGCATCGCCAGCGACCGCCCAAACTCTCGATAAAGTCTCCTTCGGCACCAACTGGCTCGCGGAAGGTGAACAAGGCGGCTTCTATCAGGCGCTTGCCGACGGCACCTATCGCAAATACGGCCTCGACGTCACCATCGTGCCAGGCGGGCCGAATACCAACAACCGCATCCTGCTGCCGGTCGGCAAGATCGACTTCTTCCTCAGCGCCAACACGCTGCAGAGCTTCGATGCGGTGGCGCAGAACATTCCGACAGTCGAAGTTGCGGGACTGTTTCAGAAGGATCCGCAAGTCCTCATGGCGCATCCCGATCAGGGCATCGAGAAATTCACCGATCTGAAAAATCTGACGCTGTTCATATCCCAGGAAGGTGTCGCCAGCTATTTCCAGTGGCTCAAGGCCGACTACGGTTTCAAGGAATCACAGGTCAAACCGTACACGTTCAATCCGCAGCCTTTTATCCTCGACAAGAAAAGCGCCATGCAGGGTTACGTGACATCGGAGCCTTTCGGGGTCGAGAAGGCCGCCAAATTCGCGCCCAAAGTGTTTCTACTCGCCGATCAGGGCTTTTCGGCCTATTCGACCTTGATCGAGACACGGCGCGACCTCGTCGACAAAAAGCCGGATCTGGTGCAGCGCTTTGTCGATGCCTCGATCGTCGGCTGGTACAATTACATCTATCATGACAACTCCGCCGGCAATGCGCTGATCAAGAAACAGAACCCGGAAATGACCGACGATGTGCTGGCGTATTGCGTCGCCAAGCTGAAGCAATACGGCATTGTCGATTCCGGCGATGCCGCAACGCTTGGCGTCGGCGCCATGACCGATGCCCGCATTAAAGCATTCTTCGACCAGATGGTACGGTCGGGCGTAGTCAAAGCCGGACTCGACTACAAGAAAGGCTACACTTTGCAATTCGTCGACAAGAAAGTAGGGCTCGATCTGGGGCCGAAGCAATAGCCCGCTGATAAAATGCCTGAGCCGGCCGCCCCACCTTCATCCGTCGTCGCGCTGCGCGGTGTCGCCAAGACTTTCCCCAACGGCACGGCGGCGCTTGCCGGCCTCGATCTCGATGTGCGTCAGGGCGAATTCTTATCTCTGCTCGGTCCTTCCGGCTGCGGCAAATCCACAGCGCTGCGCATCATCGCGGGCCTGACTGCGCCCAGCGCCGGCAGCGTCACCTGGGGCGAGCGGCAAGCCGACGCGGACAGCAAAAGCCGCATCGGCTTTGTGTTCCAGGAGCCGACGCTGATGCCCTGGACGACGGTTTTTAACAATGTGCTGCTGCCGCTCAAGCTCAAAGGTGTCGCGCGCGACAAAGCCCGGCCCCGCGTGAGCGCCGCACTCGATCGCGTGGGCTTGCAGAGTTTTGCCGATGCCTATCCCCGCGAGCTCTCCGGCGGCATGCGTATGCGCGTTTCCATTGCGCGTGCGCTTGTGACCGAGCCCGACCTGCTTTTAATGGATGAACCCTTCGCGGCGCTCGATGAGATCACGCGCTTCAAGCTTAATAATGATCTCCTCGACGTATGGCAGGCGCTGCGCACGACCGTGGTTTTCGTCACGCACTCCGTGTTCGAGTCGGTGTTCTTATCCAGCCGCATCGTGGTCATGACGGGCCGTCCAGGCCGAATTTTCACTGAGCTTGCGATCAACGCTCCCTATCCGCGCGATCAGGCCTTCCGCACCTCGGCCGAATATGCCGCGCTCTGCCGCCGTACATCGGAAGCGTTGAGCCAAGCAATGTCCGCGGGAGGCGGGCCGTGAGCAATTTGCCTCCTTCCAATCACGATCGGGCTCTGCGCGTCGCACTGCCGGTCATCGTGCTCGCGCTCGTTCTCGTCGTCTGGGAAGCCGTCGTACGCATCGGCAATCTTCCGCCTTACGTCCTGCCGGCGCCGAGCCTGATCCTGCAAACGCTGATCGCCGATTGGTCGCTGCTCTGGCAATCGCTGCTGGTGACACTGCTCATCACGGTCGAGGGATTTCTACTGGCGGCCATCGGCGGCGTCGGCCTTGCCGTCCTGTTCAATCAGTTCCGGCTGCTCGAATATTCGCTCTATCCCTATGCGGTGATCCTGCAGGTGACGCCGATTGTCGCCATCGCGCCGCTGCTCCTGATCTATCTGCCACAGCCGCTCGCCGTACTCGCCTGCGCCTGGATCGTTGCCTTCTTTCCAGTGCTCGCCAACACCACGCTCGGGCTCAATTCGACTGATCGCAATCTCGCCGATCTGTTCTCGCTCTACGGCGCCTCGCCGGGCCGGAAGCTCTGGGACCTGAAACTGCCCGCGGCGCTGCCCTACATCCTCGGCGGGTTGCGCATTGCCGGCGGCCTGTCGCTGATCGGCGCCGTGGTCGCCGAAATCGCCGCGGGCTCCGCAGGTGCCGGCTCGGGCCTCGCCTACCGCATCGCCGAGTCCGGCTATCGGTTGAACATCCCGCGCATGTTCGCGGCCTTGCTGCTACTCTCAGCCGCCGGCATCGTGATCTTTTATCTGTTGTCGCTCGCCAATTACCTGGCACTGCGCCGCTGGCACGAAAGCGCGCTCGAGCACGAGCGATAAACCGAGGCCGTCATGGCCGAACTTGTTCCGGCCATCCACGACTTATGGCAGCGCCATCGCCAAAGCGCGCGCCACATGAACGGCCTCGCGCCCGGTGCCATCGTGGATCTGATGCCGGCAGGATATACCGTCGGCGACGATCATGGCGTCGTTCGGCGCTTTCCGCACGGCGGGCAGCAAGGACAATTCACCCATAGCGCGCGATACGTCGATCGTATCGGCGTGATAGCCGAAGGCACCCGCCATGCCGCAGCAGCTCGATTCGATCCTCTCGACGTCAAGGTCGGGAATGAGCCTTAGCGTAGTTTCGACAGCGCCCATCACATCGAATGATTTCTGATGGCAATGGCCGTGCAGCAGCGCGCGCTTCCGCAAAGGCTTGAGTGGCAGTTTGAGCTTTCCCGCCTTCGCCTCGCGCGCCAGGAATTCCTCGAACAGCAGTGCATTGCTGGCGACTTGCCGCGCGGCGTCGCTCTTCACCAGCGCCGGAATTTCGTCCCGGAAACTGAACAGGCAGCTTGGTTCGAGCCCGAGCACCGGAATGCCTCTGCTCACAAATGGCGCGAGCGCTGCCAAGCTACGCTCGGCCTCGGCTTTCGCCGCATCGCTCTCGCCGATTGACAAGAAAGTTCGGCCGCAGCAAAGCGGGCGCTGCCCTGGGGCCGTAGCAAAGTGAACCTGATAACCGGCGGCCGCGAGTACAGCGAACGCAGCGTCGATATTCTCGCGCTCGAAATAACGATTGAAGGTGTCAGCGAAGAGCACGACTTGGCCTGCCTCTGCGCCGTCATGCCCGGCCTTGTGCCGGGCATCCACGTCTTGCGGCGTGGAAGACGTGGATAGCCGGGACAAGCCCGGCCATGACGGGTCGGAGTCTTTAAAATAATCCGCCCGCCACTTCGGCAGGCTGCGGCGCGCGCTGAACCCGGCAATCGTCTCAGACAGCTGCGCCGCCCCCGGCACGACATCGCGCAGATTCAGAAGCCGATGCAGCCGCGCCGCGTAAGGCGCGTAACGCGGCAAATAACCGACCAGACGATCGTGTAGCGACAGGCCGAATTTCTCGGCCCGCGCGCGCAGGACCTCGATCTTCATTCGCGCCATGTCGACGCCGGTCGGGCATTCACGGCGGCAGGCTTTGCACGAGACGCAGAGTCTCAGCGTCTCGGCCATTTCGTCCGAAGTAAGCGCATCCGGCCCAAGCTGGCCAGTCATGGCAAGACGCAGCGTGTTGGCGCGGCCGCGCGTCACGTCGCGCTCCTCGCGGGTGACGCGATAGCTCGGGCACATGACGCCGCCGGCCAGCACGCGGCAGGCGCCGTTGTTGTTGCACATCTCGACCGCGCCCTGGAAACCGCCGCCTTTGCCCGGATAAGCCGACCAGTCGAGCGCAGTCGTCATCTCTTCGGCGTGGTAGCCGGGACCGTAGCGGAAATTGCCGCGGTCATCGAAATTCGGCGCCCGCACGATCTTGCCGGGGTTGAACAATTTTCCCGGATCGAAGCGGTCCTTGACCTGTTCGAAGGCGTGCACCAGCTCCGTGCCGAACATCATCTCGTGAAATTCCGAGCGCACGATGCCGTCGCCGTGCTCGCCGGAATGCGAGCCTTTGTATTCGCGCACCATCGCGAAGGCTTCTTCGGCAATGGCGCGCATCGCGCGCACGTCCTTGTCGAGGCGCAGGTTGAGCACCGGCCGCACATGCAGACAACCGACAGCCGCATGCGCATACCAGGTGCCGCGCGTGCCATTCTTCTCGAACACCTCAGTGAGCCGCGCCGTATAGTCGGCAAGATGCTCCAGCGGCACGGCGCAGTCCTCGACGAAGGAGATCGGCTTTCCTGCCTCTTTCATCGACATCATGATGTTCAGGCCAGCGGTGCGCACCTCGGTGATCGCGGCCTGCAGTTTCGCATCGAGCACTTCGACGACACCGCCCCATTTCGGGTCGGCTTTGTCCCAGCCGATTCCGAGATCACCGATCAATTCGGAAAGCTGCTTCAGCCGCCGCAAATTCTCTTCATCATCCTCGGCGAATTCGACAAAAAGAATGGCCTCCGGATCGCCGCGCAGAAACGCATCCACGGTCGGCCTGAACATCGCGATGTCGCGCGCAAGTCCGAGCATGGTGCGATCGATCAGCTCCACCGCAATCGGGTAGAGTTTGACGATATATTGCGCCGCCGCCATCGCCTCGTGAAAGCTGCCGAAATGACAAGCGCCCACCGCCCGGCGGCCGAGCTGCGGCGAGAGTTTCAGTTCCATCTTGGTCGAGAACGCCAGCGTACCTTCGGACCCGACCAGCAAATGCGCAAGATTGATGTCGTTGCGCGAGGGCACCAGCGCATCGAGATTGTAGCCGCCGACGCGGCGCTGCACTTTGGGAAAGCGGCGCTCGATCTCTCCCGCCTCGCGCGCAGCAAGCGCCAGCAGATCATTCACCAAAGCTTGCGGCACATTGACGCCCGCGTCGCCAACTCGCCCGAAATGTGCATGCGTGCCGTCGGCCAGCACCGCATCGATCGACAGCACGTTCTCGCGCGTATTACCGTAGCGCAGCGACCGCGCGCCGCAGGAATTGTTGCCGACCATGCCGCCGATCGTGGCGCGCGAGGCCGTGGAAATATCGACCGGAAACCATAAGCCCGTCGGCTTCAGCTTGCGATTGAGCTCGTCGAGCACGATGCCCGGCTCGACCACACAGCGGCGATTGACGGTATCGACCTCGAGCACATTGTTGAGATGCCGCGAGCAATCCACGATCACGGATGTGTTGACCGTCTGCCCGGCCTGCGACGTGCCGCCGCCGCGCGGCGTCACCGGCACGCCTTCGGCACGGCAAATGCCGATCGCCCGATCGGCTTCCTCGATCGTGCGCGGGCTCACCACGCCGAGCGGCATGATCTGATAATGGGATGCGTCGGTGGAATAGCGCCCACGCGTGAACGCATCGAAACGCACCTCGCCGGCATGTTCGGCCTGAAGTTTTCTTTCCAGAGGGCTCTGGTTTCTTGATATTAACCGCTCCGGCACCTTGTCCTCCTCGGGGCAAATGCCCAAATTCGACGGAATAACAAAGAGCTAACGGTTACGTCGAATAGACTTGACCGCAATGTCGCATTCGCTAATCAACGCCACAAGCCAACACACAAGCCACTGGCGCTTTCGGACACGCGCCGCCGGGCCGTCTTGAATAGTCCGAAGGAGCTTCGTCTATGCCGCAGAACACCTCGCGCGCCGCCGGCCGTCATTTCCTGCAGATCCCGGGGCCGACGCCGCTGCCCGATCGCGTGATGCGCGCGATGGACATGCCGCTGATCGATCATCGCGGCCCGGAATTCGCCAAGCTCGCCAAGCGCTGCCTCGACGGCATCAAGACGATTTTCAAGACCGCCAATCCGGTCATCATCTACACCGCGACCGGCACCGGCGCCTGGGAAGCAGCCCTCGTCAACACGCTGTCGCCCGGCGACAAGGTGCTGATGGTCGAGACCGGGCAATTTGCCACGCAGTGGAAAGCGATGGCGCAGAAGCTGGGACTCAATCCCGAATTCATCCCCGGCGACTGGCGCACCGGCGCCGACGCGGCGGTGGTCGAAGAGCATCTGCGCAAGGACAAGGCGCACGAGATCAAGGCGGTCTGCGTGCTGCACAACGAGACCGCGACCGGCTGCCTGACGCCGATCGATCCGATCCGCAAGGCGATCGATGCCGCGGGCCATCCGGCGCTGTTGATGGTCGATACCATTTCCTCGCTGGCCTCGACCGACTATCGGCACGATGAATGGGGCGTCGACGTCACTGTCGGGGGCGCGCAGAAGGGCCTGATGCTGCCGCCCGGCATGTCGTTTAACGCCATCAGCGACAAGGCGATCGCGGCGTCGAAGACCTCGAAACTGCCGAAGTCGTTCTTCTCGTGGGAAGACATGCTGACGATGAACAAGCAGGGCTTCTTCCCCTACACGCCGGCGACGCAGATGCTGTATGCGCTGTCGACGGCGCTCGACATGCTGCACGAAGAAGGCCTCGACAATGTCTTCGCGCGCCACCATCGCCTCGCCGAGGCGACACGGCGCGCGGTGCGCGCCTGGGGGCTCGAAATCCTCTGCCGCGATTCGAAATATTATTCGCCGACCATCACCGCGGTGCTGCTGCCGGACGGCCATGACGCCGACGCGTTCCGCGGACTGGCGCTGGAGACCTTCAACATCTCTTACGGCGCAAGCTTCGGGCCTTATGCGAAGAAATATTTCCGCATCGGCCATCTCGGCGACGTCAACGATGCCTGGCAGCTCGGCGCGCTCGCCGCGACCGAAATGGCGCTGTCGCTCGCCGGCATTCCGCACAAGAAAGGCGGCGTGCAAGCGGCGATGGATTACATCGTCTCCGCGCATTCCGGCAACGCGCGGGCTGCCGCGGAGTAATAACGGCAGCAACGGAAGCGCCGATCTATGTTCCGTCACCCTGAGGTGCTCGGCGCGTAGCGCCGAGCCTCGAAGGGCGACGGCCACGGAACCGCCGCTTGCAATTTGGCCGCGCCTCGGCCGGCATCCTTCGAGGCCCGCGCTACGCGCGGGCGCCTCAGGATGACGGACCCAGACGTTACGACAGCGGCACGCTGCCCACCTGCTCCTTGAATGCCGGCCGCGACGAGATCGCGGCATACCAGCGCTCGAAATTGCGGAGCGGCGGCCGGTCGGGCACGATCTGGCGGTAACGATAAGCCATGATGCCGACGGGAATGTCGCCGTAGGAGAACGCATCGCCCGCAAGATAAGCCGTCTTGCCGAGCTGCTCGTCCATCATGCTTATCGCCTTCGTGGTCTTCTTTTTTCCTTCTTCGATCGCCGTGTGATTGCGCTTTTCCGGCGGCGTACGGATCAGGCCCCAGAACACGGGCGTGATGGCGGGGCCGGCGACGGAAAGCTGCCAGTCCATCCATTTGCTCGCCGACGCTCGCGCCCGCAGATCGGCAGGTTCGAGCACGGTCGCTTTGTGCTTGGCGGCGAGATAGCGCACGATGGTGTTGGATTCCCAGAGCAGGAAGCCGTCCTCTTCCTCCAGCGTCGGCACCAGCCCGTTCGGATTCATGGCGAGATATTCGGCCTGGTCGTTCTTGCCAAAGGCGCCGCCGACATCGATGCGCTCATGCGGCAGGCCGATCTCGCTGATCGCCCACATCACCTTCTGCACGTTTGACGACGTGTTTCGGCCCCAGACTTTGATCACTATCGCTCTCCCGACATTTTTCAATCGTCATTGCCGGGCCTGACCCGGCAATCCATGCGGCAATGAAGTCATTTCGGCGAGGCAGCATGGACCCGCGGCATAGGCGAGCGCAGCGACGCCGTCCTGCGAACGGCTATGCCCGCGGGTGACGAATGGAGAAACGTCTCGTGCCGAATGTCAATTGAGTCGCAACTCAATCGATCCGCCGCGCCTCTTCCGGCAGCATGATCGGAATGCCGTCGCGGATCGGGTAAGCGAGCTTGGCGGCGCGCGAAATCAATTCCTGCTTCGCCGCATCATATTCCAGCGGCGTCTTGGTGAGCGGACAGACCAGGATTTCCAGAAGCTTCGGATCGACACTGTCGGCGGGACGATCGGCCATGAAGGGCTCCAGCGGTGAAATTCACTGCAGTGGCGTTTCGCCGGGCGTCTTGCCCTTGGCGAGTTCGATTTCGGTGACGGCGACCAGGATTTCGGCGCGTGTCTTCAAATCCGGCGCTTCGAGCATTGCCTGTTTCTCGGCGGTGTCATAGGGCGACATCATCGCCAGCGCATTGACCAATGCCTCGTTCGGGGCATTTTCGATGCCCTCCCAGTCGGCCTTGAGATTGTTGGCCTTCAGAAACGCAGTGAGCGCGCGCAAAAGCGACTTGCGGTCCACCTGTTCCTCGCCCTTGCGGGCGGTGAAGTCGTCCACGAAAGGCCGATAGGTCACGCGGCATTGGCGATAGGGCGTCGCCACCGCGAGTTCTTCGTCGACGCGAAAACGCGCAATGCCGGTCAACTGAATGAGGTAGCGGCCGTCGCCGCTCTCGGCGAATTGCGTCATGCGCCCGACGCAGCCGACATGGAACAGATGCGGCTTCCCCTTGTCGGGCCCGGGATGAGTGGGATCGGGCTGGATCATACCGATGAGCCGATCTGGCGTGCGCAGCGCGTCCTCGACCATCGCCAGGTAACGCGGCTCGAAAATATTGAGCGGCATTTGCCCGCGCGGCAACAACAGCGCGCCCGGCAGCGGAAAGACCGGGATCACGCCGGGTAGCTGTTCGGGGCCTTTGTAATTCGTATTCATCGGCATGCCGTAGTCCATTTCGCGACGGCACCGAATAGCTAGATTTGACGCATGATCTTATCCGAAAACCGGAAGTCACTGTTCGGGATCATGGACACTTCCTTTAGCATGATCTTATCCGAAAACCGGAAGTCCACTTTTCGGGATCATGTGTTTTCCCTTCGCATGATCTTATCCGAAAACCGGAAGTCCACTTTTCGGGATCATGCGTTACGCAAACAAGATCGAAGACAGTTTCCTGCGTCCCTCGACCGTGGCCTCGTCCGTCGGGCCCCAAGCATCGAAGAACTGAACCAGCTGCTTGCGGGCGCCGTCATCATTCCATTTGCGATCGCGCTTGACGATCGAAATCAAGTGGTCGAGCGCATCCTGGCGCTGGCCCTTGCCGTTGAGCGCGAGCGCGAGATCGAAACGCGCCTGATGATCGAGCGGATTGGCGGCGACTTTTTGTTCAAGCTCGGCGATCGGGCCGAGCGACTTGGCCTGTTCGGCGAGGTCGAGCGCCGCACGCGCTGCGGCGACCGCCGAATCGTTGCGTTTCGCCTCCGGGATCATGGCGAACGTCTGCTTGGCCTGATCGAGCGCGCCGGTTTCGACATAGCAGCGCACCAGCCCGGCGAGCGCCGGCACGTTCTCCGGATCCTCGGCAAGCACCTGCGCATAGATATCAGCCGCGCCCGCCGCATCCCCTTCGGCAAGCGCCGCGTCGGCCGCGGTCAACAGGTCTTTCGCCTCGCCGCCGATGCGGTCCTTGGTCAGCCGTTCGAGAAAGGCGATGACTTGGCTCTCCGGCAGCGCGCCCATGAAACCGTCGGCTGGCTGGCCGTTGACGAAGGCGATCACCGCGGGAATCGACTGAATGCCCATCTGCCCGGGAATGGCCGGATGCTCGTCGATATTCATCTTGACGAGCTTCACTTTGCCCTTGGCGGCCTTCACGGTCTTTTCAAGCACTGGCGTGAGCTGCTTGCACGGCCCGCACCACGGCGCCCAGAAATCGACCAGCACCGGCTGGCGCCGGGACTCCTCGATGACATCCTTAACGAAGGTCTGCGTCGTCGTGTCCTTGACGAACCCGTCGGCGACCGCGGTTTGCGCTTCCTGCAACATGTCCCTGCCCTAGTGCATGATTCCGAAGAATAACTGGCGATTTTCGGAAAAGATCATGCCGAAATGAGAAATCAGCCCCCGCTTGCCCGCTCGGTCCGGCGCGCCGGGAACCTGTCCTGTTCGCCCCGTTAAATGGGAAGAAAACGCCACAAATGCAATCGCGATTTGACGACCACGGGCCATAGCCACGCAACGCCGGGGTTACGGCGCGTCCCCCTCCCCTCCGTTAAGGACCTCGATCCGCGGCGGATGGCCGGTCGCCTCGAGGAATTTGACCAAACCAGCCCGCGAAATCGTGGTGGTACCGGTATTGGTCAGCGGATGAAAGTGCAGCACCTCGTGCGCCATCAAGGCGGCATCGAGCACCATGGTGACGCGGCGCCCGGTATCGTTGATGACCGAAAACGGCGTCACCGAGCCTGGCTCGACGCCGAGAAGCTCGCGCATCAGCTCGGCCGAACCGAACGAGAAGCGGCCAGAGGCGCCGAGCCGCCGGTGCAGCGATTTGAGCTCGATGGCGGTGTCTTCCTGCGCTGTCACGAGAAACGGCGTGCCCTTCTTGTCGCGCACGAACAGGTTCTTGGTATGTCCGCCCTCGACGTCTTCGCCGCGCAGCGCCCGGCCCTCAGCGACCGTGAACACGGGAGCGTGCCAGGCGGTCTGGTGCGGGATATCGAGGCGATCGAGATAGGCGAAAAGGTCGTCGGGCGAGGCAGGCATTGCCCGTCTTCATAGGCTTTGAGCACGATCCCGAAAAGCCTGCCCCAAAAAGCCGCTCTGGACTTGATCGAGGGTGGGCACCGGTCTTCGGACAAGATCGTGCTTCAACGAAAGATTTCGGCCCCGGTTGCAAAACCGGGCCGGCTTTGGCATAGCTTCACCACGCCGGCCGCCTATATGGCGGTTCGGCCATGGCCTGGGTTTAGCGCCCGGTCGTATACCCTTCTCGGATGCGGGTGTAGCTCAGGGGTAGAGCACAACCTTGCCAAGGTTGGGGTCGAGGGTTCGAATCCCTTCGCCCGCTCCAGTTTCACATTTATGCTTACCGGTATTTCGGCGCAGCGCCGCCAGCGCGCGCTCGCAGTGCGCCCGGCCGAGGGACGGGCAAAGAGGCACCCGAGCAATGTATATTCCGCCCGCATTCCAAGAGAATGATACGGCCACCCTTCACGCGGTCATTCGCGCGGCGCGGCTTTCGACCTTTGTCACGGCCACGGCCGAGGGGCTGATCGGCACTCCTCTGCCAATGATCCTGGATGAGACCGAGGGGCCGCACGGCACGCTCTATGGGCATGTCGCCCGCGCCAATCCGCAATGGAAGCTCGCGCCGGTCGGCAACGCCATGGCCGTATTCATGGGACCGGACGCTTACGTGACGCCCTCCTGGTACGCGACCAAGCGGGAGACCGGCAAGGTCGTGCCCACATGGAATTACATCGCCGTGCACGTCTACGGACCGGTCGAGTTCTTCGAAGACGCAAGCCGGCTGCGCGATATCGTGACGCGGCTGACAAATCTCCACGAGACCCCGCGCGCCGAGCCTTGGGCGGTGACCGACGCACCGGAGGAATTCATCAAGTCGCAACTACGCGGCATCGTCGGATTGCGAATGCCCATCACCCGCATCGACGGCAAACGCAAAATGAGCCAGAATCGCAGCGCCGAGGATCGCGCCGGCGTCGTCGATGGTCTGGCTGCAAGCGATGACGCGACGGATCGCGCCGTCGCCGATCTCATTCCGAAGTAGCATATTTGCCGTCGGTAACATGCGTTGGCGAGATTCGCGGGGATGCGCAGACGCTCGCAAACGGAGTTTTCATTGGCGACCGGCGCGTTGCCGCCGCGGAGGCTCTTGGGGACCGCTTCGGCGCGCGCAAAATCCTCCTCGTGGGCTTCGTCCTGTTCACAGCCGCCGACTCTTGTGGACTGGCACCCACGTTGGCGACACTGATCATGGCTCGCATCATTCAAGGCGCCGAGGCGGAGCGCAAGAATTTCACTCGCGCTCCAGAAGACCTCTGATGAGAAACATCTCGGCTTCGTGGATGCAGCAGAACTGCTCCCACTCGGCGTCGCTTTGCGTCGCGAGCCGCCAGGTCAGAAGCGTCACGACGCACTTGCTGTCGCCGATCTTCAGAAGGCCGCCGGGAATGACGCGCGACATGTTGCGGAATTGCATGGTCTCGGGCGACGCTCCGACCTCGTAGTCGACGACAAAGCGCGGCCGGTCGACATGCAGCCGGACATAAGTCTCCTTGCCGGTAAAGACGGAGCGGCCCTTGAACAGGCCCGGGCTTACTGCAGTGCGATCGAAGCTGCCCCAGGCCCAGCGTCCTTGCTTGACGCCGTCCGCCATCAGATCGAAAGCGATTTCCGCCGGCCGCGCCGCCGTGACGCTGCTCGAATGACAGTGTGGATCGCGCAAGGGATTCTCCGAAGTTTGCGGTTGGTGGCTGAGACGGCTTCCGTGTTTGTACGCGCGTGTTTGTACGCGTCATGGCCGGACTTGTCCCGGCCATGACGGCCCCAGAATGTTTGTCTCCATTCCATGGACGTTTGTCACTTATTACGTTACATGGCTCCGCGCGAGCTCGTGCGCACACACGCTGCGACGCTGCCCCGCGTCGCGCGCGCGGGTATGCGATCCCGTTTTGCTCTATACGCACCTGCGGCCTGGAGCCGTTTGGCGCGAGCGCAATCAGCCCACGAAAGGCCGTCGGCCGCGATGGAAGAACAAGAAGAACAATATTGGCGGCGTAATCTCCTTGTCTGCCTCGTCGGCTCGTTCACCACGATCGCGGCGATGACGCTGCTGTTGCCGTTTCTGCCGCTCTATATCGCCGAGCTCGGCGTCAGCAGTCCGGCGGCGGTGGCGCAATGGTCCGGCGTCGCCTATGGGGCGACTTTCTTTGCTGCGGCTCTGGTCGCGCCGCTCTGGGGCCGGCTCGCCGATCGCTACGGCAAGAAGGTCATGCTGGTGCGCGCCAGCCTCGGCATGGCGATCGCCCAATCGCTCATGGGCATGGCGCACAATGTCTTCGAACTCGTCGGCCTGCGCCTGTTCGCCGGCTTTGCCGGCGGCTATGCGTCGGGCGCCACGATCCTCGTCGCGACGCAGACGCCCAAACGCCGCTCCGGCTGGGCGCTTGGCATGCTGACGTCAGGCATCATGGCCGGCAATCTGGTCGGCCCACTGATCGGCGGCGCGCTGCCGCCGATCATCGGTATCCGCGCCACGCTCTGGATCGCCGGCGGCGTGATCTTTCTCACCTTTCTCGGCACCACGTTCCTCATCAAGGAGGAGAAACACACCGCGCTCGCCAAGAGAGCCGCAGTCGACGCGAACTGGGCGCAGATCCCCGACAAGCGTCCGGTCATCGCCATGCTGGCGATGGGCATGTTGCTGATGTTCGCCAATATGTCGGTCGAGCCGATCATCACGATCTATGTCGGACAACTCGGCGTCGACGCGTCGCGCGTGACGATGGTCTCAGGACTCGCAATGTCGGCGGCAGCGCTCGGCAGCATTTTGTCGGCGTCGCGTTTGGGCAAGCTCGCCGACCGCGTCGGCCATTGGCAGGTGATCATCGGCGCGCTGATCGTTTCCGCGCTGCTGCTCGTTCCGCAGGCCCTGGTCACGGCCGGCTGGCAGCTCGTCGCACTGCGCTTTCTTTTAGGCTTGGCGTTGGGCGGGCTGATGCCATGCGTCACCAGCATCATCCGTCACAACGTTCCCGACGCCATCGCCGGCCGCATGCTGGGCTACGCGACGTCCTCGCAAATGGTCGGGCAAGTGGCGGGGCCGCTCCTTGGCGGCTTCGTCGGCGGCCATATTGGCATGCGCGCGGTGTTCTTCGGCACCGCCATTCTGATGGGGCTCGGCGCCGCCTATGCGTGGTTCGCACGGCCGGATCGCGCATGAGGGAAGCGCCGCATAAGCTGCACCGCGCAACGAGGTGAGGAGATGGACCTTCGCCAGATCATGTACTTCATGTGCGCTTATGAAGAGCGCAGCATCACCAAGGCGGCGCGCAAGGTCGGCCTGGTCCAGCCGGCGCTGAGCGTCCAGATCAAGCGGCTGGAGGATGAATTCGGCGGAGCCTTGTTCGTACGTCAAAGCGGCGGCATCGACCCCACCGCGCTCGGCATGTCGTTCTACAAATTATGCCAGCCGATCCGCACCAGCATCGCGCAGGCCCAGCAATCGATGCGCGATCTGCAGCAGCCCGATCAGGTCTTCGGCGCCGTCCGCTGCGGTTTTCCGCCGAGCTATCTCAAGGCCGGGCTCGGCCCTGTGCTTGCCGATTTCGCCCAACGCCATCCCGGTGTCGATCTTACCGTGCGCGAAAGCTATGGCGGCACGCTGCGGCGCTGGGTGGCGGACGGCGAGCTCGATTTTGCCTTCGGCTCGTCTCCGCTACTGGAGAGCGGGCTCGCCGACATCGCCGTCTTCGAGGAGGATCTCGCACTGGTGTCAGGCGCGCCGCTCGCCGGCGATCGCTTGAAGCCTTGCGATGTCGGCGCCATCACCGACCTGAAATTAATGCTGCCATCGTCGCAGCATCTGCTTGGTCCGATCCTGCGCGAACACATCGCGACCGGCGTCATCCGGCCCAAGCGGACCATGGTGGTGGACAGTTATCTCGGTGTGCTCGAAATCGCACGCGCGTCCGACTGGGCCGCCTTCATTCCGGTCACCGGACTCCTGGAAGAAGTCTCGAATCCTGACCTGTTCATCTATCCGATCGCCCGCCCATTCCTGACATTCCGCTGGCATGTCTCGCACCAGCAGAGCAAGCCGCTCACCGCCGCGGCGCGTGTATTGATCGATGCAACGATCACGGCGCTGACCACGAAGCGCGTGGCTTGGGATAAGCTGTGCCGCCAATACGCCGCCGACACGCGCAACAAGTCTCACGGCAAAAATCACAACGGCAAAACTCCTGCCGCAGCCGCGGCCAAGAGTGCAGGCAAGGGTGTGGCCAAGGGTGTGGTCAGTGGTGCGATCAGGCGCGCCGCCAAGCGTAAGCTGCCGGCGCGGCAAAGACCCCGCCGCTGATGCAGGCCGAATATTCAGGCGCCGCGTTCCTTGCCCTCGACCACGGCAAAGGGCCGGCCGACTGTCTCGGGCAACAGCAACGCCACCAACAGACTGATCACCGAGCCCACGATCGCCAGCATCATGGCATCGCGCAGGCTGCCGACGGCGGCGGCGATCGCCGGCACCGCGTAAGGAGCGATACTGCCGACCAGGCGTCCGGTAGTGAAGATGGTCGATGCCGCCGTCGAGCGCATCTCGACCGGATAGAGCTCGGCGAACCAAGGACCGAACTGGCCGATTGCCGCCTGCCCGAAGCCCCAGAGCAGATAGGCCCAAAACAACGACCACGACAGCAGCATGCCGGGATAGCGATCGGTCCCCGCAAAATAAATGCTGATCAAGCCGGCAATGCCGACAAGGGTCGACAGCAGAACGGCGATCCGCCTGCCCACCCCATCGCTGATGAGTCCGGCCAGGATCATGCCGACGGCCGACACTGCGGCGAATATCAAAGTCGCACTCCGCAGCGCCGCCAGCGGCGTGCCGAGATCGCGCAGCATCAGGGTCGGCATGAAGATGCTGATGCTCTGATAATTGATGATGTAGCCGCCCGCCACGATCGTGCCGAGGATGAAATATTTCAGCGACGCCCCTTTGAAAATCTCGATGAGCGGCGAACCTTCGGCGAGCTTTTCGGGCGGCAGTTCGCCCGTCTTCAAGCGGCGCTGATATTCGAGCCAAAGGCGCGATTCCGGCATTTTGGACCGGACGAACAGCATCAGCAGGAGCGGCAGCCCGCCGACCGCAAACGCCGCGCGCCAGGCGGTGTCGGGATCGAGATTGGCCAGCGCCACGGTCGCCGCGATAGAGGCAAGCGCAGTCCCGGCCGAGGACATCGCCTGGACCACCGAGCTGCCGAAGCCGCGACGGCGATTGTCCCAGACCTCATTCAGGAGAACCATGCCGGCGCCCCATTCGCCGCCGACGCCGACGCCGGTGATGACGCGAAACATGAGCAGCGAGGCGAAACTCCAGGCGAACGCGGACAGCAGCGAACCCGCGGCAAGCAGGAGCAGCGTCGCCAGCAAGGCCCGCTTGCGTCCGATCCGATCGCCGAGCCAGCCGAACAAAACGCCGCCGAACACCGAGGCCGCCAGCGTCGCGGAGACGATAATTCCGGTGTCCGCAAGCGTGATGCCGAGCGACTTCTGGATCGGCACCAGGAGGAACGCCATGATGATCAGATTGTAGAAATCGAATGCATAGCCAAGGATCGCCGACCACGCGACAAATGTGCGTTCGCGGCCCGTATAGGTGACCTGAGCTTCCGTCATTTTCCCCCCCCCGCCGTTTCGCGTCTTGTATACGGTCTTGTCGCAGCCTCCGACGCGAGGCCCCCGCCGTTTGCGATCCTGGTGGATCGGAATAGCGATTTCAGCAAAAGCCGATTGCCTTGTCGCTCGTCAATTTCGCAGATGAGGCATCACCTCGGACGCGAAAATTTCCATGTTTCGCCGCGCCAGATCGTCGGGCAGCACGCCGAACTGCAACATGGTGACGAGGCGCTTTAGACCGGTGGCATCGCGCACGCGGGCAATGCCGTCGCGCACGGTCTTTGGGCTGCCGATAATGGCAGTGCCGCTCTCGATCAGACTGTCGACGGTCTGGCGCGCCATGCCGGAGCCGAGCGATTTACGCATTTTCATCGTGCGCAGCATCGACGGCAGCGACATGTAGCCGGGCGGCAGGAGCATTTCCCAGGGATTGCTCAAATAGTCGTTGAACAGCGACTCGATGCCGGCCTGGGCCTCGCGCTTCGCCCGCTCGTCGGTATCGGCGACATAAATCGGCACCGCCCAGCCGAGCTGAGCACCGTTGGCCTCGTAGCCGAATTGCCGCGCCTGATCGCGATACATGTTGAGATAGCGGATGACGAGCTCGGACGCGCTGAACGTCACCAGGAACGGATATTTTCGCACCGGATCCGCCGCCCAGGCGATTGTCTCCGACGAGCCCTGCGAGGGAATCCAGATCGGCGGATGCGGTGCCTGATAGGGCCGCGGCCAGAGATTCACGTAACGATAATTGTAGTGCTGGCCTTCGAACTCGAACGGCCCCGGCTTGGTCCAGGCCGCGACGATCAGGTCGTGCGCTTCCTGATAGCGCTCATGCGAGAAGGCGGGATTGAGCCCTGTCGCATGATATTCGGTGCCGATGCCCCGGACAAAGCCGCAAATCAGGCGGCCCTCCGACAGATTGTCGAGCATCGCAAATTCTTCCGCGATGGTGATCGGATTGTTCACCAGCGGCAGCGCCCGCCCCAGCACCGCGATCTTGACGCGCTGCGTGCGCTGGATGAGCGCACTCGCGATCAGGTTCGGCGCCGGCATCATGCCGTAAGCGGTCTGATGATGCTCGTTGACCGCGATGACGTCGAAGCCGAGTTGCTCAGCATAAACAAGCTGGTCGATATAGGACTTGTACTCCTGCGCGCCCTTGACCGGATCGTAGAGGCTGTTCGGCAGCACGACCCAGGCCGAGCGCTCCTTGCGCCGCGCCGCCATGTCGAGCGGACGATAGGGCATCAAATGGAAGCAGACGAATTCCATGGCTTACCTCCCACCGAGGAATGCAAGCACGGCGTCTGCCGTGATGCCGGCTCTCTCGACATGCGGCAGATGTCCGCATTGCGGAATGACCTTCACCGTGACGTTCGGGACGCGCTCGCCCCACACCGCCGCATAGCGGCTCGGCAGCAGCTTGTCGTCCTCGCCCCAGATCACGAGCGACGGCACCGCGATGCGATGCAGCCAGCGCTCGAGCGCCGGATTGAACCAGCGCGGCTCCCAGCCGAGCTTCGCCGCCATGAACCGATTGCGCATGAGGATTTCCGTCTCCTTCTCGGTCGGCTGTTGCGCCAACATGCGATCGGCGAAGGCTTGGTCGTGATACAGGTTTCGTGCGGTTTCCTCAGGCGACCAGATGAAATTGTCGCCTGCCGGCACGCCTTTCACGCGAATGCCCGCCGGCGCGATCAGCGTGAGCGAAGCAAGGTGCTGACAATTGCGCGTGGCAGCTTCCGCCGCGATCCAGCCGCCGAGCGAATGCCCGACGAGGTGCACCTTTCCGGCATTCAAGCCGGCGAGAACGTCCAGGTAATACATGGCGACGTCGGCGACATTCCTGATCCAGTCTGGATTGTCCGACTCGCCGAAGCCCGGGTGCTCGAGCACCAGCACGTCATGTTTGGCGGCGAGTTGATCGAAGAATGGCAGCCAGCCAGGGAATCCCCCGGCTCCGTGGAGAAACAGCACCGTCGAGCCGTTGCCCTGGTTGCTGTTTTGCCGGAAAGACCGGACCTTGATGTCTCGCGTCCGGTGCACCGATTCCTGAACCGGCATTTCACCCTCCCTCGATTTTCCGCCGCCGCGCAGACACGCCTCGGGCCGGATCTCAACGCCGCGCTCGTCTGTTTGGTGCGCGTTATCACTCGCTGGTTCCAAGATGTCGCCCAATCTCGCCCGGCGGCACAAATAGTAAGTTCTTATGGCCGTCATAACGCAGCCGGGCGGCCGCTGTCTTTTCGCGCCAAATCGGCTAGGTTGAGCGGCAAAACAACCGTGCGCCCTCGGAAAGCGGGTGCCGAAGAGAGCCGTCATTCGTTCCGATCTGATCCGATTAGGCCTGTTGTGGCTGTGCGGCGCCTGTTTGCGCCTGACCGTGCTCGCGATTCCGCCGGTCGTGTCGATGCTGCATGCCGACCTGCACCTGTCCGAAACCGCAATCGGCTGGTTATCGGGCCTGCCGCCGATGCTGTTTGCCATTGCGGCGATCCCGGGCGGGCTTTTGATCGCCCGCTTCGGCATCCTACCGGCGCTGATCGTCGGACTATTGATCAACGCCGTCGGCTCGGCGGCTCGCGGTGCTTATCCGGACGCGTTCGCGCTCTATGCTTCAACGATCGTCATGGCGGCCGGCGTCTCGATCATGCAGCCGGCGCTGCCGCCCTTGGTGCGCGCCTGGTTTCCGGAGCGTGTCGGCTTTGCCACCGCAGTCTATACCAACGGGCTTCTCCTCGGCGAGACACTCACTGTGACGCTTACCATTCCGTTGGTGCTGCCGCTTGTGAACAACAGCTGGCGCTTGAGCTTCGTCGTCTGGTCGGCGCCAGTTTTGCTCACGGCGCTTCTCGTCGGCATTTGCGTCGTTGCGCTCGGCGGCACCAAACAGGCGGCCGTCTCGACCAACCGGAAATGGTGGCCCGATTGGCGGCAGCCCGTAATCTGGCGTCTCGGCGTCATTCTCGGCAGCATCAACGCGATGTATTTCGCCATAAATGGATTCATGTCGGACTACATGACGGCCGCAGGACGAGCCGATTTAATCAGCCAATCTTTGGGCGCGCTGAACTTCTGTCAGGTTCCGGCGTCCTTCATAATGCTAGCGCTGGCCGCTCGCTTGGTGAAAGAACCCTGGGCGTATCGTATCACCGGCGGTCTCGCGGTGCTCTGCGTTGTCGGCATGATGACCACGTCCGGCTACTGGATTGTGTTCTGGTGCGGCGTTTTCGGTTTTGTGACCGCCGTTACGCTTGTTCTCGTGCTGGCTTTGCCGTCGGTACTCGGCGCGCCCGACGACGTACATCGGACCTCGGCCGGCATGTTCACGATCAGCTACAGCATCGCGATGGTAATCTCGGTGTTCAGCGGCTGGCTGTGGGATTTGACGCATCTGCCCGTGGCCGCTCTCGCGCCGGCCGCGTTCTGCGGACTTGTGATCGTGCTGCTGTCTTCGACGGTCCGCCGTACTTACCAGCCGGCAACTGCGGTTTAGTTGCCAACGGCCAGCGCGCCATGGGTGCGCGGATCGGCGGCGCCCATCATGCCTTTCGGTGTGACCATGATCGAATTGGCGGACGTGAACGGCGGCCGCAGAACGATTTTGTCGCCGTAGGCGCGCAGCGCGTCGACGACGTCCGGCGCGAGCGTAGTCTCGACATAGACCTGATCCGGCATCCATTGATTGTGGATGCGCGGCGCCGCTACGGCGGCAGCGATGTCCATGCCGCGGTCGATCGCATTGACGATGACCTGCAGCACCGCCGTGATGATGCGGCTACCGCCGGGCGAACCGGTGACCAGGAACGGCTTGCCGTCTTTGAGCAGAATCGTCGGCGTCATCGACGACAGCGGCCGCTTGCCCGGCCCGGGCTCGTTCGCCTCCGCACCAAGCAGTCCATAGGCATTCGGCGCTTCGGGCTTGGCGGCAAAATCGTCGAGCTCGTTATTGAGAAGCACGCCGGTGCCTTCGGCCACGAGACCAACGCCGAAGCTGAAGTTCAACGTGTAGGTATTCGACACCGCATTGCCGAAGCGATCGATCACCGAGAAATGCGTGGTGTTGTGGCCCTCGTGATCGACCGTGCCGCCGGCATGGATGGCGCTCGCCGGCGTCGCATGCGCGGGATCGATGGTGGCGCGCCAAGTCGCGGCATAGTCCTTCGAGATCAAGCGTGCGATCGGATTTTGCACCTTGTCGGGATCGCCGAGATACAGCGCGCGGTCGGCATAAGCGCGCTTCATCGCTTCGACCAGGAGATGCAGCTCCTGCGGTTTTTCGGCATGCGCGAGGTCGTAGCCCTCGAGGATATTGAGCATCTCGATCAGATTGACGCCGCCCGAGGACGGCGGCGGCATCGAGATCACGTCATAGCCGCGATAGGTGCCGCGCACCGGCGGACGCTCGACAGCGCGGTAGTCGCGAAGATCATCCGCGGTCATCACGCCGCCCGCGGCCTTCACGGCGTCAGCGATCTCATCCGCGATCGGGCCCTCGTAGAACGCGCTCGGGCCCTCGCTGCCGATCGCTTCGAGCGTATCGGCAAGGTCGCCCTGCACGAGGCGATCGCCGGACGTTATCGGACTGCCGTCCTTCTTGAAGAAAATCTTCGCAGTCGACGGCCAGCGCGCCAGCCGGGCGCGCTCGTTCGGCAGCGATTCTGCCCTGTCGTCTTCGAACGTGAAGCCTTCACGCGCCATTTGGATCGCGGGCGCAATCAATTGGGCGAGCGTGAACTTGCCGGAGCCGTATTTGTCTTCGGCGAGCGCGAGGCCGGCGACCGTGCCCGGCACGCCGATGCCAAGCGCGGAGTCGCGCGATTTCTGCGGATCGGCATTGCCTTGCGCATCGAGAAAGCTTTGCGCGTTGATGCCACGCGGCGCGGTTTCGCGGTAATCGATTGTGGTGTCGGTGCCGTTGGCGAGATGGATCACCATGAAGCCGCCGCCGCCGAGATTGCCGGCGCGCGGATAAGTCACAGCCAACGCGAAACCGACTGCAACCGCGGCATCCACGGCATTACCGCCCCGTTGCAGAATGTCGTTGCCGACACGAGCGGCGCGCGCTTCTTGCGCTACCACCATACCATTTTGCGCCAGCACGCCCTGCGCAGCCGGAATTTCAGCTTCCTGCGTCAGCGCGACGGCAGGAAGAAGAACACAGCAGGCGAGGAGGGAAAGGCAAAAGCGACGCGAGAAAACTCTCAATTTCGGCATCGCTCCGATTGCGGCAACGCTTTTAGAATTGGGCGTTCACAGCATGCTTGGCAAGACCCGATCCGGCGGGCGATGACCGTCGAGGAATGTCTTGATGTTCACGATGACTTTTTCGCCCATATCGACGCGGCCTTCGATTGTGGCCGAGGCGAGATGCGGCAGCAGCACAACTTTGCCGGCACGCGCCAGCTTGACGAGTTTCGGACTGACCGCCGGCTCATGCTCGAATACGTCGAGACCGGCGCCGGCGATGTCCTCACTCTCGATAAGCCGCGCCAGCGCATTTTCGTCGATGACCTCGCCCCGCGCAGTGTTCACGACATAGGCGTCCGGACGGATGAGCTTGAGCCGCCGCGCCGACAGCAAGTGGTAAGTCGCCGGGGTGTGCGGGCAATTGACGGAAATGATGTCCATGCGGACGAGCATCTGATCGAGGCTCTCCCAATAGGTCGCATGCAATTCCTGCTCGATCTCGGGCGTGACGCGGCGGCGATCGTGATAGTGAATCTTCAACCCGAAGGCCTGCGCGCGGCGCGCTACAGCCTGGCCGATGCGGCCAAGCCCGACAATGCCCAGCCGCTTGCCCCAGATGCGATGCCCGAGCATCCAGGTCGGACTCCAGCCGGTCCATTCGCGGTCCCCGATGAGCACCTGCGCGCCCTCGGCCAGACGCCGCGGCACGGCGAGGATCAGCGCCATGGTCATGTCGGCGGTGTCCTCGGTCAGCACGCCTGGCGTATTGGTGACGGTGATGCCGCGCTGCACGGCGGTGGCGACATCGATATTGTCGACGCCATTGCCGAAATTGGCGATGAGCTTGAGCTTTTCGCCGGACTGGCTGAGCACCGATTTGTCGATGTGGTCAGTGACCGTCGGCACGATGACATCGGCGGTCTTCACCGCCTGGATCAGTTCGGCCTGACTCATCGGCTTGTCGTCGGAATTCAGCCGCGCGTCGAACAATTCGCGCATGCGCATTTCGACACTGTCCGGCAGGCGGCGGGTGACCACGACCAGCGGCTTTTTGGGCGATGCCATGGACGCCTCTTGCCCTCCCTCTCGCGCCGCCAGGCTCTCGACAGCCTTTTGGCGCTCAACAGCCTTTTGCCTTGCAACAGCCTTTTGCCTTGCAACAGCCTTGGCGCTGCCTCCTGCGCGGCGGGACCCAACACGAAACCGCGGCGATTCAGCTGCAAAATTCAGCCGCCTGCAACGGTGCGTCAGCGCCTGTCCGCCGTTCAGTTCTCTTTAACCGCCCTGGCCGACACTGCAGCGGGGAGGCGGTTCTTTAAAGTCTCTAGCAGATGGCCGCGCTTCCGACAAAGCGCGCCGACGCTTCCGGCACGAAGCATTGATAACGGGGTTGGGGCGTGTCGCGATGAATTTGCGGCGGCAAAAGCTGACAGCCGTTTTGGCACAGGCGGCAATACCGCTCCTACTGGCATTGGTCTGCGTGGCGACGACCACGGCTTCGAGCGCCTGGGCGGGCGGCGACGCGACCAGCGGGCTACCGGTTCCACGCTTTGTCAGTCTCAAGACCGACCGCGTCACCGTCCGCGGCGGCCCCGACAAGGATCACGACGTTTCCTGGATCTATACGCGCGTCGGCTGGCCGGTCGAGATTACCGCCGAATTCGAGAATTGGCGGCGCATCCGCGATGCCGACGGCTCGGAAGGCTGGGTCTATCACTCGCTGTTGTCCGGCAGGCGTACCGGCGCGGTGCAGATGAAAAAGAAGACCGATCTCGCCCCGCTCTACGCCAAGCCGGACGACAAGAGCCAACTGACCGCACAATTGCAGGTTGGGGTTTTGGGCACCGTCAAGCGCTGCACGGGAACATGGTGCGAGATTTCCGGCGACGGCTACGACGGCTGGATCGCGCAGAACGAGCTGTGGGGCGTCTACCCCAACGAGAAGTTCGAATAAGACCCGCCAGCGCGCGTGGCTCGGCCGGCGTCACGCAATGTGCGGTACTTGATGCGGATCAAAGAATCACCGCGCGTGACTTGGTAGGCTATCGGCTTTGCAACTTATGGGACTGCAAGGGGATGCTTGCTCCGAACCGTTCGCCGACCTTTGTCGAGCTTTACACGCCCAAGCTGCATACGGTTCTGCGCGAGCACTACGGCCTGAAGGATTTCAGAGCCGATGTCTTTGCCGGGCTGACCGTGGCGATTGTCGCGCTCCCGTTGTCGATGGCAATCGCCATCGCCTCGGGCGTGACGCCTGAGCGCGGGCTGTACACGTCGATCTTCGGCGGCTTTTTGGTGTCGGCGCTCGGCGGTAGCCGCTTCCAGATCGGCGGGCCGGCCGGCGCGTTCATCGTCCTTGTCGCAGCAACAGTGGATCAGCACGGTGTCGACGGTCTGATCCTTGCCACGATCATGGCCGGGCTGATGATGCTCGCACTCGGATTTCTCCGGCTCGGCACCTTTATCAAATACATTCCCTATCCGGTGACCGTGGGCTTCACTGCCGGCATCGCCGTCATCATCTTCTCCGGCGAACTGGTTGATTTGTTCGGTCTGAGGCTCGCCGGCAAAGAGCCCGGACCGCTGATCCCCAAGCTTGCGGCCTTGGCCAATGCCGCCGCCACGGTCAATCCGGCAGCAGTGGTGATCGCCGCGCTGTCGATCGCGGCAATCGTCCTGGTGCGCCGTTTCCGGCCGCACTGGCCGTCTTATCTCATCGCAGCAGCGCTCGGCAGTATCGTGGCGTGGCTTTGCGGATTTCACATCGAGACCATCGGCAGCCGATTCGGCGGCATTCCCAACTCTCTGCCTGCGCCACATCTGCCGATTCTGTCGCTTGGCAAGGTGCTGGAAATGCTCCCCGCGGCGGTGTCATTCACGCTGCTCGGTAGCATTGAAAGCCTGTTGTCCGCAGTTGTCGCCGACAGCATGACCGGCCGGCGCCACCGATCGAATGCCGAACTGGTGGCGCAAGGTTGCGCCAATATCGCATCCGGTCTGTTTGGCGGCATCTGCGTCACCGGCACGATCGCGCGGACCGCCACCAATGTGCGCGCCGGCGCACGCGGCCCCATCGCCGGCATGACGCATTCGCTGTTCTTGCTCTTGTTCATCGTCGTTGCGGCGCCGCTGGCGGCCTACATCCCCCTCGCGGCGCTTGCCGCTGTGTTGTCGGTCGTCGCCTGGAACATGGCGGAAAAGCATCAGTTCGCGACGCTGCTCCGCGCCTCGCGCGGCGATGCCGTGGTGCTGCTCGCGACGTTTTTGCTGGTCGTGTTCCGCGATCTTACTGAAGGCATTCTGGTCGGCTTTGTGCTGAGCACGCTGCTCTTCATGCATCGCATGGCGCAGTCCGTCGAAGTGGATCAAAGCGGGCCGGTTCTGGAAGAGGACGTCGCGGATGCTCAGAACGGCAACCGGCGAAAGCCTTATGACGCTGTGCTGGCGACCGATCCCGACATCGTGGTCTATCGGATATCGGGGGCATTCTTCTTCGGCGCCGCGGCGACCGTTGCCGCCGCGCTCGACCGCATCGGTGAGCATCCGAAAGCCTACGTGATTGATTTCTCTACCGTGTCGGTGATCGATTCGACCGCAGCTGCAACCATTGAAGGCTTTGCGCGCAAGGCACTGCGGCACCACGCGCTGGTCTATGTCTCAGGCGCGCTGCCGGCGGTGCGCCGAACCTTGTTGATGCATGGTGTGCGGCCACCGGGCGTACGTTTCGCTGCGAGCCTCGACGATGCAACAACTGCCGCACGCGCAAAGCTGCAGGGTCAACCTACGGCCGAGCCAGTGAACATGGAGCCATAGCGCAACGTGCCACGATGTAACGTGCCACCGCGACGATCGCGCCATTCGCCGTTGAGATATAGATGCTCAGCCCTGCTTGCGCCGCAGGCGCACCACGACATCGATGCGAGCGATCTCGTAGCCTTCAGGCGGCACCGGCGGCTGGCCGACCAGGACGTCGGTCGCCGGGATGTCCATGAGATCGTTCTTGTCTTCGATGTAGAAGTGGTGGTGCGCGGAATTGTTGGTGTCGAAATAGGCTTTCGAGCCATCCACGGCGACCTGCCGCAGCAAGCCCACTTCGGTGAACTGGTGCAGCGTGTTGTAGACCGTCGCCAGCGACACCGGCACCTTGGCGCGGGTCGCCTCCTCGTAGAGCATTTCCGCCGTCACGTGCCGATCGCCCTTGGCGAACAAAATCCAGCCGAGCGCCATGCGCTGCCGGGTTGGACGCAGACCCACGTCGCGCAACTTCGACTTGACGTCGTGCCACGGGCAACCGGTCAGGTGCGATTGGTCCGGCAGACCTTCCTGCTTTACCATCGTGACACTGGAAGCCGACACTGACGTGTTTGGCATTTGGGCCTTCGGCATGTTCGGCCCATAGCCAAAAGTGGTGCCGGGTACTCGACGCGTTTCTGTCATAGCTAAACCAGTACTTTCATAGCAAAAGTGTGGCCCGAGCCCGGACCACACCCGTTGCATCTCCATTTATTATACGCCACCTTACGTACGCTGCAACTGTCTCGCCCTGTCACGGCTGCATGGCTCAATGTTGCCCGCCGTGCGGATGTGCTTGCAGGGGTGTGGCTTTGCCGCTTTCACCCGATATGTTAGGAAACTGGCAAAAGCCGCCTAAAGCCTCGGACTTTGGCGGTGGAGTGGATAGGTATGTCGGAACGGCGTTCAAATTTCGAATATGAGGACCTCCTGGCCTGCGGCCGGGGTGAGCTTTTTGGCGAGGGTCCGCAGCTGCCGCTGCCGCCGATGCTGATGTTCGACCGGATTTCCGAGATCGCGGAAGTGGGCGGTGAATATGGCAAGGGCCTGGTCCGCGCCGTTTTAGAACTCAAGCCCGACCTCTGGTTCTTTCCCTGTCATTTCAAGGGCGATCCGGTGATGCCCGGTTGCCTGGGGCTCGATGCGCTCTGGCAGATGCTGGGCTTCTTCCTCGGCTGGCTCGGCTCGCCGGGCCGCGGCCGCGCACTCGGCATGGGCGAACTGAAGTTTTCCGGCCAGGTTTTGCCGAATATGAAGAACATCGTCTACGGCATCGACATCAAGCGCGTGATGCGCTCGAAGCTTGTGCTCGGCGTTGCCGACGGCTGGCTCTCGGCCGACGGCTCGGTCATCTATCGTGCACTTGATCTAAAGGTCGGTTTGTTCCGCGACGCCGAGCCGCAAGCGAACGGCGCGTAAGCGCACGGCGCCCGAGAATCTTCCGGCGGCAGGAAGGCGAAGCTTGATCCCGAAATGCCGGGGCTTATTTTCGGGTGGGTCGCAGCCAAGCTGAAATTCAAACGCCAAAAATCCGAACGAGGGACAAATGAAACGCGTCGTTGTCACCGGGATGGGCATCGTCTCGTCCATCGGCAACAATACGCAAGAGGTGCTGGCATCGCTGCGCGAAGCCAAATCCGGCATCGTGCGCGCCGACAAATATGTCGAGCTTGGCTTCCGCTGCCACGTGCACGGCGCGCCGACGCTCGACGCGAGCGAAGCCGTCGACCGCCGCGCCATGCGCTTTCTGGGCGGCGGCGCGGCGTGGAATCACGTCGCGATGGAACAGGCGATCCGCGACGCCGGGCTCGAGGAGGGCGAAGTCTCCAATGAGCGCACCGGCATCGTGATGGGTTCGGGCGGGCCATCGACCCGCACCATCGTCGAGAGCGCCGATATCGCACGCAGCAAGGGCCCCAAGCGGGTCGGCCCGTTCGCGGTGCCCAAGGCGATGTCATCGAGCGCCTCGGCCACGCTTGCCACCTGGTTCAAGATCAAGGGCGTGAGCTATTCGATCTCGTCAGCCTGCGCGACGTCGAACCACTGCATCGGAAACGCTTACGAACTGATCCAGAACGGCAAGCAGGACACTATCTTCGCCGGCGGTTGCGAGGAGCTCGACTGGACGCTCTCGGTCCTGTTCGACGCCATGGGCGCGCTGTCGTCAAAGTACAACGACACACCGGCCAAAGCCTCGCGCGCCTATGACGCCGACCGCGACGGCTTCGTCATCAGCGCCGGCGCCGGCGTGCTGGTGCTCGAGGAGCTGGAGCATGCCAAGGCGCGCGGCGCGCGGATCTACGGCGAAGTCGCCGGCTATGGCGCGACGTCCGACGGCGTCGACATGGTGGCGCCGTCGGGAGAAGGCGCGGCGCGTTGCATGCGCATGGCCTTGAGCGGCGTGAAGCCGCCGGTGGGCTACATCAATCCGCATGCCACCTCGACCCCGATCGGCGATCTCAGGGAGATCGAAGCGATCCGCGAAGTGTTCGGCGCAGGCGACAAATGTCCGCCGATCTCGGCAACCAAATCACTCACCGGGCATTCCCAAGGCGCGACCGGCGTGCATGAGGCGATCTATTCGCTGTTGATGATGAATAACGGCTTCATTTGCGAGAGCGCCAATATCGAAAATCTCGATCCGGCCTTCGCCGATATGCCGATCCTGCGGGCGCGCAAGGACAACGTGAAGCTCGGCTGCGTCTTGTCCAATTCCTTCGGCTTCGGCGGCACCAATGCCTCCGTCGTGTTCAAGCACGTGGATGCCTGACGCATGACAGGTCTGATGCAAGGCAAGCGCGGCCTGATCATGGGGGTCGCCAACGATCACTCCATCGCATGGGGTATTGCCAAGACTCTTGCGGCACACGGCGCAAAGCTCGCCTTCACCTATCAGGGCGATGCGCTTGGCAAACGCGTGAAGCCGCTTGCGGCTTCGGTCAATGCCGATCTGGTTCTGCCCTGCGATGTCGAAGATATCGGCTCGGTCGACGCAATCTTCGCTGAGCTCGGCCGCCAGTGGGGCTCGATCGATTTTCTAGTCCATGCCATCGCCTTTTCCGACAAGAACCAGTTGACTGGCCGCTATGCCGACACGACGCGCGAGAATTTTGCCCGCACTATGCTGATCTCGTGCTTCTCATTCACCGAATCAGCAAAGCGCGCCGCAGCATTGATGCCGAATGGCGGCGCGATGGTGACCCTGACCTACAATGGCGGCGAGCGCGCCATGCCGAATTACAATGCCATGGGCGTCGCCAAGGCGGCGCTGGAGGCGAGCGTGCGCTACCTCGCCGTCGATTTCGGCGGCAGCGGCATCCGCGTCAACGCCATCTCTTCAGGCCCGATCCGAACTTTAGCCGGAGCCGGCATCGGCGACGCGCGGGCGATGTTCGCGTTTCAGCAGCGGCATTCGCCGCTGCGCCGCGGCGTAACGCTTGAAGAGCTCGGCGGCGCCGGGCTTTACCTCTTGTCGGATCTGTCCACCGGCGTCACCGGCGAAATCCATTTTGTCGATTCCGGCTACAACGTCATCGCCATGCCGCATCCGGACGCACTACGAGCGGATAACAGGCAAGCGTCGGAAGACGCGGGGAAGTGACGACTTCGTCATGGCCGGGCATAGCCGTTCGAAGAACGACGTCGCTTCGCTCGCCTATGCCCGGCCATCCCGTTCAAGACGGCAAAGCTGTGCCACTCTCATCGGATGCCCGGCACAAGGTTTACCCTTGGGCCGGCCAAGGGCCGGACCCGAGGGCCGGGCATGACGAGTAGCCTCACAGCTTCTCTAAATGCGGCATCACTTCGGTGCCGAAGAGCTGCAGCGAGCGCAGTGCATCCGGCAGCGACATTGTGCCGAGGAAGAGATACGTCAGCAGATAATTGATGCCGAGTTCCTCGACCTGCCGCTCGATCTCAGCGCGCACGGTCTGTGGCGAGCCGGCGATCACGCTGCGGTCTGCGACGCAGGCCTCGAAGTCGGCGCCGCGCGGCACATTGAGCCGCGACGTCAATCCGGTCTGGCCGTGCATGGTGCGCAACCAGTTCAGATGCGCGAGATGCTGATTCATGGCCGGCTTGCCGAAACGCACGGCTTCGGCATCGGTGTCTGCGACGAAAATGTGCCGCTGCACGCCGATCGCGGCACCGCCGGGAAATGCCGCCTTGGGCTGCGCCGCACTGCCGCGCTGTTTTAGCGCCGCCTTGTAGGCGTCGATATTAGCCCTGGCAGTAGCCATCGGCCCCAGCGTGACAAAGTGCAGGCCCTCCTCGCCGGCGAAGGTCGAGCCGATCTCGTTCGAGGAGCCGTACCAGAACGGCGGATGCGGCTGCTGCAAGGGCCGCAGCGCGATCGGCACATTCTCGTAGACAAAGTGCTCGCCCTTATAGCTGAGCTTGTCGGTGACCAAGCCGGCGCTGATGCATTTGAATGCATCGGCGAAAATCTCACGCGACTGGTCGTGCTCGACCTTGTGGAACTTCAACTCATAAGGCGACACGCCGCGCCCGACACCGACATCGAGACGGCCGTAGCTCAGATGATCGAGCATGCAGATTTCCTCGATCAGCCGTAGCGGCGAATAGAGCGGCAAGAGATAAACGAGCGGCCCCATGCGCATCTGTTTGGTGGCGCGCGCGACAGCGCCGAGATAGACGCCAGGCACCGGCACCATGTTGAGCGGCGTCGCATGATGCTCCGCGACATGCAGACAATAGAAGCCCGCGGCATCGGCGGCTTCGGCGAAACGCAGACGTTCGTCGAACAGCGTGGTGAGCGGCCGTTCGCCGTATTCGACGTGATCGAAAAGTCCGATTTTCATGATGTCACTTCAATCTTGTTGGGATGTGGGAATCAGCTTTTGGACAACAGGCCGATATGCCGGCCCATGCCGTGGCAATCCTCGTCGGTCTTGAGCCCCGCGGCATGAATGCCGTGGATCGCAAGCTCCTCGTCGCGGTCCTCGGTATCGCCGGTGACGCCGACCGCACCGATGACTTCACCGGCGTCGTCGCGGATCAGCATGCCGCCGCCTTCGGGAAATATTTGATCTTCGCTCGCGGCAATCACGTAGCGCATGAAGATCGGACGTTCCACCGCGCGCTCGCGTACAAGTTTGGAGCTGCGCCCGAGCGACAAGGCCGCATAGGCTTTGCCGTAGGCCATTTCAAAGCGGATCATGGAGGCGCCGTCTTCTTTCTTGAAGGCTTTTACTTTGCAGCCCGGCTCGACCACGATCACGCTGATCGGCCGGCAATTCAGTTCGGCGCCGCGGGCAATGACTGCGTTCATTATGATATCGGCTTGCGCCATCGTGACGATGCTCATGCGATGATGCTCATGTAATGTGGTCCTCCCAGCCGTTGATCCAATTCATTGAATTGGATCAACGGCTAGATTCTTCGCTGGAGCATGATCTTTTCCGAAAACCGGTGTCCACTTTTCGGGATCATGCTCTATAGCTGGCTTTTGCCAGTTTCGGCGGTGTGAGGCCAGAGCACCGAGCGCGGCTCAGGTCGGCCCCCACCGCACTCCTCTTGCTTCGGGCGGCAAGGCGCGCCAAATGTGCGCGATGCTGGCCCCCACACCTTCTCCTCCCATCGAAGTCGACCGCCTGGTCAAAATCTACAAGACGGTTCCGGCCGTCGACGGCATCTCTTTTACCCTGAAGGCCGGCTCCGTGACCGGCCTGCTCGGCGGCAACGGCGCCGGCAAGACGACCACCATCGCCACCATCATGGGCCTCGTCCTGCCCACCTCCGGCCGCGTCGCGGTGCTCGGCGCGGAAATGCCGAAAGAGCGCTATCGCGTGCTGCACCGGATGAATTTCGAAAGCCCCTATGTCGAAGTGCCGATGCGGCTGACGGTGCGGCAGAACTTGAAGGTGTTCGGCATGCTCTATGGTGTCGAGCACCTTCGCGAGCGCATCGCCGAACTGGCGCGGCAACTCGATCTCACCGACCTGCTCGACCGCCCGACCGGCCGCCTCTCAGCCGGACAAAAGACCCGCGTCGCGCTCGCCAAGGCGCTGATCAACAATCCGGACGTGCTGTTGCTCGACGAGCCGACGGCCTCGCTCGATCCCGACACGGCTGACTGGGTGCGCGGCCATCTTGCGAGCTATTGCCGCGACCGCCACGCCACCGTCCTGCTCGCTTCGCACAACATGAATGAGGTCGAGCGGCTGTGCGAGCGCGTCATCATCATGAAGCGCGGCCGTATCGAGGACGACGACTCGCCGGCCAAGCTCCTCGCGCGCTATGGCCGCAGCACGCTGGAAGAGGTTTTCCTCGATGTTGCACGTGGTGAAGGCATTCACAGCGAGGCAGCGCAATGACCAGTGCCGTAGAAAGCGCCTATGCCATCTCGCCCCGGCGCATCGGCGCGATGATGCTGCGCTACTGGTATTTGCTGCGCTCGTCGTGGCCGCGCCTGCTCGATCTCGTCTATTGGCCGACGGTGCAGATGGTCACCTGGGGCTTTCTGCAATACTATATCGCCAATAATGCGGGCTTCTTTGCGCGCGCCGGCGGCACCTTCATCGGCGCCGTGCTGCTGTGGGATATTTTGTTTCGCGGCCAGCTCGGCTTTTCGATCTCGTTTCTCGAGGAAATGTGGTCGCGCAATATCAGCAATCTGATGATGAGCCCGCTGCGGCCTGCCGAATTCATCATTGCGCTGATGGTGATGAGCGTGGTGCGGCTGTCGATCGGCGCCGTGCCGGTGACATTTCTCGCCATCGCCTTTTTCGGCTTCAATCTTTACGGGCTGGGCTTTGCGCTGGTCGCGTTCTTCTTCAATTTGATGCTGACGAGCTGGGCCATCGGGATTTTTGTTTCGGGCCTCATTCTGCGCAACGGCATGGGCGCGGAGAATCTCGCCTGGTCGATCATGTTTCTGCTCATGCCCTTGGCCTGCGTCTATTACCCGGTGGCAACGCTGCCGTTCTGGCTGCAGCCGGTGGCCTGGGCGCTGCCACCGACCTATGTGTTCGAAGGCATGCGGGCGTTGTTGATCGACAAGGTCTTCCGCCCCGACCTGATGTTTGATGCGCTGGCGCTCAACGCTGTTCTCTTCGCCATCGGCGTGTTTGCATTTCTCAAGCTTTTGCAGAGCGCTCGCCGGCACGGCGCGCTGATGCAGACCGGCGAATAAAGTGGGATCGCAAAAGCCGTTCCCGCTGCCGCGTAAGGGCTCTTCTGTATGGGCCCCTATGTGCGTTGCGAATGGCAGGAAAGCGTTGACCCTCTTACGTAACGGTTATGGAAAGTTTTCCTCGTATATTGACGCGATGACACATAGCAGTCACAATGCTGCACTGCAGCAGTCCGGGCAAGGTTATCTCAATGGCGATCGGTGAGTTTGGCGGCGCGCCTGCCGTCCCTGGCGGCGAAGGCGGCATTCTCTTATCGACGCCGCTCTATTGGTTTTACGAGATGAGCCACGCCGCGCTCAATCCGTCGCGCGCGATGGCCGATGCGACGCGTTTGTTCTTCAAGAACCCTGTCAACCCGCTGTCATTCACGACCTACGGCAAATCCATCGCCGCGGCCTGCGAGCTGTTCGAACGTTCGACCCGCCGCTATGGCAAGCCGGAATGGCGCGTCTCCTCGACACTGGTCGGCGGCGAGCGGGTGCAGGTCAATGTCACGACGGCGTGGGAACGGCCGTTCTGCCGGCTCTTGCATTTCGAGCGTGTCTTCAAACATCCGCCGAAGCGTCCGCATCCGAAGCTTCTGATCGTCGCGCCGATGTCGGGCCATTTTGCGACGCTGTTGCGCGGCACCGTCGAAGCCTTTCTGCCCAACCACGACGTCTACATCACCGAGTGGACGGATGCGCGCATGGTGCCGACATCCGAAGGGCCGTTCGATCTCGACGATTATATCGATTACGTGATCTCGATCCTGCACGCGCTCGGCGGCGACACGCATGTGGTTGCAGTGTGCCAGCCTTCGGTGCCGGTGCTCGCGGCCGTCGCGCTGATGGAAGCGGACGACGATCCTTATGTGCCGACCTCGATGATCCTGATGGGCGGGCCGATCGACACCCGCGTCAATCCCACTGCGGTGAACGATCTGGCGCAGCAGCGCGGCATCAATTGGTTTCGCACGCATGTCATCACCAAAGTGCCGTTTCCCAATCCCGGCTTCATGCGCGACGTCTATCCGGGCTTCCTGCAGCTCAACGGCTTCGTCAGCATGAACCTCGACCGTCATATCGAAGCGCACAAGCAACTGTTCCTGAACCTGGTGAAGGGCGACGGCGATTCCGCGCTCAAACACAAGGAATTCTACGACGAATATCTCGCCGTCATGGATCTCGCGGCCGAGTTCTATCTGCAGACGGTCGATACCGTCTTCGTCAAACATGCGCTGCCGAAGGGCCAGATGACGCATCGCGGCCGGCCGGTCGATCCAAGCCGGATCAAGCGCACCGCGCTGCTTACCGTGGAAGGCCAGTACGACGATATTTCCGGCGTCGGCCAGACCGAGGCGGCGCACATTCTGTGCGCGAACATTCCAGCGCAGCGCAAGGCGCATTGGCTGCAGCAGGGCGTCGGCCATTACGGCGTGTTCAACGGCTCGCGCTTCCGCTCCGAGATCGCGCCGCGCATCTCCGATTTCATCCTCTCGATGAGCGAGCAGCGCTCTGCTTCGCTCAACGGCGCCGGCAAGCGTTACGCCGGCAACGGCGCAGCTGTGCACACGGCTTGATCCGCGAGCATCGCCGCCGCAATCTTCCCGCACTCTCCCCGTAGGGTCGATGATGTGGCACTATGAAGCGCGATTCCTATCGCGCCCGGTGCCGCGTTTCTTGTCGACGTTCTTGTTTCGGTTCTTGCCGCCATTCACATCGCGCGGGAGTGACCTCGCCATGCCGCAAGAGAGAGCACTGCGCGCGCTGCTCTATCGCCGTTCAAGCGAACCCCAGGCGATCGAGGTCGCATTCGACGGATCGGTCTATCCAATCCTTCTGCGCCGGCACCGGCAAGCGCGGCGCTACACGCTGCGCATCCAGGCGACCACACGCGAAGTGGTCCTGACGATTCCGCCGCGCGGCACGGTGAAGGAGGCGAGCGCGTTCGCGCAAAAGCATGGCGGCTGGATCGCGGCGCGGCTCGGCCGGCTGCCGGAAGCCATCCCGTTCGCCGACGGCATCGTGCTGCCGGTGCGCGGTGTGCCGCATCGCATCATCCATCGCGGCGGCGCCCGCGGCACGGTGTGGACCGAGATCGGCGCCCGCGGCGAAGCTCTGTTATGTGTCGCTGGCCTTGCGCCGCATATCGAGCGGCGCGTCGGCGATTTTCTAAGGCGCGAAGCGAGGCGCGATCTCGAAGCGGCGAGCCGGCACTATGCCGACGCGCTCAGCCTCACCTTCCGGCGGGTCGTTGTCCGCGACCAGTCGAGCCGGTGGGGCTCATGTTCGACGGCCGGCATGCTGTCGTTCTCCTGGCGGCTCATCTTGGCGCCGAGCCAGGTCCTCGACTATCTCGCCGCGCACGAAGTGGCGCATCTCATCGAGATGAACCATTCGCCGCGGTTCTGGCGCGTGGTGCAGCGCATCTGCCCGCACCATCACAGCGCCAAAGCCTGGCTCGATGCGCATGGCGCCGACCTGCACCGTTACGGCCCGTCGGCATGAATTTGGTCCTGTCGTTTCCTGCGGATTTTTTCTGAAGCGCAGCAAGCCCCAGCATGAATTTTTTGTAACGCGAGTGACGGCGGACCAGTTCTGTTGCAGCGCAGAACCAATCTTCGCGCTGCACCTATGGTTTGCGCGTTTTGACGCAGCTGAAAACACTAAACCGTGAACCGGATTGTATCTAACGCCTAGGCTCTTATCTTTTGAGCATTAGGCCGACTGGGCGGTTCCCCATCCCCCGACACCCCGCCGTCCGGTCAGATAAGCCTGAGTTGAGGCAACAACTTGAAGGGCCCCAAGCGCGTAAACTGCTTGGGGCTCTTTTCTGTCTGAAGCGCGCGGCGGTTAAGCTTACTTGCCGGCAGTTAAGCTTGCTCGGCGGAGCACGATTTTTCTTGAAAGCCGGCGTTCCCGTTTTCCACGTCATGCTCAGCTTTTGACCAGATCGCCGAGAAGGCTCGCGGCGACCGAGAGCTTGGACAGCGTAAGTCCTGAACCCGCAATCTCTTGCACCGCAAGCCGGATACGCTCCACTTCCGCCTTTCGCGGCGCGATCCAGGCTTCAACGGCGCCCGCGCCCGCGGCGCCATTGCCGACCATCGCGGCTGTCAGCCGACGCTCGGCGTCTCCGATCGAGTCGCGGGCACGATCGAGCGCCAGGCGGTCAAAATAGTCGGTGATGGGAATGTTTTCAGAAGCCGCTGCGATCCGATCAAGCCGGAAGAAGGCGCCTGCGGCGAAATAGATAGCCGCGACCTCGCCGACCGGCTTTCCCGTACGGTCCGAGACCAGCACGATGTCGGGAGCCGAGGTCAACACCCGCAGATCGGCGATACGGCACGCCAAATCCGCGGGCACGCCACCTTCCGCCAGCGTCTGCCGGCGTGCCGCCCGCGCATCTGCCAAATCCTGCGAGATGGCACCGTCCAAAGCGGCGGCGACCGCGGCAATGCCGTCGCGATAATGCGTTACGACCTCAGCCAAGCCCTTCGACAGATCGGCATGGCGCAGAAACCAGACAATGCGGTCGAGCAGCAGATCCTGCACTGCGGCATAGAGATCCAGCTGCAGCTTGCCCGAAATCTTGTTGTCGAGGCTGTCGATCGCTGCATTCAGCGCCGTCATGCCGTAGCTGTCACGCACGGCGGCGAAGGCCTGGGCGACGGCCGAAGGCGCGGCGCCGGTCTGATCGGCAATGCGCACGATCAGCGACGGCCCGCCGCGATTGATCATCGAATTGGCAAGCTGCGTGGCGATGATTTCGCGGCGCAGGCGATGGTGTTCGAGCGCGTCGGGATAGCGCTCGGCGACGGCCTTCGGGAAATAGCGGCCGAGCTCACGCCCGAGATAAGGATCATCGGGCACGGCGGATTCCAGGAGATCGTCGTAGAGCGTGAGCTTGGCGTAAGCCAGCAGGACCGCAAGCTCGGGCCGGGTGAACGGCTGCGCGCGACGCCGCCGCTCGGTGAGTTGCAAGTCGTCGGGGAGATATTCGACGGTGCGGTCGAGATGACCGCGCGTCTCGAGCGTTTGGATGAGCCGCTGCAGGAAGCCGAAATCCTCCATGCCGCGCCGCTGCGACAGCGATATCGCCAGAGGCTGCAGATAATTGTTGCGCAGCACGAGGTCCGCGACCTCGTCAGTCATCCCGGCCAAGAGCAGATTCCGCGCCGGCAGCGTGAGGCGGCCGTCGCGCAACGGAATGCTCAGCGCGATCTTGATATTGACCTCCATGTCGGAGGTGTTGACGCCGGCGGAGTTGTCGATCGCATCGGTGTTGAGCCGGATGCCGTGGACGGCCGCCTCGATGCGGCCGCGCTGGGTCATGCCGAGATTGGCGCCCTCGCCGATCACCTTGCAGCGCAGATCCTTACCGGTGACGCGGATCGGATCGTTGGCGCGATCGCCGACCGCATCGTCGGTCTCATCGGAAGCGCGGATATAGGTGCCGATGCCGCCAAAGAAGATCAGATCGACCTGCGCCCGCAAAATCGCACGGATGAGATCCTGCGGCGTGACATGCGCGGCCACGCCGAACAGCTTCTGCGCTTCGAGCGAAGGACTGATCTCCTTGGCTCTGCGCGGATAGACGCCGCCGCCTTTGGAGATGATCGATTTGTCGAAGTACTGCCAGCTCGAGCGCGGCAGATCGAACAGACGCTGGCGCTCGGCGAAACTGCGTTCCGGATCGGGCTCGGGATCAATAAAGATATCGCGGTGATCGAAGGCCGCAATCAGTTTGGTGGTCTTCTCGCGCAGCAAGCCATTGCGGAACACGTCGCCCGACATGTCGCCAATGCCGACCACGGTGAACGGCGTCACCCCGATATCGACATCCATCTCGCGGAAATGGCGCTTCACCGATTCCCAGGCGCCGCGCGCGGTGATCCCCATCTTCTTGTGATCGTAGCCGGCCGAGCCGCCGGACGCGAAAGCGTCGCCGAGCCAGAAATCGTGCGCGATGGCAAGCTCGTTGGCGATGTCGGAAAACGTCGCCGTGCCTTTGTCGGCGGCGACCACGAGATAGGGATCGTCGTCGTCATGGCGCACGACGTCGCGCGGCGGGATGACGCCTCGCGTGCCCGGGCCGATATTGTCGGTGATGTCGAGCAGGGTCGAAATGAACAATTTATAGGTGGCGACGCCTTCGGCCTGGATGGCTTCGCGCGGGCCGCTCGCCGGCAGATATTTCGGCACGAAACCGCCTTTGGCGCCGACCGGCACGATGACCGCGTTCTTGACGTTCTGCGCTTTGACCAGGCCTAAGATTTCGGTGCGGAAATCCTGCGGCCGGTCGGACCAGCGGATGCCGCCGCGCGCCACCTTGCCGAAACGCAAATGCACCGCCTCGAGCCGCGGCGAATAGAGGAAGACCTCGTAGAGCGGCCGCGGCAACGGCATGCCGTCGACCTTGCGGCTGGAAAATTTAACGGCGATGAGCTCTTTGGCGAAGCCGTCGCTGCCGATCTGATAAAAATTGGTGCGGATCGCGGCGCGGACCGCATTGACGAAATGGCGGAGGATGCGGTCTTCGTCGAGGCTCTCAACCGCCTGTAAGGCGCTTTCGATTGCCGCAGCGATCTCCGCTTCACGCGCAGCGCGTTCAACCTGCGAGCGTCCCGAATGCGGTTCAAAGCGCACCCGGAACAGCGCCACGATCTGCGCGGCGATGGCCGGATATTTGCGCAGCGTCGCCCACATATAATCCTGCGAGTAGGCCACGCGGATTTGGCGCAGGAAGCGCGAAAAGGTGCGGATCAGCGCGACGTCACGCCAGCCCAGCCCGCTTGCCAGCACCAGCGCGTTATAGCCGTCGCTTTCCGCTTTCTTGCCCATCACGACGAGGAAACAGGCCTCGAGCCGGTCCTTGAGCGCGGCCAGGTCGAAATCCTGACCCAGTGCGCTCTCGAGCGTCATGTCGTGGAACCAGACCGGCTCGCTGTCTTTCGGCTGGATGTGATAGGTGCGCTCGTCGACGACGCGAAAGCCCATGTTTTCAAGAACCGGCACCCGCTCCGACAGCGGGATCGGCCGGTTGTGGCTGAACACTTTCAGCCCGGCGCTCTGTGGCCCGCACTCTTCGTTCCGGTAAAGCGTGACGCCGAGCGGCCGCTCCGGCGCCAGCGCTTCGATCACCCCGATATCGGCGCGCGCCGCCGGCGGCGGATAGATCTCGCGATAGTCGATCGGGAAGGCATCGCGATAACGCGCGAACAGCAGGCTGCCTCGCGCCGAATCCGAGGCTCCGGAAAGCGTTTCGCAGAGATCATCGGTCCAGCTGCGCACGATCGCTTGCACGTCGCGGTCGAGTACGGCGCGGTCCGGATTTGGCGCTTCGCCCTGGTTGCGGCCGATGATGAAATGCACCCGCACCAGCGGGGTTTCGGGGAAGAACGGCAGGTAGGCGCTGACGCGGCCGTTGAATGCCTTGGCCAGATAATTACCGATCGCCGCCCGGACCTTGCTGTCGTAGCGGTCGCGCGGGACATAGACGAGGACGGAGACGAAACGGTCGAAACGGTCGCGCCGCGGCAGGACGCGCGCGCGCGGGCGCTCATCGAGTTGCAGGATAGCCAGCGCGAACTGATAGAGCATGTCCTCGTCGATCTGAAACAGCTCGTCGCGCGGATAGGTCTCGAGCACATTGGCCAGCGCCTTGCCGGAATGGCTCGCCGGATCGAAGCCGGCGCGGCGGATGACGCTATCGATTTTGCGCCGCAGGAACGGAATGCTGCGCGGCGGGCGGGTGTAGGCTGTCGAGGTGAACAGGCCGCAGAACCTTCGCTCGCCGACGAGCTTACCGTCGCGATCGAAACGCTTGATGCCGATGTAATCGAGATAGACGCGCCGGTGCACGCGCGACCTGATCGTCGCCTTGGTGACGATGAGAAGCTTGGGCTGTTCCAGGAAGGCGCGGATCTCCGGCGTGATCGTCAGCGGCTGATTCCAGCGCTGCAACAACCGCACGCCGTGTGAGCGCAACAGGCCAAGCCCGGTTTCGAACGACGGTTCCAGCGTGTCGCCGCTTTCATTGAAGGAATAGTCGCGGGCGCCAAGCAGCGTGAAATTATCGTCCTCGATCCATTCGAGAAACTGGATTGCTTCCGCAATCTCGTCGACCGGCAGCGGCGGCGGATTGCTGCGCAGATCGGCGATGATGCTGCTGATGCGCGACAGCATCGGCTTCCAGTCCTGCACGCTGACGCGGACATCGGCGAGAATGCCGTCGATCTCGCGGACCAGATCGGCTCTTTGTTCGGCATCATCCACGCCGTCAAGATGGATGTGGATGAGGCTCTCGCGCTGGCCGCCGACATTGCGCGCGCCCTTGAAATTGACCAGCCGGCCGGAGGGGTCGCGCTCGACGACAAAGACAGGATGGACAAACAGGCGGATGCCGAGGCCGCGCTGATTGATCTCGCCGACCACGGAATCGACCAGAAACGGCATGTCGTCGTTGACGATCTCCAGCACCGCACCGCCGCTTTTGCCAGGAAGCGGCTCGAACTTGATCTTGGCGGTACCGGCCCGCCGGTCCTGCAACACCGACCAGGAGCGCTCGGCCATGTCGGCAAGTTCTTCGGCGGTGTAGCGCTCGAGATCCTGCGGCACCGCAAGGCCGAACAGCTTGGCGACGAAATCGTCGGCGATGTCGCGCCGGCGTTGTGCGAGAAGGGCGCTTGCGGCACTGATCAGCGCAACGCTGGCATAATCGCCGCCGTGCCCGTCATCATGGGGAATATCGCCTCGGGGTACATCTTGGACGTTCATGGTCCCCCTCCTCGATTCGCCGCGATACTATCCGCTTGGGACACGGCTGCGCTACCTTTTGCATGCGGTCTTTTGCGCGCCGTCTTTTGCGCGCCGTCACCCCGGCATTTGATATAGTCACTTTGTCAGCCGGCAGAACGGCGGAATTGCAGCGATCCTCGTTCCAAGAAACTTATCAAGAGATCCATCAAGAAACCTGCCAACAGATCATCAATCATGAGAGCACGCGATGGCCAAGAGCAGCACAAAGACCGCCCAAAAGCCGGCCAAAACCGAGCGGCCGAGCGCCACCGCAGGGGACGATACCGAGGTTATAGCGCTCGATCTGGCAGACGCGCCGCTGAGCCCGCAAATGGCGGCCTATTTTGTGAAATGTCAGGAAAAGCTCGGCTTCGTGCCGAACGTGCTCAAGGCCTATACCTTCGATATGCCGAAGCTCGAAGCCTTCGTCGCCATGTACAATGACCTGATGCTGGCGCCGTCGGGCCTGAGCAAGCTTGAGCGCGAGATGATCGCTGTCGCGGTTTCGGCACAGAACCGCTGCTATTATTGCCTGGTCGCCCATGGTGCCGCGGTGCGCCAGCTCTCAGGCGATCCGCCGCTCGGCGAACTGATGGCGATGAATTACCGGGCGGCGCGGCTGTCCAAGCGGGAGCGCGCCATGCTCGACTTCGCCGTCAAGCTGACGGCCGAGCCTTGGCTGGTCGAGGAAGAGGACCGCGAGAATTTGCGCCGTGTCGGCTTCAGCGATCGCGATATCTGGGACATCGCCGCCGTCGCCGGTTTCTTCAACATGTCCAATCGGGTGGCATCGGCGACCGATATGCGGCCGAACAGCACGTATCACGCGCAGGCCCGCTGATCGGAGTTTGATCGAGCTTGATCTTTTCGGAAAACCGGTATCCACCCTCGGATCAAGTCCAGGGGCATGCTTTTCCGGCTCATGCTCTAATAATTTCTACAAGCCTGATTCCTTTTGATCGAATCGGGTTAGATTTTTGGTTGAAATGCGAATCATGAGTTTTGGGGGATCGGGATGCATGCTCGGATAGCAGGTGTTTGCGGCGGTGCCGCTTTGTTGGTTGTTGTCGTGCCGGTCTTGGCCGCGTCCCCAAAGCTTGCGCCGAATGACATCCAGACGACGTTCTTCAACGGCCAGTCCTTCACCGCGGCAACGAACTCCAATGTCAAATTCAAGATGACCTTTATGCCCGACGGCAAGATGACGCGCGTCCCGGCCAGTGGCGGCGGCGCCAAGGGCGAAGGCACTTGGAAGCTATCGAGCGATGGTTTCTGCACCACGTGGAAAGGCGCCGGCGCCAATTGCTTCACCGTCGTCGGCGCCGGCAACAACAAATGGTCGGTGCTCAAGGGCTCGACCATCATGGCGACGTGGAGCAAATAGTGCCAACGCACTCCGTCAGTGCGAGCGAAGCGAAGCAATGACGGGTTACTTATGCCCGGACAAATCCTTGATCGCCGGCTTTTCGCCTGACAGCGGATTGTCCGGGTCCCAGCCATAGCGCAACGTCTCAAATCGCATGGCGCGTGCGTCGAACATCACCAGACGCCCGACCAGGTTTTCCCCGAACCCGACAATCTCGCGGATCACTTCGAGCGCCATCATCGAGCCGATGATGCCCGCCAGTGCGCCGAGAACGCCGGCCTCGGCGCAGGCCGGCACGGTGCCCGGCGGCGGCGGTTCGGGAAACAGACAGCGATAGGTCGGGTTGGGCTTGCCGTCCGCGCCACGCTCATGCGCCCGGATCGTCGTGAGCGTGCCGTCGAAAGCGCCGAGCGCGGCGGTCACCAGCGGTTTTTTGGCGAAATAGCAGGCGTCGGCGACCAGATAGCGTGTGGCGAAATTGTCCGAACCGTCGGCGACGATGTCGTAGCCTTTGATGAGATCAAGCGCGTTCTGTGCGGTCAGCCGGGCGGCATGCGGCGCGACCGCGACATGCGGATTGAGTTTGCGAATGGTCGCGGCAGCGCTTTCGGTCTTCGGCGTCCCGACCTCCGGGGTGCCGTGAATGACCTGACGCTGCAAATTCGACAGCGTCACGACGTCGTCGTCGACCACGCCGAGGGTGCCGACGCCGGCCGCGGCAAGATAGAGCAGCGCCGGCGCCCCGAGACCGCCGGCGCCAACAACGAGCACGCGGGCGCGGCCGAGTGCGGCCTGTCCGGGCCCGCCCACTTCGCGCAACACGATGTGGCGGGCGTAACGCTCAAGTTCGTCGGCAGTCAGCATGCGGACAATATAGGTCGCGACAGGCTGTTCGGCGACCCGTACACCTCACTCTTTCGAATTGGTTGCGGGTGCTAGTCCGGCCATGACGAAGCAATAAGTTACTTGTTCTGGAATTGCGGCGGACGCTTTTCGACGAAGGCATGCATGCCCTCTTTCTGATCCTTTGTCGCAAACAGCGAATGGAAAATCCGCCGCTCGAAGCGAATGCCTTCGGCCAATGATGTTTCCAGCGCACAATTGACCGCCTCCTTCGCCGCCGTCACCGACGGCAGCGACATTCCGGCGATCGTGGCGGCGACCTTCAGCGCCTCCTCGATGAGATTTTGCGCCGGCACGATGCGGGCGACGAGGCCTGAGCGTTCGGCCTCTGCGGCATCCATCATGCGGCCGGTCAGGATCAAATCCATCGCCTTGGCCTTGCCGACGGCGTGCGTCAGCCGCTGTGTGCCGCCGATGCCGGGGATAACGCCGAGCTTGATTTCCGGCTGACCGAATTTGGCATTGTCGGCGGCAATGATCAGATCGCATTGCATCGCCAGCTCGCAGCCGCCGCCGAGCGCGAATCCGGCCACGGCCGCGATCACCGACTTGCGCGCCTGCGCCACGCGGTGCCAGTCCGCGCAGAAATCATCGAGATAGACGTCGATGAATTCCTTGTCGGCCATTTCCTTGATGTCGGCGCCGGCCGCGAAGGCCTTCTCCGAGCCGGTGATGACCATGCAGGCAATCTTGCTGTCGGCTTCGAAGACATCCACCGCAAGGGCGAGTTCGCGCATCAGCGCGCGATTGAGTGCGTTGAGCGCCTGCGGCCGGTTGAGCCGGATCAGCCCGACTTTGCCGTGGGTTTCGACGACAACATTTTCCATGCTCATCGGCCTGTCTCCCAGTGATTTCCGCAGATCATTTCTGGCGATTATTTCTGACATGTCGGACAGTAAAACGTCGAGCGGCCGTTCTGCACGATGCGTTTGACGGTACCCTTGCAGCCTTTGGTCCGGCATGGCTCCCCTTCACGATCGTAGACCTGGAAATCGTGCTGGAACATACCGAGATCACCGTCGGTCAAACGATGATCGCGCAATGACGAGCCACCCGCCTTGATGGCCGCTTGCAGCACCGCCTTGATGGCCTCGACCAGGCGTTCAGCGCGCTCGTTCGGCTCGCCGTTTCGCGTAGCGATGGTCGAGGCCATGCGCTTGGGCGACAGACGCGCGCGAAACAGCGCCTCGCAGACATAGATGTTGCCGAGCCCCGCGACGATGCGCTGGTCGAGCAGCGCCGCCTTGAGGCTCGTCTTCTTGCCGTGACAGGCGCGCGCCAGCATGGCGGCATCGAACGCGTTGCCGAGCGGCTCGGGGCCAAGCCCCTTGAGCAGCGGCTCGGCATCGAGCTTGTCACGGGCGACGAGCTTCATCGAGCCGAAGCGGCGCGGATCGTTGAAAGTGACGCTGGCCCCCGACGACATGTGAAACACGACATGATCGTGGGCGATGCGCTTGGCGCGCTCGTGATAGTAGCCGGCGAGTTCCTGGTCCGGCTTTGCGCCCTGCTCCTGAAACACATGAAACGAGCCGGACATGCCGAGATGCATGAGCAGCACGTCACCGGAGGACAGATCGGCAAGCAGATATTTGGCCCGCCGGCCGAGCCCGGTCACGGTCTTACCTTGGAGGCGCGCGGCAAAATCCTTGGGCAGCGGCCAGCGCAGATCGCCGCGATGCACCTCGACCTTGACGAAGCTCTTGCCCTCCATCGCAGGCTCGAGGCCGCGGCGCACGGTTTCGACTTCGGGAAGCTCAGGCATCTAGCGTTGGACTTTCATGCGGCGGCCGATGCAGTTGGCTCACCGAATCTAATGTGATTGCCGAAGGGATCGGTCACCCAGACCTCGGTCATGCCCCATTCCTGCCGCTGCAGGCCGGGCCGCATATGCCGGTATTTCTTGGCATTCAATTCGTGATGCAATTCCTCTACCCCGGTCGTGTAGACATAGGCGGTTGAGCCCGGCGTAGCATCGCCATAATGCTCGCTGAGATGAAAAGTCAGGCCATCCCGCGAAATCTGCATATAGACCGGGGCGCCGGGTTCAAAACTGCCCTCCCAATCGACCTTGAAGCCCAGAAAATCGAGATAGAATTCACGAGCCTTTTCGAGCGAGAAGATTCGGAATATGGGGACGGCACGTTGAAACTGAATTGTCATTCGGACCCCCGCTTAGGGCTCGGATATGTGTCCCTAAACCATGACGGCCAGGCTTTGTAGCGCCCAAGCACCCGTCGCGCTATCGTCGAGCCGGATTCTTAGTTTGAGCATGATCCATTCCGAAAACCGGCTTCCACCCTCGGATCACGTCCAACGGCATGCTTTTCGGGATCATGCTCGAAGGATAGGAAATGGCTGACCACGACCAAGTTGAGACCGATTTCGGCTATCGCCGGGTGCCGCTTCGCGACAAGCAGCATCTCGTCGACGACGTCTTTCACAGCGTCGCCGGCCGCTACGACCTGATGAACGACCTGATGTCGCTTGGGGTACACCGGGCGTGGAAGGACGCGCTGGTCACCGCGGTCAATCCGCCCAAGACTCGCCCATTCTCGCTTCTCGATATTGCCGGCGGCACCGGTGACATCGCCATGCGCGTGATCGCCGCCGGCGGGCCTGACACCCGCGCCGTGATCAGCGACATCAATGCCGAAATGCTCAATGTCGGCCACGCCCGCGTCGAAGCGCAGGCGCTCGACAACGTCGTCACCTTCGCCGAAGCCAATGCCGAGGCGCTGCCCTTCGCCGACCAGAGCTTCGACGCCGCGACCATCGCCTTTGGCATCCGCAATGTGCCACGCATCGAGCGCGCGCTTGCCGAAGCCTTCCGCGTGCTCAAGATCGGCGGTCGCTTTTTCTGCCTCGAATTCTCCGCCGTCGATGTACCCGGCCTCGACCGGCTCTATGACCTTTATTCCTTCAACGTCATTCCGCGGCTCGGGCGCGTCGTCACCGGGGACGCCGATTCCTATCGCTATCTCGTGGAATCGATCCGCCGCTTTCCGAAGCCGCAAGTCTTTGCCGCGATGATGCGGAGCGCGGGCTTTGCACGGGTTGCGATCCAGCCGATGACCGGCGGCATCGTGACGCTTCATTCCGGCTGGCGTTTGTGATTTACGGCGCCACGCAATTTCTTCGCCTCATGCGCGCCGGTTTCGTGTTCGCCCGCGAGGGCGTGCTTGGCGTCATCGACCCGGCCATGGTGCCGGTGCCGGCGCGACCGCTCTATCGCCTGGCGCGGTTGTTCGAGCGGCCGTCGAGCGACGCGTCCGAAGCGCGGCTATCGACAGCCTTGGCGAAGCTCGGGCCATCTTATGTGAAGCTCGGCCAATTCCTGGCGACCCGGCCGGATGTTGTCGGCGACGTGCTCGCTTTGGATCTCAGCCGGCTCCAAGACAAAATGCCGGCGTTCCCGCAGGCCCAGGCTGAAGCCGCGGTCGCAGATTCGTTCGAAAAGCCGATTGCATCAGTTTATGCGAGCTTCGGCCCGGCGATCGCAGCGGCCTCGATCGCGCAGGTCCACAAAGCAACTGTCGCGACGGCGGGAGAGCCGCGTGCGGTTGCGGTGAAAGTGCTGCGGCCCGCCATCGAGCGGCGTTTTCATGCCGATCTCGTGGCCTTTGCCTATGCCGCGCAGCGCGCCGAGGACCTGTCCGCCGAGGCGCGGCGGCTGCGGCTCGTCGAAGTGGTCGATACGCTGCGCCGTTCGGTGCTGGTGGAAATGGATTTTCGCCTTGAAGCCGCGGCGTTGTCGGAAATGGCGGAGAACACCAGGGACGATCCCGATTTCCGCGTGCCGAAGATCGACTGGGACCGCACCACCAAGGAAGTCCTGACCCTGGAATGGATCGACGGCATCCCCTTGACCGACCGCGCGCGGCTGGAGGCCAAAGGCTTCGATCTGCCCAAGCTTGGCCAGGGCTTGATTCAAAGCTTCTTGCGCCACGCGCTGCGCGACGGCTTTTTTCATGCCGACATGCATCCCGGCAATTTGTTCGTCGACGATGACGGCAAGCTGGTCGCCGTCGATTTCGGCATTATGGGCCGGCTCGGCGCCAAAGAGCGGCTGTTCCTCGCCGAGATCCTTCACGGCTTCATCACCCGCGATTACTACCGGACCGCCGAAGTTCATTTCGAGGCTGGCTATGTGCCGCCGCAACATTCGGTCGAGGATTTTGCGCAGGCGATCCGCGCCATCGGCGAGCCTATCCACAATCGCACCGCCGAAGACATCTCGATGGCAAAGCTGTTGACGCTGTTGTTCGAAGTCACCGGCCTGTTCGATATGCGCACGCGGCCGGAACTGCTGCTGCTGCAAAAGACCATGGTGGTCGTCGAAGGCGTGGCACGCTCACTCGATCCCAAGCTCGATATGTGGACGACGGCGGAGCCGGTAGTCCGTGAATGGATGACACGCAATCTCGGCCCCGCCGGCCGGCTCGAGAACGCCGCGCAAGGTGCCTCCGAAATCGGACGCCTGATCGGCAATGCGCCCGGCCTGCTCGCGCGCGGCGCCCGCGTGCTTGACCAACTCGACGACATGACCCGCGACGGCCTGATCCTGTCGCCGCGGACCATTACCGAGATCGACAAAACCGAACGGCGGCGGAGCCATTGGATTGCCGCGGCGCTCTGGGTGATCGCGGCACTCTTGGCGGTCATCGTCCTCGAACGGCTGTGATTGCATTGATTGCAATGCAATCACTACCCTGCTATTGTCCTGCCCTCGCTAAGGATACCGCATGGCAAGTCTTACCGTCCGCCAGCTCGACGACAAGCTGAAACGGCTGTTGCGGCTGCGCGCAGCCCGTAACGGCCGCTCGATGGAGGACGAGGTCCGCATCATTCTGCGGCAGGCGGCGACCGAGACCGCCCGCGAAGCGCTGAACCTCATCAACCCGTCCAATCCCCCAGCCGAGGGTGAAGCGCCGCACGAGACCGTCGCGCCGCCGTCGCGGCCAATAGTCCGCACGGAACCGCTACGACACACACCACGCGCCACGACTGCCGCCCAGCGGCGCGTGCTCCTCATCGTCGGCGGCGGTATTGCCGCCTATAAATCGCTCGATCTCATACGCCGCCTCCAAGACCACGGCATTCACGTGCGCTGCATTCTCACCGCCGCCGCGCAGCATTTCATCACGCCGCTGGCCGCAGGCGCGCTTTGCGGCGCGCACGTGCATACCGACCTGTTCGATCCGAAGAGCGAATTCGATGTCGGCCACATCCGTCTTGCCCGCGACACGGACCTCATTGTCGTCGCGCCGGCCACGGCCGATCTGATGGCGAAAATGGCTGGCGGCCATGCCGACGATCTGGCGAGCGCTGTATTGCTGGCGACGGACCGACCTGTACTGATCGCGCCGGCGATGAATCCGCACATGTGGTCGGCCAGCGCGACCAAGCGCAATCTGGCGCAACTCACTGCCGACGGCGTTCGCATTGTTGGTCCGAATGCAGGCGAAATGGCCGAGCATGGCGAAGCCGGCATCGGCCGCATGGCCGAGCCGCTCGAGATCGTCGCCGCGGCCGAACCGCTGTTGCGCAAACCGGGACCGCTGACCGGCAAACGTGTGCTTGTCACCTCAGGCCCGACCAGTGAGCCGATCGATCCGGTGCGCTTCATCGCCAACCGCTCGTCGGGCAAGCAGGGGCACGCGATTGCCACAGCGGCGGCCGCCGCCGGCGCCGACGTGGTGCTGATCAGCGGCCCGGTCAATCTGCCCAACCCGCCTGGCGTGACGGTGATCAAGATCGAGACCGCACGGCAAATGCTTGAAGCGGTGGAAAAGGCGCTGCCGGCCGATGTCGCGATCTTTGCCGCCGCCGTCGCCGACTGGCGCAGCGAGCGGGAGAGCGATAGCAAGATCAAGAAACAGCAGGGTCAGACGCCCATGCTCAGGCTCGTCGAGAATCCCGACATCCTGTCGACCGTCGCCCATCGCAAGACCGGGCGGCCGCGGCTGGTGATCGGCTTTGCCGCGGAGACCGACGACTTGATCGCCAACGCGGAAGCCAAGCTCGCCAAGAAGGGTTGCGACTGGATCCTCGCCAACGACGTCTCGCCGGAGACCGGCATCATGGGCGGCGACGCCAACACGATTCATCTGATCTCGTCGGACGGGGTCGAAGACTGGCCGCCGCAATCCAAGGATAACGTCGCGCGCATGCTGGTCGAGCGCATCACCAAAGAACTCGATGCGGAACTTGCCGCGCCGCCGGAAGGACGCAAGCGGTGAGTATTGAAGTGCGGATCGTGCGCCTACCGCACGGCGCCGACTTGCCGTTGCCGACCTACCAAAGCGCGCTGGCCGCCGGGCTTGATCTTCTCGCCGCGGTGCCGGCCGATGCGCCGTTGGAGATGGCACCGGGCGAACGCGCGCTGGTTCCGACCGGCGTGGCGATTGCGCTGCCGCCCGGCCATGAGGCTCAGGTGCGGCCGCGCTCCGGGCTCGCCCTGCGCCACGGCGTCACCGTGTTGAATTCGCCGGGCACGATCGACGCCGATTACCGCGGAGAAATACAGATCATACTTGTAAATCTCGGTACCGAGCCCTTTGTAATCGACCGCGGAATGCGCATTGCGCAACTAGTAATCGCGCCGATATCACATGTAAAACTTGTTGAATCGACAAGTCTAGACTGGACGGAGCGAAGCGTTGGCGGGTTTGGTTCGACAGGAACTGCAACGAATATTGTCAATAAGCGTGACTAACGCGAAGTTCATCTGGACCGGATGCGTATTGTAATATAGCACCGTCAGTGTGAACTGATTTCAGTCCCGCGACGTTCTTCCATCGCAATGCCGCTGCTCCCCCGTAAAGGAGTCCTCGCGATTGCTGCAGTTGTCGACGTAGCAATTCAAGCGCAAGGACAGCCGGTCTCCGCAAAAACGCTTGCCGCGCGTCACGGCCTGCCGCCGCGACATCTCGAACCTGTGCTGCAGGCCCTGGTGCGCTACGGAATCTTGAAAGGCATTCGCGGCCCGCGGGGCGGCTATGAGCTGGCGCGTGATCGCCGCCGCGTGACGGCCAACGATATCCTGCGCGCTGCTGGTACAGTCGATGAAGCCGACGGCGCGCAAGTGGGATCCGACCTTCTGACCAAGATCGTGCTGCCGGCCATGGCCAATGCGGAGCAGGAATTCGGCATCGCGCTGGCGCGCATCAGCCTCGAAGATTTGGCGCGCGAGGCTCAAGCGCTCAAGTCCGCCGGCAAGGCCGCCGCGCGGAGCTGAACTCTCGACGCGTCGCGATCACGTTCACGATCTGGACTCTTACGGCGCGATTCCCCTTGAGGGTAAAGTCATCCGATTCGCGGGGCTCGCTTCCCCCTCCCTTCCTTCAGCCTACAGGGGAGGGACAGGAGGGGGCTGGCAGTGCAGCGGTGCGAGCCAGCAGAGGCGAAGGGGCATGCCGGACACGATCCGGGGGAGCCGCAATATGCGGCATCGGCGGCGCGCGCAAGGAATCGGCCGATTCCTTGCGGCCTCGTGCGTCTTCGCGCCGGCCACAGCGGAAGCCGCCGAACCGTCCGCGGCGACGCTGCGCGCGCTCGTTCTGACCGCACAATCGAGCATCGACCAGCATCAGATCGCGTCGATCACCGTGGTCTGCGGCGTGGTGCTGTTTGCCGTCGTCTCCGCCACCATGCTGGTCCATGCCCGGGGCCGCGCGGCGCGGCTCGAAAAGCGGCTGCGCAATGAGAATGCCAGCCTGCGCGAAGAGGTCGACCGCGCCAATGCGCTGATGCGTTCCGAGCCGCAGGTCGTGGTGGTTTGGCCGGCCGGCTCCAACGAACCGAAAATCGACGGCGACCCGGCTGCTGTCGGCGTCGCGATGGCGCACCAGGTGCTTGCCTTCGGCAGCTGGCTCGACGCCGCCAAGGCCAGTGCCATGGAGCACGCCGTTGAGGCCTTGCGGGCGCACGGCGAAGCCTTTGCGATGGCGCTGACCACCCGCTCCGGCGATCCCATCGAAGCGCTGGGCCGGCCGATCGGCGGGCGCGCCGTGCTGCGGCTGAAAAATGCCAGCGGCGTCAATCGCGAGCTGGTGGAGCTTGCCACCCGGCACGGCCAATTGTCCGCTGAAGTGGCGCCGCTGCGGGCGCTGATCGAGGCCATGCCGCAACCGGTCTGGGCGCGCGATGAGGCTGGCGAACTGATCTTTGTCAATTCAGCCTATGCTCGCGGCGTCGAGGTCATCAACGCTGCCGACGCAATCAGGCAGCGCAGCGAGCTGCTCGACACATCATCCCGCGCCGGCATCGTGCAGGCGCATATGAATGGCTTGGCCTATGCCGGACGGCTCCGCGCCGTAGCCGCCGGTACCCGGCGGGCGTTCGATGTGCTCGATATCATCACCGGCGCGGGCTCGACCGGGATCGCCGTCGACGCGACCGAAGCCGAAACCATGCGTGCCGCGCGCGATCACCTCGTTGATGCGCACCGCCGCATGCTCGATCAGCTTCCGATCGGCGTCGCCATGTTCGGTCCCGATCACCGCCTGACATTCTACAACTCCGCCTATCGCGCGCTTTGGGACCTCGATGCGGTCTTTCTCGATCAGAATCCAACCGATTCGGCGGTGATCGAAATGCTGCGCGCGGCGCGCAAACTGCCGGAACAGCAGGACTTCCGGCAATGGAAGACGCAGCTTCACGAAGCCTATCGCGCGGTCGAGCCGACCGAACATGTCTGGCACCTGCCGGGTGGCCGCACCTTGCGCGTGGTCACCACGCCCAATCCCGACGGCGGGCTCACTTATCTGTTCCACGACGTCACTGAGCGGCTCGATCTCGAGCGCCGCTTCCAGGAGCTGATCCGCGTCCAGGGCGAAACGCTCGACAATCTCGCTGAAGGCGTCGCTGTGTTCGGCAGCGACGGGCGGCTGCGCCTGCACAACGCCGCCTTCGTCAGCATGTGGAAGCTCGATGCCGCCGATCTTGCCGACCGGCCGCATATCGAGCGCATCACGGCCTTATGCGCCCCGCTCCACGGCGGCGCAGTGGCCTGGCAAGCCTTGCGTCACGTGGTCACCGCGATGGACAACCGCGAGGCCACCAAAGGCCGCATCGAGCTGCGCGACGGCAGCGCCGTCGATTCGACAACCGTACCGCTCCCCGATGGCGCCACATTGGTGACGTTCCACGACGTTACGGCTTCAGTGAACGTCGAGCGCGCCCTGCGCGAACGCAACGAAGCGCTCGAAGACGCCGACAAGATCAAGATCGATTTCGTCCACCACGTGTCCTACGAGCTGCGTTCCCCGCTCACCAATATTATCGGCTTCGTGCATCTGCTCGGCGACCCGGCGACCGGCCCGCTGGAGCGCAAGCAGCGCGAATATCTCGATTACATCACCGTCTCGACCAATGCCTTGCTGGCGCTGATCAACAATATTCTCGACCTTGCCACCATCGACGCCGGCCGCATGCAGCTCAACCTCGGCCCGGTCGATATCCGCGAGACCATGACGGCGGCCGCCGAAGGCGTGCAGGACCGGCTGGTCGGTTCCGGCCTCGGGCTCGACATTGTCGCGACCGAGAGCATCGGCAGCTTCATCGCCGACAAGCTGCGGGTGCGGCAAATCCTGTTCAATCTGCTCGCCAATGCTGCGAGCTTCTCGCCGGGCGGCGGCAGAATCGTGCTGCGCGCCGAACGCCGCCCCGACGCAATCGTTTTCTCGGTCACCGATCAGGGGCCGGGAATTCCCCCCGAAGTGCTGGGCAAAGTCTTCGACTGGTTCGAGACTTATCCGCTCGGCTCGACGCATCGCGGGCCCGGAATCGGGCTCTCGCTGGTGCGCTCCTTCGTCGAGCTGCACGGCGGCACGGTCACGATTGCATCCGAGGTTGGACGCGGCACCACGGTGACCTGCGCCTTCCCGCTGACCACCCGCGCAGCCCTGACGGCCGCCGAGTAGCCGTTGCCTGCAAAATCGATCATGCTCGGATCAGATATCTCTAGATTTTGCGCATGTCCTTATCGGAAAGCCGGTGTCACCCTTGGATCAAGTCCAAGGGCATGCTTTTCCGGGCCATGCGCTGAGGGGAGCGCCGCATGCTGCTGACCACCCCTGGTGGCGCAAGCTTCAACGCAACATTGGCGAACGAAGAAGCGACTTTACGCTTCATGACCGACATTGCGACCGCCCTCGAGCCGGGCGATCTCGTGACGCTGTCGGGCGATCTCGGCGCCGGCAAAACCACCTTCGCACGGGCCTTGATCCGCCACCTCGCCGGCGACGAGGCGATCGAGGTGCCGAGCCCGACCTTCACCTTGATCCAGAATTACGACTTGCCGCGCTTTCCGCTGGTGCACACCGATCTCTACCGGTTGTCGGGCGCGGCCGAACTTGCCGAGCTCGGCTTTGACGATTTCGCCGAGGGCACCGTCGTCTTGATGGAATGGCCGGACCGCGCCGCCGGATTCCTGCCGCCCGATCGGCTCGACATCACCTTCACGTTAGCGCCGCAGTTCGGCCCCGAAGTGCGCTATGTCCGTTATGTCGGCTATGGCAGCTTTGCGCCGCGCGCCGAGCGTATCGCGTTGGTGCGCTCGTTCCTTGACGAAGCCGGCTTCGGCGACGGGCGGCGGGTGCGCATGCAAGGCGATGCGTCGACGCGGATTTTTGAACGGCTCAATCTCGACGACGAGGCGGCCATCCTGATGAACGCGCCGCGCCGGCCCGACGGGCCGCCGGTGCGTGACGGGAAACCGTATAGCGCCATTGCCCATCTTGCCGAAGACATCGTGCCTTATGTGGCGATCGCCGCGGGCTTGCGCTCGCAGGGCCTGTCGGCGCCGGAAATTCTGCAGGCCGATCTCGATCACGGCTTGCTCGTCATGGAAGATCTGGGCGTGGACCGTATCGTTGCCGGCGATCCACCGGCGCCGATCGGGATTCGTTACACCGCGGCCATCGATCTCCTTGCCATCCTGCATGGGCGCAAATTGCCGGACACGCTGGCGGTCGCGCCCGATCTCGACTACAGCCTGCCGCGCTACGATATGGGAGCCTTTCTGATCGAGGCCGAGCTATTGCTCGACTGGTATCTGGTCAGAGCCGGCGCGGACCGCTCGGCAGCTGCACGCAAGGAGTTCGTCGCGCTGTGGAGCCAGGCGCTCAAGCCCACGCTCGACGCGCCGCCGACCTGGGTGTTGCGCGACTATCATTCGCCCAATCTGCTCTGGCTCAAGGACCGGCAAGGAATCGCCCGGATCGGGGTGCTCGATTTTCAGGATGCGCTGATCGGGCCGGCCGCCTATGACGTTGCCTCGCTGCTCCAGGACGCGCGCGTCGATGTGCCGGAGACTCTGGAGATGAGCTTGCTCGGCCAATATGTCCGCATCCGGCAAAGCCAATGCGCGCGACGGGGCGAGGAGTTCGACACCGCAAGCTTCACGCGGCTCTATGCGACGCTGGCGGCGCAACGCGCCACCAAGATTCTCGGCATCTTCGCCCGGCTCGACCGCCGCGATGGCAAGCCGCAATATCTGCGTCATATGCCCCGCTTATGGAACTATTTGCAGCGTTCGCTGGCCCATCCCGCACTTGCCCCCCTCAAGGCTTGGTATGCAGCCAATGTCCCCGCCCCGGATGGGCTATGATGCTGCGAATCGCTCTGGATGGGTGGCTGGCAAAACGGGGATGGCTGGCGAAGCGATGATGCCGAAAAGCGCGATGGTCTTGGCGGCGGGGCTCGGCACGCGGATGCGGCCGTATAACGGCCATATCCCCAAGCCCCTGGTCGCCGTCGGCGGCAAGTCGCTGATCGATTACAGCCTCGATCGGCTCGCCGAGGCCGGGGTCGACCGCGCGGTGGTGAACGTGCATCACCTGGCCGATGCTCTGGAAAAACATCTCGCCCCGCGCCAGCACCCGCAGATTGCGATTTCCGACGAGCGCGCGGAACTGCTCGGCACCGGCGGCGGCATCGCCAAAGCGCTGCCGCTCCTTGGCGACGCGCCGTTCTTTCTGGTGAACTCCGACACGCTGTGGCTTGACGGCGTGCGGCCGAATTTCATGCGGCTCGGCGAAGCTTACGATCCGCAGCTCATGGATGCGCTGCTGCTGCTGTCGCCGACCACCGGCAGCATTGGCTATTCCGGCCGCGGCGATTACATGATGTTGCCGGACGGCAGGTTGCGCCGCCGCGGCGAGCGCGAAGTGGCGCCCTTCATCTATGCCGGCTCGGCAATTCTCTCTCCAGCGCTGTTCGCCAACGTGCCGGCGGGCGCTTTTCCGCTCACGCTGCTGTTCGATCGGGCCGCGGAACAAGACCGCTTGTTCGGCCTGCGCCTCGAAGGCGTGTGGATGCATGTCGGTACGCCGGACGCCGTCGCGGCTGCCGATGCGGCGCTGGCGACTGCTTAATCGAATCTGCTACAGGCCGCGTGCCGTTGTCCCACAGGCGCGGACCCATAGTCACAGGCCGAGCCAAATTTGCTTTGATAGTGATTATGGATTCCCGCTTTCGCGGGAATAACGCAATGCCGCGAACTGATCCATCAGCATGAGCCCACGCGTTTTCACCATTCCGGCGTCGGCGCCGTTCTTGCCGACGCTGATCGAGGCACTGAGAAGCGGCCGGTTCGGCGCTGCCGTCGGCGACGATCCGCTTGCGCTCGCGTCAGCGACGCTCTATCTGCCGACGCGACGCGCCTGCCGGCTGATGCGCGATGCTTTTCTCCAGGCCTATGATGCCAAAATCCTGCCGCGCATCGTTCCCATCGGCGATATCGACGAAGACGAGATCGCTTTCGCCGAAGCCGCCGCAGGCGACATCGCCGCCGAGGCGCTCGCTTTGCCCGAAGCGCTCGGCGGCCTGGAGCGGCGGCTTCTGCTTACGCGGCTGATCGGCACATGGGCGCAATCGTCCGAACTGCACGGCGCGAGCGGCACGCCGCTGGTCGCGCAAACGCCGGCGTCGGCCTGTGCGCTCGCTGACGATCTTGCCCGTTTGATCGACGACATGACGATGCGCGGCGTCTCATGGGATCGCCTCGGCGAGCTCGTGCCGGAAAGATTCGATGTCTATTGGCAGCTGACGCTGCGCTTCCTGCACATCGCACATAAAATCTGGCCCGAAGTTCTGGACGAACGCGCGTGCATCGAACCCGCCGAGCGCCGCGACCGTCTGATCAAGGCCGAGGCCGCACGACTTGCCCGCAAGACCGACGGCCTCGTTATCGCCGCCGGCTCGACCGGCTCGATCCCCGCGACGGCCGAATTGATCGCGACCATCGCCCATATGCCGCACGGCGCCGTGGTGCTGCCCGGCCTCGATACCGATCTCGACGAGGATTCGTGGAAGCTGATCGCCGGTGACGAAAAGAGAAAGATCGCGCCGGTGCCGGCTCATCCGCAATTCGCCATGCAGGCTCTGCTCACACGCATCGGCATTACGCGCGAGGATGTCATAGCGCTTGCCACGCCGTGCGGACGCGAACGCCTCGTCTCCGAAGCATTGCGTCCCGCCGCAGCAACCGACAGGTGGCGGCAGATATCCGCCGATGCGGCGTTTGCGGCCCATGCCGATGCGGCGATTGAAACGCTGACGATCATCGAGGCCGCCAATCCTGAAGAAGAGGCACTCGCGATCGCCGTCGCCCTGCGCGAAGCCGTGCATGACGGCAAGAGCGCGGCATTGGTGACGCCGGACCGCGCGCTCGGCCGCCGTGTTTTGACGGCGCTCGCGCGCTGGCACATTGCTGCGGAAGATTCCGGCGGCGACGCGCTGGCCGATACACCCGCGGGCATCTTTGCCCGGCTCGCTGCCGACACTGCACTTGGCGGCGTCGAACCGGTGCCGCTGCTCGCGCTGCTCAAGCATCCGCTGGCGCGGCCGCCGTTGCGGGACAAAGACTATGCCGTCGCTGCGCTCGAGCGCGCGATTTTGCGCGGCCCACGTCCACGCGCCGGCAGCGCCGGCCTCAAAAGCGCGCTGCATACTTTCCGCAAGACCAAACAGAGCCTGCATCGCTCCGACCCGCGCATCGCCATGAGCGATGCCGAATTGAACGCCGCAGATGATCTCGTCGCATGGCTCGCCGCCGCGCTAAAGCCCCTGGAAGAGCTCGGCGGTGACGAACAGCCGCTCACTGAATTCGCCAAACGCCACCGTGATGCGGTTGCTGCACTCTCGTCAGAAGATGGCGGCGAGATCGCCTTGTCGGGCGCTGATGGTGCAAGGCTTGCAGACGCGCTCGACGAGCTTGCGACCAGCGAAGCCGCCGCGCAGCTTTTCGTCGCAAAGGCGGACTATGTCGAATTGTTCTCCACTGCGCTTGCCGGCCGCGTGGTGCGCAAGCCGCCGCAGCCCGGCGTGCAGGTCCGCATTCTCGGGCCACTCGAAGCGCGCCTGACCGACAGCGACCGCGTCGTGCTCGGCGGCCTGGTCGAAGGCACCTGGCCGCCGGAGAGCAATACCGATGCATGGCTGAGCCGCCCGATGCGGCTTGCGCTTGGGCTCGATCTGCCGGAACGCCGTATCGGGCTTTCCGCGCATGACTTCGCGCAACTGCTCGGCGCACGCGATGTGATGCTGAGCCTTGCCGCCAAGATCGCGGGCACGCCGACGGTGCCATCGCGCTTCGTGCAGCGCCTCGCGGCCGTCGCCGGCTCACGCTGGAAGCAAGCAGTCGAACGCGGCCAGACATATGTGGCCTGGGCGCGCGAACTGGATCGGCCGGAGCGGATTGCGCCGGCGCCGCAGCCTGCGCCCTCGCCGCCGCGCACGGCGCGGCCTAAGGGCCTGTCGGTCACCGAGATCGAACATTGGCTGCGCGATCCCTATACGATCTATGCCAAGCACATTTTACGCCTGCGGCCCCTCGACGCCGTGGATACGGCGCCGGGCGCCGCCGAGCGCGGCACGATCATTCATGCCGCTGTCGGCGATTTCACCAAGCTCTATGCCCAGAACCTTCCGGCTGATCCGGTCCGCGAGCTCATCGCGCTGGGTGAGCCGCAATTCGAAGCGCTCGAAGATTTTCCCGAGGCGCGCGCGTTCTGGCGGCCGCGCTTCCTGCGCATTGCGCATTGGTTCGCGCGCTGGGATGCCGAGCGCCGCGGCACGATCACGGCCATCGAAGCCGAAATACGCGGCGAGATTCCCATCCCGCTTGAAGACGGCACATTCAAGCTGAGCGGCGTCGCCGACCGCATCGAGCGGATGCCCGACGGCCGCTATGTCATCCTCGATTATAAGACGGGCTCAGCGCGCAGCGAAAAACAGGTGCGCACCGGGCTCGCGCCGCAGCTGACGCTCGAAGCGGCCATGCTGCGCCAGGGCGGTTTCAAGGAAATCGCAGCCGGCGCTTCCGTCGCCGAGATCGTCTATGTGTTGCTCAAGGGCGGCGAGCCGGCGGGCCGATATGAGCCGGTGAATTTCAAGGACGGCACGCCGGACGGCCACGCCGATCGGGCCCTGCAAAAGCTGACCGAGCTGGCGCGGCGCTTTGACAATGACAAAGAGCCGTATCGCTCGCTCGTCCATCCGATGTGGTTGACCTATTACGGCGACTACGACCACCTCGCCCGCGTCAAGGAATGGTCGAGCGGCCGTGACGACGAGTTCGGAGGCAGCGAATGAGAACGGCGGACGATATCCCGCCGCAGGTGCGCGATTTGCAGCGTGCGGTCGCGGCGCCCGATGTCTCGGCCTGGGTCGCCGCCAATGCCGGCTCCGGCAAGACCCACGTGCTGGCGCAGCGCGTGATCAATCTACTGCTCGACGGCGTCGCGCCGGAAAAGATCCTCTGTATCACCTTCACCAAGGCCGCCGCCGCCAATATGGCCAAGCGCGTCTTCGACACGCTCGCCGCATGGACCACGCTTGACGATACCGCGCTCGACAAGGCGATCCGCGAAGGCTCGGGCCTGCCGAGCGACGCGCGGCGGCGCACCGTGGCGCGGCGGCTGTTCGCGCGCGCCTTGGAAACGCCGGGCGGGCTCAAGGTGCAGACCATCCACGCTTTCTGCACGCAGCTGCTGCATCAGTTTCCGTTCGAGACCAATGTCGCCGCCCGCTTCACGGTGCTCGACGAAGCGCAGCAGACGCAACTCCTCGAGCAACTGACGCTGCATGTTCTGCTCGACGGCGCGAACAAGCCGGACAGCGATCTCGGCCGCGCGCTGGCGATGGCGATGACCGCCGCCGCCGATCAGACGTTTCGTGACGTGATCCGTGCGGCCATCGGCCGGCGCGATACCATAGCCCAATGGGTGCTGAAGGACGGCGATGTGCCGTCCGCGATCGCGGCACTCTCGCGCGCGCTCGGGCTCGATCCGTCGACAAATCGCGGCGACGTCGAGGAGGAATTCTTTGCTAACTCGCTGATCGCGCCGCACGAATGGAGCGGGATCGCCGCCGTCCTGGCACGCGGCAGCAAGACCGACGCCGAACAGGCCCGCCGCTTCGGCCTCCTGGCCTCGCTGCCGCGCAGCGACCGCGTCGAGACCTATCTCGATATTTTCTGCCGCACCGACGATCGCGCGCCGCGGAAAACGATCGCGACCAGAGCCGTCAAAGACGCCGACCTCGTCGAGCGTCTGATTGCGGAGCAGAGTCTGGTCTGCGCGCAGCTGGAGCGGCTTCGCGCGGTGATCTGCCGCGACCGTTCGGCGGCGCTTCTGACCGTGACCCACGCTGTCCTGACGCGCTATCACGACGAGAAGGAGCGGCGCGGACTGCTCGATTACGACGATCTGATCGACAAGGCGCTGTCGCTGCTCACCAATGTCGATGCCGCCTGGGTGCATTTCAAGCTCGATCTCGGCATCGATCATCTTCTGATCGATGAGGCCCAGGATACCAGCCACAAGCAGTGGCAGATCGTTCGGCAATTGGTGGCGGAATTCACCGCCGGCGCCGGCGTGCATGTCAGCACGCGCACGATTTTTGCCGTCGGCGACGAGAAGCAGTCGATCTATTCGTTTCAGAATGCCGCGCCGCGCGAATTCGCGCAGATGCGAAGCTTCTTCGAGCGCGCTCACGGGCATGCCGGGCTCAAATTCGTGTTCAAGGAGTTCAAGCACTCGTTCCGCTCCGGCGAGAGCGTGCTCGCCGCCGTCGACGAAGTGTTCAGAGACAAGCTCGTCGCGGCAAGCGTCTCGTCGGATACCGACGGCTTTCCGCCGCATATCGCGCTGCCCGATGCGCCGCCGAGCCTCGTCGAAGTCTGGGAGCCGGTCGAGCCTGACGCGCGCAGGGAGATGGAAGGCTGGGATGCGCCGTTCGACACCGTCAGCGAGACGAGTCCGCGCGTCAAACTCGCCAAGCGCATCGCGCGCACGGTGCGCAGCCTGGTCGAGACCGGCGCGCCCGTCGGCACCGCGCGCCGCGCCGCACGCTATGGCGATATTCTTGTTCTCGTGCGCCAGCGCGGCGAATTGTTCGAAGCCATCATCCGCGCGTTGAAGCACGAGCATGTCGAGGTCGCCGGCGCCGACCGCCTCATCCTCACCGAGCATATCGCGGTGATGGATCTGATGGCGCTCGCCGACGCGCTGCTGTTACCGCAGGACGATCTGGCGTTGGCGACGGTGCTGCGCAGTCCGCTGTTCGGTTTCTCGGACGAGGATTTGTTTACGATCGCCTATGACCGCGGCCGCATGTCATTGCGCGAAGCACTCGCCCGCAAAGCCGGCGAGGGCGAACTGATCGCTGCTGCGGCTCATGCCCAGCTCAAAGAGTGGGACGAGGCGGCACGGCGCGAAACGCCATTTGCGTTTTATGCAAAAATTCTTGGTGCCGGCGGCGCGCGGTATCATTTCCTCGGCCGGCTCGGCGCCGAGGCCAATGACGCACTCGACGAATTTCTCAACCTCGCCATCGAATACGAGCGCCGCGAAACGCCGTCGCTGCAAGGCTTCATGGCCTGGCTGCGCCAGGCGCGTGCAGAAGTGAAGCGCGACATGGAAATTGCCCGCGACGAAGTGCGGGTGATGACTGTGCATGGCGCCAAAGGCCTTGAAGCGCCGATCGTGTTTCTTGCCGACACCATGACGCCGCCGGCCGGGCCGCGGCCGCCGCGGCTCCTCGAGCTTCCCGACAAGGCGGTGATCTGGGTTGGCCGCAAGGCCGACGATCCCCCGCCGGTGGCCGCGGCGCGGCAGGATGCTCAGCGCGAGGCTTCGGACGAATATCGGCGGCTGCTCTATGTGGCGATGACGCGCGCCGCGGATCGCCTGATCATCTGCGGCGCGGAGGGCGAAAGGAGACGGCCGGACGGTTGCTGGTACGATCTGGTCTGCGAACCGCTCAAACCATTTCTTGTCGAGGAGACCGACGGCGAGGAAAAAATCTTCCGCTATCGGACGGCAGAGAGCACGGTGCCAGACCGAACGGCGCCAACGACCGATGCACCGAAATCAGATCATCCGGCTCTCCCCGTATGGCTTCACCATCGAGCGCCGTATCGTGCGCTACGCGGCGGGCCCGTTGCTCCGTCGTCAGCCTTCGACGAAGATTTCGTGCCTGTCGCACAGCGTGGCGCCAGCGCCGCCGCACGGCGCAGAGCGTTGGAACGCGGCCGGATCGTGCACCGGCTGATGCAGTCCTTGCCGGACATTCCACCGGATCGGCGCGCGAACGCGATTGCACGCTTTCTACTCCGCGCCGCGAAGAATTTTTCCACTGCCGAACAAGACGAGATCGCGCGGCAAGTCACAGCGATTCTCGACGATCAGCGCTTTGCAGAAATCTTTCTGCCCGGCAGCCGTCCGGAGGTGCCGATTGTCGGCCGCATTTCGCGCACGGGCGGCAACGAACCGCTTGGCGTGGCCGGGCAAGTCGATCGCTTGTCCGTCACCCACGACGCTGTTCTCATCGCCGACTACAAAACCGACGGCGTGGTTCCGCAAAAGCCGGAAGAGGTCCCGCGTTACGTGACCCAGCTCGCGCTCTACCGGGCCGTGCTCGGCCGCCTCTATTCGGGCAAGCTCGTGCGTGCGGCGCTGATCTTCATCAATGGACCGGTTTTGCTCGAGATTCCCGGCGCCGACATGGACGCCGCGCTTGCCGCCGAGCTCGGCAAAGTCCCGACTTAGAGAGCCTTAACCTGGGCATGCAAAACTGGGCATGCAAAACCTGGCACGTAAAATTGGCATGCAAAACCTGGGCTGTCACGGCCGAGTGAATGTGCCTTGACGCTTCAACCACCCGTTCCTACGTTTATCGGCTCCGGGTTGCCGATTCCCCCGAAAAGACGAGGTCTTTCATGGTCGAGAAAACAACGGATGCCACGTTCGAACAGGATGTGCTCAAAGCGAGCGGCCCGGTCGTCGTCGATTTCTGGGCGGAATGGTGCGGCCCCTGCCGCATGATTGCGCCGGCTCTGGAAGAGATTTCCAATTCGCTCAACGGCAAGGTCAAGATCGTCAAGCTGAACGTCGACGAGAATCCGGGCGTCGCTTCCAAATACGGCATCATGTCGATCCCGACATTGATGCTGTTCAAGGACGGCCAGCTCGCCTCGCGCCAGGTCGGCGCGGCGCCGAAGCAGAAGCTCGAGCAGTGGATCACCGCTTCGGTGTGA
>DATAQN010000107.1:0-12060 GCA_036264635.1 Xanthobacteraceae bacterium | reverse complement strand
GGCCTCGAGCTGCTCGACGACGCGCCGCTGTTCTGGACACCCGGTTCGAAGCCCGGGCCCAAGGGCGGCCGCCGCTGGCTCGCCAAACCCTATTCGAAGGCGCTTGCCGAGAAGCACTTCCGCAAGATCCGTGTCGCCGTTTACGGCAAGGAAGAGGACCGGCAGCTGGCCGATATGCGGCGGACCGGCACGGTTGAGGGAACCGCCGGCGGCGCCACGCCCACCGACACCTCAAATAAAATGGCCAACACCCTCTTTGCCTCGGCCCGGCTCCAGAAGACTTACACCCCGGTCAACGTCGCCTCGGTGCGGTCTTTTGACGAGGCGCGGCTGCGCGGCGCCAAGAAGCTACGAGAACAGAAGCCGACGAAAAGTGTCATGACCAGCAATGGGAAAGTGTCATGAAGCCCGCAGAAATCGCCGATTTCTCTAGTGATTTCAATGGCGGGAGCGACGGGGCTCGAACCCGCGACCTTCGGCGTGACAGGCCGACGCTCTAACCAACTGAGCTACGCCCCCGCGGGCGAGGCGTGGAGTTACGACCGCGCCAACGCCAAGTCAAGGAAGCAATCGACGATTTTGCCCATTCATCGGGCTTTTATCGGCCTTTGGAGCCCGTCATATACTTGCCACGAAGCGCCATCAGACACCCCTTTGATGCAGAAAACATCGGTGGAATCGGCAAAACAAGCGTGGTCAGCTGAAACCGAATCGTTTAACTGCTTCGCCTGAGCGGCGCTTTTTCAACGCATACCGCTTCACTGAGGAGGGTCTAATGGCAACTAAACCGGCAACCACGGTTACATTGAAGCATCTCGCCGCGAGCCTCGCGGAGGACAACGAGATTTCCAAGAAGCAGGCGGAAGCGATTCTCGGCGGATTGGTCGGGGACATCGTCAAGCATCTGAAGAAGGGCGAGCGCATCCGCATCGGCGGCCTCGGCATTCTCCAGGTCCGCAAGCGCGCCGCGCGCATGGGACGTAATCCCGCGACCGGCCAACCGATTCAGATCAAGGCCAGCAAGAAGGTGGCCTTCCGCGCCTCGAAAGAGCTCAAGGAAGCCATCTGAGCATTTGCAGTCGGCGGATTCGCCACGCGGATCCTCCGTTGCGCCACTCACCGCCCGCGCGCCGCCGCAGTCGCTTCCGATTGCGAGGCCGCGGGCGAGATTTTTCTGAGAACAGACCGCGCGACAAACTCACAAAAAACGCAGTTCAAAAGCGTTCACCACGAAGCCTGAGCAGACTGCGCGCAACAGCGGTCGTCACTGTGTTGCTCTTGCGTGTCCGCCGGCCAGAGAGATACATCTCCCGGCGACGTGGTTAGGGCGATTAGCTCAGTTGGTAGAGCGTCTGCTTTACACGCAGAATGTCGGCGGTTCGAGTCCGTCATCGCCCACCATGCTTCGCAGCCCCTGCCGACTGTACGGTGCTGGAACGCCCACTGTGCCGTTCATGTCTCAGCAAAGATTTAAATTGTGGCCGCGGCTCCTCCGGGCGGTAAAACCCGCCCGGCGCATTTGCAGTTCCCGCGATTTGGCGGCACCTTCTTAGGCGGCAAATCGCCCGGGGGTGCTTCGTTTCCTAAAACTGGCAGCCGCTGGTTCGGCGCTGGCGCAAAGGGCATCGGGACACCGCCGACTTCAGGATTGCGTCGCCAGGCTATTGCGTTGCGAGCCTATGGAGTGAACACGGGGGCGGGCTGGATGCCCGGGAGAGAGGGACAATGTCGCCTAAGTCCGGCTTGATCGTTGCGTCGTCGCTTGCCGCTATGCTAGCCGCCAGTACGGCCGCTTCCGCTCAGACTTTGCCGCCGCAACCGCCGCCGGTCCAAGGTGGGATCGGGCAAGGCAACGACCAGGAACGCGCCGCCTGCCATCCTGACGTGACCAAGTATTGCCAGGTGCAGTTGCAGGTAAACCCGAACGACGTGCTCGGGATTCTGGGCTGCCTGCAAGCCAACCGCGCCAAGATCAGCAAGGCCTGCCAGACGGTTCTCGCCGCTCACGGCCAGTAGTGGATTGAGTGACCTCGGGCCGGTATGCCGACCGGCCCGAGGTCACGACAACAGGCGACGCTCCGCGCTTAGGACGGTTGTGCCGCCCTATCCCCCAGCGTCTCGTCTTCTGCCGCATCGTCCTGGAACGCAACGGTCGTCTCGCGACGCGAGACGTGTTCCGCTAGCATAACCCAGGATTGTGCCAAGGCGAGCCAAAGCGCCTTGTCGCTGTTGTCGTCAGCCAACCGCGCCATTGCGACGCATTCTTCTGCGCTTCTGCGGTGATCAAAAGCGGTCCCCATGGAGAATCTCCCCGACGCAAACTTTGACACCGGGCGGGATTGCAGCCCCCAACTGCGGCACATGAAGGATCAATGGCAGGCGGAACTCAGGCAAAGACAGAACTAAAGAGGGCAATTGGAACTAATTTTGCCCTTTTTTGAAATGGGCTCCCGAGAAACGCGCGAAACTTGGCCGTTTGCGGCAATTCCGCCTGCGGCCCATCCGGACTAATGCGTCAGTGACATGACACATTGCCGATTCGAATGAACTTCGAGCCATCAACCCCGCAATTTCACCACAACCCTTTAGAGAGCGTTGTCAGTTTTATGCGCTAATCGCGTAGCTGCACTGCAGCAAAACCATTTTGCAATGCACCATCGGCACTTATATTAGCTTCGATTCTGGGTCTGGCCTTGGGCCGGTAGCTGGAAAATCGAATAAAGGAACAAGAATATGTTGTTGGCTGTCATCAACTTTTTCAAGTCCTGGAAGCGCTATGGCGTTGCCGTGGACGAGCTTTCCCACCTCAGCGACCGTGAGCTTGCCGATATCGGCATCACCCGTGGTGACATTCCGCGGATCGCATGGGAACAGGCGAAGCACTAACACCACCAAAGTCCAACCGGCCGCAGCTCGCGGTCGGCAAATCAGCGCCCGGCTCCAACCGGGCGCTTTTTTGTGGCTAAGCCTAAGACGCAGCCGGCTCCATGCCCTTCGCCTTGAAGATCGGGACGGCATGGGACCCCGTCAGAAACTCGACAAAGCCCCTCGCCGCTGCTTGATCCTTTGCCGCTGCGCCGACCCCCGCCGAATAGACGGTGAAATTCTGGATGTCGGCCGGAAGCGGCCCCACAAGCGTCACGCCGGCCACGGGCAGGATTTCGCTGATCTGGTGGACACCGATCTCGGCCTCGCCGTCAGCAATGTGATCGGCGACCGCCCCGCCCTGCACCAGCACGGCTTTGGCATGGACCTGATCGGCGATGCCGAGCCGCTGCAGCAGCCCGTCGACATAGATGCCGCTCGAACCGCCGGCCTTGGGATCAATATAGGCAACGGATTTCGCCGCGAGCAGCGCGTGCTTGAACGCCTCGTCCGTGCTGATGTCAGGCAGCGGCGCGCCGGCTTTGACCACGACGCCGACCCCGACCTTGGCCAGATCGGCGCGGGTGCCGGGCACCACTTTGCCGTCCTTGGCGAGCCCCTCGATTGCCTCGGGCGTCAAAATGGCGACATCGAACTGCTCCTTGCCGTCGCGAATGAGCGCCAGGTGCTGCCCGACTGTTTGATAAATGGCGGAAACTTCATTGCCGGTCTCTTTCTCGTATTGCGCGATCAGCGCGGTGAGCACCTGTTTGAACGCGCCGCCGCTGACAACGGTGATGTCGGCGGCTTTTACTGCTTGCGCGGTGGAAAACTGGGACATGATCAGCGTCAGCGCGGTGGCAAGGACGGTTGAAATCAATCGCATGCGAATTCCCTTGGCGAAAATATCTAGGCCGTAAACGTTTTGCCTTTTTCCGGAACGATCACTTTGGCCGCGTCGCCTTTCATCGCGGCCAGGAACTTGTCGGGAGTAGGTTCGATGAACGGAAACGAGCCGTAATGACACGGCACCACGGTTTCGACCTTGAGGAAGCGCTTCACCGCAAGTGCTGCAGTTGCAGGGCTCATGGTGAAACGATCGCCGATCGGCACGAAAGCGATCTGCGGCTGGTGGATTTCGGCGATCAGCGCCATGTCGGAAAAAATATCGGTGTCGCCCAGGTGATAAACTGTCGGCTCGCCCCTGGCCTTGACGATGGCGCCGCAAGGATTGCCGAGATAGATCGACGTGCCATTGACCAGATCGCCGGATGAATGGTCGGCGCGTACCAGCGTGACGGTGAAGGCGCCAAGATCCGTGGTGCCGCCGGTATTCATCGGATTGAGCTTCTCCAGGCCCTTTGACATCAGCCAGGAGCCGAGTTCGTAATTCGCGGTGACGGTAGCGCCGTTTGCTTTGGCAATATCGAGCGTATCGCCGACATGGTCACCGTGGCCGTGAGTCAGCACAATATGGCTGACGCCCTTGATGGCGGCGGCCTTGTCGGAAACGAAGGCCGGATTGCCGGTGAAGAAGGGGTCGATCAGGACCGCCTGACCGGCGAAGTCGAGACGAAAAGCGGAATGGCCATACCAGGTGATCTGCATGATGAACCTTATGCGTGGCTTGAACTTGCGTGACGGCAAAGTCTGGAACACACACAAGATACGCGTGGCTGCGCGCCTGGAAAAGGCCACCGCGGACGCAACGCTACGAAAGCTCAACGATGCCGGTTCTTGCACTCCTTGACGCCGCCGCACTCTGGCCGGAACGCGGCGCGCTGCTCGGTCTCGATCTCGGCACCAAGACGATCGGTGTCGCCTCAAGCGATCCGGATCGTCGCGTCGCCACGCCGGTGGAGACCATTGCGCGCCGGCGCTTCAATCTCGACGCGCAGCGCATTCTCGAATTGGCCGCGGAACGCAGAACCACCGGCCTTGTGCTCGGCCTGCCGATCAATATGGACGGCAGCGAAGGACCGCGCGCGCAGTCGACCCGCGCCTTCGCGCGCAATCTGGCGCAACTTACCGATCTGCCGATTGCGCTGTGGGACGAGCGGCTGTCGACGGCCGCGGTCGAGCGCGCGCTGATCGAGGCCGATGCCAGCCGCGCCAAGCGCAAAGCCGTCATCGATCAGCATGCCGCGACGTTCATCCTGCAAGGCGCGCTCGATCGGCTCGCGCATGCGCGGCCACCCGCGCAACAAGGGGCGCCGTGAGCTCGCGCTCCGGCACCCCTGAACTGTCTGCGTTTGAGCCTACGTCAGCAGTGGAAACCGCCGCAGCTTGCCGGATCCGGCGGACCATAGGCGCCCGGCGGGACAATGGTCGGATTGGTGCGCAGTCCAAGCTGTCCACGCGTAAAGTCGGACTGGCCCGGCGCATAGTCGTAATAACGAGAATAAGTCGGCGGATCTTGCACGCGCACCCGGTGATGACGTGTGGCGGCAGAACCGGGCGCCACTGTTACAAATGAAACAGCGAGCGCCATCGCGAGAGCCGCACCCGCTTTGAGCATTCGGCCTGAGAGAGCTTTAGACATATTTTTGTTCCTTCTCCGGTAAACACCAAGCGCAATCATTGCTGCCGCCGTCAGATAGTCTCGAACCTGTTTCTGACGACCGACATGCGTGCATGGCACGCCTGCAAAGGCCTTTATCGAAGCGCAAACAAATTTATTCCTGTAAACGCGTGACTGATTCGCACGTGAGTTTTGGCAACAAACACGCGGCGTTTACGCGTCCGGCAACACGCGCCGGAGCAAAAGATCAACTGTTTGTGAATCGAGTCCGGCCGCGCCATAAAATGAAGCGTGCGGTTTTTCGACACGCGTTCTGAAAAATGTGTCGGCGATCACAGACGGCGCGCATTCTTTCAATGCGGCGTTGCCTGCTAACAGTGCGAGCCGCAACACCACGCGGCGCGCATCGCCTTCGCTGGCGGGTTGCGGAATTTCCGCGTCAACGGCAAGACCGGCCGCGCGTGCGAGATCGGCAAATGTTTCGGCCTCTTCTTTGCCCTTCAGTGCCCGCAAGACATCGAGGCACATGACATTGCCCGAGCCTTCCCAAATCGCATTCACCGGCCCTTCGCGATAAAGCCGCGGCAGCAGGCTCTCTTCGACATAGCCGTTGCCGCCAAGTGATTCCATCGCTTCGAAGATGAAGCCCGGTGCAAGTTTGCAGATCCAGAATTTCGTCGCCGGCGTCAGCAGCCGCGCATAAGCAGCCTCGCGCGGATCGGTCGCGGCGTGATCGAGTGCCCGCGACAGCCGCACCACGAGCGCAACCGCGGCTTCGACATCGAGCGCCATGTCGGCGAGCACCGCGCGCATCATCGGCTGCTCGACGAGCGCTTTCTGAAAAACATTGCGATGCCGGCAATGATGCACAGCCTGAGCCAGCGCCATGCGCATGAGACCTGCGGAAGCGACCGCGCAATCGAGCCGCGTCAGTTGTACCATCTGAATGATGGTGCGGATGCCTGAGCCTTCGTCGCCGACGCGCCAGGCGAAAGCGCCGGTGAATTCCACCTCGCTCGACGCGTTGGAGCGATTGCCGAGCTTGTCCTTGAGCCGCTGAAAGCGCAGCGCATTGACCGCGCCGTCGGGCCGAAAGCGTGGCATCAAGAAACAGGTCAAGCCGCCGGGCGCCTGCGCCAGCACCAGAAAGGCGTCGCTCATCGGCGCCGACATGAACCATTTATGGCCGACGATCGAGTAGCCATCGCCCGAAAAAGCACTGGTATCTGGCGTCGCCGTCGTCGTATTGGCGCGCACATCGGTGCCGCCTTGCTTCTCGGTCATGCCCATGCCCAGCGTCATGCCGGCCTTTTCCCACCACGGCCGGAATGCCGGATCGTAGGTGCGGGTCGTCACTTTCGGCGCGATCTTGGCCAGGAGCGGAGGCGCGGCCGAAAGCGGCGCCAGCGCCGCGCGCGTCATCGTCACCGGACACAGATGTCCGGTCTCGACCTGCGCCGCCATGTAGAAACGCGCGGTGCGCAAAACTTCCGCCGGCGCCGGCGCGCGCGCGCCGCTTGCGTTCCAGGTCGAGGCGTGAAGCCCGGCCGCGATGCTTTCGCGCATCAGGGCGTAATAGGCCGGGTGAAATTCGACGGTGTCGGAACGACGGCCCTTGGCGTCGAAGGCATGTAGCTTCGGCGGGTTTTCATTGGCCTGCCGGCCCAGGGCAAACATTTCGGCGCTGCCCCAGCGTTTGCCGAAGGCGGACAGCGCCGGCAGATCGAGCGCTCCGTTTGCCTTCACTGCGCCGACCAGCGGCGCATCGCTGGCGAACAGATCAACGTCCTCGTAGGGCGGCGACTGGTTGAATACTTGGTGGGTGTCGAAACGCGAGGGGGCAGCCATCTCGATAGTCCCTGTCGATAGTCCCTGTCGATAGTCCCTGTCGATCGCCTCTGAGCAACCCCTTCGGGTCACTTGCGTTGTCACAATCGTAGCACGGACGGCACGGGCGCGATTCCGTGGCACCACCTCTGTTGACAGTTACGAACGGGGCTTGCCCGGGCGCGCCAATTGGGCCTATAGCAGCGCTTTAATGAGCAAAACCCAGCCGCAGACGCGCCATATCGTTTCGATCAACGACCTGACCAATAAGGAGATCGAAACGATCTTCGAGGTCGCGCAGGGGTTTTTGAAAGAACTCGCCGACGATCACGTCTCCTACCGCGTCGCGCGTTCCACCAACCTCGCGCAAAAATTCATTCTGGCAAGCCTGTTCTACGAGCCTTCGACGCGCACGCGCCTGTCGTTCGAAAGCGCCATGCTGCGGCTCGGCGGCTCCAATATTACCAGCGCCGACCCGGCGGTGAGTTCCGCCGCCAAGGGCGAGAGCCTCGCCGACACCATTCGCGTCATTTCGAACTATGCCGACGTTGTTGTGATCCGCCACCCGCGCGACGGCGCAGCGCGGTTGGCGGCGGAATATTCGCTGGTTCCCGTCATCAATGGCGGCGACGGCGCGCATGAACACCCGACCCAGACCCTGTGCGACCTGTTCACCTTGCGGGCGAAGAACAAGAACCTCGGCAGCATGAAGATCGCGATCTCCGGCGATCTCAAAGGCAGCCGCACCATCCATTCCTTCGTCTATGCGCTGGCGCGCTTCGGCGCGACCATCGATCCCCTGCCCGCGCCCGGCATGGAATTGCCGGCGCATGTCGACCGGCGGCTGCGCGAAGAATTTCACACCCGCATCGTGTCGAAGGAGCGCGCCGGCGCGGTCGGCGGGGAGATCGACGCGCTCTATGTCACGGCGAGTGAGCCGCATCAGCTCTCGCTCTATGCCGAGCCCGACATCGACTACAGCGCAGTGCTGGAGAAGAAGATCGATGCGGTCTATGTCACGCGATTTCAGAAGGAGCGCTGGGCCGGCAAAGAAGGCGACAAGCCCTATCCGAAGATCGACGCCAAGCTTATGAGCGAGCCGAAATATTCCGAAGCGAGCGTCATGCATCCTCTGCCGCGGGTCAACGAGCTCGATGCCAGTTTCGACACCGATCGCCGCGCGGTCTATTTCCAGCAGGCGGCCTATGGCGTGCCGGTGCGCATGGCGCTGATTTCGCTGATGCTGCATCTGCACAAGAACAAATCGCTGCACAAATTCGCCGGTGGCTTCGCCAAGCCCGATCATCCGGTCTATGTGCAGCCGATCGGCACAGGTGTGGGCTGCCACAACAAGAATTGCATCACCTGCGACCCGGCCGAAAGCCAATACGCCGCCAACAAGTTCTATGTGATCGAGGGCCAAGCAGGACAGCAGGCGGGATTTCGGCTGCGCTGCGTCTACTGCGAGGCCGATATTGAGGAAGACGAGACCGCGCGCTTCGTCACCGCCGATACGACGCGCAAGACGTTTTCGCCCGGGCTTTCGGCGATCGCGCGCGCTGCGGCGGACAAGCTTCGGCATTTCATTGTCTATGCGAGCGAAGCCGAGGCTGTGGCCGCAGGCTTTGCGCCGCGCGACGCTGGCAGCAAGGTGCGTATCGGATAACGCCTTGTTGTCGGTGGCCGGAGAAGACAAACTTGTCATTACGAACGAAGCCAAGAATCCAGTGCCGGGAATCCCGTGCTGAGTCGCGGAGCTTGTCATCGTGCCGGCCGCTTCGGGCCGGACCCGTTGGCCGCTCGCAATGACGGAAGGTCCTTGTGACAATACCTGTACCGCTCACGTGGCCTCCTCTTCTCGCTTATGCCGGCGGCGCCTTCGGCTTTGGCTATCTGTGTGGCTCCATTCCGTTTGGCATCATCCTGACGCGGCTCGCGGGCACGCAGGACCTGCGCACGATCGGTTCCGGCAATATCGGCGCGACCAACGTTTTGCGCACCGGCAATAAAAAACTTGCGGCGGCGACCCTCCTTGGCGACATGCTCAAAGGCACAGCAGCCGTAGCGCTGACGAGTTGGATTCTGTTTCCCGATGCCGGCCTCCTCGCTGCGCTTGGCGCCTTTCTCGGTCATTTATTTCCGGTCTGGCTCCGCTTTAAAGGCGGCAAGGGCGTTGCGACTTTCATCGGCCTCCTGCTCGGTTTTGGTGCCTGGATCGCGCTTGTTTCGTTTTGCCTCATCTGGCTCCTCGTCGCCTTTGCTTCGCGTTACTCGTCACTCGCCGCGCTCATCGCCAGCGCCGCGACGCCTGTTGTTCTTTGGGCGAGCGGAAATTACGAGCTCAGCGTGCTCTTTGTTCTGCTCGCTGCACTGCTGTGGATCATGCACCGCGCCAACATCGCACGGCTGCTCAACGGCACGGAAAGCAAGATCGGACGGAAGACGGAAGCTTAGCTCTCGCAGCCTTCGTTGCCGTCATGGCCGGGCTTGTCCCGGGCATGACGGCCGAGAATTACTCCGCCGCCTCGACTTGAACTGGCGCCGGCACTGCCGGAGCGCTATGCGTCACCGGCGCGCCGTGGGTGTGCGGGATCTTGTCGGCGAAGACTTCGACGAAATGATCGGTCTCGCCGGCCGACGTATGCGGCCGCAACGCCTCGTCGAAATGGGTCTTTGAGGCCGGGTCCTTCAGCACCTTGGCCATGATGCGGCGATAGCGCCAGATCAGGCGGCCCCATTGCGTGCAGACTTTCAAGAAATCGTAGAGCCGCCACGGATAGAAGATCAACGGGTTGAGTACCTTCATGCCGGAGCGGCGCTGCTTGCGCAGCTTACGGCGCAAGAAGCCGAATTGCAGCGGGTGCACGCCTTCAATGCGCGCCGAGCCGGAAAAGATGGTCAGCGAGTCGAGCACCTTGGTCCGGTTGATGCCGGACGCCATCGCCCGCCGCATGATGGTCTCGACATGCTCGTCGGTGTAGTAGCGCTTCCAGGCATCGGCATAGACCTGCGTCCAGGCTTCCTTCGACATCAAGGGATGCGCGGTGCAGGCGTGCTCCAGATCGTATTTGTTCATGTCGGGGTCCATCGGCACCCCGCGCATGTAGAGATTCTTGTGATCCTCGGAGCCCGGCAGCGGCGTGAGATAGAAGAATTCCAGAATGTCGATCGGCAGCTCTTTCTTGATGATCTCGATATCGCGGGCGATCGATTCCGGCGTGTCGGTCGGGAAGCCGAGGATGTAACCGGCATAGGTCAGCACATGCTGCTTGCGCCAAGCGAGCAGCATCTCGCGATATTCCCAGATCTTGTTCTGGCGCTTCTTGGCGCCCATCAAAGATTCCGGATTGATGTTCTCGAGCCCTAGGAAGATTGCGGTGCAGCCGGCGCGCGCGCATTTCTCGATGAAGTTCGGAATGCGGTGGCAGAGCGTGTCGACCTGGATGAGCAGCTTGATGTTGAACTTGTCGCGCTCACGCAGTTCGATCAGCCGATCGAGGATCGGCTCCCAATTGCGGTTGCGGGCGAAATTGTCGTCGGTGATGAAGAAGCGCGTAATGCCCTGCGCGGCATTCGCGCGGACGATGGCCTCGATATCGTCCGGCGTGCGGTAGCGTGATTTGCGCCCCTGCACATTGATGATGGTGCAGAACGAGCACTGAAACGGACAGCCGCGGCCGGCATCGAAGCTCGAATAATGCCCGGCGACGCGCGTCACCACCGAGCGCGGCAGAATCGGGAAGACCGCAGCGGCCATTTCGGGCAGATCGTTGAGATAATTGTAGATCGGCTTGGCCTGCCCCGCGGCGACATCGCGCAGCACCTCGGCCATGCGGCCTTCGGCCTCGCCGGCGTAGAGATGAATGCCGAGATCGAGCGCTTCCTGCAGGCCGTCCGGCAGTTTCGGCAGCATGGAAATGCAGCCGGAAATGTGAAAGCCGCCCATCATGACGGTCAGGCCCTTGGCGCGGAACTGCCGGCCGAGATCGAGCGCGCGCGGGAACTGGTTCGACTGCACGCCGACGAGCCCGACCATACCGGCGCCGGCTTGGCGGATGCTTTTGGCTACGGCTTCGACATCGACGATGGTGTTGCACTCGTCACAAGCTTCGACCTCGATACCGACGTCGTCGCCGAGCACGCGCTCCCTGGCGCATTGCTCTATGAGGCCGTGGACGCTGGCAAGGCTGTTGGACGGCAGCGTCGAGCGCAGCCATTGGATGACATAGCCATCCGGATCGTAATGCGACGGCTTGATCAGCACGACGCGGAATACGCGCTTGGTCTTGACGTCCATGGTCTTCCCCTCCCCACCAGGGCACGACTTACCCCACCCCATGGAGGTAAGCTAGAGGCCAAGCATTTCGGACCAAGTCGGCCGGAGTGTGCGGGTTCGGCTGGCCCTTTGCAATGAGATTCGGGCGAAATGAGAAGCGCTTTTTTGTTTGTTCCATTCCAATCTAAATCATGGCCCGTGAGAGCGGCGGAGTAAGCGACCCCCGTTCTCCCGGCGCCTCTGCACCTGAGTTTTTGGCGGCGCTACGGTGTGAAGTGCGAAGCGAGCGGTGCATCAGAATAGAAGGGGTGGGGCCTTCGTTTCGTTTTGCGCTTTTGCTTCGCTTTCTTTGTAGCCCGGATGGAGCCAACGGGTCCGGCCCGAAGTGGCCGGCCCGATGACAGGCTCCGCGCGATCCGGGGACGATCGGGACGCTTGCACTGCCGCTCCCGGATTACGCTGCGCTCCATCCGGGCTACGAAGAGAAAGAAGAAAACGAAAGGAAATGGAACGCCGACAGACGCTGTAGCCAACCTGCCGTGCTGCTGGGCACGGCCGCGCATCCCAGCAG
>DATAQN010000071.1:0-17302 GCA_036264635.1 Xanthobacteraceae bacterium | reverse complement strand
GACCTCTCCCTTACCAAGGGAGTGCTCTACCACTGAGCTACGGCAGCGGCCCGATGTGGCCGGCCCCAAGGCCGGTCTCGTTTGCGGACATATACACTTGCATGGAAACGCGGCGGTTATTGCCACAGGGCAGGGGTCATGCGCAAGCGGCGGCTGGGCGCCTGGGGGCGTCATGCCCGGCTTTATGCCGGGCATCCCGATTCCGATGGCATCGCTTTGCCACCTGAATCGGGATGGCCGGAACAAGTCCGGCCATGAAGCGCGGGTAGTTGCGGGGCATTGCGTGCCATGCTTTGAGCCTCTCCATGACCAAGCCCGGCAAAGCCGACAAATGGGCGGCGCGCAGCGAAAGGCTGTCGGCGGCGCTGCGTGAAAACCTCAAGCGCCGCAAGGAACAGGCGCGCGAAAGGGGGCGGCCGCGGCCCAAGGACGAGGAAACTGGTCAGCAAATCAGTAAGGAAACGGAAGCGAATTCCTCATCGCCCGAGCCCGAACCCGGCGCCTCACCCGAGTTCCGCCGCAATCAGGTACGTGAGTAGGGCTGGATTAGGGATCAGGGGCTGGTTTAGGGATTGGATGTGGTTTTGGCCTATTGCTGTCCACCGGACGGCGCACGGGTTCCACCGCTGCGGCGCTGGTGCCAGTGGCAAAGGCTGGGGGTGAAACATGCTTGATCGCATTCGCATTCTCGGCGGCCGTCCGCTCAACGGCGCAATCCCGATCTCGGGCGCGAAGAACGCCACGCTGCCCTTGATGATCGCGGGCCTGCTGACGGACGAGACGCTCATTCTCGACAATGTGCCGCGCCTCGCCGACGTCGCGCTCCTGCAGCGCATTCTCGGCAATCACGGCGTCGACATCATGGTCAGTGGCAAGCGGCCCGGCGAGACCGCCGATACCGGCCAGAGCCTGCATATTTCGGCGGCCAATATCGTCGACACCACCGCGCCCTACGAACTCGTCTCGAAAATGCGTGCGAGCTTCTGGGTGCTGGCGCCGCTGGTGGCGCGCATGGGCGAGGCGCGGGTATCGATGCCGGGCGGCTGCGCCATCGGCACGCGGCCGGTCGATCTGCTCATCATGGCGATCGAGCGGCTCGGCGCCAAAGTCGACATCGACGGCGGCTATGTGGTGGCCCGCGCCCCGAAGGGGCTCAAAGGCGGCGACATCGTTTTTCCCAAAGTGACCGTCGGCGGCACCCATACCGCGGTGATGGCCGCGGCGCTGGCGAATGGCACGACGGTGATCGAGAACGCGGCGCAGGAACCGGAGATCACCGACGTCGCCGACTGCCTCAACAAAATGGGCGCGCGTATTTCCGGCGCCGGCACGGCGCGCATCGTCGTCGAAGGCGTGAATAAATTGCACAGCGCGCGCCACACCGTGCTGCCGGATCGGATCGAGACCGGCACGTACGCCATGGCGGTGGCCATGGCCGGCGGCGACATTCTGTTGCGCAATGCGCGCCCGGAGCTTCTGCAGGCGGCGCTTGATGTGCTCACCGAAGCCGGCGCCACGGTGTCGGTGACCAATGAAGGCATCCGCGTTGCCCGAAACGGCGCGGGCATCGCCGCGGTTGACGTGACAACGGCCCCGTTCCCGCAATTCCCGACCGATCTGCAGGCGCAATTGATGGCGCTGATGACGCGCGCACGCGGCACGTCGCACATCACCGAGACGATTTTTGAGAACCGTTTCATGCATGTGCAGGAACTGGCGCGGTTCGGCGCCCGCATCCAGCTCGACGGCGAACGCGCCACCATCGAAGGCGTGCCGCAACTGAAAGGCGCGCCGGTGATGGCGACCGACCTGCGCGCTTCGGTGTCGCTGGTGATCGCCGGCCTCGCCGCCGAAGGCGAGACCATCGTCAACCGCGTCTATCACCTCGATCGCGGTTTCGAGCGGCTCGAGGAGAAGCTTGGGCGCTGTGGCGCGGCGATCGAGCGGTTGTCAGGGTAGGTGTTGAGAACAGCGCTGCTCCAGCGCCAAGTATTCATTGATTGCACGCCAGGCACGCTGTAGCCGTGCATTCAATGAATCGGTCTGCCCCGCAGGCCTAACCAGGCAGTCGCTCTGACTGGTCTGGGTTTTCCGCTTTCACGAAGATTAAGCGAAGCATTCGGTGTCCATGCGTATCAAATTTCCCAGACTAGCGTCTTTCACGACGAGCGCCTTCATCGCGCTCTCAATGCTTCTCCTCGCGCAGGCCCACGCCGACGACTACCCCTCGCGCCCCGTGCGTCTCATCGTCGCCTTCACACCCGGCGGCACCGCCGACCTCACCGCGCGGCTGATCGCCGACAAGATGCACGAGACGCTGGGCCAGCCCGTCGTGGTCGAGAACAAGCCCGGCGCCAACGGCGCCATCGCGGCGCAATACGTCGCGCAGGCCGATCCGGACGGCTACACGCTGTTCTTTACGACCGTCGGTGCCGTCGCCATCAATCCAGCGTTCCGGGCCGATCTGACTTACGATCCGCTGAAGGATTTCGCCCCGGTCGGCAAAGCCGCCGTGAATTCGCCGGTGCTTGTTGTTCCGCCGGCGATGAAGGTGAACTCGGCGCGCGATTTCGCCGAGCTTGCCAAAGAGAAGCCTGGCACGCTCAGCATCGGCGTGACCGGGCGCGGCGCCATGTCGGATCTCGGCTTGCAATTGTTCGCCGCTACTGCAGGCATTCAAGTCCAGTCGGTGCCTTATCGCGGCGCCTCGCAGGCCATCACCGATATTCTCGCCGCCCATCTCGACGGCCTTGTCGGCGATGTGCCCACCATCATGGCGCAGGTCCGCGCCGGTTCGCTCAAGGCGCTGGCGACAACGTCGAAAGTGCGCTCCGATATTTTTCCCGACGTGCCGACCTTCGTCGAAGAGGGATTCCCGGGCGTAGTCGGCGACAACTGGAACGGCGTATTGGCGCCCGCCGGCACGCCGCAGCCGGTGATCGCGAAATTCAATGCCGCGCTGGTCGCGGCGCTGAACGATCCGGGTCTGCGGGCGCGGCTCCACGAATCCGGCATCACGCCGGCGCCGAGTTCCGCCGCCGAATTCGGCGATTATCTGCGCGACGAGATTGCGCGCTGGGGCCAGATCATCAAGGAAAAGGGGCTCAAGGGCGAATAACGGCCTCAAACGCACGCCCCCAACGCAGTTACCTCGATTTCGCAGTCTTGCTACAATTGGGGATCAGAACACGAGCGGCGTGGTTCATCGGCAAGGCGGCCAATCATGAAAAAACACGACATCGGAGCGCAAATGTCCATGCTTCGGAAATGGGGCGTCTCGATTTTCGCGCTGCTTGCGCTCACCGGCACAGCCTATGCGCAGGCCGGAACCGACCAGATGCTCAAGGACAAGGACGCCGCGGACTCGAAGGCGGCCCACGAATTCATCGGCCGGATGCAGACCGAGGAGCAATATCAAAAGGCCATTCGCGAGCAGCCGTCGGCAACCACATCCAACGATCCCTGGGGCGCGGTGCGGACAACGGCAGCGCCGGCCAATGCTGCCGCCAAGCCAGCCGCGAAATCGGCGACTGGCGCAGCGAAAACCGCAAGCAAGACGGCGAGCGGCGCAAGCAAGCCCGCGGCCGCCGCCAAGCCGGCCGCCAGCGCCGCGGCACCCGCGAACAATAGCGGGCAGACGGGCCAGTGACGGGAGCGCGATTACGGCGCGAGAGCGGTCACGCCGCAAGCTCTTTCATGATCCGATAAAGCCGCGCCTGGCCTTCGAAGCCGATGCCGGGCCGGTCCGATAGCGTCAAATAGCCGTCTTCCAGGCGTGCATCGTCGGCAAAGCCGCCAAAATCGCCGAACACGCCGGGATAGGATTCCGCGCCCCCGAGCCCAAAGCCCGCCGCGATCGCAAGCGACATCTGGTTGCCGCCGTGCGGAAACATCAGCCTGCGCGGCCAGTGATGGTGCGGCTGGTCATGGCGCGCCAGCATGTCGAGCGTGCGCGCATATTGCACGATGCCATAGGCCTGCGGCGGATCGACTTGAATCACATCTTGGCGCTCCGGTCGCAAGCCGCCGAAACGTACGAGGTTCTCGACATCCTGTGTCGAGAATAGATTCTCGCCGGTGGAAAGCGGCGCGTCATAGACGGCCGCGATCTCGGCAAGGAGCGCGAAATCCAGCGGATCGCACGGCTCCTCGAACCAGCGCAGCGCGAAAGGCCGCAAGCCACCCGCATAAGCCAGCGCATCGTCGCGCAGAAATTTCGAATTGGCGTCGACCGCGAGCTCACTGCCTTGCGGCAGGATCGATTTGACCGCTTCGACACGGACGAGATCGTCCTTGAGCGGCATGCCGCCGACTTTCATCTTCACCATCGTATAGCCGGCATCGAGATGGCCTTTCATCTCGTCTTGCAGATCTTTCGTGCTCTTGCCTGGCGCATACCAGCCACCGCCGACATAGCAGAAAACCTTCTCGGCGATTTTGCCGCCGTTGTAAGTTTCGGCGAGCAGGCGATGCAGCGGCTTCTCGGCGATCTTGGCGACCGCATCCCACACCGCGACTTCGATGGTGCCGATGCCGACCGAACGCTCGCTATGACCGCCGGACTTTTCATTCTGCAGCATCACGGCGAGAATTTTTTCCGGCGCGAAATTGTCACCGGCCTCGTTGAGCAATGATTGCGGCGCAGCTTTGAGAATGCGCGGGATGAAACGCCCCCGCATCTGCGCACCGCAGGCATAACGCCCAGTCGAATTGAACGCGAAGCCGCAGACCGGCCGGCCGTCGCGCTTCACGTCGGTGATAACGGCTACCACCGACGTCGTCATTTCCGAGAAATTGAAGCTCGAATTGGCGAGCGTCGAATTGAGCGGAATGGAAGTCTCGCGGATATCGACGATGCGCATGGCGGGCGTGACATTGTTACTGAATCAGCGGGATTTTCGCGTCGACAATGACGCCGTGCCACTTGTCGACTTCTTTTTTGATATAGCCTTCGAATTGTGCCGGCGTGTCGGCGATGACATCGAGACCGAGCTCCGCGCATTTTGCCTTCACATCGGGAAGCTGCATAGCCTTGACAATTTCGTGATTGAGCAAATCGACGATCGGCTGCGGCGTTCCGGCCGGAACCAGCACACCCTGCATGGTTTCCGATTCCTGCCCTTCGACGCCGGACTCCAGCATGGTCGGCACATTGGACAGCGCCGGTGAACGCTTAAGTGCCGTGAGCGCGATGCCCCGCAGCGTGCCGCCGGCGATATGCGGCTGCGCCGTCGTCATATTGGCGAATCCGATCGGCGTCTGTCCGGCAACCGTGGCCTGGATCGCCGGGGCGCCGCCCGCATAAGGCACGCTCGGCTGATCGTACTTGAACTTGAGCTTGAACAGTTCGGCGGCAAGCTGCGGCGTAGTGCCGAGGCCCGCATTGGCGACGGCATATTTGCCGGGATTGGCCTGCAGCAGCGCCACCAATTCCTTGATCGTCTTGGCGGGTACGGAAGGGTGAACGACCAAAATGTTCGGCGCTGCCACGGCCAGCGAAACCGGCGCAAAATCCGTGAACGGATCGTATGGTTTGGTGGCGTAAAGGCTCGGATTGACGACATAGCTCGAACTCGCCACCAGGATCGTGTAGCCGTCCGATGCCGAGCGCGCGACCTGCAGCATTCCGATATTGCCGCCGGCGCCCGGACGATTTTCAACGTAGAACTGCTGCTTCAAACTCTGCGACAGCTTGTCGGCGAGGAGCCGCGCGACCAAGTCGGTCGGTCCCCCTGCGGTGAACGGTGCGATGATCTTGACCGGATGGTCCGGATAACCTGCGGCGGCGGGCCGCGGTGCTGCAGCCGCGACCAAGATCGCCGCGGCGGTCGCCAGATATCTTGCCCAGACGCGCATGAAATCCTCCCTGTCTTGCCGGATTTCGTCTTTCGTCAGTCGATGTGAATTTCCGCTGCTTTCACCGCTGCGCCCCCATCAGTGCATTTTCTCGATCTTGGCGTCTGTGATGACCTTCGCCCACTTATTGATGTCGGTCTTGATGTAGGCGGCAAAGTCGGATGGCGAATCCGCCACCACGTCGAAACCAAGCTCCAGGCATTTTGCCTTCACGTCGGGAAGCTGCATGACCTTGACGATCTCGCGGTTGAGCAGATCGACGATCGCAGGCGGCGTGCCAGCCGGCACCAAAATGCCTTGCATGGTTTCGGACTCCTGGCCTTGGATGCCGGACTCCGCCATGGTCGGCACATCAGGCAGCGCCGTCGTGCGTTTGACGGCGGTGATTGCTAGTGGACGCAGGTTTCCGGCTAAGATTTGCGTCGTGGTCGGCGGCAAGGTGGCGAACGCAATCGGCGTTTGCGCCGCGAGCGCCGACTGGATCTCCGGTCCCGAGCCGCCGAACGGGATCGAGGTTGCATCGAGATGATAGCTCAGCTTGAGCAATTCGGTGGCGAGCTGCGGCGTCGTGCCGATGCCGGGATTGGCGACGCTGTACTTGCCCGGATTGGCCTTCACCAGGTCGATCAATTCCTTGATCGTCTTGGCCGCGATCGACGGATGCACCACGATGATATTCGGCGTCGCCGCCGCCCGCGTCACCGGCGCGAAGTCCTTGTACGGATCGTAGGGCGGCGTCTCGTAGAGGCTCGGATTGACCATGAAGCTCGAGCTTGCCACCAGGACGGTGTAGCCGTCGGGCGCCGAGCGCGCCGCCATGGTCATGCCGATATTGCCGCCGGCGCCGGCATGATCCTCGACGTAAAATTGCTGTCTGAGATTTTCGCTGAGCTTTTGCGCGATCAGTCGCGCCATCACATCGGTCGGCCCGCCGGCCGCAAACGGCACGATCACCTTTACCGCATGGTCGGGATATTCGGTCGCCAAGGCCGGCCCGGCTGCCATGGCTGCGAATGCCAATGCGGCGCATAGCACCAGATATTTTGGCACCAGATATCTCATACGCATTTGCATGATGTGTTCCCCTGGCTTTTTGTTTTCGGCTTAGCGAGGTCATCCGCCGATTTCGATCGCGCGCCCCCCGTGGTTCCGTTAATCGACGTGGATCCCCGCCGCTTTCACCACGGCATCCCAGCGCGCCGCTTCGCTTTTGATGCGCGCGGAAAATTCCGCCGGCGTGTTGGCCACGGCGATGAAGCCGAGCGTATCGAACTTCTTTTTGATCTCCGGATCGCCGATCATTTTGACGATGGCGTCGTGCCATTTGTCGATGATGGCTTGCGGCGTGCCGGCCGGCATTACGATGCCGGTCAGCGTATCGCTCTCGAGACCGGGAACGCCTTGCTCCTCGCTGGTCGGCAGATCCGGCAGCGAGGCGACGCGCTGCTTGGCGAGCAGCGCGATGCCGCGCACCGAACCTTCCTTGATATTGCCGATGGCCGGCGGCAGTGCCGTGAATGCGATCGGCGTGTGATTGCCCATGGTCGAATTGACCGCGTGCGGCGCGCCGTTGAACGGCACCATCACCATGTCGAGATTGAATTTCTGCTTGAACAGCTCGCCGGCCAGATGCGGCGTCGAACCGGTCGCAGGCTGCGCGAAACTGTATTTGCCCGGATTGGCCTTGATCAGAGCGATCAGTTCTTGGAGGTTCTTGGCCGGCACCGACGGATGCACCATCACCACATTGGGCGAGGCTGCGACCAGCGAGACCGGCGCAAAATCCTTGATCGGGTCATAGCCGATCTTGGAGTACATGCTCGGATTGATGATGAAGCCGGTAGAGACGGCGAGAACGGTGTAGCCGTCCGGGTCGGCGCGCTTGGCGGTCTCGACGCCGAGATTGCCGCCGGCGCCCGGCATGTCCTCGGCATAGATCTGCTGGCCGAACACGTCGGACAGCCGCTCCGCGACCATGCGGCCGATCACGTCGGTCGGGCCGCCGGCGGCGAACGGCACGATCATGCGAATCTTATGGTCCGGATAGGAGCCGGCCGCCAAACTCGGCGATCCGGCCGGCGCGGCGCATACGATGATCGCGACTACAAAAACCGCGCGCACAACAGCAGCGCGGGCGCAAGCGAGCCTTGCCCTCATCGCCTCCTCCCAGCCTGTTCTCATTATAGTTGCGGACGATGTTATCATCGTCAGGCCGCGCCGGGAACGTGCGCGACAATGAATCAATTTATGCCGGGCTCAGAGCCCCCTTACCCCTCCCTCTCTCCGCCGGGGAGAGGGAGCAGGTTGCGGCACGGTGCGGTCATCTCTTCTCAGCTTTAGTAATCTTTCACCCTCGCGCAGTCTCGCGTCGCAGAGTCCTAGTTTGGTAAGGTGAACGACGCTGCGTTCCCTCTCCCCGCGGGGGAGAGGGACAGGGTGAGGGGGATCGGCCTCTCCGTTAGATAACGCCCTTCTTTACTGAATCTGCGGGATCTTGGCGTCGACGATCACCTTGTGCCACTTGTCGATCTCTTTCTTGAGATAGGCCGAAAATTCCGCCTGCGTATCGGCAACGACGTCAAAGCCGAGATCGGCGCATTTTTGCTTCACATCGGGAAGCTGCATCAGTTTGACGATCTCGCCGTGGAGCAGATCGACGACGTCTTTGGGCGTTCCTGCCGGTACGAGCACGCCTTGAAAGGTCTCCGATTCCTGATCCGGCACGCCGGCCTCCGCCATCGTCGGCACATCGGGCAGCACGGCCGAACGCTTTGCCGCCGCGACGGCGAGCCCGCGCAGATTGCCGCCGGCGATTTGCGGCGCCGCCGGCGGGATTGAGCTGAATGCAACAGGCGTGTGATTGCCGACAGTCGACTGTATGGCCGGTTCGCCGCCGTTATACGGTACGCTTGCTGCGTCGAGCTTATAGGTGAGCTTCAGCATTTCGGACGCAAGCTGCGGCGGGGTACCGAGCCCGGCATTGGCGATCGAGTATTTGCCGGGATTGGCCTGAATGAGCGCAATCAGCTCCTTCATGTTCTTGGCCGGAAGCGAAGGGTTGACCGTCACGATATTCGGCGTGGCCGCGGCCAGCGTGATCGGGATGAAATCCCGGTAGGGATCGTAGGGGTTGTTCGCGTAGAAGCTCGGATTGACCACATAGCTCGAGCTCGCCACCAGGATCGTATAACCATCGGGCGCCGAGCGCGCCGCCATCTGCATCCCCACATTGCCGCTGGCGCCGACGTGGTTCTCGACGAAGAACTGCTGCTTCAAGCTCTCGGAGAGTTTTTGCGCAATGATCCGCGCCACCACGTCGGTGGGCCCGCCGGGCGCAAATGGCACGATGATTTTCACCAGATGGTCGGGATAGGCCGCGGTTGCCGGATCAGGTGCGCCAAGCCATCCCGCGAGCAAAAGTGCCGTGCCAAGCGTTGCCGCACGGGCCCGTCGGTTCACGCGCGGCCTTGCATCTCTCATTATAACTCTCCCCGATATCGTTTTCGCGATGCTATCATCGTTTCGCAGGCGGCAATAAGAGTCCGGAAGCCGATCGTGGCATTCCGGCGGGATTTCAAAATGATCATGCGATGGGAGCAGGGGAGACGTCATGGCGGGCAAGGACTCAAGCAAGAAAATAACGCGGAACGATCTGAGTGCGGCCGCGGAGAAATACAAAAACTGGGGCAAATGGGGACCGGACGACGAGATCGGCACGCTCAATTACACCAGCCCGGAGGACATCGTTGCTGCGGCGCAGCTCGTCAGAAAAGGCAAGGTGATTTCGCTCGCGCTCAATTTCGACAATAACGGCCCGCAGGGCGGCAAGACCAATTATCCGGTGCTCGGCCGCATCAACCCGCTGCACACCATGCTGCGCACCGGCACTGACGCCTATTCCGGCGTGCTCGACAAGCGCGGCATCCGCGCCGCCGACGACATGGTGGTGATCCCGCTGCAATGCGGCACGCAATGGGACGGGCTCGGCCACGTGTTCTACGAAGACAATATGTGGAACGGCTATGATTGCCGCGAAGTGTCATCCTTCGGCGCCGCGAAGTGCGGCATCGAGAAGACCAAGAACAAGATGGTCGGCCGCGGCGTGTTTCTCGACGTGGCGCGCGCGCTCGGCAAGGACTGCCTCGAGGACGGCTACGGCATCACCTGCGAGGATCTCGATCTCACCGCCAAGAAGCAGAAGGTCGAGTTCAAGCGCGGCGATTACATCATCGTGCGCACCGGCCAGATGGAGCGCTGCCTCAAGGCCGGCAATTGGGACGGCTATCCGGGCGGCGACGCGCCGGGCTTCGCCTTCGAGACGCTGGAATTCGTCAAGCGCACCGAGCTTGCGGCACTCGCCAGCGACACCTGGGGCTGCGAGGTGCGGCCGAACAATACCGAAGGCGGCATCAACCAGCCCTGGCACTGGATCACCATCCCGATCATGGGCATGACCATGGGCGAGATTTTTTATCTGAAAGATCTCGCCGAAGACTGCGCGGCCGACAGCGTCTACGAATTCATGTTCGTGGCCCCGGCCATTCCGATCACCGGCGCGGTCGGCTCGCCGACCAATCCGCTGGCGATCAAATGACGCCGTAGGCGTCATCTCGGACGGGCGTAGCCCGATCCGGGAGATCGCGCCGTCTTCTGGGCACCCGCAAAAAGTGGGGCCCGTTGTGCACTGGGGAGGGGATCATGAAAAAGCCGATGCAGGCTTTGGCTGCGGCCGTGTGCCTGATGGCAAGCATCAGTGCCGCTTTTGCGCAACAATCTTCGCCGCAAGACTGGCCGCAGCAGCCCATCCGCATCATCGTTGCGTTCGGCGCTGGCGGCGGCGCCGACATCATAGGACGTATTCTTGCCGACGCGATGCAGGATCGCCTCGGCAAGCCGGTCATTGTCGAAAACAAGCCGGGCGCCGGCGGCATTCTCGGCAATGAACTGGTCGCGAAAGCCGTGCCCGACGGTTACACACTCGGCATCATGACCGCGGGCCAGATCATCGCCGCGGTGACGCGCAAGGACATGCCGTACGACACCGCGGCGCTGACGCCGGTGGCGCAAGTCGCGAGCGCAAGTCTCTTGATCGCGACGCGTCCGGATTTTCCGGCCCACAACGTCAAAGAGCTCGTCGCCGACGCCAAAGCCGATCCGGGCAAGATCGTTTTCGCAAGTCCGGGCTTTGCCGCCACCCAGCATTTCGCCGGCGAATTATTCAAGCAGACGGCCGGCATCAACTTGTTGCATGTTCCGTTCCGCAGCTCGCCCGAAGCCATCAATGCCGTGCTCGGCCACCACGCCGACGTAATGTTCGACACCGTCTCGGCTCTTATCGGCCAGGTGCAGTCCGGCGCGCTGAAGGCACTCGCGGTCACCGGCAAGGACCGCTTTCCCGCGGTGCCCAACATACCGGCCGCATCCGAATCGGGCGTGCTGCCGGGCTATGATGTCACCACCTGGTATGGCGTATTCGGCCCGCCGGGCCTGCCGGCCGGGGTTGTCGCGACCTTGAACAAGACGCTGATGGACATCCTCGCCGACGACAAGACACGGCAGCATCTGGTCGCGGTCGGCGTCGTCGTCAAAGGCTCGACGGCGGCCGAGTTCGGCGCTTTCATGGACGACGAGACCAAGAAGTGGAACGCGGTACGCGAGGCTGCCGGCATCGCGCAGCAGTAAATCCGACAACGGAGTACGGTCAATGAGTGAGACGGATCAGCACGAGCGTGGCCTGAAGCTGCGCACCGAAATGTTCGGCCGCGAAGCGGTCGAGAAACGCATGAACGCCTTTGGCGAATTCGGCAAGCCGCTGCAGCACATCATCAATGCCTATGCCTATGGCGATGTCTGGAGCAGGACCGCTCTGCCGCTTGCCACCAAGTCGCTGGTCATGGTGGCGATGATGGCGGCTGCGGGACACGAAAAGGAATTGGGGGTGCACATCCGCGGCGCCTTGAAGAACGGCTGCACGCCGGCGCAAATTCAAGAGGTGCTGCTTCTGCTGGCGCTCTATTGCGGCATCCCCGCCGCCAACGAGGCGCACCGGATCGCCGCCGATATCATACGCGAGCACACGCTATAGTGAGGGCCGGCGCCGGTTGCGCTTTGTGCGGCAAGGCTTATTTTTATGCTATCCTGCACATCATATAATGGGGCCGTCGCGTCATGAGCACCAGCATCGACACCAAGCATTATCCCGTCACCCATACCGACGCCGAGTGGCGCAAAATCCTAACCCCCGAACAGTTCCACATCATGCGCGAGCACGGCACCGAGCGGCCGGGGAGCTGCGCGCTGAACTACGAGAAGCGCTCCGGCACCTTCACCTGCGCGGGCTGCGATCAGAAACTGTTCGTCTCGAAGACAAAGTTCGAAAGCGGCACCGGCTGGCCGAGCTTCAACGACCCGGAGCCGGGCGCGGTGGAAACCACGACCGACAACAATTACGGCATGGTCCGCACCGAAGTGCATTGCAGCCGTTGCGGCAGCCATCTCGGCCACGTCTTCGAGGACGGCCCGCCGCCGACCCATCTGCGTTACTGCATCAACGGCGTGGCGATGAATTTCAAGCCGGCATAAGCGTATTGTGACTCGTCATTCTGAGGTGGACGCGAAGCGATTTGTTGGGACGGCACGGCCGAGCGCCCTTCGAGGCTCGCTTCGCTCGCACCTCAGGGTGACGAGATCTGTTTTGCTGTTGCTCTATTGCGTCGGGGCCGAACCAGCGGCAGTCGCCAGCACGATCACCTTCGTGCCCAAAGCGATGCGGTCATAAAGATCGGTGACATCCTCGTTGGTCAGGCGAATGCAGCCTGACGACACATTGTGGCCAATAGTCCACGGCTCGTTGGTGCCGTGGATGCGGTACAGCGTGTCCTTGTTGCCCTGCCATAAATAGAGCGCGCGCGCGCCGATCGGATTTTCAGGTCCGCCCGGCATGCCGATCCCGCTCCGCAATTGCGACATGTGCTCGCGCAGCTCGGGCTTCCGCGCCAGCATTTCCACGGGCGGATACCAATCCGGCCACTCTTGTTTGCTGTGAACCACCGCCAGGCCGGACCAGCCAAAGCCTTCGCTGCCAACGCCGACGCCATAGCGGATCGCCTGGCCGCCGCCCTGGACCAGATAAAGAAAGTGGCTCCCCGGATCGACGACGATCGTGCCCGGCCGCTCGGGCGAAGGGTATGTGACGACCCTTCGCGCAAATGCCGGATCGGCTTCGCGCGACACTTGAGTGGTGGTCGTCGTACAGGCGACCAGCCCGAACAGGGCCATCGCAACAATGCCGCCTGCCACGACCGCACAACGGTTTGGAACTTGCCCGTTCCCCGCTGTCATTCCGGCTATCATGGGCCCATAACCCAGCCTGCGACCAGTTCCTACTTTAGCGCAAAAACCGGTGCGCAATAAGGCGGAATTCCAAGGAGCCGGGGTCAGTGCTGCAAAAGTTCCCGCACCGCCCGGCCGGCCTGATCGATGGCGAGATGCGCATAAGCATCGCCGCCGGCGTCGGAATTGGCGATCGCGACACGGCCGACGGTGCGCCGCGCGACTTTCAGAACGCGGTCTTCGTAATCGTCGGGGTCGAACAGTGAATTCGCCACATAGCCGTAGCCGTGCGCCCAGCGGTTGACGGTGATGGCGGCAATATCGCGTTCGCTGACAAAGCCGCCAGGGCCCAGCATGCGGTCGAGCTGATCGCGGATGCGCGTCTCGAAATCGGCAAATGTCATGGCGAAAAGCTTCTGTCGGCCGGCGCGAAACTGGGCGCGGGCATCGAGCCCGGAATTCGGCGCGCCGGGCACGTGTTCGAGGTGCAGCACCATCGGCTCTGCCGGATCGCGCGGATGGCGATAGCCGCCGAGATCGACCGGGAAGTCGAGCGCGACTTCGCTGAAGAAAGAGGTTGGCGCCGCGATTTGCGAGACTTTCAGTTTCGGCCATGCCCGCCAATCGCGCACCACGACATTGGTATAGACAAGCGGCGTCTTGACGTTCTTGGCGAGCGCCGCGCGCTGCTCAGCCGGCAGTTCGGGCATCAGATATGGGATCATCATGTGAAAGCCGGCGAGCACCGCGTGCTTGGCCGTGACCCGATGCGGAGCGCCGGAGCGGACATAGCCGATGCTGACCCCGTTGCCGCTCTGGCGCACGTCGATCACTGTGGAGTCGAGACGAATGCGCACCTTGTTGTCGTCGCGGTCGAGCCGATCGTAGTCGAAGCTCGCGAGTACGATGTCGTCCATCGTCGTGCCGCTGGCGATGCCGGGAATGAGGCTGCGCACGAGCAGCCTCGCCAGCGACGCATTGCCGTCGGGGAAATGATAGATGTAAGGCTCGCGCCATTCGGCGGGCTCGTTGTTTGAAAGACCCAGGCCCGCAAAGCCCGGATAGCCGAATTCACGCAGATCGGCGGCCGGGACAGCGTCGATGCCGAGCCCGAAGAAACCGAGCGGGCGGCCTTGAAAGCAATTCGCGACTTCGTCGCTGCAGCCGCAGATCTCGATCAGATAGTCGCGATAGCTCGTGGTCTTGAGAGTTTTCAGTTTCTCGCCGGCGGATTTGCCGGCTAGCGGATCGTGTTTGGCATCGTACAGCGCGAGCAATTGCGCCTTGCTTGCATCCGAAATCGGCATGGCGGCCACGAAGTCTTCAAGCCGCGGGCGCGTGCTATTGCCGCGCGATAGCAGCGCATCGCCGGGCACGAGCGCGTCGCGCCCGAATGTCTCGCGGTCGAAGAACACGCCACGGGAGAGACCGAGCGACGAATAGAAGCTGCGATCGAAGGCGCTGTCGAATCGCGCCACCTCGACGCCAAGATCGCCCAGAAGCCCCTTGGCTGTGCTGCTCCATAATGTCTTCGGCGACTGGATCGACTGGCTGCCGCCGTATCCGATCAACAGGTGGCCCGGCATGAATTCGTTGCGCTTGGCGTGACCGCCGAAATCGTCGCAATTGTCGAGGATGAGAATGCGCGCATCGGCGCCCGCAGCGCGGCGATAGAAATAGGCCGCGGCAAGCCCGCTGATGCCGCCGCCCACGACGACCAGATCATAATTCTCCTCGGCCCCGACGTTATCGATGCCGAAGCGCTGTCCCTGCCATGCGAAGGCATGCGCGGTCTCGAACGAGCCTGGATGCTGGCCGCGCAGGCCGGTCAGCGCCGGCGGATAGCGTGCCGGCTCGGCCGCAAGCTGCTCGGCTGGCGTCAGCCCCGTCGCAATCGCAAGCGCGGTGCCGTTGAGGAAGTCGCGGCGCGTGATGGACGACATACCGAAGTCTACCACTGGGTCCCAAATCTACCACTGGATCCGAATTTATCGGAGGCTCGCGTTACGGCCCAGGCTGCAACGGCGGCACTGGCGGCACCGGTGTTGCGACCGGATCGCTGCGGTGCAGCCACGTCATCGACACATAGGCGCCGACCCAGGAGCCGGCGGCGGCGAACACCACATAGATCGCATTCGACGTGTAGCTGATCACCGATACGGCGGCGAGCAGATACCAAACCGCGCTCCAGTTCGCGGCACGGAATCTGTGGCGCGACGCGACGGCCGCCGTGAACATCACAAAGACCGCATCGGTAACGATCGTCGCGCCGAACACCGCGAGTGCGAGCAGTGGATTGAACGTGAAATGGGCAAACGGGAGGCTGATATCCATAGTGGGGTCTCTGTTTTGGCGCGGGCTGGTATTGCGAGGAGCAGAGCGACGATGCAGTCACGGCACGTGATCGCCTCGCCGCTCCGTCACCGCCGGGTCAAGTCCGGCAATGACAAACGAAAAATCCGTTCAGTGCTGTGGCGGCGCTGGATGCGCGGCCGCATCGGCCCCCACGGCCTTCATCAGCCAATCGAGTTTGACCCTCTGCCGAAACAGCACCCGCTGATAGGGGCCGTGATCGTTGTCCATCCGCACGTAATACAGATAAGGCTGATCGGTGATCGTCGTATAGCTCAAGTCGCTCGCCTTCGGGTCGATCAGCGAAAAATATGCGTAAGACCAATTTCCCGGGGGCTCGCGCCGCAGCATCTGATTGAGCGTCATCGCCAGCGCCGGCTTGCTCCAATGAATGAAGTCGGGGGAGGTCGTGAAATACACGCCTTGCGGCCCGAAGCCGCCCGAGCCTTGATTCCACAGCGTGGCGACAAACAGATGCGACGGCTCGTGAACATTGATGCCGCCGGCATAGTCGAGATAGGGCACCGGCGCGCAGACATGCGCTTTCGGATCGGCAACAGGTCCCTTGTAGGGATCGACGAATGTCACGGTGAAGTCCTTGCCGTCCCATCCGCGCCATGAAGTCGGGTCGAGAATGTTCGCCGTGCGCATGGGGCAGGTGCCGTCGGGAACGAGACAGGCTGTCTGCCCCTTGCCGTTGCCGCAGCCCGGCGGCCAGGCCCAGGAATAGACCGCCGAGTAATACCAGTTGCCAGCTTTGAGAATGTTCTGATCGGCGCTGTAGCCCTGCGGTCCCTTGTTGGGCTCGTATTTGGCGGGAAGGCCGACCAAAAAATTAGCCGGCGGCTTGGGCGAGGCAAAGTGAAAGCCGCCGTCCGTCGACGTGAAGAAAGTGCTGACATTGTACCAGCAAACCGCCGTGTCGGATTTCGATGCGCACATGCCGGGATGTTCCCAGCCGTGATATTCCATGTGTCCGAGCGCGACGACCTTCTTGCCGTCGATGCTGTAGAACTGCGTGAGCCACGTATAGTCGTCGAAATCGGCCGGATTGCCGTCGCGATGCGATTTGAAGACGACGGCGCAATTATGCTTGATCGTCTCGAGCGTCGGACCAAGTCCGGCGCGCGTTACATAGTGCGACGCGATCAAGTGGGTGATGCCTTTGTCGTCGCGGAAAGCGCGCGCGGCGGCATCGGGAATGTCGATTTGCTCGCAAGAGTCTTTTCGCGTGTCGAAAGCCGCGACCGCCGGACCTTCGAGAAAACTCGGCGTCGGCGGATCGGGCGGCCATTTCGGGCTTGGCAGTTGAAACCGTCCCGAGCCGGCAATCGCGGCATTTTCCACATTGCCGGCGACCGCGATGCCATGCGCCCAAAGCTTCTTGTTCTGAAAGGTCCGCAGCAACTGATTGGGCAGTGCAATCTTGAAACGATGCTTGCCGCCATTGCCGTCCTGACACTCGTGATCGACGGCCGGCTCATTGGCTAGGTCAGCCGTGCCTTGTGTAACAAACACGCCCGGCGGTTTGCCACCGGCGGCGCCGCCCGCATAGATATGGACTGCGATAGAAGCTCTGTTGCCTTGCTGGCAGGCCCAGCCGAAAGCGTAATATTGATCACCTTCGTAGCGAACGGCATCGATCACGCCGGTTACCGGACCGGCATGCGGCGGCGTGGCGGCTTCTCCGGAACTCGATATCAGCGCCAGCAGGGCCGCGATCGAGGGCACAAGCAGCGTTCGCGGCCAATTCAATTTGGTG
>DATAQN010000069.1:0-50079 GCA_036264635.1 Xanthobacteraceae bacterium | reverse complement strand
CGGCAACGCCAAGGGGTCGGTCGCCTGGGGCTACGGCAAGGCGAACGAGGTCCCCCCGGCCGTCGAGAAGGGGGTCAAGGACGCCCACAAGCAGATGAACCGCGTCACCCTCAAGGGGGGGACGATCCCGCACCGCGTCATCGGCAAGTTCGGCATCACGCACGGCTTCGGCTAGATCGGTCTTGGGCGTGACGCGATCGACAGCGGATGGGTCGTCGCCAAGGTCTTTCAAGTTCGCGGCGATGCGCGATTGCACCGTCTCGAGGTTTTTCGCGAACGAGTCGGTGATCGTCACGTCATGTCCGGCAAGCGCGAAGACCTGCGCGATGCCATGGCCCATCAGTCCGGCGCCGACGATTGCAATGCGAGCCTTCGCGATCTCGACCGCCATGATCAGCCCGCCGTATAGCCGCCGTCGGCGTAGAGGATGTGGCCGGTGTAGAAGTCCGACGCCTTGGAGGCGAGGAACAACAGCGGGCCGGCAAGGTCCTCCGGCTCGCCGAGCCGGCCTTTCGGCACGCGCGTCAAAAAGCCGGCGCGCACGGTTTTGCCGCGTTCGTCGTCGGCGAACATCCATTCCGTCAGCGGCGAGCGGAAGACTGTCGGGCCGAGCGCGTTGACGGTGATGCCGGTGGCGCCGAGCTCGCAGCCGAGCGCCTTGGTGATGCCGTCGACAGCGGATTTCGAGGCGCAATAGGCGGTGTAGCCGGCCGGATGGCCGAGCAGGCCGCGCGCCGAAGACATCAGGATGATCTTGCCGCCGCGGCCTTGCTTGATCATCTGCCGCGACGCGGCGCGCGCCATCAGCCAGGATTGCGTGACATTTGCGTCCATCACGTCGAGAAAGTCTTCGGCTTTCTGGTCGACGATCTTGGCGACTTTGTTCTGGCCGGACGCCACGACCAGAATGTCGAGGCCGCCGAATTTCTCCACGGCCGCAGCAAGAATAGCATCGCAATTGGCTTCAGAGCTTGGCCGCTTGGCGACGACTTCCGCCTTGCCGCCAAGCTTGACGCATTCGGCAGCGAGCTTTTTCAGCCCCTCGGCATTATTCGCGGCAACGACAACATTCGCGCCGGCCGCCGCGAGGGTCTTTGCCGCAATAGCGCCAAACGCACCCGTTGCACCGGTGACGATGGCGCTTTTGCCGCGGACGTCGAATAAGGAAAGCGGATTTTTCCGGATGTCTTCGGACATGACTGACTCACGAGCTGAAATATGAACCCTGGTCCCTGTCATGGCCGGGCTTGTCCCGGCCATCCCGCTCCGGTGGGCACAGTGCCCGCCAATCGAGATGCCCGGCACAAGGTCGGGCATGACCCCTGCGATTACTTCACCGGTGCGACAGCAACCGCGATCGTGCACACATCATGACCACGATTGACGATCTCGCGGCTTTCGTTCGGGCCGATATAGCAGCTGTCGCCGGCCTTGATGACCTGCTCCTTGCCGCCCGCGATCACGGTAAGTTCGCCAGCTAGCACGTAATAGATCTTCTCAGGCGGAGAAGCGTCAGGGCCGGCGCCGCCGCCCGGCAGAAAATGCGAGATGCCGAACACAAGCGTTTGCGAGCCGCCCATCTCGGCGCCGAACACGCGGAATGACTTATACTCGCGATGGTTCGGCGCTTCGTAGGACTTCGCTTCGGAGAATTTGCGGACGATCATCAGAACGCCTCCCCTTTCTCGATGCGATAAGTGCCCTTCGGATCGGTGATCGCGACAAGCCGGATAATGCAGCCGTCGCCGCGATCCCAGTTCCACGGGAAGAACGCGAAGGTGCAGCGCTTGCCGGTGACCGCGTCGATATCGCCGCCGACGTTCTCGATGCCAAGGATACCATTATTGAACAGGATGCGGTGCACAGGCTCCCATTCCGGGAAATCCTCTTTCCAGTCGCGACCGCCGGACCATTCCTTGTATTCCGCGGCAAGGTGCGGATGCAGCGGCCCGTTGCGCTGCGGCCCGATCGCCGTCGCCAGCGGATGATCGTTGGCCTGGGTATCGTGGCCGACGACCTTGACCTGCTTCTCGACGAACCACTTGCCGGCGGATGGGACGAAACCCGGCGAACGGCAAAAGTAATCCTCGCTGTCCTCGTAGAGCTTATGCCAGCCGGTATTGACGATGACGACGTCGCGCGGCCGCACGATCTTGCCCGCCGCCTTCTCCAGGTCGTCGCAAGTGATCTGTTCCCATTTCTTCTTCGGGATCGAGATCACGATGCCGGAGCCGAAGAAATGCGGCAGCGGCACTTCATCGATGAATGGGGTGCCCTGCACCACATGCGCCGGGGCATCGATATGGGTGGTGTTGTGCATCGATGTCGTGATGCGCTGCGACAGCACGCCCGACTTCGCCATGTAATGAATGCGCTCGATCTTGACGTCTTCGAAGTAAGGCCAGTTCGGCGATTGATAGCCGAAGCGATGCGAGAGGTTGTGGAATTCGAGCCCCATCGCATTGTCGAGATTTTCTTCGAACGTCACTCCGCGAATTTTCTTCGCCACGGCGTCTTCCTCCCGGTTTCGTGCGTGCCCGCGCCATGTCGGCTACGGGCGCATTAGCTCTGTACTGCAATTCGGTACAATCGTATCGCATTCCGGTCCGCCGGACAAGCGGCCGGAAACGTCACGCGGCGGTCGCCAGGAGATGCTGCTCCAGCGCCGCCTTGGTCGCACGCAGCCTGTCCACGATAAGCTTCTGATGGGCATAGAAGCGCTGCGCCGGCACCGGCACCGAAATGGCAAGAATATTGCCGAGCGGATCGCGGGTCACGATGCCGGCGGCGCAGATGCCATGCGTGTGTTCCTCCCGATCGATGGCAACGCCGGTCTTGCGTACCGTCTTGAGATCTTTGAGCAGCTGGTCGAGCCGGGTCAGCGTGCTCGGCGTGCGGCGCGGATAAGTCGTGCCGATCAGGCGCTCGATGGCGGCATCGTCGAGCTCGGCAAGATGGGCTTTGCCATTAGCTGTGCAATAGAGCGGAAATGTCTCACCGACCGCCGAGACAGTCCGCAGCCGTTGTGAGCCGATGACCTGGTCGACGAAAACCAGGTGATCGTTCTTGACCACGGCAAGGTCGGCGGTCTCTTTCAGTTCATTGGAAAGCTCGATCAGAAACGGTCGCGCTGCCGCGACGAAATCCGTGCGCGCCGAAGCGGCTAGCCGCAGGATCGTCGGGCCGAGACGCACGCGGCCGTTCGGCGAGGCCGCGATCAGAAATTTCTCCGCCGCAAGCGCGCCGACAATGCGCTGCACCGTCGAGCGCGCGAGATTGACGCGCTGCGCGATCTGACCAAGGCTCAAACCATCCATTTCGTCTTCAAGGACGCGCAGGATCGCCGCAGCGCGCGCAATCACCTGCACCTGGCTCTTTTCGCCGCTTTTGTCGCTGCCCTTGTCGCTTGCCGTGCGGACGCTGCCGGTCCGCATCCGTTGTATCGCCATGTGCTCCCTGCCCTGAAAGTGCTCCCTGCCCTGAAAGTGCTCCCTGCCCTGAGAGCGGAATGGCGCTTTGCCAAGCCACCATCGCGCTCGCGCAATCTTGCTGCCCGGTTCGTGATTTGATACAGGATCACCGCGATACGGTACAGAGCATTGCACCGGCCAGCAAAGCCGGGAGGATTTATGGTCGACAAGATCGCGCTTGAAGAGCACTTTCTCGCGCCCGGTTTCGAAGGCTATTGGCGCTCGACCGTTGGCAATGTCGATCCTAAACACGCCGCCAAATTGCTCGCGGCCCTGACCGATTTCGGCGAAGCACGGCTTGCTTCGATGGATGAGGCCGGCATCACCCGCTCCGTGCTCAGCCTCGCCGGGCCCGGCGTTCAAGCCGAGCACGACACCGCCACCGCCATCCGCAACGCCAAATCGGCCAACGATTTTCTGGCCGAGCAGATCGGTAAGCGGCCCGATCGTTATTCAGGCTTCGGCCATCTCGCCATGCAGGATGCACGCGCGGCCGCAGACGAACTCGAACGCTGCATGCGCGAATTGAAATTCTGCGGCGCCATGATCAACGGCCACTCTAACGGCCAATATCTCGACCACCCTTCGCTGGCGCCGTTCTGGGAACGCGCCGAGGCGCTCGACGCGCCAATCTACATCCATCCGACCGATCCGATCACGCCGGCGCCGGTGCTCGAGGGCTATAACGGACTCCGCCGCGCCACCTGGGAATGGGGCTTCGAGACCGGCTCGCACGCACTGCGCCTGGTTTTCGGCGGCCTGTTCGACCGCTTTCCCCGTGCCAAGGTCATGCTCGGCCATCTTGGCGAGACCCTGCCCTATTTGTTGTGGCGCTTCGACAGCCGTGCCAAGCTCTATAGCGTCAAGCTCGCCAAACCGCCGTCGGCTTATATCAAAGAGAATATCTTCGTAACCACATCAGGCATGTGCTCGGCCGAGCCGCTCAATTGTGCAATCGCCGCGCTCGGACACGAACATGTGATGTTCGCCGCCGATTATCCCTTCGAGACCGCGCTTGAGGCCGGCGAATTTCTCGACCACGTGCCGCTGCCGGAAGCCGTGCGCGAGGATATTGCTTATAACAACGCGGCGAAGCATCTTGGTCTCGCGAAAGCCTGAGCCCGCCTTGGCCTGTTCCAGTCCATGACCACCAAAGTCCTCGTCGTCGATATCCACGCCGAAATGTATCGCGACCGGCTACAGGCGGAATTTCCGTCGCTGGAGTTCTTGCTGTTCAAGAATGGCGCGGCGGTGACGGGCGACCTGTCCGATGTCGACGTCATGATCATGTTCGGCATCGAAATCCGCGACGAAATGCTCGCCGGCGCGCCGAAGCTGAAATGGATTCAGTCGCTCGCCACCGGCGTCGATCACTTCCTGCGCTGCCCTTCGCTCAAGCCTGACGTGCTGATCACCAGCGGCCGCGGCATCCATGGCCCGCCGATGCGCGAACAGGTCGTCTATCTGATGATGGGCGCAAGCCGCGACGCGCGGCGGCAGGTGGAGGACCATCAGCACCACATCTGGCAGCGCCGGCAGTGGAGCACGCTGCACGGCAAGACCGCCGTTGTCGTCGGCACCGGCATTATCGGCGAAGCCATCGGCGAATTGCTTCAAGCCCTTGGCATGCACACGATCGGCGTCACCCGCACGCCGCGCAAGCTTGCCGGATTCGACGAGGTGATGGCGCAGGCGCAATTGCCGCAAGCCGCGGCCAAAGCCGATTATCTGATCAACATTCTGCCAGCGAGCGAGGACAATATCGGCCTGTTCGGCGCCAAAGTGTTCGGCGCCATGAAGCCGTCGGCCTATTACATCAGCGCCGGCCGCGGCCAGACCGTGGACGAGGACGCGCTTGTCGAAGCACTCTCTGAGCGGCGCATCGCCGGCGCCGGCCTCGATGTGTTTCACGCCGAGCCACTGCCGCCGGAGAGCCCGTTCTGGCGCTTGCCGAACGTGTTCATCACCCCCCACGTGGGCGGCTATGTCGTCGAATACGAGGATTTCATCATGCCGCTGATCATCGACAATATGCGGCTGTTCCTCGCCGACCGGCTCGGTGACATGCAAAATATCGTGCCGCGCTAAGCGCCACAGGCAGCCAAGGCCCGGTTTCCAAGCTTCGGAATTTGTTGCAAAATCCACAATTCCCGGATCGCCCGCACAAAAGGGGACATGCCCCGCGAGGCCTCGGCCGAGGAATGTGGAGGACGTCCCATGCCGCGCACGATGTCTCTTGCTACACTCAAATTGCCGATCGTTTTGTTCGGCGCGGCGCAACTCCTTAAACACGCGGCGCGGCGGCACAGCGACTTCAAGGCTCGCGTCGAAGAGCACGATTTCGTCGCACAGATCGTGGCACGGGACGAAGGGATCGGGCGCTGGATCGCGTTCAAGGACGGCAACATCACCTCGCGCGCGGGCCTGCACGACAAGCCCGACATCAAACTGATGTTCAAGAATGCACGCGTCGCAGTTGCGCTGCTGATGCCGCCGATCGACTGGCTGCAGCAGATCAATGCGCAGAAGGATTTCAACCTCACAGTCGAGGGGCCGGAATATCTCACCAACTGGTTCGCGCAGACGCTGATGCTGAGCCAATCGGCCGGGCTCAAATACGGCAAGAAGCTGCGCCTCGGCGTCAGACGCTATTGCAACATGACCAATGGCGGGCCGGTCTTTGTCGACGTCAAGGACGGCAAGATCCTGCGCATGACGCCGATCGATCTTGCCACAGACGATGGCGCGTCGTGGACCATCGAGGCCAAGGGCCTCAAGCTCACGCCGCCGCGCAAAACCACACTGGCGCCGCATGGCCAGAATGCCAAGTCCATCGTCTATTCGCCCGACCGCCTGCTCTATCCGATGAAGCGTGTCGATTTCGATCCGAACGGCGCGCGCAATCCGCAGAACCGCGGCAAGTCTGGTTACGAGCGCATCTCTTGGGACGAGGCGATCAAGATCGTCACCGACGAGATCAAGCGGCAGAAGCGCGACCATGGCCCGGGCGCGATCACCTTCTCACATGGCTCGCATCACACCTGGGGCAATATCGGCTACTACCTTTCGGCGCTGTTCCGCTTCGCCAATGCCGTCGGCATGACGCGCATCCATCATAATCCAGATTCCTGGGAGGGCTGGTATTGGGGCGCAGTGCATCACTGGGGCCATACGCTGCGCGTCGGCCAGTCGGAAACCTACGGCACTGTCGAAGACTGCCTGCAGAACTGCGACATGATCGTGTTCTGGGCGGCCGATCCTGAATCGACATCAGGCTCCTACGGCGCGCAGGAAGGCACCACGCGACGACAGTGGCTCAAAGAGCCGAAGCTCGGCATCAAGGTCGTGCACGTCGATCCTTATTACAACGCCTCCGCTCAGTTCCTGCCGGGCAAATGGTTTGCGCCGAAGCCGACCACGTCGGTCGCGATGGCGATGGCGATCGCTTACGTCTGGATCAAAGAAGGCCTGTACGACAAGGACTATGTCGCAAGCCACACGATCGGCTTCGACAAGTGGAAAGCTTACCTCCTCGGCGAGGACGACGGCGTTCCGAAAACTCCGGAATGGCAGGAGAGGGAAACCGGCGTTCCAGCCAAGGACGTGCGCGCACTGGCGCGCGAATGGGGCAAGAAGCGCGTCTATCTCGCGCCCGGCGGCTGGGGCAACGGCCATGGCGGTGCCTGCCGCAACCAGACCGGCATTCCTTGGGCGCGTGTGATGGTGTGCCTGGTCGCCATGCAGGGACTGGGCAAGCCCGGCATCAATATGGGCAACCTGCAATGGGGCACGCCGATCGATTTCAATTTTTATTTCCCCGGCTATGCCGACGGCGGCATGTCGGGTGACCTTGAAAACACCGCGATGCCGGTCGAGCTCTATCAGCGCATGCCGCAATTGCCGAGCATGAATTCCAACGGCCAGCGCATCCCGCGCATCTTCGTGCCGGAGGCTATCCTCGACGGCAAAGCCGAAGGCTATCCGTGGGTCGGCAAATCGATCGAGCACCAGTTCGCGCGCTTCGCCTATCCAGCGGCGGGGCATTCGCCGGTGCGCATGCTCTACAAATACGGCGGCTCGATCCTCTCGACCATGAACAATACCAACCGCTGGGTGCGGATGTATCAGTCGGAGAATCTCGAATTCGTCGTCAACCAGTCGATCTGGTTCGAGGGCGAAGCGCAATTCGCCGACGTGATCCTGCCGGCCTGCACCAATTTCGAGCGTACTGATATCAGCGAATGGGCGGGGCTTGGCGGCTATGGCCATCACGGTCAGCAGCAGCTCAACCACCGCGTCATCGTGTTTCAGGCACCGGCCATCAAGCCGCTTGGCGAGTCGAAATCCGACTTCTGGATCTTCAATGAATTGTGCAAGCCGCTCGGGCTCGCCAATTACTTCTCGGAAGGTTGCAACGAGATCGACTGGGTCAAGCGTGCCTTCCTCGCTTCCGATCTGCCGCAGTACATCTCCTGGAAGAAATTTTTGAAGCGCGGCTATTTCGTCGTGCCGGCGGAGAAAGAAAAGCTGCGCGCACCGGTGTCGTTCCGCTGGTTCTTCGAGAACCGCAAGAAAGACGTGCCGGAAGCGCAGCCGCTGCCATCCGACTACACCGAAGAATATCTGCGCGGCCTGCAGACCCAGTCCGGCAAGCTCGAATTCGAGTGTAACTCATTGAAGCGTTTCAACGATCCGGAACGGCCGCCGATCGTCAAATACGAGCCGTCATGGGAGGGCGCGCATTCCACCGAGCTGTTCGAGCGCTACCCACTGCAACTGCTCACGCCGCATTCCAAATATTCGTTCCACACCCAGGGCGACGGCAAGGACTCCTTCCTCCTCAATATCGAGGACCATCGCGTCAATGTGGATGGCTACTATTACTGGATCGTGCGCATGAATACCGAGGACGCAAAAAAACGCGGCATCGGCAAGCATGATCTGGTGAAGGTTTTCAACGATCGCGGTGCGGTGATCTGTGCTGCGCTGCCGACAGAGCGGCTGCCGCGCGGTGTCGCCCATGGCTACGAATCATCGGCGGTCTATGATCCGATGGGCGAGCCCGGCAAATCCGTCGATCGCGGCGGCTGTCTCAATCTGCTCACGCCCGAGCGCACACAGACCAAGTCCACGCATTCGCTCGCCGGATCCAATTCGCTGGTGCAGATCGATCTGTGGGATAGGCGCACCGAACATCTATCTGCCGCCTTTGCCGCGATGGAAAAGGACAAGGGCATCAAACGCACGCTCAAGCAAGCGCAACTGGTACCGGCAAAATGAAAAAATGGAACATGATCATCGACGTCGCCGAGTGCACCAATTGCAACCTGTGCACGCTCGCGGCCATGGATGAATATGTCGGCAACGAATGGCGGGGCTATTCGGCGCCGATGCCCAAGCACGGCCACAAGTGGATCAATATCCTGCAGAAGGAACGCGGGCAGATGCCGATGATCGACATCGCCTATGTTCCGACCATGTGCAATCACTGCGACGACGCGCCCTGCATCAAAGCCGCACCGAAAGACACCATCAAGAAGCGTATCGACGGCATCGTGTTGATCGATCCGAAACGGGCCAAAGGTCAGAAGCAGATCGTGGACGCCTGTCCTTACGGCCACATTTGGTGGAACGAGGAATTACAGCTGCCGCAGGCCTGGACCTTTGATGCCCATCTGATCGACCAGGGCTGGCAGCAGACGCGCGGCCAGCAGTCCTGCCCGACCGGGGCGATGCGCGCGATCAAGGTTGAAGACGCCGAAATGGCGCAGATCGCAAATGCGCAAAACCTCGAAGTCATGCAGCCCGAACTCAACACCAAGCCGCGGGTCTACTACCGCAACCTATGGCGCTATACGAAATGCTTCATCGGCGGCTCCGTGGCCGAGGAGAAGGACGGCGTCGTCGATTGCGTCGAGGGCGCGAGCGTGCAACTGGTGAAGGACGGCGCGTCGATCGCCGTGACCACGACCGACAATTACGGCGACTTCAAATTCGATAGACTCGACGAGAATTCCGGCGCTTATACAGTGCAGATCTATGCTGGCGGACGCTCAAAAGTGGTAGAGACGAGCCTCGGTTCGAGCGTCAATCTCGGCGAGATCGGGCTTTAATTCCACCAAGCAAAGTGAAATCCATCGTGACAATCAGTTGGCCGTTCGGCGCCCGGCTCGCCCGTTGCGCCTTCGCATGTTTCGTAGCTTGGGTCGCCGCCGCGACGACGGCGCAAGCGCAAACCTATCCGGACCGTCCGGTTCACATCCTGGTCGGTTTCGCGGCCGGCAGCGGCCCTGACGTACTGGCGCGCGCGGTCGCGGCGCAACTCGGCGCCGAGCTCGGGCAGAATTTCATTGTCGAGAATCGCCCGGGCGCCAACGGCACCATCGCGGCCGGCGTGGTCGCACAAGCGACGCCCGACGGCACCACGCTGCTTTACACCAGCGACTCCATCGCGCCGACGCCGTTCATCTACAAGAGCCTGCCCTATGACGTCTTCAAGGATCTGAGCCCGATCGCGACAGTCGGCGTGCTCGACGGATTGCTGATGCTGGTCAACCCGTCGTCGCCGGCGCACAACATCAAAGAGTTCATCGACTACGCCAAGAAGAATCCTGTGTTCTACGGCTCGCCCGGGATCGGCAATGGACTGCATCTCGCGGCCGCCCTCTTCAACAAAGCAACCGGGCTGCACATGGAGCACGTGCCGTTCAAAGGCGCGTCCGAGGTCTCGGCCGCGCTGCTTGGCGGCGATATCAACGTGATGTTCGTAACGCCGCCTTCGGTCATAGGTCTTGTCAAAAGCGGCCAGTTGCGCGCGCTGGCCTTTACGGGGTCTAAGCCGTTCCTCGAATTGCCCGACGTGCCGCTGATGAAGGATACCGTTCCGGATTATCCGCCGGTCAAAGGCTGGGGCATCTTTTTCGCGCCGGCGAAGACGCCCGCCGCGCTCGTCGACAAGCTCAACGCGGCAATCCGTCACGCACTGACAGTGCCGGCCGTCGCCAATGTGGTGCAGAAGTCCGGCTATGTCCCCGATGACCGCTCGCCGGCGCAGGTCGCGGAATTCTTCCGCGCCCAGGTCGACGACGCGCAAAAAGCAGTGCAAGCTGCCGGCATCGAGCCGAACTAACAAAAACCGACCGGTAGGAAAACTACCCAAGGAAAGCCGTCGATGCAGCGACTATTCGGCGCGCTGATGATATTGGTGTCGCTCTGCGGCTCAAGCGGCGCGCAGACGGCGTCGTATCCGGCGCGTCAGGTCACCATGGTCATCACGTCCGTGCCAGGCGGGGTGACCGATGTCACCGGGCGGGCGCTGGCTCAGGAACTGAGCAAAGCCTGGGGCCAGCCGGTGATCGTCGAGAACAAGGGCGGCGCCGCGCATATTATCGGTGCTCAAGCCGTGACCACAGCCGCGCCTGACGGCTACACGCTGTTGGTCGGCGAGTCCGGCACCTTCACGATCAATCCGACGCTCTATCCGCCGGGCAAGCTGCCTTATGACGCGGATAAGGATTTCACGCCGATCACCGGTCTCGTCCGCATCTATCAGGCGCTGCTGACCGACCGCTCACTGCCGGTGAAGAATGCCGCTGAACTGATCGCGCTCGCCAAACAGAAACCCGGGCAATTGACCTACGGCACGGCCGGCGTCGGCTCGGCGCTGCATATGAACATGGAATTGTTCGACAGCATGGCGGGCGTGAAAATCACGCCAGTGCACTATCGCGGCGCGACGCCGGCGCTGAACGATCTGATCGGCGGCCAGATCAATACCATGACGGTCAGCGTCGCATCCGGACTGCCGGCCTATCGGGCGGGGCAGATCAAGATGCTCGGCGTGGCGAGCCCCAAACGCATGCCGCAGCTTCCCGATATGCCGACCGTGGACGAAAGCGGCTTGCCGGGTTTTCAGGCCACCGCCTGGTTTGGCCTGTTCGGCCCCGCGCATCTGCCAAATGACATCGTGATGAAGATCGATACGGACGTCATCAAGATCTTCAACGACCCTGTGTTCCGCGCCCGCTTTCTTGATCCACAACTATTCGAATCGATGGCGGGGCCGCCAGGCGAGTTCACCAACTACATCAAAGCTGAACGCGCCAAGTGGTCGAAAGTCATTCGCGAGGCGAATATCAAGCTCGAGTGAATTGGACTCCAGAAGCACACTTATTTGGTGATTCGTCATGGCCGGGCTTGTCCCGGCCATCCACGTCTTTGACTTGCTTCAAACAAGACGTGGATGCCCGCGACGTAGGCGAGCGAAGCGACGCCGTTCTTCGAACGGCTATGCGCGGGCATGACGGAGTGTTATTATTGCGGCGATGTGCCGTTGGCGGCGAGCACCTCGCCGGCGAGATAGAGCGAGCCGGTGATGAGGATGCGGGGTGCGGGCTCGAGATCGAGCTTGCCAGCTGCCGCGATTGCGCTTTCCACTGAATCGCGCGCCAGCGAGGGAATGCCGACGTCGGCGGCCACCTGGGCGAGATCGGCCGCCGCTATCGTTTTGTCCTGATGGATCGGCACTGCAATGACTTTTCTGGCGAGGCCGGAAAAGTTTCGCAGAAAGCCTTCGCTATCCTTGGTCGACAGCATGCCGACGATGAGAACGAGCGGACGCGGCACGCGCTCTTCAAGATCAGCCAGTGCGGCCGCGATGGCCTGGCCGCCATCGGCATTGTGGCCGCCGTCAAGCCACAGCTCGCTCTCCGGCGGAGTAAGCGCCGCGAGCTTGCCGTGGGCGAGGCGCTGCATGCGCGCCGGCCATTCGACCCGCGTCATGCCGGCCTCGAAGGCCGCGGTCGGCAGTTTGAGGCCAGACACCCGCAGCGCCGCGATCGCCGCGCCGGCATTCTCGTATTGATGCCGTCCGTAAAGCTTGGGCGCCGGCAGATCGAGCAGGCCCATATTGTCCTGATAGACCAGCCGGCTGCGCTCTTCGGTCGCGGTCCAGTCCTCGCCCGCGATCGACAGCGGGGCGTGCATGCGCGCCGCCTGCCGCTCGATGATGGCAAGCGCCTCGCGCGCCTGGCTCACCGTGACGGCCGGAACATCGCGCTTGAGAATGCCGGCCTTTTCGGCTGCGATCTGAGTAATCGTATCGCCGAGAAAATCGTGGTGATCGAGCGACAGCTTGGTAATGACGCTTGCGATCGGGCGCTCGACGACATTGGTCGCATCGAGACGGCCGCCGAGCCCGACTTCGAGCAGCAGCACGTCAGCCGGATGGCGCGAGAACAATAACAGTCCCGCCGCGGTCTCGATCTCGAAGACGGTGATCGGCGCATTGTCGTTTTTCGCCTCGCATTCGGCGAGCGCTCCGACGAGCTCATCGTCGCTGACAAGCTGTCCGCCGCCTTCTTCGCCGAGACGGAACCGCTCGTTGATGCGCACCAGGTTCGGCGAGGTATAGACATGAACGCGCTTACCGGCAGCTTCGAGGATCGCGCGCATGAAGGCGACGGTCGATCCCTTGCCATTGGTGCCGGCGACATGGATCACCGGCGGCAAGCGCCGCTCGGGATGGTCGAGCGCGGCGCAGATGCGCTCCATGCGGTCGAGCGAAAGGTCGATCCGCTTGGGATGCAGCGCCACCAGCCGCGCCATGATGGCGTCGAACGGCGCTGCGTTGGCCTCGTGCGCGCTCACGTAATTGCAGGTTCAGGCGCCGCCAAAACGCGGGGCTGCTCGGCGGCAGGCGCTTTGGTCAGGAGTCGACACAATTTCGCGATCGTTGTGCGCATCTCGTGGCGGTGCACCACCATGTCGACCATGCCGTGGTCGCGCAGATATTCCGCCCTTTGGAATCCGTCCGGCAATTTTTCGCGAATGGTCTGTTCGATGACGCGCGGACCGGCGAAGCCGATCAAAGCGCCGGGCTCGGCAATATGCACGTCGCCGAGCATGGCGTAAGACGCGGTGACGCCGCCGGTCGTTGGATTAGTGAGGACAACGATATAGGGCTTGCGCGCCTCGCGCAGGTTTTGCACGGCGATCGTGGTGCGCGGCATCTGCATCAGCGACAGAATGCCTTCCTGCATGCGCGCACCGCCCGATGCTGCAAACAGGATGAACGGGCAGCCCTTTTCCACTGCGGTGTCGAGACCTTTGATCACCGCCTCGCCGGCCGCCATGCCGAGCGAGCCGCCCATGAACTCGAAATCCTGCACGCCGATGACAACGCCGAAACCGTCAAGCCTGCCGAAGCCTAGCTTCACCGCGTCGTTCATGCCGGTCTTGGTACGTGCATCCTTCAGGCGATCGGCATAGCGGCGTTCGTCGCGAAACTTGAGGGGATCCGCCGGCACTTCCCGCACGGCGATATCGAACCAGGTTGCGTTGTCGAACATCGACTTCAACCGCGCCGTCGAGCTCATACGCATGTGGTAGTTGGAGCCGGGAATGACGAACTGGTTCGCCTCGACATCCTTGTAAAAGACCAGCTGGCCGGATTCCGGACATTTGATCCACAAATTCTCCGGCGTTTCGCGCTTGAGAAAGCTGCGAATCTTCGGCCGCACCACATTGGAAATCCAGTTCATCGACGCGTAACCCATTCCTGCACGTGACTTCTGCGCGAAATTCAATGATTTTTCCGGACGCTATTATAGCACGCCCGAAGGCTGAGACGAATCGGCGTCAATCGCGGCCAATTCCGGGCACATTGTCCTTAACCCTACACATCGTCGCGCCGCCGTTTACACAAATAGCTCTGGCCGGCGCAGTCGCAACGTCTGCAACAGGAGGAGCGTCTTGGTATCGGGCAGCCTGTTCTCGTCCGCCATGCGCGCTAATTCGGCAAGGCGGATTTCGACGGCAACCGTATACTCGTCTTCGTCGACACCGCCGCGCATTTCCGGGCGCGGCTCGCCGGAATAGGTCGCAAGAAAGAAGTGCATGTATTCGGTCGACAGCCCTGGCATCGTAAAGGCCGTGAAGACCGGCTCGAGCGAATCGAGCTTCAGCAAAGCCTCTTCCATGACTTCGCGATGCGCGCAGGTCGCGGCATCGACATCCTCGATGACGCCGGCGACGGCTTCAAGCAAATGCTGCCGCTGGTTCGAGGCATAAAGCACCGGCACCCGCCATTGCCGGACCAGCACAGCCGTCTTGCGCTGGGGATGATACGGCAGCACGCAGACTGCCTCGCCATGATCCTCGATCTCGCGCTTGATGGTACGGCCATCGGGCAGGCGGAGCGTCGCCACCAGAAGCTTGCTCCAGCCGCCGTAGACCTCGTGCGTGTCTACGATTTCAATAACGTCGTCGCTCTGTTCCGTCATCCTGCTGTCTCAAGAATTTTTACAGCCGCATCAATGTGTCGCCAGCGCCACCCCGGCAGCTACCAGAAGCGCCGCCAGTCCCTTCTTCGCGAGTTCGCGGCCGGATAGATCCTCGCGGATCAGACCCGGCCAAAAGACGCTCAACACGACACCAAAGGCAAACACGAACAATGTCGTGGTCGAACCAATCGCCTGGACCATGCTGAGCGGCGCGAACATCAACGCATAGCGATTACCCAAGCCGCCGCCAAGGTTGATGAGCTCGTTGGAACCGTTGATCGACAGCAAGGCGGCGGTATTGACCCGCAATGTCGCCGCAAGCTGCCTGCGATAGACTGGAACCAGGAGCAGCACGCAACCGAAAATCGCTTCCCCGACATACATCCAGAACGTCGTCGTCCAGAATTCGACGTTGATCGCGTAGATCTTGAAGATCAAGCCGCTGAGTGCGCCGGCGAAACCGCAGGTCAGCATCAATGCGGCCAAGCGGGTCTTGAACATGCGCGCCCCGTATTTGAACTGAACCGAGACGATCAGGGCGCCAAGGACAATCATCGCGCCACCGGCAAGTTGGCGCCACGATAAGGTCTCGCCGAGCACGAGATAAGCAAGCACAAAGCCGAACAGCGGGCCGGCCTGGAAATATGGCGCAACAATCGAGGCTTCTTCAGTCTGCAGCGCCTGCAGGTAGAGCAGCATCGCGCTCATATAAAGCAGCCCGGAAACAATGATCAGCGCGATGCTGCGGAGGCCGGGCGAGGTGACGGACGGCTCGTACAGCCAGATGAATGGCAACAGCACGATGCCGACAAAGGCGGTGAACAAAAGCATCACCGCGACGTTGCTTTCCTTGAAGAAGCGCTCGACTAGGTATTTGTCCAAATGCACGGAAATCGCCCACAGCACCGGACCGGAAAAGGCGAACACGACCCAGGACACTCAGCCTCCGCGTGTGGTACGCTCCTAAGGCCCCTTATGGGCGTGGGCGCGAAATGGGGTTCCGTTTGGGAATCAGAAGGTTACACCGATTTCGCGCGGCCTGCCCGGGCGCGGTTCGCCTGCCCAAGTGACGCCGAGGCCGTGGCGCCTGTTCGGCACAATTTTGCCGTTCTGGTCAATACAGTAGTCGCTACAGGCGACACCCTTTGCCGGTCTTAACTGTAGAGGTAAGCCCGGGGTAACGAAATTCTGCGCACTGTCCTATGTGCTAGTGGCGACTTGAGAAAAGCGCCCAACACGGGTGAGGCCGGGACCGTCATGATGAAGAAGATTATCGCCGGGTGTTTCGTTGTCGGCGCCCTGTTCGCCGCACAATGCGCATCCGCTGCGGATTTGTCGGTTGCCCCATTGTACAAGGCGCCACCCCCGGTGCCGGTGAGCCCGGCTTACAATTGGAGCGGCTTCTATCTCGGCGTGAACGGCGGTGGCGGCTGGGGCCACTCGAAGTGGGATGCCAATGCGACCGGCATCAATCTCTCGGGCGGCCAGGTGGGCGGCACCGCCGGTTACAACTGGCAGTATGGCAATGTGGTGCTGGGCCTTGAGGGTGATATGGACTGGTCCGGCATGAAGGGCACCTCCACTTCAGCGCTGTGCCCGAACGGCTGCACCACGAGCGACAACTGGTTGTCGACGGTGCGGGGTCGCGCCGGCTATGCCTTCGGCGGCGTGATGCCCTACGTGACCGGCGGTCTCGCGGTCGGCGACATCCGCGCGGCAACTCCAGGCTTTGCCGGCGCTAACACCACCAATGCCGGCTGGACTGTCGGCGGCGGCATCGAGTTTGCGCTGCCCGGCAATTGGACGGCGAAGGCCGAATATCTGCATGTCGATCTCGGCCGTCTGAATTGCGGCGTCAATTGCGGCGTCGGACCGACAGATAATGTGTCGATGCATCAGGATGTCGTCCGCGCCGGACTGAATTATCACTTCGGCTGGGGCAAATAGCGTCGGCCGCGCTTCCCGCTCCTCTAATCTGATCTGCCGTTTCCTCGGACCCACACGTGGTGAGCCAATACGCCGCGCGGCCGTTATTGGCCGCACTGCCTCCTGACGTTACACTTCGCGCCTATACTGCCGGGCATGGGGCGGGCCATCGCCCGGACCTGCGGGGGCGAAGGTTCACAATGACAGACGGCCCGAGCGGAAACGCGGCGCGATCCGGGGCGCAGCCGCCAGCGCAACCTTATGATGCGATCCGCGTGCTCCTGCGTGCCGGCAAGAACAACGAAGCCATTGTCAGGGCGTCCAGCATCGTCATCGCCCGGCCGGATGATCTCATCGCCAAGGAATTGCCGTTCGACGCGTTCTTTCAGAAGCGCGACTGGCTGCCGGCGCTGGCGCTTGCCGAAGAACTGGCGCGACGCGCGCCGCAGGTCGCCCGGCTGGAAAAAGCGCTCATCGCAACACTGTCCAATATGAAGCGCTACGATCAGGCGATCACCCAGGCTTTTCAATATATCGAGCGCCACGGCGAGGACCTCACCGTCCTCGACGCGCTGAAGGTCGCGCATTTCTATACCGGCAAGACCGAACAGGCGATCCGCTACGGCCAGCGCGCCATCGAGTTGCGCGACAGCGAAGCCTGCCGCGAGCCGCCGCCGGTCGTGGTCACCGTGCCGGATACGCCGCCCGAAGGACAGGATGTGCTGTCGTTTTCGCTGTGGGGTGCCCAGCCGTTCTATTGCTATGGCACCATGATCAATCTCGTGTTGGCGCGCAAATTCTATCCGGGCTGGGCGTGCCGGTTCTATGTCGACGCGAGCGTACCGCGCGCTTGCGTCGCTTATCTGCGCGACAATGGCGGGGACGTGCGCAATATCGAGGATGAATATCCGGGCGTCGGCCTGTTCCAGCGCTTTCTGGTGATGAACGATCGCAATGTCGGCCGCTTTCTGGTGCGCGACTGCGACGCGCGGCTGTCGGCTGCAGAAGTCGACCTGGTGCAGCAATGGATCGACAGCGATTATCCGTTCCACGTCGTGCGCGATCACGTCTTGCACAACGAGCTGATAATCGGCTGCCTCTGGGGCGGCCGCACCGATTGTGGCATCGACATCGTCGAATTGATGCGGCGCTATTTCAAGTTCGGGCCGACGGCCAAATACGGCCACGACCAGCGCATGCTCGGCCTGATGCTATGGCCGCTGATCCGCAACCGCTGCCTGGTGCACGACAAACACTACCGGCTCGATGGCGTGAAAACGGTCGCGCTCACCGATGCAAAGAGCCATTTCGGCGCCGGACACCAGAATCTGCCGGCGGTGCTTGGCGAGGTCGAAAGCCTTGGCATTCCGCGCGTGCTGTAGGGCGTGACCCCGAAAAGTGGCGGCCGGCTTTCCGGATCATGCTCTGGACAATCAGTGGAATAGCACGTGGCCGGCGTGGATGGCCTGCTGCAATTGCACCGTGGTCGTATTGGCAAACGTGATGCTGTCGTTGTGGCCGAGATTGATGACTGCGTCGCCATGCGCGTCGGTGGTGATGAGCGACTGCAATTCCTGGACGGTTTGCGCCTGGGCGAAATGATCGAGCTCGATTGTGTCCTGCTGCGCGTTGAAATTGACGACGGTGTCGGCGCCGACGCCCGGCGCGAACACGAAATTGTCGTTGCCGGCGCCGCCGATCGAGACCGACACGGTCTGGGTCGCGTTCACCGCCGGATTATGCGCATCGGTCAGACTGACCTGATAGGACTGCGTCACGGTCTGGCCCGCGGCGAGATTGATCTGATCGTTGTCGAGCGAGAAGCCGAAACCGACCGAAACAGTGCCATTGCTTTCGCTCAACGCACCGACTGTCAGGTTGCCGATATAACCCTGCCCTTCCGGCGCCGAGCTTGCGCTCAGATCGCCAGAGGCATCGTTGTCAGCGAAGGTCAGCGTGCCTTCGAGCGTACTCTGCGCCGCAGCGCCCGAATGATCTGCCGCCGTGACCGCCGGCGGGTCGGTGATGAAATAGTCACCGTTCTCGTCCGACGAGAAATGCAAGGCACCGGTGAAGCCATCAAGCGTGATCACCACTTTGCCGCCGCCGCCAGTCAGCGTCAGGATCGTATTGCCGCCCGACACCGAAATCGACTCGGTGGCCTCGTTATATCCGATCAGTTCGATCGTATCCGAGTGGGTGGGGTCGGTACCGGCGAAATTCGTGATGACGCCATGGAAATCCGCCGCGTCATCGAGCTTGAGCGTTCCGGTGATGTCGCTGAAGCTCACGGTCTGGGTGGAGACGACGCTCGAGCCGAACTCCAGAATGCCGTCATGACCAATTGACACGGAGCCCGTGCCCATGAGGGCGCCCGACAGCATCAGCGTGCCGCCGCTGTCCGCCTTCAACGTGCCGGAATTATCGACATTGTCATCAATCCGCAGAATGGCGCCGTTGGTCGCCTCCAGCGTGCCGGCATTCTCGATCGTGTTGCCGGTATTGATGGTGGTCAGCGTCTCGCTGCTAACATTGGCGTCGATCGTGCCCGAAGGGCCGACCGTCAGCATTCCGTCATCGACGCGTATGGACGAATTCGTGTCCATAATCAGTGTGCCGGCAATGTAAAGATTACCTTGCGTGACTTCCAATGAGGCGCCGGCTTCGAGCGTCAGATTTGTCACATAGGAATCGGCCTGGGCGACGAGCGCTGCGCTGACATCGAGGAGGCCGCTGCCGTATTCAAGCAGATGATTTAGGGTGGGATCGGAGACTGTGACGGTAACACCTGACGACAGTTCGAGCAGCACGTCGCTCGTCGAGCCTGGCGTGCCCGCGCTCCAGTTTCCCATATCGCTCCAGTCGCTGGATTCCCCGCCGCCGGTCCATACGTCGGGCTGGCCCGTATTGTCGGTGCCACTGACAGTGACGTCGATATTTCCTTGCGCGGTCAGCGACGTGGTATCGTCGGTAACCGCATAGGTGAAGGAATCGGCGGCCGAATTGGAGCCGAGCGCGGCAACGGCCGCCTTTTGATCGGGCGTGACGCCGACCTGATAAAAGGCCTCGCCGAAGCCCCCGAAGTCCTGAACCTTAAGCTCGCCAAACACTCCCTCGACGGTCGAATTCGATATCGTGACGGGGTCGCCGTCTGGATCGTAGGCGACGATGCCACCGCTCGCCATGAGCCCGTCGAAACCGTTCGCGCTCAGCGAAACTTCCGGCGCCACCGGCGGCGAAGGTGGGGCGGCCGGCGTGTTGACCACAAGCGAGTCGCTCGTGCTCGTCGTTGCGCCGCCGTCGGACGCGGTGATTGTCAGCGCGTAAGTGCCCGCCGCGCCGGTGGTGAACGACAGCGAATTGAACTCGGCCGCGGTGCCAGTCCAGGTGCCGGTACCGGGGCCGCTGCCGGGCGTGTAAGTCCCGCCGCCGTCATTCGTTTGGAAATTCGTCAAATCGTCCGGCAGGCCGGTGATCGTCACAGTGCTGTAGGCATCGCCGTCACTGAGATTCATGGTGACCGGAGTGCCGCTGTCCGCTTGCAGCTGCCCGGCGCTGGAGAATGCCAGGCCGACGGCATTGACGGTCAGCGCATAGTCTTGCGTCGTCTGCGCGCCGCCGACGCCGGTGGTGGCGGTGACCGCGAGTTCGAACGTGCCGGGCGCGCCCGCGGTGAAAGACAGCGTATTGAATTCGGCTTCGGTGCCGGTCCACGTGCCGATGCCGTTCGTCACCGTATACGTGCCGCCGCCGTCGCCTGTCTGGAAATTCGTGAGGTCGCCCGGCAAGCCGCTGATGGTCACGGTCCCGTTCGTCGGGTCGCTGTCGGTGATACCAAGCTGGACCGTGTTGTGCTCGTTGACTTCGTAGGCTGACGAGACCGAGACGTTGCTGATGGTTGCTGTGTAGGGGCCACCTGCGTCCGCGCTCGATTCACGTTCCGTAAAGGTGACAAGGTTGCCGGCATTGGGATCGGTGAAATTGCTTGTGATTTCCGCGACCACTTGCCCGGTCGTGGTCGTCAGAATGAAGGTCTGGCTCGAACCGTTGTCGGTAATGCTGATATCGTAGATCGTGCCGGCCTGGATATCGGCTGCGATTTCGCCGCTGCTTTGCCCGGTGGAAGCATCGAAAATCTGAATTTCGCCCGGCAGCCAGTTGGCCTCAAACTGGATGCCGTCAGCGGGCCCGCCAAAATCGCTGTGGGTCGCGCCGTCGGTGCTGTCGGTGACGACGACGTAATTGCCTGTGCTGTCGAGGCTGAAGCTGAAGCTTATGTTCAGCGGCGTGGCTGCCGTTGGCGTGAAGCCTTCTGCCGTCTGCAGGTAGCCGCGATTTTGCAGCTCTACTCCCTCGAGCGTCGCCACCACCGCCGGGGCCGCCGTCGCGCCGTCGACCGTCGGAAGATAGACGTTCCACAGTGTGCTATTGAGCGTTGTGCTCTGAAGCGCGTCCGAGATGGAATTGGCCAACGGTCCCGCCAGCACCGGCGGTGGCGGCAGCGCCGTGACATCAATGCCGCCGTTGCCGTCGCTTGAGACTGACCAATCGTTGGGATTCGTGTAATTGCCGGACAGATAGATCGGCGCCGCCGTCTCGCCGTCCTGGCTCTCGTCCACGATTGTCAGCGTCGTGATGTTGGTATCGCTGTTGTAGCACACGAAAGTTTGGAATTGATCGCCCGCTTGTGCGTAGAAACCCGTGTGCTGTTCCGCGTTGTAGGTCAGGTCGAACGTATCGCCGGCAGTGATGCCGCTGACCGTGCCAACATAAGCTTGCGCATCGCCGGAGTCCTGATGATCGAGCACCAAGGTGCCGGCGCCGTTGAACGCGGTAGCGACGTCCGACGACCACCCATATTCGAGCTTGCCGCCGCCGCTGATCGTGGCGTCACCGCCGGTGACCGAGAGCCAAAAATCGATAAAGCTGCCGGCACCGGACACCTCGATATGGCCGTTAGTGTTGTCGGTCGCGACCTCAACCGCAAGCGTGCCGCCGCTCTCGGCCTGCAGGGTGCCGTTGTTGTGGAAGGTCTGGTCATCGCCGCCGGTGATCGTGACTGGGCCGCCGGGAACCACCTCGATAGTGCCGAAATTGCAGACACTGGGACCATCGACTGTCGTGTCAGAAAGCGACAGCGTCGCTTTGCAGTCGACCGTTATCTGGCCGACATTGCCTTGCACGATGACGCCATCGTCGAACGCACTGTTTCCGTCGACAACGATGGAGCCATTGTCGGTGATGGTGCCGCCGCTGATGGTCGAATTGCTGACGTCGAGCGTTGCGGAATTTTCGATTTCGATAATGCCGTCATTACTGACGCTCTCGTGATCAAACGTGGCGCCAGAACCATCGTTTCCACTTTCGACCTTGACGATGTCCAGACTTGCAATCGACAGCGTGCCGCAATTTACCGTCGCGCCATCAGCAAGCACCATCGAGGTCGCCGGCGTATCCACAAAGGTATAAACATTTCCGTTGCCGGAGTAGAAGCCGGCGATCTGACCGCTGTCGTTGATCGATTCAATGTTGGTCTGATAGACGTTAGGGATCGCGTCTATCTTCGTATAGCTGCCATTACTGTAGATGAATCCGTGCTCGCTCGCGTCACCACCGAGATAGTAGCCGACGACTTCTCCCTCATCGTCGATGCCTTGGGCCACCGTGCCGAGAACATTTGAGGGATCGTTCAATGTCGTGTAAACGCCATTGCTGTAAATGAAACCATGCGAAATGCCCTGGGCATCGTAGTAATAGCCGACGACTGCACCGGCATCGTTCATACCGACGATAAAGGTGCCGCCCCGCACAGCCGAGGGATCATCAATCGTCGTGAAAGCGCCATTCGCGTAGACAAAGCCGTAGTTGACGTCTCCCGCTCCGTTATAATTGCCAGCAATTACGCCTGAATCATTGATAGCGCGAACGAACGTCCCGTAGACGGCCGACGGATCGTCGAGTGTCGTGTACGTGCCGCCGACGTAAGTGAAGCCGTGTATTAGATTGTTGTTGTCGTAGTAGAAACCAGCGATCTCACCGTTATTATTTATAACTGTAGGAAATGTGCCTTCGAAACCCGCCGAAGGATCATCGATATTAGTGTATGTGCCGTTGCTATAGAGGAAGCCGTGTTTGATCTGAAAGCTATCGAGATAATATCCGGTAACCTGACCAGCATCGTTTATGGCATAGACCCCACTTGGGTTCGGCCCGTCCTCTAGTTCGTTGGGATTGATAGTGAATGGGTCGTTTATCTCGGTAAATGTGCCGTTGCTGCTATTATAAATAAACGCGTCGGAGTGCTCGAAGCCGAGAACCTGCCCGGCGTTGTTTATGGCCCCTGAATCACCGCCGAGATTTTGGGAATAACTATCGACATATGGATCGTCCAAGGTCGTCGGTGACAGCTCTTGTGGACCCAGCGTAATCGCAGCGCCGCTGATCGTGCTGTGATCGACGTTAAGAGCGCCATCTTCGTTGATGGTACCGCCACTGATCGTTGCATTCGTCAGATTCAGGGTATGCCCCGAATCGACCTGCAGTTTGCCGTGATTGGTCGCGTCGAGATTTTCGAGCGTCGCATCATCGAGCGTGAGGGTAACTCCGGCATCGACTGTCAATTGGCCGCAAGCGCCTTGCACGAGAGCGCCGCCGCCAATTGTGCTTGATGCGGCGACTTCGATATTGCCACCATCAAAGATATCGCCACCATCGACGACTGCACCGGACAGGATGAGCGTCGCCCCGCTCTCCAGCCCAATCTCACCCTCATTATTGATAGCGCCGACGAGATCGAGACTCGCGCCATCTTTCACCTGAACAGAGGCATCGACCGTCAATGCACCATCTGTCGATCCGTCGAAGGAGGATTCGGGTCCGGCGACGACATCGATTTCACTGCCGAAACCGGATGTCTCGATCGTGCCGCCGACAATCTTGGAACCCGACAGCGACACCACGGACAAGTCCATGGAATCGGCGCCTAGCGCCTCGATCGTACCGAACTCATTCTCGATCTGGACATCGGAAAACGTCAGCGCGCCACCGCTCGCCTCGATCACACCGCCTGTTTCGTTGGTGATATGGAGATTCTCGATCGTGCCAGCGCCGACAATGGTGTTGCCGGTATTGATGAGCGTGTCGCCCTCGCTGGCACCACTGATCGTGCCGTTGCCGTGCTCAAGAGCAATCGTACCCCTGCCGTAGAGCGTGACCGTGCCGTCGATCAGCAGATTGCCGGAGGACCCTGGCTCATCCGGGATCGCTTTGATGCCGAGGTCGATCAGACCGTTATTGTCGATGGTACCCCTGAGCTCGAGATTGGCACCTTGATCGACCTGCACGTAAGCATCGACGGTGAGCGTAGCCGAAGAGCCATCGAAAACGCTCTCGTTCGCGTCTGGCGTCGCTACGATTTCGATAACACCGCCAGCGCTGCCAGTGGGATCGTCAGTAACCAGCGTGCCGCCGACGATGCTGGCATCGACCAGGACAACGTAAGCGTTATCGCCCGCTATCGTCGCTATGTTCGATGGCGGAGAAGTTACATCAACAGAGGCATGAGCCGCGATCGTGCCGCCTGCGTTCTCGACTGTGCCTTCGATTTCCATGAAGCCGCTTCGGGTGGCTTCGAGCAAACCCGCATTCGTAATCGGATTGGCACCCGTGTAGAGAAGGAGTGTGTGACCGCTAGTGGCGTCGACGACTCCCTTCGCCTCATTGATGAAAGTCAGCGTGCTCGCGTCGAGCCCCGTGGTGCCAATTAAACCCGACCCAAAGATCGTGTTGTCCACGTTGTCGAGCGTACCGCCGCCCAAAGCACCAACAATCTTGTCGTTGAAATCGTCCAGCGCGACCTTGCCACCGCCATCGAGAATGACGTGGCCATCGATGTCCAATTCGCCACCGACCGATGCGCTTCCGAGTATATCGACAACGTCGCCTTCATTTTGAATGCCGCTATCGACGTTGATCAGTCCTTCATTGTGGATGGTGCCGAGCAGATCGAGCGCATTGCCGCCTTCTATGTTGACATAGGCGTCGTTTGTCACCGCGCCGTCGGTCGAGCCGTCAAAGAAGGTGGCTTCGCGCCCTCCGCCGATCACGATTTCGCCCGACGCACCAGACATCGGATCGCCGGTCTTGAGCGTGCCGCCGACAATATCGGAACCCGAAAGCGATATCGTCGAGTTCATGAAACTGGCGCCGATTGCCTCGATCGTGCCGCCAGCATTTTCGATCTGGACATCGAAGAATGCTACGTGGCCGCCGTTCGCGGCTTCGATCAGGCCGGAATTGCGGACCTCAGGGCCGCTGCCGTTCGCAACGTAAACCGATGCACCGGTGCCGGCGGCTACGACTTTGCCGCCGGCCGCAACTGTCACACCTTCATCGAGGTTAATGGATCCGCTGCCGCTGGCTTCGACTACGGCCCCGGCTTCGACTGTGAGCGGCGCCTTGAGTTTGATGACGCCACCGTCGGCGGCCAGAATAGTCCCGGAATCGTCGACAGCGCCGGCAGCGAATTGAATATCTGCGCCGACGCCGGTTGCATCAATCGTGCCGCCGGCGTCAATCGTCGCGCCATCGTTAAAGACGATCTCCGCCGTCAATCCGCTGGCGACGGCCTCGATTACGCCGCCGCTGTGCACGGCCACTGTATTATTGAATGTGATCGTCGGGTCGCTGGCGGTCGAATTGGCCTCGATCGTGCCGTTATCGATAGTTGTGCCGCCAACGGTCAGCGAGCTCGGCGAGCCATCGCTGTTGCCGACAGCCTCGACCGTGCCGCCACTGCCGACCGTCAGATCATTGATGTTCTCGACATCGTTGACGTGAGCCGGATTGCCCCCGTTGATTTCCGCGTTGACCAACGCTCCGGGTGAGCCGCCGGTCCAATTGCCGCCGTTGTTCCAGAGGAAGGTTCCCGTGACCGGATTCCAAACGATCGTCCCCGTCCCAGTGGGACCGCTCGATGTGGACTGAGCGAATTGTTGCGGCGTGTTTGGATTGGAAGGATTGCCGCCGCTGTCGTTCGACGGAGAACCAGTTGAGCCGGTGACGATGCCGATCTGCTGACCGGTGGCCTGGTCCAAGATCGGTTGAATCAGTTCAGCATGCGGCGGCAGCTCGTCGCCTGGGCTTCCGGACGTGCCCGGATTGGATTGCGGATTGGTCTGGTTCTGCTGCTGATTCTGAAATTGCTGAATGGCCAGGATGGCCATGTTGATGACTTGCGGAACGACGATGTCGGCAAATTGCTGCTGGAAAAGATCGGGCGGTGCGACCGTGACCGATGGCACGGCGTTGACGCCGTCGCCGGTGAGCGTCGTCACCAGGCCGTTCTGCAGAGAAGACACATCCGCCAGGTCGATCAGGTTGCCGTTGGCGTCATGCAGGAGATCGCCGTTGGCATCGACGGCGTAGAGCGAATAGGTGCTGTCGGTATTGGTGACGCTGTCGAACACCGCCGCGAAGTGCAACGTCACATTGCCCGCATTGGCGGTGATATTGGCGACCTGGTCCTCGTAGAGCCAGCCGGCGGTGCCGCGGATGCCCATGGTGGCGATCGGCGTGCCGATCTTCATGTCGCCGGTATGCGCCACCTTGCCGGCGACGAAGGACAAGCCGCCCTGGACCAGGTTGAACAGCGCGGAATTCGACGTTGAATTCGGATCGTAGGAATATTCGTTCAGCGCCATCCGCGTATTGGCGACGAGATTGAGCGCCGAGCCGTCAGGAAACGCGACGCCGGCCGAGGAATTGGCGGCGGTTTGCACTACGTCGCTTTTGTAGACCGCATCGCCGACATTGAGCGTAATGGAGACGCCGTTGCGGATGACGCTGACCTCGCCGACAACTTTCTCGACGCGGCCGATCGGCTCGGGCGGCGCAGCGGATCCAGCTTGCGCATATTCGTTGGGCGCCGCCGAACCGGCGAGCAATTCGACGAGATGCGACGACACCGACGCGCCGTTCGGTGCGACCAAAGCCGGCGGATGCTCGCTGGTGAAGTATCCCGGAACGATGACCTTGTGGCCGTCGCCGCCTGTCAAAACAAGATCGGGACCCGCGCGATGGAAATGCGCGGTGAACAGAAACTGTGCGTCCGGAATGAGGATTTGATCGGGGTGCGCAGTATCAGCGTGGATCACAGAAGGCGAGCCGTTATCGCTCCCGCCTTCGCCAAAATTGCCAACAGTCATCCTCGCCCCTCAACGAGCGTGATAAAAACGTTCCCCATTTATCGGAAACCAGCAGCCGCCCTTCGCCAATTTCCCCAGCGACCGCCGAAACGCCGGGACAATGGGCTATCTCAGCCGAGCCGGCAACAACAATGTCACCAAAGGGTGAACTTCCGTGCGGAATTTTTCAGTACGATCGGAAACTTAGCGGTGGCCTGGTCCCGTTTTGAGGCGCTCCCCACGCTGTGTATCTCGATGGGCCATTGCATTACAACTTAAGGCTGCAACGAGACGAATCAACGTCAAGAGTGTCAGAGCATTTGAGTCGTTCGAGCGCCGGCTCGGGTTCACGACCGCATCGCAAATTTTGATCATAAGGATTTCGCTGGCGCACAACCGGCCGGGGCTTACCGGCCGGCATGCCGCGGTGGTAAATGCGGGTTTTTAATCGTATGGGCCGGCGGAAATCCCCGTTCCGACGCCTATTGTGCCTTGGGATGGGATGCTGCGATGGAACAGATCAGTCCGCTGCTGACGGACCTCTATCAGATCAACATGATCCAGGCTTATCTGGACCATGGCGACACCGACACCGCCGTTTTCGAATTGTTTGTTCGCACGCTGCCGCCACGGCGCGGATTCCTGATGACGGCCGGCCTCGAACAGGCGCTCGACTTTCTGGAAAATCTCCGCTTCTCGGCAGACGAAATCGCCTGGCTCAAGAGCACCGGCCGCTTCGGCCAGAACCTGCTCGACTATCTGCGCGATCTCCGCTTCACCGGCGATGTCCACGCTATGCGCGAAGGCACGGTGTTCTTTGCCAATGAGCCGATCCTGCGCCTCACGGCGCCGCTGCCGCAGGCGCAGCTCGTCGAGTCGCGTCTCATCAATATTCTGCACTATCAGATCCTGATCGCCGCCAAGGCGGCGCGGTGCGTTCTCGCGGCGCCCGACAAATTGCTGGTTGATTTCGGCATGCGCCGCGCGCACGGCGCCGAGGCTGGCCTGATGGCGGCGCGCGCCAGCTATGTCGCCGGCTTTGCCGGCACCGCGACGGTGCTTGCCGGCGAGCAATTCGGCATTCCGCTGTTCGGCACCATGGCGCACTCCTTCATCGAAGCGTTCAGCGACGAGGCCGAAGCCTTCGAGACTTTCGCGCGTACGCGGCCCGACAATGTCGTGCTGTTGCTCGACACCTACGACAGCGAAGCCGCGGCACGCAAAGTCGTGGCTTTGGCGCCACGCCTGAAAGACGCGGGAATTGCCATTCGGGGCGTTCGGCTCGACAGCGGCGATCTCTTTGCGCTGTCCAAAAGCGTGCGCGCCATTCTTGACGCCGGGGGGCTCAAGGACACCACGATTTTCGTCAGCGGCGGCCTCGATGAGGATTCGCTCCTCGCTTTCGCTAAAGCCGGCGCGCCGATCAACGGTGTCGGCATCGGCACGAGTCTGACGACCTCCGCCGACGTACCCTCGATCGATTGCGTTTATAAATTGCAGGAATATGCCGGGCTTGCGCGGCGCAAGCGCTCGGAGAACAAAGCGACCTGGCCCGGCCGGAAGCAGGTATGGCGGCGCTACGGCGCAGATGGCCGCATGGCAAGCGATGTTTTGACGCTCGCCGATCACGATAAGGCCGGTGAGCCGCTCATTCATCCGGTCATGCGCGGCGGCCGGCGGCTCGACCCCAAACCGTCGTTCGACGACATTCGCCGGCATGCCAAACGCGAGCTAGAATGCCTGCCGGAAGCGCTGCGGCAGCTTGCGCCCGGCGCGGCCTATACGGTCGAAATCGCCGACGATCTCGTCAAGCTTGCCGCCGATGTCGACCGGCGTTTGCAGGAGAACGGCGCGAACAAGCGGTGACGCAAGCGCCATGACGAAAGCACGATGACCGACATTGTCACTCCGGGCGATCAGGACGTCCTCATCGTCGTCGATGTGCAGAACGACTTTTGCCCGGGCGGCGCTTTGGCGGTGCCGCGCGGCGACGAAATCGTTACGACCATCAATGGCTTCGCTAAAAAATTTCGTCACGTTGTGCTGACGCAGGATTGGCATCCACGCGGGCATTTCTCCTTCGCGTCCATGCATCCAGACAAAGCGGCGTTCGAGACCATCACGGCACCTTACGGCCTCCAGGTGCTTTGGCCCGACCATTGCGTGCAGGAAACGCCGGGCGCCGCGTTTCACAAGGCGCTGCGCGTCCCGCACGCTGGTCTCGTGGTGCGCAAAGGCCTCAACCGTGCGATCGATTCCTATTCGGCGTTCTACGAGAACGATCGCAAGACATCGACCGGACTTGCCGGTTATTTGCGCGAGCGCGGCGCGAAGCGCGTATTTCTTGCCGGCCTCGCCTTCGATTTTTGCGTGCGCTACTCGGCCGAGGACGCACGGCGGGAAAATTTCGCAGCCTTCGTCATTGAGGACGCCTGCCGCGGCATCGATATCGACGGCTCGGTCGCGGCGACCCGTTCGGCGCTCGCCGCGCTCGGCGTGCCGTGTATCGCAGCGACCGCATTGGCCGCCTGAATTCATAGTGAATGACGGTTCCAACGCCCCACCCCGGAACGATTTAGGCCCCTCAATTGTTGCAATTGCACAGTCCCGGAATGGGGCGGCTGGAGCCAGGGTTGGGGAAGGCTTGCCGCAACGCAATCAAAAAGGGTGCAACGCACAATTTTTTCTTGACTCCAACTCAAAAGAGGGAAGTAATTCACAAATTGGTCATCTTTCAGTACCGGCCGATCAAGGGTTTGCCACATGCGCCATCCAGCGGCTGCACCTGCGTCAAGTCTGCCGTCTTTGATGATGCCCTGCCCGGTTTGCGCGGGGCGGATGGCCTATAACGGCCACCGGCCGGTTTCTGCGGACGTCGAAGACACTGTTTATGCCTGCCGGCGTTGCGGTGCCGAACTGATCCGCACTTCGGTGCGCCGGGCATCGAGCCAAAAGCCGGCGGCCGCCTAGCTGCCGGCATCGGGAACGCTGCAGCGCAGCGAGGTGGATTCCTCGATTTTCGCGCTTTCCGAAGAAACAGCGCTCACCTCAATCCCATTTGTTTGAACACCGCGCGGCCAAGCAGGCCGTAGGGATTGTTGAGCGTCTCCAGCATTTCAAAGTGGTTGTAGCCTTCGCCGACAATGAGCTCGACCGGCTTACCGGCGGCTTTCACGGCGGCGGCGAAATCGCGTGTCTGACGCTGGAATTCCGGCGTCTCGTAAGTGCCGTAAGTGAGGACGAGCGGCGTATTGAGCCGGTCGAGATGGCGGATGGCCGAGAGCTCATCCTCCATCGCGTCAGTGAATTTCACATATTTGGAGCGCTTCGATAGCCGCACCGGTTTGAGATCATACATGCCGCTCGAGAAGGCCGCGCCTTTGAGAATGTCGAGGGGCAATCCGTCCTTGGCCCAGTCGTTCGTCACCACGCAGCCGGCCAGATGCGAGCCGGAGGAATGGGAGATCAGATGCAGCCGGTTGTGGTCGCCGCCGAACGATTCAGCGTTGCGATAGACGTAACCCACCGCACGCCTCACCTGCTCGACCATCGGAAATAGGCTGCCACCAGCATTGTCGACATTGGTGAAATCGAGCACCACGAAATGCGCGCCGGCATGAACAAAAGGCTCGGCGAGACAGGTGAATTCGGACGCCGTGCCGTTGCGCCAGGCGCCGCCATGAATAAAAATTGCGACCGGTGCGTTCGGCTTCTCGGTGCGATAGACATCGAGCCCCTCGATCGGGGTCGGCCCATAAGCGAGCCGCAGCGGCTCGCCGAGCCGCGCCCGTGCCTCGGCGCTATTGGCCAGCCGGCGCTTGGCGACCTGGTCACGGTTCGGCGCATAGACGATCTGATCATAGGCGTCGTCGAGCTCCTGCTGATCCATATCGAGCCACACGATCGGGCCTTTGACCCTCGCCGAAGTCTGCGCCGCAGCGGCATTTGCCGTCACCATATTCATTGCAGTTCCTTTTCTTCGTCACACAGACCAAACACGTTGCGTTCCGCAGCAAAGCCCGCAATGGCAAACTTGCCGAGCGGCCGCAAGCCATCCGCGCAATATTGTGCAAAATCTTCCGACGCCAGAATAGTGCGGCCCAATTGACCGGCAAGCTTTTCCAGGCGCGCGGCCAAATTCACCGCCGGACCGATACAGGTGAAATCCAGCCGATCGCCGCCGCCAATATTGCCAAAGAGCACATCCCCGACATGGAGCGCGAGCCCGAAACGCACGCTCGGCGCGCCGTCTGAGGCGGCATCAAGCTTCCTGACATTGTCGCGCGCGACGTGCGCCGATTTGAGCGCCGTGGCGCAGACCGCGGCATCTGTGCCATGGGCAAAGGGAAAGATGGCGAGAAGCCCATCACCCATGAACTTCAGCACCTCGCCGCCGCCTTCAAGGATCGGCGGCACCTGGCAATCGAAATAGCGGTTGAGCAGGTCGACAAGGTCTTGCGGATGCAGCCGATCGGCAAGCTTGGTGAAGCCGCGCATATCGGAAAGCCAGATCGCTGCGTGGATCGCCTCGGTGGTGCCGCGCCTGATCTGGCCGGCAAGAACCCGTTCTCCGGCTTTCTGCCCCACATAGGTCGACAGCAGAGTTGCGGCTATTCTTCGCGCAGCACGGATTTCGGCAACGCGCGCCAAAGGCATGACGATAGCTTCGAGGGCGGCGAGATTTGCCTCGGTGAAACCGCCCGGCTTTTTCGTCGCCCACGAGGCGAAATGAACTTCGCCGTTGGTAGAGTACAGCGGCGACAAGAGATAATCGGTGACACCCTCCTGGCGCAGATCCTGCAAGATCGGATAATTCATCGGACAATCCGGATCGACGAGGTGAAAACGCGCCGTGGCGCCGCTATTGTTGACCTGCGCCATCGGACTATTGCGGAAAGTCTCGCGATCGAGCAATTCGAACGGCGCCTCGGTCGTCACCGTTCCGGTATCCGGACGCCAAATGAACCGCCGCCCGAGCACCTGCGGATGCAAGGTGCGCACGAACACGACGCCCCGCCATAGCGGCAGGCCGTAAGCGCTCAGGCGCTCGCACAATTCGGTCATAACGTCTTGCGCCAATGGCGCGGAGCGCGCGCCGTCGAGGAGCCAGTCAACAATCGGCTTCAGCTGAGCCGGCTGCGGGCTCACGGCTTTTGCTCATGCTGACCATATTTCGCTTCCATGGCGGTAAAGAAGCCCTGATTCTTGAGCGCGTCGAGGAAACTCAGGTCGACGAAATCGCCGACATTCTGGCTGGCATTCGGAAACACTTTCAAGATGTTCTGCACGCCGGTCAGCGACGGCTCGAGATTGGGCGGCGCCTGGGCGACGAAATCGCGATAGGCGATTTCAAGGCTCTTTTCGCTGGTGATTTTCAGGTCTTTCGCCAGGACTTGTTTGGCGCGCTTCTCGTCAGCGAGCGCAATGTAATTGCCCTCGATGGAAGCCTTGAGAAAGCGCGTGAGCAGATCACGCCGCACGCCGATATCGTCGTGGCGCACGGCAATGCCCGCGAACAGCCAGGGGATCTGCATCGGCACGAAATCGACCAGATCGGTGAGGCCTGCCTGGCGCGCGGCCGAGGCGGCGGGCTCATCAAGCGGAGCGGCCTTGATCTCGCCCGACCGGAGCGCGGCGAGCCGATGCGCGCTGCTACCGTATTCCTTGATGGTGACGTCGTCGCGGCTGAGGCCGAGCTTCTGCAGGGCGAGCGTGACCGCGGAATCGCTCTCGGAGCCGGACGTGCTGATGCCGATCGTCGCGCCCTTGAGGTCGGCGGCGGACGTGACGCCGCGCCCCACGAACAGAACAAAGCGCATGACATTCGACAGCGAGGCGATGAGACGCAGGTTGCCGCCCGACTGATTGACCTTGACCACAGCCGACAAGCCAGCCTGCATGATATCGATGCGGCCGGCCTGCAGTTCCTCGGCGCCGCGGCTACCGCCGCTCATGTCGACAATGTCGATCTTGAGGCCCTGCGCCACATCAAGACCAGCGGCGCGCGCCATATAAAGAGCAAGCACCGTGTTCGAGGGGTCCGCGATCCCGACCTTCAACACGACCGGCGCCGGTGGCGCCGGAACCACCGGCGGCGCCGGCGGCGGCTGCGCTGCGGCAAACCGCGGCACCGCCAGGAGCGCGAGAACCGCGACCAAAACCTGCGCGTAGCGAGTGCGTTTGTACTCCGGCAATGGCGCGTCCCTGAATATTTTCCCACCCGGTTTCATAGACGCTGGCCCCGCAAAAGGGTTCCATCGCGCCGGCGCGATGGGCGCACATTGCGGTGACCGGCCCTGGGCAGAAAACACTAGCCCATGATCCGATCAAGTTGAATCGGATCATGGTCTAGCTCTCTTTGTTGGAGCATGATCTCTTCGGAAAACCGGCTTCCACTTTTCCGGATCATGCTCTAACCCAAATTCAGTTCTTTGAAGAAGTCATTGCCTTTGTCGTCGATGACGATGAAGGCCGGGAAATCGACCACGTCGATGCGCCAGATCGCCTCCATGCCGAGCTCGGCATATTCGATGCACTCGACCTTCTTGATGCAGTGCTCGGCGAGATTGGCCGCGGTGCCGCCGATCGAAGCGAGATAGAAGCCGCCATATTTCTGGCAGGCGTCGCGCACTGCAGCCGCGCGATTGCCCTTGGCCAGCATGACCATGGAGCCGCCGGCGGCCTGGAAATCGGCAACAAAGGAATCCATGCGGCCGGCGGTGGTCGGGCCGAACGCGCCCGACGCATAGCCCTCCGGGGTCTTCGCGGGCCCGGCGTAATAGACCGGATGGTCTTTGAAATAATCCGGCAGGCCCTCGCCTTTCTCCAGGCGCTCGCGCAATTTGGCATGCGCGAGATCGCGTGCCACGATCATCGGACCGTTGAGCGACAGCCGCGTCTTGACCGGATGCTTGGATAACTCCGCCAATATCTCTTTCATCGGCCGGGTGAGATCGATCTTCACCACGTCGCCGCCAAGCTTCGTGGTGTCGATCTCCGGCAGATATTTCGCCGGATTGTGCTCGAGCTCTTCGAGGAACACACCGTCCTTGGTGATCTTGCCAAGCGCCTGGCGATCGGCCGAGCATGACACGCCAAGCCCGATCGGCAGCGAAGCGCCGTGACGTGGCAGGCGGATCACGCGCACGTCATGGCAGAAATACTTGCCGCCGAATTGCGCGCCGACGCCGAGCGACTGCGTCATTTTCTGGATTTCCTGCTCCATCTCCTTGTCGCGGAAGGCGTGGCCGTCTTCCGAGCCGTGATCCGGCAGTTCGTCGTAATATTTGCAGGAGGCGAGCTTCACCGTCTTCATCGTCATTTCAGCCGAGGTGCCGCCGATGACGATGGCGAGATGGTACGGCGGGCAAGCCGCGGTGCCGAGCGTGAGGACCTTTTCTTTCAGGAACGCGAGCAATCGCTCGCGGGTGAGGATCGACGGCGTGGCCTGGAACAGGAACGCCTTGTTGGCCGAACCGCCGCCCTTGGCGATGAACAGGAGTTTGTAAGCGGCGTCTGCATCGCCCTTGGCTTCGGCGAAAATCTCGACCTGCGCCGGCATATTGTTGCGCGTGTTCTTCTCCTCGAACATCGAGAGCGGCGCGAGCTGCGAATAGCGCAGATTGCGTTTGAGGTAAGCGTCGCGCGCGCCCTCGGCAAGCGCCGCCTCGTCGTCGCCCGCGCTCCAAACGAGCCGCCCTTTCTTGCCCATGATCAAGGCCGTGCCGGTGTCCTGGCACATCGGCAGCACGCCGCCCGAGGCGATATTGGCGTTCTTGAGAAAATCGTAAGCAACGAACTTGTCATTCGACGAGGCTTCCGGATCCTCGACGATGGCTTTGAGCGAAGCGAGATGCGCCGGCCGCAACAGGTGATTGATGTCGGTAAAGGCGGCTTCCGCGAGCGCCCGGAGCGCCTCGCGCGGCACCACGATCACCTCCTCGCCCATCACGCGCTCGACCTTCACGCCATCGGCGATTTTTCGGTACGTGGTCTTGTCCTTGCCGAGCGGAAACAGCGGCGTGTGCTTATAGGGCGGAAGCGGATGTTCGGTCAGGGGGGCGTTCATATGTCGGTGCGTCCTATTCGAGTTGAACCGGGCATGCGGAGAAGCCGTGCTGCACAGCCGATTTTATTAAATGATACTCTTTGGCAGAGATTGCCAGCGGGATTTGCGACATCTTAGAGTTGCACGGCGGCGAGTGCTAAATTGCCAAGCGGAGGGGATATGACTGACACGTATACGAAAGTGGTTCTGACGGTGATTGCGGGAGCGCTGGTTGCGCTCGTTTTTGAGCGCGCGTTCGAGCCTGCGGTGGCTCAGGGCAGTTCATGCGGCATCGAAGTGCCGTGCAAAGTCGAGAATTATTATCGGGATTCGCGTGGGCGTTACCACGACTGCTACACCACCAACGAGCCTTGTTTTGTCGTTGAGAGTAAGCGCGCTGACTGACGCTCTGGTCTGAAACGGGAGCTTTTGCACGCCACCCTTTTGGCGGGCGCGGCAATAAGCGGATCGACCTTACGCGTGGATATCCACGACCGACTTCTGCATCCGCGAATAGACGCGGGCGACGTAGGCGTTCAAGACGAAGTCGTAGCGGGCGGTGAGCTGCTGATAGGCTTCGCTGGTGATGTTGACGTTCGGCTTCGCCACTTCGCCGTTTTGATCGACATAGGGCGCGGTCGGGTCGTAGGCGAGAACACTCGCCGGCTGCACATTGGATGTGTAGGCCCTGGTGGCGCCGCCCGCAGTCGCGACCTGACGGACAAGCTTGGGCGTATAGGGCTGCGGATATTGCGCCTGCGTCGCAGCACTGGCCGACGGCGTAGGACCATCGGATTCGGCGTTGGCGACGTTGCTCGCGGAGTCCTGCAGACGCTCCGATGAAGCCGTTATTCCCGACACCGCGATTGACAGGATCGAGCTCATACCGAGTCGATAACGCCACGCGTCCTAAATGTGGGTTGTGAAAGTCGTTAGGTGTTAAGTCAAAGTCGACGGACAAATTGCGTTCGCCGAAGTTCATCTGGTCCCCGTGTAGCCCGGATGCAGCGAAGCGCAATCCGGGATGAGCGCGACAACCGGCACAGCCCACCCCTGATTTCGCTTCGCTACATCCGGGCTACAATTTGAATTACAATTTGAACAGCTTTTCCGCATTGGCGTGAGCGATGCGGGCGCGGTCGCCGGCGCTCACGGGGATCTGTTCGAGAAATGCGCGCGCCGCTTCCATCGTGTTGTAGGGATAGTCGGCCGAGAACATGATGCGGTCGACGCCCATCTCGAGCAGGAGATCGAGAAAGGTCTGCGGAAAATTGAAGCCGGCGATGGTGTAGTGGATGTTCTCGCGGAGATAAGCGCTGACCGGGCGCTGCAGCTTGGTCAGCGACGGCGGCAATCTTTCTTCGAAGCGCTGGATCATGAAGGGCAGCGCCTCGCCGAGATGGCCAATGACGAATTGCAGCTTGGGAAACGCGTCGAATACGCCGCCGAGGATCAGACGCAGAATGTGAACCGCAGTCTCGATGTGCCAGCCCCAGCCTGAGCCGGCCAAAGCGTCGGTCACCGGCTGGGCGAATCCAGAGAAGGACGCATCGATGACGGCCTGCGGCGGCAGCGTCGGATGCAGATAGATCGGCGCCTCAAACGCCTGCGCGCTCTCGAAAATCGGCCAGAAGAATTTGTCGTCGAAATAACGGCCGCGATTGTGGCCGTGGATGACAGCGCCGACGAAGCCGTTATCGCGCACCCGGTGCTCGAGCTCGGCGGCGGCTTTGTCCGGCGCCGCGGTCGGCATTACGGCGAGGCCGGCAAAGCGCTTGGGATATTTCTTCACCATCTCGGCCAGGAAATCGTTGGCTTCGCGGGCGAGCGCGATTGCCTCGGCTGCCTCCAATTGCTCGCAACCCGGCGAAGTGAGCGACAGCACCTGCATGTCGATGCCGGCGGCGTCCATTTCGGCGATGCGGCTGTCGCCGACTTCGGCCAATTGCGCGAAAACCTTGACCAGGCGGCCGCCGACCTTTTTGGCATGTTCCTCGCGATGCCGTCCGGCGCCGGCGCGGAAGGCGGGGGTGGTAAAGTGCTCTTCAAGGGTGATGGTGTGCATGGTTGTTCCTTCGGTGTTCCTCGTTGCAGTGATTTTGGCGTTGCCTGGACGGAATGGGCGGCGGGCGAGCAGGTGCGGCAAGCCGATTTATAGCTCGGAGCACGGAACGGGCAACGGCGGCGGACGTCGCGATCTGCATCGCGGCCTTGCGGGAATTGTCTGGGCGCCACGGTGTTCATTCGCAAGCCAACCCGCAACTGTGAGGAGACCGCGCCATGAGATTTGCCGCGAGAAAGGCAGCATCGCCCGCTTTCGCCACGCTTTGCATTTTCGGCGTCGTGGCAACGTCGATCCCGGCCCGCGCCGATAATGTGCTGACCACGCGCCGGCTCGGCGCCACGCTTGCCGCGGAAGCCGTCAGCGAGGCGGTCGCGGCCTGCGCCAAGCAGGGCTACAAGGTAACCGCGACCGTCGTCGATACTGACGGTGTGACGCAGGCGATGTTGCGCGGCGACGGCGCGACCATGACGGCGCTCGAAGCCTCGCACGACAAGGCCTACACGGTCCTGATGCTCGGCGCGCCGCGCGGGGAAGAAGTCAACAGCGCCGTGAGCCAGCGGCTCGGCGCGACGCCTTCGCCCGGCGGACTGGCCAAGCTGCCGCATATTCTGCTGACGCCGGGCGCGGTCGCGATCAAGAGCGGCGGCGAGGCGATCGCTGCGATCGGCGTCGGCGGCGCGCCGGGTGGCGATCTCGATGAGGCTTGCGCCAAAGCCGGTCTCGACAAGATCAGCGACCGACTCAAATAAGCCGCCGCGCGGTCGGCTATCACGGGAATCCTGTGCGCGAGGCGCGATCCGCCGGCAAAGCCGCTTTCCCTTTTGTGACTCATGCTCTAATGGCGGAGCATGTCTCCGCAAATCGCAAATCAACGTAAGGGATCTTCGCGCACGGCCGCGTCGCGCGCTCCCGCGGCGCGCGCCGTTCGCGTCGGCCGTTCGCCGACCGGGCTTGGCCTGTTCGCCGTCAAGCCGTTCGCCAAGCGCGCCTATATCGTCACCTACAAGGGCAAGCGCATTGCGACCGCGGAAGCCCATCGCCGCGAGCGCGAGGGGAAGGCCAAATACATGTTCGAACTCAATGCGCGCTGGACCATCGATGGCTCCTCGCGGCGCAATCTCGGGCGCTACATCAATCACGCCTGCCGGCCGAATTGCGAAGCGGTGCTGCGCAAGGGCCAGCTGGTCTTCGTGGCGCTGCGCGAGATCGTGGCTGGCGAAGAGATCACGCTCGACTACGGCAAGGACTATTTCGATCTGTTCATCGCGCCGTTCGGCTGCCGCTGCGCGACTTGTGCAAAGAAGGCAGCAAAGATCTACGGCAAACTGCCGCGCAAAACACGCAGCTGATCTCCGTTTTGAGACAGGCGGCCGGTTGAGACGCTCATTCTAGCTTGATATGCGCGTCCTCGAGGAGCTTGCGCCATTTCGGCTCTTCGGTGGCGATGCGTTTGGTCAGGTCCTCTGGGCTTCCGGCGATGGACTCGAAATATTGCGTATCGAGGAAGGTCTTCTGCACATTGGGATCAGCGAAGGTCTTGCGCACCTCGTCGTTGAGCTTCTTGGTCACATCGGCCGGCATGCCGGCGGGACCGAACAGGGCGAACCATGACACCGCGACAAAGCCGGGCACGGTCTCGGCAATGACCGGCACATCGGGCAACAGCGCCATGCGCTTGGGCGCGCCGACCGCGATCATCTTCACGGTGCCGGCCTTGACCTGCGGCATGCCGCTGCCGGTCGAGACAAACATCAATTGGATCTGTCCGCCCATGACGTCCTGCATTGCCGGCGTCGCGCCCTTGTAGTGCACAGGGACCATATTGGTGCCGGTCATGGTCTTGAACATTTCCATGTTCAGATGCCCGCTCGAGCCGACGCCATAGGTGCCGTAGTTGAGCTGGCCCGGCTTCTCCTTGGCGAGTGCGATCAGCTCCTTGACGTTATTGGCCGGCACGGCCGGATTGAGAATGAGCGCGTGATCGATCTGGACCAGGCCAGAGATCGGCGTGAAGCCATGTACCGGATCATAGGGCAGATGATCGTACAGTGTCGGATTGACGATGAAAGTCGTCTCCGGGCCGATGAACAGCGTATAGCCGTCGCCCGGCTGATGCGTGACATATTCCGCGGCGACCTGATTGTTGGCGCCGGGCTTGTTCTCGACCACGGCCTGCGCGCCGAAATCGGCCATGAAATGCTGCGCCAGCAGGCGGCCGAGCATATCGGTGACGCCGCCCGGCGATGCCGGCACGATAATGGTGATGGGCTTGGACGGATAATTGTCGGCTCGAGCCGCCGTCACGCCCGCCGCAGTCGTTGCGATGGCCGCGGCAACGGCGAAATGCGCGAGCGCCGCCGCGCGGCCAAACCGGAATGTCATATTGTTCCTCCCCTCGACCCTTTGCCCTCGCTGCGAAGGCTTGATGTTTTGCGGCATCTTATACCGTTTCGCGCCGCTTGAACGGCCGGCAAAGGGCCGGCGACTAAGCATAATGTATCAGTGGCATGGGGATTGAGATGCGGTCTTTGCGCGCAAGTTCGCGGCGGTCTGGATTTTCGGTCGCGGTCATCGTACTGGCGGCCATGGCGATCACATCTGGCGGTCCTTCCGCCCGGGCCGACGAGCAGCAGGCCGACAGCGATTTCGCCAAGCGCTTTTTCGCCGGCAATGTCGGCCAGGCGAAAGCCTATGCGTGTTTCGTGCGCCGCTATGATACCGCGCATATGGCGGCGCATCCGCAGCAGAAGGTCACCGCGATGAGGCTCCTCATCACGTCGGAGAAGATGGAAGACGACAAATATCTCAACTATTCGTTCCGGCTCGGCGTCAATTTCCGCGACCAGCCGGGCGATTTCGATTCGAGCGGCGACTGCGGCCACGCGCCGCCGGTGCGCAATGCAGAGGCCGATCCGGGAACAGCCGCGACAATCGATTTCCCGTGCAATGTCGATTGCGACGGCGGCGGCATCACCGTCAGCCTTGCCAACGGCGATAATTCGGTTATCGCCAAGCTGGACCGTATCCGCATCTGGAAAGGCACCGATCCGGACGACGCCCCGTTGCGGAGCTTGCAAGGCGGCGCCGACGACAAGATTTTCCGGCTCGATCGTGTTAGTCTCGACGAATGCCGATCGCTCGTCACCGATCGCAAGGAACTCGCCGCGATGCGGCACAAAAAATAAGAGGAGTCCTCATGCGCCGACGCAATTTGCTGCAATTCGCGCTTGCGCTCACGCCGGCTTCGCTGCTGGTGAGCCGCGCCAAAGCCGACACGCCCGACGCTGCCAAAGTCGTCTATCACCTCGCCGATCTCGACAAGGTCGATTTCGTGCTCGGCAATATCGATAATCACTACAAAGGCATGGGCGGTCCGGACAAAGTCACCATCGCGCTGGTCGTTCATGGCCCTGCTTTGAAGGCGTTTCACAGCGCGGACGCTTCGCCCGATCGGGCCAAGCGTACCGCCGATTTGTCAAAGAACGGGCTGAAGCTGCACGCCTGCACCAACACGATGCGGGCGCAGAACGTGACGCTCGAGGACCTGTTGCCGAGCTTTGCCGTTGCCGACAAAGGCGGCGTGGTCCGCCTCGCGCAATTGCAGGCGCAAGGCTACGCGTATCTGCGGCCGTGAGTTGTAGCCCGGATGGAGCCAACGGGTCCGGCCCGAAGTGGCCGGCCCGATGACACGCTCCACGCAATCCGGGGACGATCGCGACGCTTCACCGCTGCTCCCGGATTACGCTACGCTCCATCCGGGCTACATTTTCACTGGCACTGAAACTGTTCGCCAGTACGGCCGAAGCAGAATTTCTTGCCGACATTGATCAGCTGCACACGCCGATTGACGCCCGAGGTCGGATGTCTGGGATCGCGCAATTGCTCTTCGCCCAAGCCGACCGGCTGCAACACGGCGGGATTGACCCCGAACGGATCGACCAAAGCCGCGACGATGGCGTCGGCGCGCTTCTGACTGAGCCCGATATTATATTCGCGGCCGCCCACAGAATCGGTGTGGCCGATGACCAGGAAGCCATAGCCGAGCAGGATCGGATTATGCAGCGCGTCGGCGATCGAGCCGACGGTGCGATAGGACGACGGCTTGATCACCGCGGAATTGAAATCAAAGTCCACTTCCACGGTGAACTGCGCCAGATTTTCCAGCTGCGGAAAGCTCAGCGGCCGCGGCGGAATGTTGCCCGGAAAATTGCGGATATTGTCGAGCGCGGCCTGCCGCATTTGCGAGGCGGTCAAATCGAGCCGCGTGTCGCCGCTGACAGCGGCGAGGCTGTTGGTCATCTGGCCCGCGCCGATACGGTTTTGCGCCAGCGCCGCCGTGACGACCAGCGCGAAAGCAATGGCCGCAACGGCCGAAAGATAATGCGCTTTCATTGTTGCGCCCTTTCCGTGCGCCAGCCGGAATCGAGGAAGGCCTGGTTACAGCGCGCGCTGATCGCCGAAGGCGACGTCATTTTCAGGCACTCGATGAGATGCGCGTCGGCATGCGAGGTGCCGCACAGCCGCTCGATATCCGGTTCGCAAATGTCGCCGATATTGCGCTGCGCCGCAGCGCGGCGGCTGATCGAGTCATAGACCGTGGCGCGGGTCTGCGCACAAACCGGCGACAGCACGCTGGCATGGCCGTCGAGACAATTTTTCAGCTCGCCGCTGAGCGGAATGCCGCGGCAATATCTGGCAACGTCGCGGCCGCAAGCCGTGGCCAGCTGCGAGATCGCCTCGGCATAGCTCATGGTCTGAGCCGCCGCCGCGCCGATGCCGCCAATAAAGAATAAGACGACACAGATCAGTGTCGCTTGCCTTATCGCACCAACACGCATGAAAGCCTCCCTCACCGGGTCCGTAATATCGTACCGGTGATCACCCACTGAAGATTCCTATCCTATCGCATCCTGCGCGAGATCGAAGAGAAATAAATCCTCCACCGCGATAGCGGGGGAGGTAGTCGTGCGGAGCACGGAGGTAGGGCGCGGGCCGCGCCGCGGGGCAAAGATTCACGCGAAGCAAACGTCGCCACCGCATCGCGCGTTTTTAATCTCCTGCCCCGCTGCATCGCCGTCGCCCCCACCCGCCATGCTCCGCATGGCGTACCTCCCCCGTTATCACGGGGGAGGATGGCGGTGCCGTTCCCGTGGCGGCGGAGCTGATCGAGACGCATTCGGATGAGTGAGACGAACGGGCATATGTTTGATCCCCGTCGGCATTAAGCGCACGCGCTCTCGCTGCTACGTGACACCTCAGTGGAGTTGCTCATCCGGAGCCTCCGAAGAGGAGAGTCGCCATGTCCGTCTCCATCCCAATTTTGGGTTCGGCTCGTCGCACGCCTCCTGGTCCCCGCGTCTCTGTCCAGGATGCACATCCTTCGAATGGACGTTCAATCAAATATGCTGCCATCGTCGCCGCCGGTGTTGCCCTTTTCGGCTTGCTTTCGCCGGCAAACGCCACGCCGCAACTGAACGCGTCCAGCTCTTCCAGCAGTGTATCAGCGGCCAGCCGCGCGGCGGACGATGGTCGGTATTTGCAAAGCTCGAGATCTGAACAAGGCTCGAGATCTGAACAAGATTCGGCAAAAGATCTGACGTCCCATTTGCCTTGGCTTGCCCCTGTCGGCCATCGGCAGCCAAGAGTGGCCGACATTCCCGCAGACAAACCGCCAACGGCTCTGGAGCGCGCACAAGAGCGCCTCAACGTGCAGTTGGACCAAAAGCTGATCATCTGCCGCGGCCGCTGCTGAAAAACGCGCCCCACTCCTACCCAGTCTCCAAGACAAGAGAGTTGCCATGCTCCCATCTATTCCAGCCTTCAAATCTGCTATCGGCACAAGCGCAATCGACCGTTCAAATGCGCTGACGAAGCGTACAACCAAATATGCCATCGCTGTTGCAGCCGGCGCCGTTCTATTCGGGTCACTCGCCACTGTCGGATCCGCGCCGGCATCGGCTCAATCCTTCAGCCATTACGGAAGCCCGTTGCCGCGCTATTACGACGCCGACGGCGCACAGCATTGGGGCTCATGGGCTCCATCGACCACAAACCAAACGCGCACTCTTTATCTCGATGTGAAGCCAACCCGGCGCCACGCGCTGCGGAAGGTTAGGTGAAGCGGCGCGCCTCGCGATCTCCACCAGCGCAACGGAAACGGCAATCGACCAACGGCAAAGCCGCGAAATGCCTCATTTCCCACTCATCGCGGCGTGCTGGCGACGAATCGAGTGCATCTCCCTCTTGGTTCGGCGTCGACTGGTTGGCGGCACATTGTGCCGCCAACTTTTTTGTTGACCCGTAATTTTCGTCCGCCGCATGAGACTCGCCCCAGGCTTATGCCGAGGGCAGCACCTTCGGTGCGGGCAATCCATCGCCTGCCGCCCTCGCATGCATTCGCGCTGTTAAGGAGCGAGTAACGCTGACAGCGTGAGACAGTGACCATGAAGCTTGTACGGTCAGCTCGCGCGCGAGCCGGCACTGCCCGTGACGATGCACAAAGAAGTATTTGAGAAAGAACATTCTCAGCAATTTCAGCTTTGGCAAGCAAAGACACAATCCTACGCAGACTTTGCAAGGTCGCGTTAACCAGCCGCGGCCTAGTCTCGCGGCTTAAGCTCGTCATAACTCGCGAGCGGAAATCTCCATGGCGGACAATCTTTCGGGCATTCGCTACAGCATCGTCGTGCCGGTCTTCAACGAGGCCGCCGTCCTGCCGATGCTGCTGCGGCGCATTGGGTTGCTGATGGAGCAACTCGACGGACCTGCCGAAACGATCTTTGTTGATGACGGCAGCTCCGATTGCGGCCCCATCGTCCTGCAATCCCTTGTCCGGGACGATCCCCGCTACCGCTATATCGGCCTGTCGCGCAATTTCGGTCATCAGGTCGCGATCACGGCCGGAATGGATGCGGCGGCCGGAGAAGCGATCATCGTGATGGACGCCGATCTGCAAGACCCGCCCGAGGTCGTCGCAGAGATGATCGCCAAATGGAAAGAAGGATTCGAAGTCGTCTATGCGCGCCGTTTGTCACGCGCGGGTGAGACCGCCTTCAAGCGCGGCTCCGCGAAATTGTTCTACAAGCTGCTCGGGCGCATGTCCTCGGTCGCTATACCGGCGGATGTCGGAGACTTCCGGCTGATCGATCGCAAGGTGTTGGACGCATTGCGCAGCATGCCGGAGCAAGATCGCTTTATCAGGGGCATGATCGCCTGGCTGGGCTTTCGGCAAACCGAAGTGACATTTCATCGGTTGCCACGGCCGGCGGGCGAAACCAAGTACCCGCTGTTGAAGATGCTCCGGCTGGCGGTCAACGGCGCGCTCAGCTTTTCCGACGCCCCACTGCGGCTCGCGATCTGGTTTGGATTGGCCGTGTCCGCCTGCGCGGTCCTCTACGGATTCTATGTGGCCGGTCTTTGGTTCATGAACAGCCATCTCGTTGAGGGCTGGTCATCGACCATCATTGTCATTTCGTTCCTCTGCGGCATCAACATGCTCATGACCGGCATCATGGGCCTCTATATCGGCCGCATCCACGCCGAGGTGAAACGGCGACCGTTATATGTCGTGTCGCAAAAACTCGGGTTCGAGCAGGAGCGGGAGCCAAAGCAAATACGCGCGCTGTTGCGCGCATCGGCGGACAGGGCACGTATAGGCGAGTGACATGGGCGCGTTATTCGATAAATACGACAAGAGCTTTGGCGCGGTCGTCCAATCATCGATTGACTTCTCGGGCCTTCCGCACAGCTTCTTCACCGAGGCTAAAGCGGACGCGCTACGCGAGCTCGTCACCGCCCGCCTGCACGGACCGCACAAGCCTGACATGCTCGATGTCGGCTGCGGCATCGGCGAACTGCATCCGTTCGTACGAGGCATGTTCGGCCGGATATGCGGCGCTGACGTCTCCGCGGCCAGCATCGCTCAAGCCCGGATCAGAAATCCGGGGGTCGAGTACGAAGCCTATGCGGGCGAGACTCTTCCTTACGATAATGCGACCTTCGATCTTTCGCTAGCGATCTGCGTGCTGCATCATGTGCCGCCATCGCAGTGGGCGTGCTTTCTGCGCGAGATGCGGCGGGTCGTCCGCCCCGGCGGACTCGTCTGCCTGATCGAGCATAACCCGCTCAATCCATTGACCAGGCTTGCGGTATCACGCTGCGAATTTGACCGCGATGCGGTTTTGCTAAACGCCGGTCAGACGCGCGCGCTGATGGCGGATGCTGGGCTCCATGACGCCCGATCGCATTATTTCCTGCTGCTGCCATCGGCGGCACCGCTGGCACGGCGCGTCGAGCACAGTTTGTGGCACGTCCCATTGGGCGCACAGTATATTGCCAGTGGCGTCGCGCAGGACTAGGCCCTTTCACGCTGAGATCGGCATCGCGCTTGGGGACCACCGCGAATGTCACCGGCTAGACGCGCTCCCAGCCCGGCACGCGATCGCGTAACCTCGCAATTTGTCGTACGCGCTCCCAGCGCCCATGCCGCGCATTTGCTCCCGTGTCCGGATTGTCCAGAATCCGAATTTGATAGAAGGCGAGAGATGATCAGTTCTTACGTTCGGAGGTCCGGAGTTTATGTCTTCCTCATTTCATTCGCATGCGTCTATTACCTCGTGAACGCGCCGGCCCTGCTTGGCCATTATGATTTGGGATGGCACCTCGCCGCCGGCGACTTGATCAGAGACCAAGGGCATGTCCCTTTCCACGATCCATGGTCGTTCACCACTGAAGGCAGGCAATGGTTTAATCTTTCGTGGCTTTGGGACGCGATCGCCAGCGCGATATTTCAACACGCAAATTTCGGTGGCCTAGTATTATTCGTCGTCATATGCGGCGCAGTTCTGGTCGGATATCTTGCGTCCGTCTGCCTCGGCAGCGGCGCCTCGGCGACTGCGGTTTGTATTTCGGTCTTATCCGCAAGCTTGCTTTATCCGGCTTTTGCATCGTTTCCGAACATTTATCTCGCCGCCTCGCCGAATGTTTCCACAATGTTGTTCTCCGTCATATTCTACGGAGAATGTTTGAGAAAAACGAAGTCTCGTTTTTTGCTGCCCGTCATCATGGTCCTGTGGGCCAACCTGCACGGCGGTTTTCCGCTTGGTCTTTTTATTATTGGTATTTTTGGCGGCGTGGCGCTGCTCAAGCGGGATTGGACGAATTTCAAAATCTACAGTCTCGTGGGCGTCGGTTGCTTTATTGCAACGTTCATTAATCCCCTAGGCTGGCACATCTATGAAGGCCTAACGACTGTGCTAGGCCATTTTTCGCAAGCCTACATCACCGAGTGGTGGCCCTATTATCGGAATATAACCGTGCCGGGGAGCATTCCCGGCATGATATACATCTTGATATTTGTTGCGCTTGAACTGCGCTGCGGACGCGCCGGTCCTATCGAGTCACGCCTGCTGTCTTGGCTGTTCTTATTTTTAGGACTCTATCAATTTCGCTACATGGCTTTCTTTTTCCTTTTCTCAACCGTTCCATTGGCGCTTCACCTTGACCGGCTACTGCCTAAAGAGGCGAATAGTTTCAGAGTCCAAAGATCCCTATTGGGCGCCGGCATCATCGCGGCCTGCGCTCTGCCATTGATCTATATGCAAATAAATCCGGCTCTCGGACTTCCCAAAATGCTCTCGGAGCAGGATGTTTCTTATCTTGAAGCGCATTTTCCGCATGCGCGGCTGCTGAACCACTGGAATTACGGTGGAATTTTGATCTTTCGCAATCGAGGCGCCATCCCCGTCTTCGTAGACGGCCGCGCAGCCACCGCTTATCCGGATGATTTGCTGCGTGACTATTTCAAGCTGAGCCAATTGGAGATCGATGAGGCCGCTTGGGATGCCATGCTTGAGAAATACAAAATCGACACGGTGCTTTGGGTGAAAGCCCATGAACAGCTACGGCAGTTTCTCGTGGGGAAGAGAGGCTGGAAGGAGGCATATGATGGATCGTATGCAAGCATTTACGTTAAGCCAGAAACCAGCCGGTGACTTCATGGCTGATCTTTGCAGACGCGCCGGGAACATCAATTCTTGCTCGGAGTTTTAGGATAGCGGCTGGGATGATGGGAGGCTAAATTGCGAAAGCTCACCAAGGCCGCCGCGCTGGTTGCGATTGCAGCTATCCTGTGCGGCTTCAACGACGCTAATTTTATCTCCGATCTTAACGCCCATCGCGGCGAGCCCGTTCGCGATGCCATTGCCAGGCTCGGTCCTCCCATCCAGCGAGGGCATAACGGCCGGTGGAGTCTCTATTATTGGCACACCACCTACGAGGGCAGATATTTTCTCTGCAAAATCTGGGGATCCGCGCAGGGCGGTATCATCACGAATTGGGGCTACCAGGACTGCGCGTTCTAGCGACTGCCAGCGGGGCGGTCGGCCGCGGCGAGCCCGTGATAGTGTAACAGCGGCTTTCCGCGTTATATTGCTTTGATGAGTAAGCCTCATCACGCGGCGCATGATCACGCGCAGCATGGTCATGCCGGTCATGATCATCGCGGTCATAGTCACGCCCATTTGCACGCCCATTTGCCGAAAGACTTCGGCCCGATATTCGCAATCGCGACCGCGCTCAATCTAGGTCTCGTCGCCGTCCAGGCTTTCTATGGCGTCGTCGCCCATTCCATGGCGCTGCTGGCCGATGCCGGGCATAATTTCGGCGATGCATTGGGGTTGGTCATCGCCTGGGGCGCGCATGTTCTCGCCAAGCTCAATCCGACAGCGCGTTATACCTACGGCTTTCGCTCCGCGTCGATTCTGGCCGCACTGCTCAACAGCGTGATCCTCTTGGTCGCGACCGGCGGCATCGCCTGGGAGGCGATCGGGCGATTCTTCGAGCCGGGCGAAGTGGCGGGACTGACCGTGATGGTCGTCGCCGCGATCGGCATTGCCGTCAACGGCTTCTCGGCCTGGCTTCTCATGTCCGGCCGAAAAGGCGATCTCAACATCCGCGGCGCATTCCTTCATTTGGTGGGAGATGCGGCGGTCTCTCTCGGAGTCGTGATCGCCGGCGGCATAATTCTATTGACGGGCTGGAGCTGGCTCGATCCCGCCGTCAGCATCGTCATATCGGTGATCATTGTGTGGGGCACGTGGGGCCTGTTGCGGGAGGCGGTCAATCGATCCCTGGGCGCGGTGCCCGAGGAAATCGATCCGAAGGCCGTCGCCGGATATTTGCAGGACTTGCCGGGCGTCGACGCGATTCACGATCTGCACGTCTGGGCCATGAGCACGACCGAGACGGCGCTGACCTGCCACCTTGTCATGCCCAAGGGCCATCCCGGCGATGAATTTCTCCGGCAGATCGATCTGGAGCTTCACGCCAGATTTCGTATCGCGCACCCGACCATACAAATCGAACTGGGCGATGCGGGCGCTTGCAGGTGCAAGCTTGCGCCGGAACACACCATGTAAGCCGCAGCCCTTTGTTTGAGCGTGGTCTTCTCCGAAAACCGGTTTCCACCCTCGGATCAAGTCCGAGAGCAGGCTTTTCGGGACCGCGATGCCGCGGATTGCTACTTCCCGGCTCCTGGCGCTTCAGGTTTCAGATAAACGACCAGGCAGCAAATGCACATGCCGAGGCCGATGAGCGGATATTTCAACGCCACGAGAGCGGCGGCGCCGAAAACGCACAGGGTCGCGAACGACCGGACGCGCATGATCCTGCGCTCGCTCGGCAAGACATCGTCAACCGGCGTTCGCCCGATAAGCTCCCAGATCAGAGCGATGTAAGTCGCGTTGACCAGGAAAAAGACCGCGGCATAGAAGGCCACGGGCTGCGGCGCCAGTTCGCTCACCGCCATCCAGGCGGTGGACAGCGGCAGCAGCGACACCGAGAACAGGTGGGCGAAATTGAACCACATCAGGCGCGGCGTGGCCTCGGTGGCGTAACGCAAGAGATGATGGTGGTTGGTCCAGACGATGGCGATGAACAGATAACTCACCGCATAGCTGAGCCAGGTCGGCCACAGCGACAGGAGCGCTTTGAAGGTCGGAAACTCCGGGGGGCGCAGGTCCAAAACAAGCACGGTGATGAGAACGGCGAACACCCCATCGGAGAAAGCGCTTAGCCGCTCCGGACCCCTTGTCGTGTGCGGCACAGCCATCACCCCCTCTTTGGTCGTCAGACCGACTTCACCTCCCACCATCGAGACGGGAGCGGCACGCTTCAGCTTTGCTGAGACGATCACTTCAGGAAACCGCGAATGCTTTCAGCGATGTCGTGCGCATGCGTTTCGACCGCGAAATGCCCGGCGTCGAGGAAGCGGACGACCGCGGCCGGAATATCACGTTTGAAGGCCTCGGCACCCGGCGGCAAAAAAAACGGATCGTTCTTGCCCCATACCGCCAAAAGCGGCGGCTTGTGGGTGCGGAAGTATTCCTGAAATTTCGGATAGAGCGCGACATTGCTCTTGTAGTCGCCGAACAAATCGAGCTGGACTTCATCAGCACCGGGGCGCGCCAGGTAATAATTGTCGAGGTTCTGGCCATCCGGCGAGACGATCGTTGGATCGGGCGCGCCGTGCGTGTACTGCCAGCGGGTCGTTTCCGGCGAGAGGAAAGCGCGGAGCGCCTTTCTGTTCGCCGGCGACGGGTCCTGCCAATAGGCCCGGATCGGAGTCCAGCCCTCGCTGAGGCCTTCCTCGTAAGCATTGCCGTTCTGCGAGATGATGGCGGTGATCCGCTCGGGATGGCGCACGGCGAGCCGAAAGCCGGTCGGCGCGCCGTAATCAAAGGCATAAACCGCGAAGCGGTCGAAGCCGATGACTTCGGTAAAGCGCTCGATCACGCGGGCGACATTATCGAATGTGTAACTGAACTTTTCCCGCGCCGGCATATCGGACTGGCCGAAGCCGGGAAGATCCGGCGCGACGATATGAAATTTGTCGGCAAGGAGCGGGATCAGGTCGCGAAACATGTGGCCCGCACTCGGGAAGCCGTGCAACAGCAGCACCTTCGGCGCTTTGGCCGGCCCCGCTTTACGATAGAAGACCTTGAAACCGTCGACATCGGCCGCCCGATACCTGATAGGCGCCATCGAACTCTCCTTTGCTTATGACTTTCCGCTTCAATTTCCGAGTACGGAGTGGATCGCGTCGCGA